>JBJLGD010000032.1:0-30301 GCA_045565015.1 Paracoccaceae bacterium
GGTTTGTTTGGAGAAATGGTCATTGGAAGTATTAGAAATTTACTTTCTATAGACGACCTAATCGAAGAAAGAACTTTGAGTTTTGTACTTTTTACGGCATCGGTATTCTTATTTCTATTTATACTTGGCTTTACCTTTTTTGAGTTGAAAGTTGTTTTAAAAAAGATTCTCATATACTGTTCAGCAATATTAAGGTCCCTATCAAAGACCTTATTTATAATTGCAAAGTCTGTAATATTTTTGTTTGCAAAAAATAAAAATACAGAAAAACTCCAGTCTGAGTCTGAAAATATGATTTTCAGACAAGATATAAGCCCATTAGACGAAAATCTAAAAGTAAAGGAACATGAATATTCGACAGTAACTAAGAGTCGCCCTTCTATGATCAACTATATTCTTCCAAAATTTTGCGACCTAAATTAAATGTCAAAAGAGAAGCTAAAATGGAACCTGTAATATCACGTTTAGATATGGATGATCCGCAGGAAAGAATACGAACAAAGATTTCTTCAATTATTGAAAGTCGTAATGATTTACATTCAAGAGAACCAGTCCATCATGAAGACAATACAGTCAAGTCAGAGATTGATGATGAATCTGTCGAGGATATATTTAGTTTAGAGCAAAGTTACGATTCTGATGCAGAGCCAAAACCGGTTTTAAAAAATGTTAAACAACAATCATATCCTATCGGTGGGCCTGATTTTATCCAAAGTAAAGTAGCTGAACCATTAATTAAGTACCCATTGAAAAAGAAAATATTACCTTCAAAGAAGGCTAAATCTGACTCTCAACCATTTCTAAATTTTGAAGATACCCAAAAAAAATATGAGTTACCGCCCCTTAATGTTTTAACAAATCCAAAAATAATAGAACGACAACAAATGAGTGATGAAGCGTTAGAAGAAAACGCAAGGATGTTAGAGGCTGTGCTAGACGACTATGGTGTGAAAGGAGAAATAGTCTCCGTGAGGCCGGGTCCAGTTGTTACAATGTATGAACTTGAGCCAGCACCAGGTTTAAAAGCGTCGAGAGTAATAGGACTATCAGATGATATTGCGCGCTCAATGTCTGCGCTGTCCGCTCGAGTTTCCACTGTTCCAGGACGTTCTGTAATTGGTATAGAATTACCAAACGTCACTCGAGAAACGGTTGTTTTAAAGGAAATTCTATCGAGTAGAGATTTTGGCGATGGGAAACAACAATTAGCACTAGCATTAGGGAAAGATATAGGTGGAAAGCCGATTGTGTCTAATCTTGCGAAGATGCCACATTTGCTCATTGCAGGTACAACAGGCTCTGGAAAATCAGTAGCAATAAATACAATGATACTGAGCCTTTTGTATAAGCTTTCACCAGCCGAATGTAGAATGATAATGATAGACCCCAAAATGCTTGAACTAAGTGTCTATGATGGCATACCGCACTTGCTCTCACCTGTTGTTACGGATCCCAAAAAAGCAGTGGGGGCTTTAAAATGGGTAGTTGGTGAAATGGAGGAACGATATCGAAAGATGTCGAAAATGGGTGTTAGAAATATCGATGGCTTTAATGGTAGAGTGAAAGATACTCTTTCCAAAGGGGAGATGTTCTCTAGAACTGTACAGACAGGGTTCAATGATGAAACTGGTGACCCCGTTTTTGAGACAGAAGAATTCCAACCTGAGGAAATGCCTTACATTGTTGTTGTAGTAGATGAAATGGCAGATCTTATGATGGTTGCTGGAAAAGAAATCGAAGCGTGTATTCAACGATTAGCACAAATGGCAAGAGCTTCTGGAATACACCTAATTATGGCAACCCAAAGACCGTCTGTTGATGTTATCACGGGCACTATAAAGGCAAACTTCCCTACCCGTATCTCATTTCAAGTAACATCAAAAATAGATAGTAGGACTATATTGGGTGAAATGGGTGCTGAGCAATTACTGGGAATGGGCGATATGTTATACATGGCCGGAGGTTCTAAGATAACGCGAGTCCACGGTCCTTTCGTAAGTGATGAAGAAGTAGAGGAAGTTGTTAATCATCTAAAGTCGTTTGGTCCACCAGTATACATGTCGAGTGTCTTAGAAGGTGTAGATGATGAGAAATCTAGTGATATTGATCTAGTGTTGGGTTTGGGGTCTAGTTCAGACGACGAAAATAATCTCTATGATACAGCTGTGCAAATTGTGATAAATGACAGGAAATGTTCTACTTCATATATCCAGAGAAAACTGGCAATAGGTTATAACAAAGCCGCAAAAATAGTTGAACAAATGGAAGAATCTGGATTAGTTTCTGAGGCTAATCACGTCGGGAAAAGAGAAATTTTAGTACCAGAGAGATAATTTCGATTCATGTGAATAGTATGATTTAATTCAATACATAGGAAGCTTTTGTTTATAGTTAAAATAATATTGTTTATATCCTCGCTTTTGTGCATGGCGGGTAATTCGGTGGCACTTGAGAAGATATCTTTGAAGCACTTATCAGAATATCTGATGCTGAGCGATAAATTATACGGAGAATTTACACAAATTAACGATGATAAAACTACGTCAACGGGCAAGGTATTTTTATTACGACCAGGCAGAATGCGGATTGAGTATGAAAAACCAGATAATAGTTTGATCATTGTAGGTGGAAGTAGAATAACTGTATTTGACTCTAGATCTAATACTTATCCGAGGGAGTATTCTCTAAATAAAACACCATTAAAGTTACTACTTAAAAAAGAAATAAATCTTGTGGGGTCGAAAAGTATTCTTAGTCACACAAAAAATGGAAAATTTACAGAAGTCATCTTACACGATCCGAAATCTCCGACACTCGGCCAACTAATGCTAAAGTTTGTAGATCATCCGATATCTTTGAGAGAATGGGTTATTACAAACTCTACGGGAGAAAAAACCACTTTAGAGTTTAAAAGCTTGAGTGATACTCATGAGTTAACTAATGACTATTTTAATACCAGTATTGAATTAGATCGTCGAAAAAACTAATGAGATAACGGCAATTATTAGATAATAAAGAAGAGAATGATTGGGATATATATTGCTGAAATCAAGGTAGAAATAATTACTAAGCCAGCGATATCATCTGATCCATTGTCATATTTTGTTGCTAAAAGATATGAGGTGACTGCAACGGGTGTAGTCAGTTGAAGTAAAAGCACAGAAAAAGGAATATGCTCAAGCTGAAAATAACGACCAACTATAATTGACAATACTAAACAAATAAAAAATTTTGTTAGAGTAATTATAAGAGCACGTGAAATGTTTATTAGTCGTAACCTGGCGATTGCTACTCCTAATGTTATTAGCATTAAAGGAATAGCCATCTGACCGATAAGCTCAAGTGTCGAAGTCAAGAATAATGGTGTTTTCCAATTGTTAATTAAAAAAATTAACCCTAGTATTGTTCCCCATACGAGTGGTTCTTTCGTCGCCTTAATTATTGAACCTCCTCCAGATATTACCCACACACCAAATGTAAAATTATAAGTAGCCATGATCGCGAAAATCACAACAGCATAACTGAGGCCTTCGGTACCAAATGCGAAAAATGCCAAAGGTAAACCTAGATTACCAGTATTACCGAAAATCAACGGTGCAAGAAAAGTACTAACATTTAACTTTAAAACTTTTACCAGTATAAAGCTTGCGATAGTTACTAGCGCATAAGATATTATTGCTGCTAATGAAACTGCCCTAAGAATTTCTGGAGAAATTTGTGTATTCATTAAAGATACAAAAATTAAGCAAGGTAGTGACAATGTCATCGCAAGCCTAGTAACAAATTCTACTCTATACTCTATATCTAACTTTACCCATACAAAACCAATTGCGGTCAGCAAAAAAACTGGTGCAGAAATCTGAAATACATTTAAAACTAAATTCACGATTGGATTCCTGTAAAACAAACCTATATAGTAGAGATAACACTTATTAATAGTTAAGCTAAAGGTATTAAAGGTTTAAATTATATGCTTAAGACTCACGCAAAATATACTTTAGGACAGATAGTCCGTCATAAAAAATATTCTTTCAGAGGAGTAATTTTTGATGTTGATCCACAATTTTCAAATACTGAAGAATGGTACGAAAATATACCCCTAGAGAATCGACCCAAAAAGAACCAACCGTTTTACCACTTATTGGCAGAAAACGATGAGAGTTATTATGTAGCATATGTTTCTGAGCAAAATCTAGATATCGATACATCTGGTGAACCAATGGGGCATCCGGACCTTGCGGCAATGTTTGGTGACTATGATGGCGGTGGAAAATATCCGCTCCAATTTGATTTTAATTAATAACCTAAAGCGCAACCATCTTTTCGGGGATCAGAAGCCCCCTG
Source organism: Paracoccaceae bacterium (assembly GCA_045565015.1). GTDB lineage: Bacteria > Pseudomonadota > Alphaproteobacteria > Rhodobacterales > Rhodobacteraceae. The sequence continues at coordinate 4,345 of JBJLGD010000032.1, forward strand.
CAATGTGCCATTTTCATAATCTATCAATATAGCTTGAGCGCCGCCAATTGGTTCTACTGGGATTGAAACGTTGTGTCCCATATCTTCAAGCTCTTGATATACTTTATCGTCATAACCCCGCTCTAGTTTCATATCCCCCCTATCAGAAAAGGATCGTGGTCCGTCTATTGCGGTTTGTGGGTTCATCTGAAAATCACTAATATTGGTGATAAAACGAGAATGACCATTTGGTTGATAGGCTCCGCCCATTACACCAAATGGCATAATAACTTTATCATCTTTTTTAAGCATTCCAGGAATTATAGTGTGCATTGGCCGTTTACTTCCCCCCAGTTCATTTGGGTGGCCTTTTTCGAGATTAAAGCCACTCCCTCTATTTTGGAAAAGTATACCATATTTATCTGACGCAATCCCTGACCCAAAGCTTTTAAATATTGAATATATTAAAGAGACAACATTAAGATCTTTATCGACGACCGTTAGATAGATAGTATCCCTGTGAACTTGTTCTGTTATCTTATTTACTAAGGTCATGGCACGATTAGGGGTAATCAATTTGGCGAGTTTTTTTCCAGTGTCATCAGCAAGCATGTGCTCAAGACGTTTTGTATGGTGCGGATCGGCTATAAACCTGTTTCGGGCATCATAAGCTAATTTTGCAGCTTCAGCTTCAATATGGGCTCGCTTTGATCCAAATGGATCCATATTAGAAATTTCAAATTCTTTTAATATATTATTCATTAGTATTGCCGTTGCGCCTTGACCGTTTGGAGGATGTTCTACTAATTCGAGGTCATTATACTTTCCAGAAATCGGATCTGTATATTCGCATTCGGTCATCGCAAAGTCTTCAAGAGTGTGTGACCCACCTAATTTTTTAAGCGAGTTGACCATATCTTCCGCAATTTCACCTTCATAAAAAGCTTTTCGACCCTCTATCGAGATTTTTCTTAATACGTCAGCCTGTTTTGGCACTTTAAAGATTTGTCCAGGCGTTGGTATGACTCCGTTCAGCAAATAATAATGTTTAGCGATACCTTGTAAATTTTTAGCGTTCCTTTTCCAATCAAAGCTAGTCCGCGGTCCTATTGGAACACCATGTTTAGCATAGTGAATTGCTGGAGCAAGTGCCGCGGCTATCCCGACTTTACCATAATCTTCTGATAACCTACAAAATGCGTCGATTGCCCCCGGTATAGTAACTGCGTCTACGCTGTCATCAGATACTACGCTTAAACCTTTTGATGTAAGTTTCTCTGCATTTAGAGTCTTTGGGGATTTTCCAGATCCATTTAAAGCAATTATTTTTTCTGAGTGCTGAGTTTTCAACAAAATAAAACAGTCGCCACCTATTCCAGTCATTTGTGGTTCACAGATACCTAAAAGAATACCCCCCGCGATTGCAGCATCTGCAGCATTACCACCTTGTTCTAAAATTGATATAGCAACTTTACTCGCGAGCGGATTAGACGTCGCGCACATTCCATTACTGGCAAATACTGATGACCTACCTGGTAAATGAAAGTCTCTCATATGATTACACCTTTTGATTTTCTTCTTACTATAATATCATTGTATAGTTATACAGAGTCCTTTTTACTAGATAGTCATAGATAATTTTTAATTTGAGAAGAACGAATAGTGGTAAATTATGAAGAGCTGAGTAAAACTATATCAAGTTTAACTAGTGGAGAGAGTGATGAAATTGCCAAAATGGCAACTGTCGTCTGTGAGTTTCATTGGTCCGATGATCGTTTTGACTGGACGGGATTTTATAGAGTAGTTTCACCTGAATTACTAAAAATTGGACCCTATCAAGGACGACACGGTTGCTTGTTAATTCCTTTTTCAAACGGTGTCTGTGGAGCAGCAGCCAAAACCGGTAAAACTCAATTAGTTCCTAATGTATTACTGTACCCGAATCATATTGCTTGTAGTAATACTACTCGATCAGAGTTAGTTATTCCTGTTTGGAATAAAAAAAATCAATTAATTGGTGTTTTTGATATAGATAGTGATCAAGAGGACGCTTTTTCAAACTATGACGCAGAGCATATAGAGAAGATACTAGATACCGTATTCAGATTTTAAACTTCGCTTTTTATAAAGAAGTTTCAAATCTAAAAAGTAATTGTTAAAATAAGTGTGGTTATAAAAATTAGCTGAAATTTTTCATAGTGCCAAAGTAGTTCTGACATAATAATTATGCAAAGGTTAAAAAGATGACAGATTTTCCAACAACGGCTAGGGTGGTAGTAATTGGAGGGGGTGTTGTTGGAGCTTCGGCTTTATATCACCTTGGTAAGTTTGGGTGGAAAGATTGTGTCTTACTAGAAAAGAATGAACTAACTGCTGGTTCTACATGGCATGCGGCTGGAAACTGTCCCTCTTTCAGTACGTCTTGGGCTATCATGAATATGCAGAGATATTCTTTAGAACTTTATCGCGGGTTAGAAAAAGAAGTCGATTACCCGATGAATTACCATGTTACTGGATCTCTCAGATTAGCGCATTCGTTTAATCGTATTAAGGAGTTTGAAAGATCCAGAGGTATGGGTAAATATCAAGGCATGAACCTAGAGATTATGCAAATCTCTGAAATGAAGGATATCTATCCTTTTTTAGAAACCCACGACTTGGCGGGTGGTTTATATGATCCAAATGATGGCGATATTGACCCGGCACAACTAACTCAGGCTTTGGCTAAGGGTGCAAGGCAGATGGGTGGAAAAATTTTGAGATTTACTCCGGCGACAGGTATTTCAAGAGTCGGTGATGAATGGGTTGTACATACTAATAAAGGTAATATTAGGTGTGAGAAGGTTGTTAATGCCGCTGGTTACTATGCTCAAAGAGTTGGTGAATGGTTTAAGCCTTATGGAGGAAGGACAGTTCCAATGGCAACAATGTCCCATCAGTATTTTTTGACAGAGCCAATAAAAGAACTAGAAGACTGGACAAAAGATAATGGAAAACTCCCCTTATTAAGGGATGTGGATAGTAGTTACTACTTGAGACAAGAGAAATTTGGGCTAAATCTTGGTCCCTACGAAAGAAACTGTAAGGCGCACTGGGTAACTCCAGATGACCCAATGCCAGATGATTTCAGTTTTCAACTTTATCCAGATGATTTGGAAAGACTAGAGTGGTACATTGAAGACGCAATGGCACGAGTTCCTATTCTAGGAATGTCCGGAGTTGGTAGAGTAATAAACGGACCAATCCCATATGCGCCAGATGGGCTTCCTTTGATAGGGCCAATGCCCGGTGTAAAAAATGCTTATGAAGCATGTGTCTTTACCTTTGGGATAACTCAAGCTGGCGGAGCAGGGAAAGTATTAGCTGAATGGGTAACTGAAGGGCAGACTGAATGGGATATGTGGGCCGTAGATCCAAGACGTTATACTGCTTATGCGGATAGTGATTACTCTTTAAAAAAAGCTATAGAAATTTATGGCCATGAATATGCAATGCATTATCCAAATTATGAGTGGCCTGATGGAAGAGATAAAAAATTATCACCGATCCATGATATGGTTAAAGAACTTGGTGGTGTGATGGGTGCATATAATGGTTGGGAAAGGGCGACTTGGTTTTCAAAGCCTGGGGATGACACTTCCTTAGAGGCTTGTGAAACATGGGAAAGATTTGGTCCCTGGGAAAAAAGAGTCAAAGAAGAATGTGAAAATGTTAGGGACGGTTGTGGAATCTTAGATCTACCGGGTTTTTCTCGCTTCCGATTAAATGGTGCCGGAACTGCGGACGAAATAAGGTCATTATGTACAGGATCTATACCAAAAATAGGTCGTATGAATCTAATTTACATTTCAGATAATAGGGGCCGGATAGTTACGGAGATGTCATGTGTTAGACTTGCAGAAGATGATTTTATTTTAATTACAGCAGCAGCTGCACAATGGCATGATAAAGACTTATTAGTGGAAAGGCTTTCAAGTAAGATAAAGATTATTGATGATACTGATCAAATAGATACTTTAATAATTACTGGCCCGCAGTCTAGAAATGTTCTAGCGAAAATTTCTAATGCTGATCTTGATAAAGAATGGTTGACCCATCAGACAGCTGTAGTTTCTGGTGTCGACGCTCTTGTTATTAGAGTTTCGTTTGCTGGCGAGTTGGGATGGGAGATTCATCTAAAGAATGAATGCGTCCATAAGGTTTATGACTCGGCTATAGCAAATGGTGCGAAACCTTTTGGTATGTATGCTTTGAATTCTCTAAGAATAGAAAAAGGATATCGAGCTTGGAAAGGTGACCTAACAACAGATTATACACTAATAGAAGGTGGCTTAGATAGATTTATCAAGTTTGACAAACCACAAGACTTTTGTGGAAAAGGCGAGCTGATGAAAGAAAAACATAGAGGTGCTAAAAAAAGGTTTGTAACTCTGGTTATCGATAATGATGTCTATGATACGCCCTACATGTCAACGATTTGGAATGGTTCAAATGCTGTTGGAGAAACTACTTCGGGAGCGTGGGGTTATAGGGTTAACCAAGCTATAGCTCTGGGAATGGTAAAATCAGGGTTCAATGAACCTGGTCAAAAATTGGAAGTTGAAATTTATGGAAGGAGATATGGAGCTACTGTGCAAGAAGATAAACCTTTATGGGATCCAAAAAATGATCGGCTCAGATTATGACTATTACATTACTTGATGGAGGAATGGGCCAGGAGCTTTTGAAACGGAGTTCTGATAGTCCAACGTCATTATGGGCCACTCAGTTGATGATTGATCATCCAGAGATCGTAAAACAAGTCCATAATGATTACTTCTCAGCTGGAGCTGATATTTGTACGACAAACACGTACGCCATTCATCGTGATAGGCTTTTGAGGGCTGGTAAGATAGCCGACTTCGAATTATTACACCAGATTGCTTGCGAGGTTGCAAATGAGTCCAGAGATAACTTTGGGCAAGGCCTAATCGCAGGGTCGCTGGGACCTTTAGGATGGTCATATAATTCTAAATCACTAGTTCGAGAGGAGGAAGCAACCAAACTCTATGAAGAAATTATCCATATACAAGAATCATTAGTTGATCTTTTTTTAATTGAAACTGTGTCATCAATTGATCAGGGGACAGGTGCATTGAAAGCAGCTTCCCGCCAAGCTAAACCGTTTTGGATAGCATTTTCGGTAGCTGATCAAGATGGAACAAAGCTTAGATCAGGGGAAGATCTAAATTCGATCTCAAGTCTAATCGATAAGTATAACCCTTCTGCAATCTTACTTAATTGTTCTACACCAGAAGCAATAAGTAGTGGTCTATCTTTGTTGAAGCATTTTGACTTACCTTTTGGCGCTTATGCTAACGGTTTCGTAGAAATTGTAAACGAATATAAAACATCAGGCTCAACCGTTGATCTGTTACCTGTTCGGGAGGACCTTAACCCAGAAAAATATGCTGATTTTGTCTCAACCTGGGTTGATTTAGGGGCTACTATTATAGGTGGTTGCTGTGAGGTTGGACCTGAGCACATTGGAGAATTAGCTAAAAGATTTAAAGGGTCTAACTAATGAAAAAAATACCTGATAGGGCGCGAGTAGTAATAATAGGTGGAGGAATTATAGGTTGCTCTGTGGCTTATCATCTAGCCAAACTGGGATGGAAGGACATAGTTTTATTAGAGCGTAAGAAGTTAACATCAGGAACCACATGGCATGCTGCTGGGTTGATTGCCCAACTTAGAGCCACGTCAAATATGACAAAATTAGCAAAATATAGTCAGGAACTTTATGGTCAATTAGAGGCAGAGACTGGCCTAGCAACCGGATTTAAGAGATGTGGTTCTATAACCGTAGCCTTGACGGAAGAAAGAAAAGAAGAAATTTTTAGGCAAGCTGCTATGGCTCGAGCTTTTGGTGTTGAGATTGAAGAAATAACCCCTCATGAAGTCAAAGAAAGATACCCCTATTTAAATACTACAGATGTGTTGGCAGGGGTGTACTTGGATAAAGATGGTCAGGGAGATCCGGCTAATATAGCCTTATCTTTGGCAAAAGGTGCGCGCCAAAATGGTGTATTTATTGAGGAAAATGTAGAGGTTGTAGCAGCAAACAAAAATGATGAAAGAGTTACAAGTCTTACCTGGGATAATAACCGTGAAAAAGGTATAATCAACTGTGACCATGTCGTTAATTGTGCTGGTATGTGGGGGAACGAGGTCGGCCGAATATTGGGTGTTAATGTACCATTACATGCGTGTGAGCATTTTTACGTTGTAACCGAGGCTATTCCAAACTTGAGTGAGCTACCTGTCCTTAGAGTCCCAGACGAGTGTGCCTATTATAAAGAAGATGCGGGAAAAATATTGTTAGGGGCTTTTGAGCCAGTATCTAAACCTTGGGGTATGACAGGAATTTCGAAAAACTTTGAATTCGATGAACTCCCAAATGATTTTGACCATTTTGAACCGATTTTAGAGGCAGCATGTAATAGATTCCCAGCACTTTCTGAGGCAGGCATACATACATTTTTTAATGGGCCTGAGAGCTTTACTCCGGATAACGCATATCACCTCGGTCTTGCTCCAGAAATGGATAATGTTTGGGTTGCGGCTGGCTTTAATTCGGTAGGAATTCAGTCGGCTGGTGGAGCTGGAATGGCCCTAGCTGAGTGGATGGATTCTGGTTCAAAGCCTTTTGATCTAGGAGATGTAGATATTTCACGTATGCAAGCGTTCCAAGGAAATAAAAAGTATTTATTTGAGAGATCCAAAGAAACACTTGGTCTCTTATATGCTGACCATTTCCCATTTTTACAAAAAAAGACGAGTAGGGGGATTAGAAGAACACCTTTCCATGAGAGCCTATTAAAGTTTGGTGCTGTTATGGGGGAAGCTGCTGGTTGGGAAAGAGCTAATTGGTTTGCTAAAGAAGGGGAAGATCATTTTTATAGGTATTCATGGAAAAGGCAGAATTGGTTTAATAATGTCGCTGAAGAGCATCACTCGATAAGACATAATATTGGGATTTATGATATGTCATCATTTGGTAAAATACGGGTTGAGGGTTCTGATGCTGAGAGATTTTTAAATTATATGACAGGCGCAAATTGTTCCGTAGATATCGGAAAAATTGTTTACGCACAGTTTCTGAACATTAATGGAGGTATCGAAGCCGATGTAACAATTACCCGCCTATCTGAGACGAGTTATCTTATTGTTACTCCTGCGGCGACAAGGTTGGCAGATCAAACATGGTTGCGTCGTCATATTACAAATTTTCAAGTGATACTTACTGATGTTACTTCTGGAGAAGGGGTTCTGGCGGTAATGGGACCTAACTCGAGGTCTTTATTGTCATCTATTTCGTCGGCTGATTTTTCCAATAAGTCTAACCCATTTGGGACCTGTCAGGAAATAGAGATAGGTTTAGGTCTTGCGAGGGCACATCGTGTTTCATATGTTGGAGAGCTCGGTTGGGAAATATATATATCAGCAGATCAGTGTGGTCACGTTTTTGAGGTTTTGTGGGAGGCTGGACAAAAACTTAATGCCAAACTTTGCGGTATGCATGTTATGGATAGTTGTCGGATTGAAAAAGCCTATCGGCATTTTGGTCATGATATAACGTGTGAGGATCATATTCTTGAAGCGGGTCTGGGGTTTGCAGTTAACATCGAGAAAGCCAGTTTTATCGGTAAAGAAGCCGTAATTAGAAAAAAAGAAAATGGATTAGAAAGAAGGCTACTGCAATTTAGACTGAATGACTCAGAACCATTATTATACCATAATGAACCAATATTAAGAGATGGAAAGGTTGTCGGATATCTTTCATCTGGCGCTTATGGGCATCACTTTAAAGCAGCGGTTGGTTTAGGTTATGTTCCATGCAAGGGTGAGAAAATAGAACAGCTTTTGGAATCTTCTTACGAGATAGATGTAGCCGGAACAAAAGTATCAGCCGAGGCTTCGATAAGGCCGATGTACGACCCTTCTTCTAAGTTGCTGAAAGTTTAGACTTAGCCTAGAGTCAAAGAGTATATTCAATGATTAATAGGGTAAATGAGTAAAATCTATAAACCACCATTGGATCCGTTAGATATTATCTATGAGGATGCGGAGTTTGTGATAGTGAACAAACCGTCTGGGCTATTATCCGTACCGGGTAAAGGGAAGCATCTATCAGATTGCTTATTGGAACGCCTTAAACTTATATTTCCTGATGCTCTTTTGGTTCATAGACTAGATAGAGATACATCAGGATTGATTATTTTTGCTTTAACAAAATTTTCACAACGTCATATTAGTCTTCAATTTGAAAAAAGACAAATAAAGAAGGCGTATGTAGCGGATGTTTGGGGAAAGCTAGGTAAAAAAAGGGGGGTCGTTAACTTACCTTTAATCGTTGATTGGCCAAACCGTCCAATGCAACATGTTGATCACGAAATTGGTAAAGAGGCAATTACAGAATGGAAAGTTCAACGCTATAGCAAGGTTAGTACGCGCGTTAAATTAAGTCCAAAAACAGGTAGGTCTCATCAACTTAGAGTGCATATGAAAGAGATAGGGCATCCAATTTTAGGTGATCCTTTTTATGCAACTGGAAAGGCTGCAGATTTCCCAAGACTAATGCTACACGCAGAAAGCTTGCGTTTTAATCACCCAAATGGAGGAAAAGGGGTTCAATTTAAAGTGGTCTGTCCTTTTTAAAAGTCTATTTGAATTCCGATACCATACTTTAATCTTCATAATATAAAAGGATACTTTTATACTGGACATAAGATTAGGCGTTACCCAAATGTGAGTAACGCCATTTTCTTTAATCTTTGGCAGTATCTTCGGTTATTTCTTCCCCAGTTTCTTGATCTACAACCTTCATGGAAAGACGAACTTTACCTCGATCATCAAACCCTAAGAGCTTAACTTTTACCTCTTGACCTTCTTTTAAAACATCTGAGGGATGCTTCAATCGACGGTTCTCAATTTGTGATACATGGACAAGGCCATCACGTTTTCCAAAGAAGTTTACAAAAGCACCAAAGTCCACAATTTTTACAACTGTTCCCGTGTATATAACGCCTTGTTCGGGTTCAGCGACAATTGAGTGAATCATTTCATATGCTTTGGATATGGACTCACCATCTGGAGAGGCAATTTTTATAACACCCTCATCATTTATGTCGACTTTTGCTCCGGAAACTTCGACTATTTCACGGATTACTTTTCCTCCAGAACCTATAACGTCTCTAATTTTTTCTGTAGGTATTTGCATAGTCTCAATTCGAGGGGCATGAACAGAAAAGTCACTCGCCTCAGTTAACGCATTGGCCATTTCTTTAAGAATATGTAATCTACCTTCTTTAGCTTGCCCGAGTGCTTTTTGCATTATTTCTGAAGTAATACCTGCAACTTTTATATCCATTTGAAGCGAGGTTATACCTTTTTCAGTTCCGGCTACTTTAAAGTCCATATCTCCGAGGTGATCTTCATCACCTAAGATATCAGTTAATACTGCGTAACTACCATCTTCTTCGAGAATTAAACCCATGGCAACACCTGCCACTGGCGCTTTTAAAGGAACACCTGCGTCCATCATAGACAGTGATCCCCCACAAACGGATGCCATTGAGGATGAACCGTTCGACTCCGTAATTTCAGATACTAACCTCACAGTATATGGAAAATCGGTTGCTGAAGGTAAAACAGCTTGAAGAGCTCTCCAAGCTAATTTCCCATGACCAATTTCGCGGCGGCCAGGAGGACCGAACCGCCCTACTTCGCCGACAGAGTATGGTGGGAAATTATAATGCAACATGAAGTTAGATCGATATGTGCCTTCTAAAGCATCGATCATCTGTTCGTCATCACCAGTACCTAGTGTCGTGATTACAAGTCCTTGAGTTTCTCCACGAGTAAACAAAGCTGAACCATGTGTTCTAGGAAGAAGCCCTACTTCGGATGAAATTTCCCTAACTTTATCTAATGCCCGCCCATCAATACGCTTACCTTTTTTCACTACATCACCACGTAAAACTGAGCTTTCGAGTTTTTTCAGAGCAGATCCGAGGTTTTCGTCATCAAGGTCTTCATCTGATAACGATGCCTTTATAAGATCACGTGCTTCATTTACCGAAGTAGTTCGATCTTGTTTATCTGTTATAGCATAAGCTTTCCGCATTGCTTTTTCGCCTGATTTTTTTATTTTAGCATAGAGCTTGCTGTAGTCTGGTTGGGTAAATTCGTGAGGTTCCTTCGCACACTCTTCAGCAAAATCGATTATAGTGCTAATTACAGGCTGAATCTGTTCATGAGCAAAATTAACTGCTCCCAACATTTCTTCTTCTGTCAGCTCATAGGCTTCAGATTCGACCATCATGACAGCGTCTTTTGTTCCAGCGACTACAAGATCTAACCGTTGCTCTGGTTTCGTTCTTAGATTTAGCATATCATCGATCTCTGGATTCAAAATATATTCACCATCCTCATATCCTACTCTGCACCCTGCGATTGGCCCCATAAAAGGTGCCCCAGATATTGTTAACGCGGCTGATGCCGCAATCAATGCAACAATATCTGGGTCATTAACTAAATCGTGACTAAGAACACTACAGATTACTAGAACTTCATTTTTGAACCCTGGTACAAACAGTGGGCGAATTGGTCGGTCTATAAGTCGGGAAGTGAGGGTCTCTTTTTCAGTAGGCCGCGCTTCTCTTTTAAAGAATCCTCCCGGAATTTTTCCTGCTGCGTAGTATTTTTCGTTATAGTGCACAGTTAGAGGGAAAAAGTCTTGACCAGGCTTTTGCTCCTTAGCAAAAGTTACTGCTGCCATAACGGAAGTTTCCCCATAAGTAGCTATAACGCACCCATCGGCTTGCCGTGCAATTTTTCCTGTTTCTAATGTGAGAGTTTCTTCTCCCCATTGAATTGATTTTTTTGTCATTTTAAACATCTTAATTCCTTTTTTAGTTACTTTAAGCAAATCTTTAAGTAACTGCTTCAATGTAGGCCGAATTGCCTACTCTATAGTAATTATATTTCTTACCTGGATATCCAGTCGTAAAGGAAAAGCCCTTCAATGGACTCTTAACACTTATCTGCGAATTCCTAGGCTTTTGATAAGATCTGAATAACGCTTTTCTTCTTTCTCTTTTAAGTAGTCTAATAATTTACGACGTCGTGCTACCATCCGTAAAAGGCCGCGTCGGCCATGATTATCTTTAGTATGAGTTTTAAAGTGATCGGTTAAAGTATTGATCCGTGAAGTTAAGATAGCTACTTGAACTTCTGGTGAACCTGTATCACCTTCTTTAGTGGCATATTCTTTTATTAGGCCATTTTTGGCTTCAGAGTTTATCGACATCGTGGTCTCCTTTTCTGTTTAAGGGTTAATGGCACAAACCGGGATGTCGTCCAGCAAGGCCCATGGAGCTTTTTACACTAAACTAGTAGTGAAGTCGGGCGTATATTTTACTTTCTATGAAAAGGGAAGGGCTAAATGTATAACTACACGAAACACCCTTGTGGTTTTTCATCAGATTTTAATTAGTAGTGATCTATTTAGTTAGATTAAGGGATGAATTGCCGAGGCGTCACTGGAACTAAATGCTTATAGTTTATATTTAGTTGAGCCTTTATACCCATTTAATTGGTTTTTGTTTATAGCTGATGTATAGTGGATGCCTAGGTAAACCGTCTTTGGTCAAACCTAGATGATACAGATTGTTCTTTCCTATCATGGCCAATACTTTTGAGCCTCGATTGAGATGAGATCCGTGTGTTCCCCAAGCACAAATCACCATATCAGCCCATTTGCAGCCGTCAGAAATTGCCTTATCATTATTAGGCCCAATTGGATCAATTGATAACTTCATTTTTTTTGGGCTCGTATCTCTCCAGGCAAATATATTACATACTAAGAAAGCTCCAAAACCTAAAGTGCGAGCTCTCTGCTCACATCTCTCAACTGTAGGATCATTTTTTAGCTCTGTTGCTGTGGATGGATTAAGAAGAACAAATGTTATTTTTTTTTTGCCTGGCTGCCAGACTCTTCGTAAAGAATAACGATAACGCTCGCAGTCTGAATAGCTTGCAGTACTTTTTATTTTATTTTGTTCACTAGTTTTTAAAATCATTTTTTATTATTTAATATTTTAAATCCATACTTTTAATTTTCAAAATATTAGAGCATAATTTTAGAGATTAGCCCATCGAGTTTAATCAACGATTAGAGAATTTACAAATACTCTAAATGGAAAAAACTCACCTTTGACGCACTCTCCTAATGCCAAAACATTTTTTTGATATGAAACCCAAGCTACCTTGACGTTCGGATTAGTCGTTTCGCCAATATAGCATGAATTTCCATGCTGTATTTTTTTTGCAACTGATAGAGTAACTGGAATTTCATCAATATTAGCTAAACTGGATTCAGTAGGAATCAGGAAATCATTTATTTTCGTTGACCCTTTGAGAGCCTCCAATTCACCTAATTTTGATGCATCCTTGATATCAAATATTCCAGACCAGTGCCTTCGAAGACTTTGGGTATGGCCATAACAACCCAAAACCCGACCTATGTCTCTTGCGATTGCTCGAACATACCCTCCTTTGCCACAGACCATTTTAAAGGATGCATAATTTATGTCCGTTCTGCTCGTAAGCTCTAGAGTATCAATTTGAACTAATTTAGGTGCTATAATTACATCTGCTTTGTCGCGAGCAAGCTTATAAGCCCTATTACCATTAATTTTTACCGCTGAGAATTTTGGAGGAACTTGTTCGACTTCACCGATAAAGTTTTTTAAAGTCGCTTTTATTTCCTCATTTGTCGGCCTTAATTGAGAAGTCTTAAGTACGTCCCCTTCAGTGTCGTCAGTTGAAGTTTCTTCTCCAAATTTAACAATAAATGAATATTCTTTAAGAGTGTCTGTGACATATGGGATTGTCTTAGTAGCTTCACCAAGTGCGACGGCGAGAAGCCCGGTAGCCTCAGGGTCCAAAGTTCCGGCATGTCCAGCTTTCCTGGCATTAAACAACCAACGTACTTTATTTGACACTGCGTTTGAAGTCACTCCGGGTTCCTTATCTATTAGAACCCACCCAGAAATATTCCTCCCTGATTTTTTACGCGCCACACAAACTCCTAAAATAGCTATTATTTTTTTGTTTTAGGTCAAACAAACTTTCAACAGCTTAGTGAGCTTTATCTAAATCAGATTTAACCTTATCTTGATTTAGTAGTTGTTCTGTTTTGTCTATTTGATCAAAGGTTTCATCGATGATAAATCTAAAATCTGGTGCATATTTTAGATTTAAACTCTTTGCGATAACTTTTCGTATCTCGTGCTTGCTCCGAGACAAAGCCTCTATGGCTTCTTTTTTCTTATCACCACCCAAGGGAAGCACGAAAACAGTCGCCACTTTAAGATCGGGTGAAATCCTGACTTCACTCACTGTGACTAACAGTTTCTCTAGCTCGGGATCATAAAGATTTCCTCTGCTGAGCAACTCGGCTAGGCTTCTCCGGATCATTTCGCCCACTCTTAATTGTCTTTGAGAGGGTCCGGTCTTAGAAAAATGACTTTTACTTGACATGTTTTCTCCTCTAAGCATGTTTTTACAATCTTGCAACTGTTCAAAGATATGATTTAATTTACTAGGAGGTCTAAATGTCAAATATTCCAGCAGTTTTAGTTACAGGTGTTTCAGGAAGAATGGGTCAAATGTTAGTGAAGCTTATTAATAAAAGTGACAAATTAAGATTGGCTGGGGTAACAGAGAGAAAAGGGCATGGTTGGATAGGATTAGATCTAGGCGAGATGCTCGGAGGTTCACCAAATGGCATGATTGTTCAAGACTCGGTTTTAGAGCTTATATCTGATTCTAATGCGCTTATAGATTTCACAACCCCATCGGCAACTATTGAGCACGCAGAATTGGCGGCACAAGCCCGAGTAGCGCACATAATTGGTACAACAGGAATGAGTAAAAATGAGCTAAAAAAAATCTCAGCGGCTGCAAGGCATACTCCTATTGTTAGGGCTGGTAATATGTCGCTTGGTGTCAATCTTTTGACTGAACTTACTAGAAAAATTTCATCAGCATTAAATGAGGATTTCGATATTGAGATAGTAGAGTCCCATCATAAGAATAAAGTCGATGCACCTTCAGGTACAGCGTTAATGCTTGGGGAGGCAGCTGCAGAAGGTCGCGGCATTCCCTTAGAAACTTCGTCGGAACGTGGGCGAGATGGAATAACTGGTGAAAGGTCAACAGGTACAATTGGTTTTTCATCTATTCGGGGGGGAGATATTGTTGGTGAGCATGATGTTATTTTTGCGTCAGAGGGAGAAAGAATAATACTTCGTCACATAGCCTCTGACCGCGTTATATTTGCAAGAGGAGCACTGACTGCTGCTCTTTGGGCGCAGGGTAAAATCCCAGGAGACTATTCTATGTTAGATGTTTTAGGTTTGGTTTAAAAATAATATATTTTATTAGAAATCTACTGCAATTCCTTTTTTTTCCCAATCACCAAAGCGGACGGGTTCAGGGCCATCTCTGCCACCTAACTCCTTTGGCAAGGTATTTTTTAGCGCCTTTGCTCTTCTTACGTTTGCTTCATTAAGAGCCCGTAATGCTTCCTCAGATAATTTCTTAACTGGAATTATTTTATCTTTCTTGTCCATAAGCTCTCTATAATCTAATTGACGTTAATATGCAAAAAACAGAAAATAACATTAAGAATAAAACTGACCAACGTCAACGTGATAACGTGCGTTTTAAAAAGCCTGGTCTATTATCAAGATGGGCAGCAGTTGAACTTATTAACCAAGTATTAGAAGATAAGAAATCTATATCAAATCAACTTCAGGATTCAGATTTATTCAAATACTTAACAGCTTCTGATCGTGCACGTTCGCAAAGGCTAGCTCTTCAAACGTTAAGATATTTAAGGCGAATTGATGATATTTTACACATATATCTAAGTAAAACTCCTCCAAATAAAGCAATGAACATCTTACGCTTAGCCGTATTAGAAATTTGTTCAGAAAAGATCTCGCCCCATGCGGTGGTAGATGGTGCTGTTTCATTAATGAAAGCATCTCGGAAGTTGGTACAGTTTTCTGGTCTCTCAAATGCAATTCTACGCAAAATATCGAATAATGATGTAGATTCGTGGAATTTGGGCGAGGTCACTGAGTTACCGAAATGGCTTAGGAAAAGGTTAGTACATGTGTATGACGAAGCAATTGTAAAAGATATAGAGTTGGCTCATCTTAATGGAGCGAAAACAGATATTACACTAAAGCCAGGGTTAGATTTAATAAAATGGGCAGAAGAGTTGAACGCAAATATCCTACCTACAGGCTCACTTAGACTTCAGGCTTCTTCTCAACTATCAAAACTGAGCGGATTTGATGAGGGGATGTGGTGGGTACAGGATGTTGCGGCAACTATACCAGTAAAATCTATTGGTTCACTTAAGGGTAAATCTGTCCTAGATACGTGTGCTGCGCCTGGTGGGAAAACGTTGCAATTGGCCTCCCTCGGTGCAGAGGTGGTGGCGCTAGATAAGTCTAGTAGCAGACTAAAGATTTTACGAGAAAACCTTGATAGGACAAATATGCTCGCTGAAATTATTCAAGCTGATTTCCTAAATTGGAATACTGATCAGACCTTCGATTATATTTTACTCGACGCTCCCTGTACGGCGACAGGGACTATTAGGCGTCACCCTGATTTACCATTATTACGAACTAAAGAAGACCTGACATCATTGATTCAGCTTCAATCTGATATGATTGATAAATCTATCGCTATGTTAAAACCCTCTGGAAAGTTAATATTTACGACTTGTAGTCTACTACCTGAGGAGGGAGAGATCCAAGTAAAGGCAGCAATGAAAAGGCATAATTTAAGAGCTGTAAAACTTTCTATAGAGGCACTTGGCCTAAATCCAAATTGGTATAACAATGATTTAGATCATCTTCGACTGCGGCCTGATTATTGGACCGATCGTGGGGGAATGGATGGTTTTTTTATAGGTGTTTTAGAGAATAGAAAACAGTTATTAGACTAATGAGGTTTTTTGGATTAAGAAAATTATAGACCCTCTCTTAAATAAGTTTCTAACCCTTAGGGACTATTTTTTAAAAAAATATTTTGGAAGAATATAATGACAGACCTTTTACCAATTAAGAGAGCGTTAATTTCTGTTTCTGATAAAACAGATTTAAAGAGCCTTGTGGTGTCTTTGGTGGGTTATGGTATAGAAATAATTTCAACAGGGGGTACGGCTTCTGCGATTAGACAGGCAGGAGTAAAAGTCAAAGATGTTTCAGACTTAACGGGATTTCCAGAAATGTTAGATGGCAGGGTAAAAACATTGCATCCGAGGGTGCATGGGGCTTTGTTGGGATCAATAGATTCAGATATTCATAGGGCTGAAATGGAAGAATATAATATTCAGCCAATAGATCTTTTGATTGTTAACTTGTACCCTTTTTCTGAAACTGTGGCCTCTGGTTCTTCTTATGACACCTGCATAGAGAATATTGACATAGGGGGACCTGCGATGCTGAGGGCGGCTGCTAAAAATCATAAATTTGTCAACGTGGTTACTGAAGTAGAAGATTATCAGGTTTTATTAACAGAATTAGAAAAAAATGAAGGTCAAACAAGCTTTGATTTTAGACGAAATTTGGCGTTAGCAGCTTACTCAAGAACAGCGTCATATGATTCTGCTGTAGCAAATTGGTTTAGAAATCACGCTACAAAAAAAACCAAAAGTTATACTCTCTCAGGAAATTTAGTACAGAATTTGAGATATGGTGAAAACCCACATCAAACAGCTTCTTTTTATAAAAAAGACGGCAATACTTTTGGTGTGACAAGCTCAATTATGATTCAAGGGAAAGAACTCAGTTATAACAATATAAATGATGCTGATGCTGCTATTAATCTTGCATTGGAATTTGAGTCAGAGGCTGACGCGGCATGCGTAATAGTAAAACATGCTAATCCCTGTGGGGTGGCTGTTGGACGAACAGTAAAGCAAGCCTATTTATCTGCTTTAAAATGTGACAGGCAGTCTGCTTTTGGTGGAATAGTTGCCTTTAATAAGACATTGGATGAGGAGGCAGCCAAATCGCTGATAAAGATCTTTACAGAAGTTGTAATTGCGCCAAATGTAACTGAGGCCGCAAAAAAAGTATTTGCAAAGAAAAAAAATATTCGATTGTTAACCTATGGAAATGATGAGGCTGTTGGATTAAAGCAAGATAAACTAAGCTCAGTTTCAGGTGGTTTTTTGGTGCAATCCACAGATGACTCAAAAATAAATATCAGTGATTTCAGAGTTGTCACTGAGCGAAAGCCCAGTCCTAAAGAATACATTGATTTAGTTTTTTCTTGGAAGGTTGCCAAACACGTGAAGTCAAATGCAATAGTGTATGCAAAAGATGGGATTACAGTTGGTATAGGGGCTGGTCAAATGAGTAGAGTTGATTCAACCCGTATAGCAGCAATAAAATTCCAAGATATGCAAAAAGCTGAGTCAGAAAATATAAATAATGTTTCAGGTTTAGCCCTTGCTTCAGATGCATTTTTTCCATTTCCTGATGGATTAGTAACGGCTGTTAAAGCTGGTGTGTCCGCGGTAATTCAGCCAGGAGGTTCTCTTAAAGACCAGGAGGTAATTGACACTGCTAACGCTTTGGGTATTTCAATGGTATTCACAGGAGTACGGAATTTTAGGCATTAACGATGAGGATTATTTTAATTACAGGATTACTTACTTTTTTTATCGACCAGTTGAGTAAATATTATGTAGTTTTTTATCTAGACCTTCAGAATGTGCTTTCTATTAATGTTATACCACCGTTTTTGAATTTTAGGATGGGCTGGAATACGGGCATTAATTTTGGAATGTTGAATCAACTTTTTAAAAGTACCGAAATATTTTTAATAGTTTTAGCACTACTTATTTCTGTTGCTTTAGTTTGGTGGGCTAAAATTAAACAATTTAATATTTTAGGTTTTACAAGTATTGGTCTAATCGTAGGTGGAGCTATCGGAAATGCGTATGACAGATTTCTTTATGGAGCAGTGGCGGATTTTATTAATATGTCATGCTGTGGAATAGAGAACCCTTTTGTCTTTAATATAGCTGATATTGCTATATTTATCGGTGTTTTTAGTTTATTTTTTATTAATGACGATAAGAAAACGTGACATTTTTTTATTCGATGAGATATAAAGAGACTGTTGACTAAGTTAGGACTCAGTATGAATACTAAAATATCTGTAACCTTTTTAGGTTTAATTTTTTTCCTATTAATTACTGGTTGTGATAGTTCCTCCAAACCTAGCTTAATGAATTTAAGATCTAAAGGAAATGGTCCGGACGAATTTGCAATTGTGCCGGCGGGGCGATTAACCCAACCCAAAAGTTATGTAGAACTTCCTTTACCGACTTTAGGAGGAAAAAATCGCACTGATCTAAACCCAAGAGAGGATATTATCGTTGCTTTAGGTGGTGACAAGAATTTGACGAGTAAAGATCCAAACCTAGTAAAATACGTTTCAAGGTATGGTGGTGTTGAAGAGATACGGTCCATTTTGGCTAACGATGACTTGCAATTCAGAAAAGCAAATGACGGGTTGTTTTTAGAAAGACTGCTAAAAGTAAATATTTATTTCAAAGCTTACAAAAAGTATTCTTTGGACCAGTATTTAGAAGTTGAAAGGCTCAGAAAATTAGGTATAAAAACGGTCTCGGCGCCACCCAAAGCTAAAGAGTGATTTTTTAAAGATGTGTTATTTAGTAAGGCTTTATATTGGTTGCCTGATTTCAATTCTAACTTTGTTTGTTTGTTTGTCTCGACCGCTCTTAGCAGATCAAAACGTTACGGGATTTGTTTTAGATAATGGCCTAGAAGTAGTGGTTATAGAGGATCACCGGGCACCAGTTGTCGTTCATTCACTGTGGTATAGAGCAGGGGCTGCTGATGAGGAGCCGGGTAAGTCTGGAGTGGCACACTTTTTGGAGCATTTATTATTTAAAGGTACCAAAAAAACTAAACCTGGAGAATTTTCTAAGATTGTTGAAAAACTAGGTGGATCGGATAATGCTTTCACTTCGTGGGATTATACCGGGTATTACCAAAGAATCTCCAAAGATCGGTTAGCTCTTATGATGGAGTTAGAGTCTGATAGAATGAAAAACATTCAACTGTCGGTAAAAGATATAGAAACTGAAAGGAAAGTTGTGCTTGAGGAAAGGTCACAACGGACAGACAGTGATCCAGGTGCTTTATTTGCTGAACAGCGGCGAGCGGCAATGTATTTAAATCATCCTTATGGAATCCCAATTATAGGTTGGCGACATGAAATTGAAAATTTAAATAAAAAAGACATTATAGCATTTTACAAAAAATATTATGCGCCTAACTCTGCTACGTTGATCATTGCTGGTGATGCTGTGCCGTCGGAAGTGAAAGATTTAGCTGAAAAATATTATGGCCGATTGACTCCAATAGTTGGTTTAGACAAAAGGGAACGAAGCCAAGAACCGACTCACCTAGCTGAAAGAAAAATAATTTTTGAAGACCCGCGTGTTTCGCAACCGTATTTAATAAGAAATTATTTAGTTCCTGAAAGAAATCAAGCGGATCAAAAAGTACCAGCAATACTCACTGTATTGGCTGAGTTGTTGGGAGGCAACGAAAATACATCGGTGTTGGGAAAGTCGCTTCAGCTGGCAACAAAAAAAGCTTTGTATACTTCTGCTTTTTACTCGGGCGTTTCTTATGACGCTACCACTTTTGGTTTAGTGATTGTTCCGATTAAAGGACGAACACTGCAGCAAGCTGAGAAAGATCTAGATATTGCCATTAATGACTTTATTGAAAATGGCGTTGATTTAAATCAGTTAAATAGAATAAAAAAGCAACTTCGAGCTTCTAACATTTATGCTCAGGATAATATTTTTGGTTTAGCGAGATTATATGGATCTGCTCTCATGTCAGGACTTAGTATAAAGGATATACAAGACTGGCCTGGACTGTTGCAGGATGTTTCACCGGTTCAGATTATAGAATTAGCAAAGGACTTACGTGATAAAAGAAATGCTGTTACAGGCTTTTTCAAGAAGCCCACTGACGAAAAGGATAGGTAATAATGTCCAGAATACTCGTGATTATTTTTCTCCTTACAAGTCTTATAAGTAAAAGTTTTGCCACCACAGTAACAGAGGTTAGAAGTCAAAAAGGTCTCTCGGCGTGGCTAGTCAAAGAACATTCTATACCTTTTGTAGCTATAGAAATAAGACTTAAAGGTGGAGCTACGTTAGATAGAGATGGGAAAAGAGGTGCTGTTTATCTTATGTCAGCATTAATGAACGAGGGTGCAGGAGATTTAGACTCATCTCAATTTAGTGCTGAAATGGAACGTTTAGCTCTGAAATTAGATTTTGACGTCTATCAAGATAGTATGAGTATATCTGTAAAATTTTTAACAGAAAACAAAGATGAAGCCATTGATTTTCTAAAAATGGCTCTCTTACAACCTCGATTTGATAATGAACCAATTGAAAGAGTAAGAAACCAAGTAATTTCTATTTTAGGCTCAAACTCAAAAGATCCGAATAAGATTTCCAGTAAAGTTTTTTTCCAAAAAGCTTTTCCGAACCATCTTTATGGCTCAGGTAAAGAGGGCAGCATTGAAACAGTCTCTTCAATAAATCGAGAGGATATCTTAAACGCTTATTCTGATATTTTTTATCAAAAGGAAGTTTTTATTAGCGCTGTTGGTGATATAAGCGAGGGTGAACTAGCAAGTCTAATTGATAAAATATTTGGAAATATACCTGTTAATGAAAGACCTAATATTGATAGGGCCAAGTATAGCTTGGGTGGCGGTAGCACTGTTGTTGATTATGACACACCCCAATCGGTAGTTATTTTTGGTCAACAAGGTATCAAAAGAGAAGATAGTGATTTTTTTCCTGCATATGTCTTGAACCACATTTTAGGAGGATCAGGTTTCGGCTCGAAATTAATGCAAGAATTACGAGAAAAAAATGGGCTAACATATGGTATTTCAACGTATTTGGTTAACTGGGAGAATGCAGATTTATTACTAGGGCAATTTTCAACTTCTAATGAAACGGCATATAAAGCGATAAATATGATCAAAGATCTTTGGAAAGAATTAGTAATTAATGGAGTTTCATCCAAAGAACTCGAAGATGCAAAAACATTTTTAACTGGCGCATACCCTTTAAGGTTTGATGGGAATTCTAGAATAGCTAACATACTAGTTGGAATGCAGATGCAGGGGTTATCTGTTGATTATATAAAAAATCGCAACAATAAAATAAACGATGTATCGCTAGAAGATCTCAAGAGGGTGGCTTCCAAACTCTTAATTGAAGACGAGCTTCATTTTGTTATTGTAGGACGTCCGACTTCTTAATCATAAGATGAGAAGTCTGGATAGCCGAATCGTCTAATAGTATGCTACAAGTTGTGTTATGAACTTCAATAACAACAATATAAGCCCCAAACCGTCTGTAATTAGGCAACTTGATGACTATGCAATTAATCGGATAGCAGCTGGTGAAGTTGTCGAACGCCCTTCCTCGGTTATTAAGGAGCTAGTTGAGAATTCATTAGATGCTGGCGCTTTAAGAATTGAGATATATGTTAAGGATGGGGGTAAGACATACTTAAAAGTTGTTGATGATGGTCAAGGAATTCCTCAAAACTTTCTACCACTGGCGCTATCCAGACATGCGACATCAAAAATTGATGGAACTGATTTATTAAATATTAACACATTTGGTTTTCGTGGTGAGGCTTTGCCATCTCTGGCTGCTGTGTCGCATTTGGCTATCACGTCTCGATTCATTGGATCAGATTTTGCTTCTACTATATCAGCCAGTGGGGGAATAGTTGACGAAGTGAGACCGGCAGCCTTATCAAATGGTACACAAGTGGAGGTATCAAATTTATTCTATTCTACGCCGGCGCGTTTAAAGTTTTTAAGAACTGACCGGTCAGAAATGATGTCTATCCTTGATATGGTGAAACGTTTTTCAATTGCAGAGCCCTATGTGAGCTTTTCCATAAAAAACCTGTCGAGTGATAAGAAGGAGAAAGAAGTTTTTAAAACTATTCAGCATTCTGGTAAGACTTTGGTAGCTCTGAAAGCAAGACTAAAGGAAGTACTTGGTAAAGATTTTTGGGAAAACTGTTTTGAACTGGATTTTAATCGTGAAGACATCAAACTTTTTGGATATTCAGCGCTACCTACATACTCAAGAGGCTCTGGGAATTTACAACATTTATTTGTTAATGGAAGGCCCGTCAAAGATAGAATATTGATGTCAGCGGTACGTGTAGCATATTCAGATTTCTTAGCTCGAGATAGGCATCCAGTGTGCGCACTATTTATTCAATGTAAAACAAGCGATGTAGATGTTAACGTTCATCCAACTAAGGCAGAAGTTAGATTTAAAAATCCAGGTATTGTTCGGGGTTTAATAATTTCAGCTTTGAAAGCATCTCTGGCAGAGCATGGGCAACGCAGTTCGACGTCAGTTTCAAAGGGTGTTTTAGGCGCTTTTACATCAGAAACTTTTAGTTCTGGTATGCTTCAGGGTAGTTATGGGGCACCTAAGGCTAGAACCTTTTCAAGCGAAAGCTTGTTTTTAAATGAAAAAGCAAGCAGCTATGAAGCTGAAATAGATTCTGTAAAAGATTCTGAAAATCTTAGTGGGTTTCCTTTAGGAGCAGCACGGGGACAGTTTCATGAAAACTATATTATATCTCAAACCGATGACGGAATAATTATCGTTGATCAACATGCGGCTCACGAAAGACTTGTATATGAAAATCTTAAAGAGCAGTTAAAAAATAATGGAGTTAAAACACAACCTTTGTTACTACCAGAAGTAGTTGAGATGGAGGAAGAGGACTCTGTATTATTGTTAGACTGTTCAGATGAACTAAAAAAATGTGGTTTTTATCTCGAAGCGTTTGGTCCTGGAGCTGTAATAGTTAGAGAGACTCCAGCGCTCTTGGGAGTAATAAATACAAATTCGATGGTTCTAGATATTTTAGACGAAATAAAAGATAATATGGATAGTAAAATAGTTTCTGATCGAATAAACGCCGTTTTGAGTAGAGTGGCGTGTCATGGGTCCGTAAGATCAGGAAGAAGAATGAAATCAGAAGAAATGAATGCGCTCCTTCGAGATATGGAAGCAACACCGCATTCTGGCCAGTGTAACCATGGACGGCCAACCTATGTGAAACTTAAGCTAAACGACATTGAAAAAATGTTTGGAAGAACATGATGTTTGATTCAGGATCATCTGTCTTAAATATTATTTTTAGTCCTGTGGGGTTGGTTTTGTGCTTTATTATATTTTTGCTTGGTCTATTGGCTTTTATTCTTATCGCGCGCGTCTTTTTCAGCCGACAAAGACCAGTTAATGGGTTGTCCGACTCACTAGGTAGGCTTGATCAATCAATACAGGATTTGAGTAATGGTCAATCACAGTTAACGGGTAGTTTGGAAATGTTAAATAAGTCGCATACCATCTCTATTCAAAATATGGAAAGTAGGCTGTCAGAGGTTCAACGACAAATGACAGAAAACTTACATGCGAATGCTATCAAATCAGCTAGATCTCTATCAGACTTGGAAGCGCAAATGAAAGAGACTTTAAGCGGTTCTTCTGAAAAGACTAGTAAATCATTAACACAACTTCAGGAAAGGCTTTCCACAATAGATCGAGCGCAGTCAAATATTGAAAAACTCTCAGGAGATGTATTGAGCCTTCAGGATATATTATCAAATAAACAAACGAGAGGGGCATTTGGGGAAATTCAGCTTAATGATATTGTTGTTAAGGCATTGCCGTCTGATAGTTATGCGTTTCAACATACACTTTCAAATGGCAAGAGGGCGGATTGTCTGATATTTTTACCAAATCCACCTGGACCAATTGTAATAGACGCAAAATTCCCTCTAGAAGCATATGAAAAGTTAGTTAATGCAAAAACTAATGATGAGAAAGTGAGTGCTCTTACCCTATTAAAGCAATCTGTAAGACACCACATAAAATCCATTTCAGAAAAATATCTGATAGAAGGGGAAACTGCTGATGGAGCATTAATGTTTTTACCCTCAGAAGCTGTTTATGCAGAATTGCATGCAAAGTTGCCTGAAGTCGTTCGGGAAGGTTTTGCCGCCAAAGTTTGGATTGTGTCTCCAACTACCTGTATGGCAACGCTTCACACGATGAGGGCAATTTTAAAAGATGCACGAATGCAGGAGCAAGCAGGAGAAATTCGTAAGACACTAAATCTTGTAAACAAAGATGTGAAACTCGTTGTTGACAGGGCGGCAAAGTTAGACACTCACTTCTCAGCGGCTTTAAAAGACTTAGAAGGAATTAATACAGCAGCTGGACGCGCTGGAAAACGAGTGGAGAAATTAGATAACTTTGACTTTAAAGAATTAGCGGATGAACGTGTGGAAAATATTATCCCGCTAAAAAAATGATGTCATAAAATGTGTATAGGAGTATTTAATGCGGTTCGATAATCGTTTGCATTCACCAAAACGAATTGCAGTCATTGGGGCTGGTATCTCTGGGATGGGGGCTGCTTATTTGCTTTCAAAGGCGAACAACGTCGTTTTGTTTGAAAGCGAAAAAAGGCTTGGTGGTCATGCTAGAACAGTTATCGCTGGAAAAAACGGAGATCAACCAGTGGATACAGGGTTTATTGTTTTTAATAAACCCAACTATCCAAACCTTAATTCATTATTTTCGGATCTCGACATTGATATAGTGAAAAGTAATATGACTTTTGGAGCGTCTTTCGAGGGTGGTAAACTAGAGTATGGGTTGGCAAGTTTAAATTCAGTTTTTGCACAACGCCAAAATGTTTTTAGACCAAAATTTTTGAGAATGCTCAAAGATATCACGAGATTTAATTCTCGAGCTGAAACCCTATCCAAGGGATCAAAAATGACTATTGAGGAGCTCTTGAAAACGGTTGGAACTAGTTCGTGGTTCAGAGATTACTACTTATTTCCTCTAACTGGGGCCATATGGTCCATGCCAGTTCAGCAGATGGAAAGCTTTCCTGCAGAAGCATTAATAAAATTCATGAAAAATCATGCATTGCTTAGTCTAACAGGTCAGCATCAATGGCTTACGATAAAGGGTGGCTCGATAAAATATGTTGAAAGTTTAGCAAAGAAGATGAGATCACAAAATGTTGATATAAGATTAGGTAGTGAGATAAAAAAAGTGAGTCGCCAAAATAATGGAGTACAGGTTCATGTTGTCTCAGGTTTGGAGGAAGAGTTTGATGAAGTAGTTTTCGCCACCCACGCCGATGATACCCTACGATTACTAGCAGAGCCTTCAGAAGAAGAAAGAAAGTCATTAGGCGCTATTCATTACCAATCAAATGACGCTGTTTTACATGCAGATCAATCATTGATGCCTAATACTAAAAGGGTATGGTCAAGTTGGGTTTATAGTGAAAATGAAGGTAAATCATCAAAAAAAATAGATCTAACTTACTGGATGAACTCTCTACAGCCCATACCTAAAAAGGACCCCATTTTTGTCACGCTAAATTCAAGCAGAGATATTAAACAGGAACTAATATATGATAGTGTTGTCTTTAGGCATCCAGTTTATGATTTGGGGACCTTAACGGCGCAAGAAAAAATCAAGGAGATAAACGGACAAAATAAAACCTGGTTTTGTGGTGCCTGGATAAAGAACGGATTTCACGAGGACGGATATTCTAGTGCAATTGATGTTGCTACAAAATTTATGAGTGGCGCTGAAGAGGTGAGGGTTGTTTGACGGATATTCGATATATTTCAGGGACGACGTTTCATAGCAGGAAAGGTGCAATCACCAATAAGTTTAGTTACAAAGTGGATTACC
>JBJLGD010000033.1:0-120640 GCA_045565015.1 Paracoccaceae bacterium
ATTCTAACAGCGTCTAATAATTCAATAGACTGTAGCCAGGCAGATTTCCTTGATAGTCCTTGATGAGCTCTTAAAACCTCAGCAATTTGTTCTCCCACTGTATAAACCGGATTTAATGAAGTCATTGGCTCTTGAAATATCATAGATATATCATTGCCGCGAATATTTCTAAGCCTTTTCTCTGTTGCTGTAGTCAACTCTTCACCAGAAAAGATTATTGATCCAGCAGCAATTCTACCGACCCGCTCTGGTAGAAGTCCCATAATTCCTAGTGCAGTCATTGACTTTCCACACCCACTTTCACCAACAAAGCTAATTGCCTCTCCTTCAGACAAAGAGAATGAAAAATCATCAATAACTGGTGCTAACCCTGATCTTGTCAATATTTCGATTCTTAGGTTTTTTACACTCAAAATTGGATTAGTCATCGTTGTCTCAGTTTTGGATTTAAAGCATCATTAAGGCCATCACCTACCAGAGAAATACACAGAACTGTTATGAAAATAGCTGCACCTGGGATCGTCACTGTATAGCCTGAATCAAGAATGTACGATCGATTCGAACCTATAACTTGACCCCAACTAACAACATTTGGGTCTGTGAGGCCTAGGAAACTTAACCCTGCCTCAAATAGGATAGCGGACCCAACCATTAGAGCTGCCTGCACAATTATTGGGGGTAGAGCATTTGGTAATATAACATTAAACATAAGTTTAACATTATTTGCACCAGAAGCCCTAGAAGCCGTAACATATTCTAACTCTCTAATTCTAAGGAACTCGGACCTGGTGATTCTTGCAACAGCTGTCCAGCTAACAAGACCGATTGATATTGTAATCATAGTTAAGGATGTTCCAAATAAAGCAACAATCACCATAGCGAAAAGTAAAGTGGGAAGTACTTGAAAAAATTCTGTTATACGCATTAAAATTTCTTCCACCCATCCCTTGTAAAAACCTGCCATCGCACCAACTGAAACACCTATAAAAACTGACATAAAGGCTGCTGATAAACCAATTATGATAGATACTCTCGATCCGTGTATTATCGATGCTAAAAGATCACGACCTAAATAATCAGTACCAAACAAGAATCCTTCCTGCCCCGGTGGCGAAAATGGGGCCCAAACCATATCAAACGGATCAACTGGATATATTTTTGGTCCAAATATAGCCATAAATATTATTAACACTAAAATGACTAATGCCAAAACAGCAGCATAGTTTTTAAAAAACATTTCTGACGCCTCTCTTATGGGCGCTCTAGCTTCTACGGTTTCCTGATCTTCTAGTTTCATGACTTACTACCCACCCTAGGATCAACTAACCGAAGGGCTAAGTCCGTTAAAAGATTTCCAATGATAACAACAAATGCAGAGAAAAATAATATACCTAAAATTGTAGGCGTATCTCGCGCTATAATAGATTCAAAGGCTAGCGTACCTAGACCTGGCCAAGAGAAAACAGACTCAACTAATACTGCACCTGAAACCACAGCTGAAAATTGTAGGCCTGCCAAAGTAATAACTGGGGATAAAGAGTTTTTTAACGCGTGTTTATATACAATCTCTCTATCGGTTAAACCTTTTGCTTTTGCAGTTCTAATGTAGTCGCTGCCTAGAACTTCCATCATAGTAGCTCTCGAAAGACGAGAGTAAAGCGCTAAAAAAATGGATGCTAATGAAATTACCGGCAAAGTCAAATGTCTGAGCACGTCAACGGTTCTAACCCAGATATTCCCTTCCACTGTTACGTCAATCATCCCAGCAACAGGAAACCATTGTATGTGTAACGAAAAACCAATTAACAGTAACAAACCAGACCAAAAGACAGGAGCAGAATAACCAAAAAGTGCAAGAAAAGAGACAAAATGGCTCAGCATTCCATTAGGGCGTTGCGCTGAAAAAACTCCTAAAACTACACCTACTATTAGAGCGAGTAATTGGGCTGTAATTACTAATAATAAGGTAGCAGGTAATTTCTGAAAAATTAACTTAGTTACTGGTTGATTATAAAAAAAAGAATATCCAAGGTCGAATTGTAAAACTTTTCCAATATAAGTACCAAGCTGAACTATAAAAGATCTATCCAACCCGTAGTCAGCCCTTATTTCATCAAGTATTTCTTGATCGGCACCTCCCATCGTTTGGCTAATGGTATCCGCAATATCTCCAGGAGCCATATGCATCATAGAAAAGTTTAAAATGAGTACAGCCAAAAGTAAAATACACGCATACATTATTCGCGTAGCTAATGTTTGAATAAACGCCAATATATTTACCCTAATCTTTTTCGATAACTCTTATTCTATACGAGGGGCAATCACCCCTCGTATAGTTTTTTCCTTATTTTAAATACGTCATATCGATCGGAGAACTGGTCCCCCAGATACCCAAAGGTGGGTTACCCACTTTTTTAGAGTAAATCGTATGATAAGGTAAGGTGTTCGTAAAATAGATCGGAACGTCCTGAGATACTATTTGCTGAAATTCAGCATATAATCTTTTTCGCTTGTCTGGATCCGTCTCTTTACTAGCCTCATCAAGTATTGAGTCAACTTTGGCATTCGAATAACCTTGGGTATTAGACCATACACCCTTCGCAATGTTACTTGTTAGATAGGTTCTATGAACACCGATCACTGGGTCTCCCCAATTGAAAACAGTATCCCAACTCATATCAAATGCCATCGTTCCCATTTTTTTTGCCCAAGTTGGAAAATCTGCGGATGCCCTTACATGTACGTCGATGCCAACTTTTTTTAGTGCTGCACGGACATATTCAACTTGTGGTTTTACTCCTGGCCAGCCAAAATCTATGTTTACTTTAAAACGAATTCCATCACTGCCTTTTGCGAAACCCGCTTCATCTAAAAGAGAATTGGCCTTATCCAAATCTAAAGGATATGTTGCAACATCTGGATTATAAAATGGGCTTCCTGGATGAATACCGGTATTGGCTTCTTCGGAAGTCCCGAACATAATCGCTTTTAAAATAAAATTACGATCAATGGCGTGCGCTATTGCTTGTCGAACTTTTACATGTGACGTTGGTCCCTCTTTAGTATTAAAAGCTAACCAATCAAGCGGTCCAATAGCAGCATAACCTTCAGGGGTAGTAATCAAATGTTCAGCTTTTTTTAATCGATTGATATTACGTGGCAGACTTTCAAAACCAGACATATGGATTTCTCCATTTTCAAGTCCAATAACTCTTGCTTGAGGATCCTTTATTATACGCATGACAATCTTATCAAGATATGGCCTTCCCTCGATAAAAAAATCGTCAAATCTCTCTAGAATAATATGCTCTCCCGGTTTAAATTCCACTAATTTAAAAGGTCCAGACCCTACAACATTTTCATTATTGCGAGGATGGTTCTTCGGGTTTTGCCCATCGCCATAAATATGCTTTGGAATAATTGACATCAATTGCCCTGACATCGCCAGCATAAGGGCTGGATGTGGTTGACTAAGATTCAAGATTGCTGTGTGAGCATCAGGTGTAGACACAGATTCCACCGGAGCGAACATTGATTTGAACGGATGATGAGCTTTTATAACATCAACAGAGAAAGCAATATCTTCCGAGGTGATCGGCGCTCCATCATGAAACTTTGCATTTTTCACTAGATTTAGTGTAACCGTTAATCCATCCTCAGAAACCTCCCAACTTTGTGCTAGATAAGGTTGGGGTGTCCAATCTTCATCGTAGCGTAAGGGCGAGGCAAATAACTGAGCTCCAGGGTACCCAGTAGTAACCCCAGATTGAACTGCTGGGTTCAAAACCCGTGGCGAACCGCCTATAACTGTAAGTAGTGTGCCTCCCCTTTTCGGTGTATCCTCAGCGATTGCATGAGTTGCTAAAAGCGCTAACGTGCTTGCGCAAATTGTTAAAAATTTTATAAGAAATTTCATTGAATTATTTCCTCCCAAAAAAATAATTTACTAACTTCAGTACTTAAACACTACATAAATTTAATTTTGTGTCTAGATTAATAAAATTTATTTCATATATTTTACTTATATCAGAGTAAATGTTTATAAAAGTTATGGAATAGTAAACAAAAGGTGACACAAATGATTATGGTTTTTTCAGCAAAAAAAATAATTACCATGGACCCCTCCAATCCACTAGCAACTCATGTAGCTGTGAAAGATGGGAAAATTCTTGGTGTTGGTGAATTAGAGGATCTGGAAAAGTGGGGTGAATATGAATTAAACACAATCTTTAAGGATAAGGTCATGATGCCTGGCTTAGTTGAAGGGCATGCGCATACAATGGAGGGAACCTTGTGGAGACACGTCTATTGTGGTTTTTTCGATAGAACAGATCCAGATGGTAGGAGTTGGTCAGGAGCAAAAAATTTAGACTCGGTACTAGAACGATTGAAAATCGCAGAAAAAGCTTTGACTGACCCAGAAACGCCATTATCTGGTTGGCAGCTAGATCCTATTTATATGAATAACAAAAGGGTTTCCCGTAAAGATCTGGATAAAGTTTCTAGAACTCGGCCAATTGGAGTGCTTCATGCTTCAGGTCATATTTTGAATGTAAACACCAAAGCCTTAGAGTTAGGCGGGTTAATGAAAACAGGGGTTAATCACCCTGGAATTCCATTGGACGAGGAAGGTTATCCAACAGGTGAGCTCTACGGCCCTGACGCAAAGACACCAATCGGGGTTCATGTTGGTTTTGACCAATCTTTGACTGATGGCGATGAAGAGGGTTTAAGAAATTTTGGTAAATTATGTGTTCGAAAGGGTGTAACGACAGTCACAGATCTCGCTTCGAGGTTAAGTGAAGACGCCGTGCATTCCATGCTACGAATCACTCAGGAAGAAAATTTTCCAGCACGAGTTGTGCCTTTAAAGGTATTTATGGGAGCTTCCGCTAAAGAAACAGTAGATACCGTCTTAAAACTAAGAAAAATTAGCACTGACCGGTTACGGTTAGGTAGAATTAAGGCAGTTGCTGATGGGTCAATACAAGGCTTTTCAGCTCGAATGCGTTGGCCCGGCTATCACAATGGAGCTCCAAATGGATTATGGTATACATCACCAGCTCAATTATTAGAACTTTATCAATTGGCTCTAGAGGCTGGTATTCAAGTCCATACACACACCAACGGTGATGAAGCTACTGAAATGGCTCTAGATATGTTAACCAATGCTTTAAAAAAATATTCAAATCCTGATCATAGATTTACACTACAGCACTGTCAGTTAGCAGATGCAGCCCAATTCAGAAGAATGCATAAACTGGATATGTGCGTAAATCTTTTTGCTAATCATCATTTCTATTGGGGAGATGAGCACTTTAGGTTGACTGTTGGCCCAGATCGAGCACGGCGAATGAACGCATGCAGAACAGCTTTGGATACAGGCGTTCCGATGGCTATTCATTCTGATGCGCCTGTGACACCCTTGGGGCCGCTGTTTACTGCGTGGTGTGCTGTTAACAGGTTAACCGTTTCTGGGCGCACTCAGGGCGAGCACGAAAAAATTAGTTGTGAAGAGGCTTTAAAAGCAATTACTCTTGGAGCTGCTTATACTTTGCATTTAGATGATGAGATTGGTTCAATAGAAGTGGGAAAACATGCAGACTTTGCTATTCTAGAAGATGACCCTCAAAAGATTGGATCAGATAAACTGAAAGATATTACCATTTGGGGAACAGTTCAGGGGGGACGAATTTTTAGTCAAGCTGACCTATGAAACCAACTACAAAACTACCAATTACCATCATTACAGGGTATCTGGGTGCTGGAAAAACTACATTAGTAAATAATTTGCTACGTAATCCCAACGGTTTAAAATTGGCAATCTTAGTTAATGAATTCGGTGCACTAGCAATTGACGAAGACCTTATAATTGCTCGAGATGAAAATATGATTTCTATTGCTGGCGGGTGTGTATGCTGCTCATACGGTAACGATTTAATGTTATCCTTAGCTGAACTTTTGAAATTAAACCCTCGGCCTCATCATATTATTATCGAAGCAAGCGGTGTTGCAATTCCATCATCTATTGCAAATTCTATCTCATTAGTTGGTGAATGTTACACCGAAAGTATAATTACTCTAATTGATGCTGATCAAATCCAAGAACTAAAAAGTGATAAATATGTTTCTGATACGATAAACGCTCAAATTATGGATGCTGACCTTATTTTAATCAATAAACTGGACTTAATTAATGATATGTTATCTTTTAAAAAGTGGCTGGAATTAAATCCCCCTCTAGATAAAGGAATTCTAATTTCAGAAGCAAATATTCCTTTGGAAAATATTCTAGGTAATCATAGATTCAAGAAGATTACTACTCCTAGAAGTCACAATGACGTGTTTTGGTCTAAAACGTACATACCGAAAAAATTATTAGATCCTAAAAAATTTGTTAATCATTTAACACAAGAAGCGTTCAAGCTAGTGAGATCAAAAGGCTATATAAAAGGATTAGATAATAATACTTATCTTATACAGACCGTTGGACCACGATCTTATATTACTGAAGTATTAGAGGAAAAAAATATCGGAATAGTATTAATAGGTTCTAAAACTACAGAGAACCCAGAAATAATTTTTAATTCCTTAAGTGAAATTTAAAATCTCTAAATTATATTCCTCAAAAGAGTTTACCTCAATACCTGTAATGATCAGCCTTAAATGGGCCAGCTTGATTTACTCCTATATAATCAGCCTGATCTTTTTGGAGGTTTGTAAGTTTTACCCCAATGCGCCCTAAATGCAAACGAGCGACTTTTTCATCTAATTGTTTAGGAAGAATATATACTTCATTTTTATAATTTTCTCCATTAGTCCACAACTCAATTTGTGCTAGAACCTGGTTGGTAAAAGATGCCGACATAACAAATGAAGGGTGACCTGTGGCGTTACCTAGATTAAGCAATCGACCTTCAGAAAGGAGTATAATTCTGGAACCAGATGGCATTTCTATCATATCCACTTGGTCTTTAATATTCGTCCACTTATGGTTTTTCAAAGCTGCAACCTGAATTTCATTATCAAAATGACCAATATTACCAACGATGGCCATATCTTTCATTTCACGCAAATGCTCAATTCTTATGACGTCCTTATTACCAGTAGTAGTGATAAAAATATCTGCTTGGGAAATTTCATCCTCGAGTAATACTACTTCGAATCCATCCATTGCAGCTTGTAGAGCACATATAGGGTCTACTTCAGTAACTTTCACTCGTGCACCTGCACCTCGAAGAGAAGCAGCAGATCCCTTTCCCACGTCACCGTACCCACAAACAACGGCAACTTTCCCTGCCATCATGGTGTCAGTTGCTCGTCTAATGCCGTCCACTAAACTTTCCTTACAACCGTACTTATTATCAAATTTTGATTTAGTTACAGAGTCGTTTACATTAATAGCTGGAAAAGGAAGTAACCCATCTCTCACAAGCTCGTATAACCTTTGTACTCCTGTGGTTGTTTCCTCCGAAACTCCCTTTATTGCTTCTTTTTGTTTAGCAAACCACCCGGGTGTATTAGCTATTCTTAACCTAATTTGTTCAAATAACGCCTCTTCTTCCTCAGATTTAGGAATAGAAATTAATTCATCTTCTCCCGCCTCAACCCTTGCTCCAAGTAAAATATAAAGTGTAGCGTCCCCACCATCGTCTAAAATTAAGTTGCAGGTACCTTCTTTAAAATCAAATATTTTATCGGCATAATCCCAATATTCCGGTAATGTTTCTCCCTTTACAGCAAAAACTGGAATTCCTTTCTGGGCAATTGCTGCAGCTGCATGGTCTTGGGTAGAGAAAATATTGCATGATGCCCATCTTACGTCAGCACCCAGCTCAACAAGGGTCTCTATCAAAACAGCTGTTTGAATTGTCATGTGTAAAGAGCCTGAGATACGAGCCCCACTCAGAGGTTTTTTACTCTTATATTCTTCTCTAAGAGCCATCAGACCAGGCATCTCCGTTTCAGCAATCGCCAACTCTTTCCTACCAAACTCCGCCAAGGAGATGTCTTTAACAATATAATCTTGGTCCATTCATTTACCCTCTTTAAGTTTGAAAAATCGACTATCATTTGATAACGGAATCTGCAATGTTCTTTATTATTTTTGTACATTAATTATTATTGGGGAATTAATGAAAACACCTCGCGCCTGGCAAAGGATGCTTTCCGGTAGAAGACTAGACCTATTAGACCCAACACCAGTGGATATCGAGATAGAAGATATCGCACATGGTTTATCTTTCGTGGCTCGTTGGAACGGTCAAACAAAAGGAAATTATGCCTATTCTGTGGCCGAACATTCATTATTGGTGGAGAAAATCTTTACATATCTCTATCCTAAGACCTCAATACAGTGGAAGTTAGCTGCACTTCTTCACGACGCACCTGAATATGTAATTGGTGATATGATATCGCCAGTAAAAGCAGCGATTGGTCCATCATACTCAGAATTAGAGGTTAAACTTATTGAGGCAATTCATATTAGATTTGGGTTGCCCGCATCGGTTCCCCCAAAAATTAAGTTACAAATTAAAAAAGCAGATAAAATTTCTGCTTGGATGGAGGCTACATTAATTGCTGGTTTTAAATTAGTGAAGCAAACAAATTTTTTACTTCACCACCGAAAAACTTTAATTTTTCTACCGAATTGAAATTGCGTCAACCCATTGCCGTCAGAAATGAATTTATAAAAAGGTTTTCATTCTTGTTGGACCAGTTGCATAAAAGCTGATTAATTTCGATTTATCTGGGAGATCTTTTAGCGAGTATCCTTTGCAAAGTCCTTCTATGCATGTTTAAACGACGAGCTGTTTCACTCACATTTCTATCGCAAAGCTCATATACTCGTTGGATATGCTCCCAACGAACTCGATCAGCAGACATCGGGTTTTCTGGCGGTGGTGGCATCCCTTCAGAAACAGCCAAAAGTGCGTTCGTTACATCATTTGCATCAGCAGGCTTAGACAAATAATCAGTCGCTCCAATCTTCACTGCCGCTACAGCTGTAGCTATAGCTCCATAACCAGTCAAAATTACAATTTTACAGTCAGGTCGTTTGGATCTTAAGACCTCTACAACGTCCAAACCGTTACCATCAGCAAGCCGTAAGTCAACAACAGCATAAGCTGGTGGTCTACCAGTAGCTATAGCTTTACCAGCAACAACGCTATCAGCCGTTTCTGGGGAAAAGCCGCGCTTCTCCATTGCTCTAGCTAAACGCCTTAAAAAGGGTTCGTCATCGTCGACAATTAGTAAAGAATTGTCTTTACCTATTTCATTCAGTAATCTCTCAACCATGCTTAGTCTTCTTCCATATCTAACCCCCTGTTTCAAGGTAAATAAGTGTTAGTTAAGCTAGAAAAACTCTGCTGTGGCAATTAAGTTTTTTCTAAATGGCACTCTATAATATCAGAAATTTTCTCAACCGTTTCGTCACGTTTAAAAAAGTCTACGAAACCCATTTCCGGTGTCAAAAAATAAGTAAATGTTGAATGATCAACCAAATAGTACTCGTCCTCTGAAATCTGTTTTTTATAGTAGGTTTTATAGGCTTGAGATGCAGCCTTCACTTGTTTTTTACTACCCGTTAAGCCCAACATATCCGGGTGCATTACGTCTGTGAACTCCTTCAATACGTCCGGGGTATCTCTATCAGGGTCTATTGTAATAAAAATAGGTTTAATTTTAATACCTTTCTCGTCCAACAAGTACGTTACTTCAGCGTTCCTCATTACATCAATTGGACAAATGTCTGGGCAGAAAGTGTACCCAAAATATACTAGTACTGGCATATTAATTACATCCGCCTTTGATACCAAAGTCCCATTCTCATCAATTAATTCAAAATCACCACCAATCGTAGAATTCCCAATTGCTTTTCCAGAAGAGCAGTTCGGAAAATTATTACTATACTTAGTATAAAAAAATAATCCGTTGACTGCTAAAAGTAGCGTTAAAACTATGCCGATTGATATTACAAGATAGCCTTTTTTCATCATTTAGTTCCATTTTTTTTCAATCAGTTGATCGATCATCATTCTAATAGTATTACGTTCTTATTATGATATTTAATAAAGCGCCAATAAAATGAGTATTTATGATGATGGTATTTATGCTCAATCAGCACGAAATGGCCTCGTTCGTCTTCGTACACTGATTATCCTTCGTTGGCTTGCTATCTTAGGTCAAGCAATCACGATTCTAATCTCAAAATTTTTTATAGGGTTACAAATAGAATTAAGCTTTTGTTTTTTAGCGATTTCTGCATCAGTTTTAATTAACGTAATCGCTATATTTTTATTTCCTGCCAATCGTAGATTGCCCGAACGTGACTTTTTAGCGATGCTGTTGTTTGATTTAATTCAACTTGCTGTACTACTATATTTGACGGGTGGATTAAATAACCCTTTTTCTATTTTAATTCTAGCACCAGTGACAGTTTCAGCTATGACACTACGTCCCTTTTCAACTTTTTTTCTCAGCGGATTAGCCATAATTCTGGTCAGCATATTAGCTTTCGATCATCTTTCGTTAATCACGGAGTCTGGTAAAATTATTAGCTTACCCACTCTATTTGTTTTTGGGTTCTGGGTCGCGTTAATGATTGGTATCGTATTTCTGGCGTTTTATGCAAGAAGGGTGGCATCAGAAACACACCTAATGAGTCAGGCCCTTTTGGCTACTCAAATGGCTTTAAGTCGCGAACAAAAGCTTACTGATTTAGGCGGCGTGGTGGCAGCAGCAGCTCACGAACTTGGAACCCCGTTAGCCACAATAAATTTAGCTAGTTCTGAACTGATAGAAGAATTAAAAAATAATTCAGAACTTATGGACGACGCAATTCTTATTCGTGACCAAGTAGAAAGGTGTAAAATAATCTTAGACTCCATGGGTAGGAATGGTAAAGATGACTTACTTGTAAAAAATGTTCCTATTACAAACTTAATAGAAGAGGCTGCAGAACCTCATTTGAATCGAAACAAAACTATTAACCTGTCTTCTACTTCCGATAACAATAACAAAATTAAGGTTCCCAGCATTAATCGGAAGCCAGAAATAGTTCATGGTTTAAGAAATTTAATTCAAAATGCGGTTGATTTTTCGAATACTGAAGTATGGATCGACACAGTCTGGGATGAACACGAGATTAAGGTACTAATTAGCGATGATGGCTATGGTTATCCAACTGATATACTAAGTAGAATAGGGGATCCGTTTATAAAGAGACGGGACGCATTAACGTCAAAGCAAAAACGGCCTGAGTATGAAGGAATGGGTTTAGGATTATTTATCGCAAAAACTCTATTGGAAAGATCTGGAGCAAATATAGAATTTTCCAATGGGTACGATATAAAAGCTATGTCCCCCCACAATTTTCAATCAAGAGGTGCGGTTGCTAAAGTGACTTGGGTTCGTCAAATCATTGAAGATAAAACAGAGAATACCACCATCGCATTAGGCGACAATCAACCCTTTGAGGTGTAGATAGTTCCATGATTATATATCTCAACTGTCGGCCACTAGTGTGAATTGTTTTTATGGAATTTAAAAATACCAAAAGTCAAATAATTCTTACTCTTTCCTCTGAAAGAGCTACAGCTCTTTTGGCAGAACGTATCGCTCGTTCAACTGGGACGAATTTAACCTTCCTATTATATGGACAAGTGGGCGCTGGAAAAACTTTTTTTGCTCGTAAATTTATCCAGGAAGTTTTATCAAGTCAGGGGCTTTTTGAAGATGTTCCCTCACCAACATATACTCTAATCCAGACCTATGAAACACCTAAAGTCGATATTTGGCATGCTGATTTATATCGATTAGCTTCATACGAAGATATCATAGAGCTTGGACTCATCGACGCCTTTGATAGCAATATATGCCTAGTCGAGTGGCCCGAAAAGTTAGAGAAAAATATCCCATTAAATGCTGTCAAAATAGAATTATCTCATCATTTAGAGGGAGAACGTATCTGCACATTAACATGCGAGGATGAAAAGGTGATGACCAAATTAAAGTTAATCATAAAAAAGCTTGAAAATGATATCTGATAGAAAGAAACTTATTGATACGTTTCTCAATAAAACTGTTTGGAAAAACGCAAAAAGAGTAAAATTTGCTAGCGATGCATCTCAGCGAAACTACTACAGACTTCATTCCACAAAGGCTGGTAATACAATTCTAATGGATGCTCCCCCTGAATTTGGGGAAAATGTACACAAGTTTATAAAAGCAAGTCAATTTTTAGAGAGAATTGGGTTAAGTGTTCCGAAAATATATAATCGAGATATAAGAAATGGTTTTTTAATATTAGAAGACTTTGGGGACGATATATTTACAGACTTCTTATTAAAATCGCCACAGGATGAAATTAATTTTTATATGAGCGCTACTGATAATTTGATTACACTATATCACGCAGAGGTAGATAGCAAAGCTAAACACTACGATGACTGTGAAATGCTAAGCACGTCACTTTTATCGATAGACTGGTACTTAAAATATGGATCAAATATACTACTACTGGCGACTTACGTAATCAATTTAGGGTATTAATGAGAGAAGTCCTATCTAAAATAATGACTAGGCCAATGATTATGGTTCATAGAGATTTTCACGCAGAAAATCTTATTTGGTTAAAAAATAGGAATGGTAAACAAAGAGTAGGTATTTTAGATTTTCAAGATATGATGCCTGGGCATCCAGCTTATGACTTAGCGTCACTTCTAAATGATGTTAGGAGGGTGGTGAATGAGGATGTGCGACAAAAGTGCTATGATCATTACGTTAAGAATACTGGAGTAGATAAAGATGCGTTTTATTATGCATTTTGTATTTGCAGCGCTCAACGAAACCTTAGAATTTTAGGTGTTTTCACTCGACTAGCAGTAAGAGATGATAAAAAGCATTATTTAACCTTTCTTCCTCAAGTATGGAAAAACTTATTACAAGATCTAAGTCATCCAGATCTCATTGATTTAAGGTTATTCATACAAAATATATTTATCGCACCAAACAAAACTGTCCTCGCGAAGATAAGAGATTCAAATGCAAACTAAATTAACAGATCTTATGATATTTGCAGCTGGTTTTGGCTCCAGAATGCAAAAATTAACGAAGTTTGTACCCAAACCCTTGATTAAAGTTGGGGACAAAGCTCTCATTGATCACACTTTATCACTTCAACATAAGCCGAATATGAATATTATAGTAAACGCTCATTTCAAACACTCAATGATAGAAAACCATCTAAAAAATAGCTCTTGTGTAAAAGTTATAGTAGAAAAACCACTAATATTCGAAACAGGTGGTGGCCTAAAAAACGCTATTCCCAGTATGAAAAATGATACGATATTTACTTTAAATTCGGATTCTTTATTTAGAGGATTAAACCCATTATTATTACTTGAACAATCTTGGCGCCCTGAATTTATGGAGGCTTTACTTCTTATAATCCCACCATCAAGAGCTTTTCATCATACAGGTAAAGGTGATTTTTCTATAAATAAAGTTGGAAAACTAAATCGAAATATATATGGGTCAATCTACACTGGAGCTCAAATAATAAAAACAGGTCGTTTTTCCCACATAAATCAAAAACAATTCTCACTTAACTTAGTTTGGAATCAAATGCTCAATCAGGGTACTATTTACGGAATAGAATACCCAGGAAGTTGGGTTGATGTGGGAACACCAAAAGGAAAGATACATGCTGAAAAATTTTTAAAAGGCAATTACTAGATGTTTGCAAAAAGCCAGAGTCCTAGAATATTTGGTCTTCCCCCAGGGGTAAACTTCTCTAGAAGCTTTGTTGATGGGTTAAAATCCAGGTTGACAGATTATCCTCCTGAGAAGAGTACTACTATCAAAATTTATGTTAACTCCAATCGAATGTTACAAAAAATCAAAGCGGAGTTTACCAATGTAGGTGCTTCTATCTTGCCTAATTTGAGCACACTTAATCATCTAATTGATGACTTCGCAATAAGCCCATCAGATATAGTCGACCCACTTAGCTTACGACTAGAATTGGCCCAAATAATATCAAAATTTATTGAAATTGAGCCCAGTTTCGGATCTCAAAACTCTTGTTTTGACTTGGCAGACAGTTTAGCTAATTTAATCAAAGAAATACATGAGGAAGGCTTATCACTAGAGGTACTAACGAAGTTAAATCTAGATGATTACTCAAAGTACTGGCAGAGAAATAGAAAGTTTTTTATTCTAATCAAAGAATATTTAGATGATCGTGAAATAGTCAGCCATGAACAAAGTCAATGGAATCTAATTGATGAATTAGAAAAGAAGTGGGCTGTTAATCCTCCAACTCATCCAATCATGGTAGTTGGATCCACTGGATCAAAAGGGATAACCCAAAAGTTTATTAAATTAATATCTACCTTACCTCAAGGTGCCGTAGTTTTACCAGGAGTTGATTTTGACACTCCTGAGTCTGTGTGGGATGCATTAGGAAAGCCCAAAAAAACTGAAATACCCTTGGAAGATCATCCACAATATAGACTAAAAGAAATTACTTCAAAATTAAATATTAAGCTTTCTCAAATAGAAAGATGGACAGAAACAAAACCAAGTATAGAAGCTAGAAACAAACTAGTTTCGTTAGCACTGCAACCGGCACCTATAACCGATACTTGGCTGGAAGAGGGCCCAAAACTAAAAAACATTAGGGAAGCAATTTCTGATGTTACTATACTAGAAGCCCCATCTGACAGAGTTGAAGCTTTAGCTATTTCGATGGGTATTAGAAAAGCACTGGAACAAAACAAGACTTGTCTCGTTATAACACCTAATAGGGTCTTAGCTAGAAAAATAGCAGCAGCCCTAAAACAATGGAATCTAGACGCAGATGACGCAGCCGGAATACCTCTTTCACTTAGTGTGATTGGAAGACTTTTTCTAAAGGTATCAAACTTACAGGGGAATTCACTAAATTCACTAAATTTTATAGAACTCTTTAAACATCCCTTTGTTAATCTACAAGAACGAGGGATACACCTTAAAAGTCTACGTAAATTAGAGCTGGACCTTGTGCGTGGCAGTCCATACTTTCCAGATAACGCTCAGATCTTAGAATGGTCCAACTCGTTTTCTGAAAAAAAAGAGCTAAGTAAATGGGCAATTTGGGTTTGTGAATGCTTGGATAAAATAAGAACCTCTAAACTTCAAACAGTTCATAAGCACCTTAAGGTACACACTGAGATCATGGAACATTTAATCAGTGGACCGAACAGCCTAGAAGCCAAACAAGTTTGGGCGAGACCCGATGGAAGAGAGCTAATCTTAGTAATAGATCAATTACAGAACTCTTCAAAAGTTTCCGGGCTAATCGGTCAACCCCAATATTCAAATCTAATCTATTTTTTATTAAAAAAATCAACAGTAAGAGTTTCATATATTGGTCGCTCAGATATTATGATTTGGGGAACACAAGAAACACGCGTAAGCGATGCCGATATTGTTTTTTTAGCCGGACTCAATGATGGTGTTTGGCCACCTTTACCAACACCAGATCCATGGATAAATCGGGCAATGCGTATAAAAGCCAAACTTTTACTTCCAGAACACCTGATCGGTTTATCAGCGCATGATTTTCAACAAGCTATAGCTTCTAAAGAGGTTTGGTTGACTAGGTCAAGTCGCGATTCCGAAGCCGAAACTCTACCGTCTAGATGGCTAAACCGTCTATTTAACTTAATAGAAGGTTTATCAAAGGAAGAGCCCTTTTTATTAAACTCCATGAGAGCTCGTGGTGAATTTTGGTTGGAACTCGTTAAAAACTTCGAAAAACCTAACAGTATGATGGAGCCGGCAACAAGACCTTCGCCTATGCCTCCTATTTCATGTAGACCAAAAACTTTACCAGTAACTCAAATTGAAAAGCTAATTAGGGATCCATATACCATTTATGCCAAATATATTTTAAATTTACGTCCAATTGGGTCACTTTATCAAACTCCTGACTCAGCACTAAGAGGTCAGATAATACATAGTATTATGGAAAAATTTATTATTTTGACTAAAAATCAATGGCCTAATAATCCTTTCACATTATTGGATCAACTGTCGGACGAAATATTACAAAGATATCTTCCAAAAAATTCAACAAGGTTATTCTGGAAACGTAAGATTAGTTCATTTTCTGAGAATTTCTTATATTCAGAAGAACAAAGACGCATGAAGGGTACGCCTTTAATGCTTGAAGAGAGAGGAAGCATTGAAATTGAGGGTACTAATTTCCAGCTTACTGGTGTTTTTGATAGAATAGATAGAGATCCCGAAGGGAATTTAACTATCTTTGATTATAAGACTGGAGTTATACCCTCGTACATTGTCCAAAAATACTTCGATAAACAATTACTTCTGCTAGCTTTGATCATACATAAAGGTGGTATAAAAAAATTGAAAAGTACCAATATCAAGGAAGCTTTTTATATTGATCTTTCCTCCAACCCAAAAGAATATAAAAATAGTTTAAGTTCACAAAATCTTGACGTTATATTCGCAGACTTTAAATCGCTAATTCTAGAATATAATAACCCAAACCGTGGTTATTTGGCACGGCGGGCAGTTTTTGAAACTAGATGGGATGGTGACTATGATCATTTATCCCGATTTGGTGAGTGGGATCATACACAGCTGCCTAAGCCTGAGTTAAGTACCAAATGACAGATTCGGCAGCCACCAACAATCAAATATTAGCATCAAACCCGGAAGCATCTACATGGTTATCCGCAAATGCGGGTTCTGGTAAAACCAAAGTGTTAACCGACAGAGTAGCCCGTCTTTTACTGAACGGAGTTCTTCCACAAAAAGTTTTATGCCTTACTTATACAAAGGCTGCGGCCAACGAAATGCAAAACAGACTTTTTTCTCGTCTAGGGAGTTGGTCTATGATGCCTGATATTCTGTTGCGAAATAATTTACTATCTCTCGGCATTAGCCATGAAGAAATTGATCTCACATATTTATCAAACTCTAGGAAACTTTTTGCCCAAGCAATCGAAACCCCCGGTGGAATAAAAATTCAAACTATCCATTCATTTTGCTCATCTATGCTGCGACGTTTCCCAGTAGAGGCAGGGGTGTCTCCCTCATTTGAAGAAATTGACAGTAGACGGGCCGCAGCACTAAGAGCAGAAGTAACAGAAATAATTGCAACTAAGTACCCTAATGTATTCAATGAGTTAATCCAGTTTTTGAACGAAACAGATATCGATAATTTATTATTGGAAATACTTCAGCATCAAAAATCTTTTCATAAAGTTTTTAAAAAAGAAAACCTCAAAAAGTTATTACAAATCCCTAAATCGTTAAATAAAATTTCCGATACCGTTGAAATAATATTTCCCTCTAATATTAACGCGATTGAGAATTTATCAACATTACTAAAAGTTTCCGTAGAGCAACTTAAAAATCAAAGTAAAACGATGCAAGATATTTCAACTAGGATTTCAAAAATAGATCCACTTGATCCAAAATTAAGTGATCTAGATATTTTATTTGAATGCTTCTTAAGAAAACATCAAAAGAAATACCTTCCTTACAAAAAACAATTAATTCCCA
Source organism: Paracoccaceae bacterium (assembly GCA_045565015.1). Classification (GTDB taxonomy): domain Bacteria; phylum Pseudomonadota; class Alphaproteobacteria; order Rhodobacterales; family Rhodobacteraceae. The sequence continues at coordinate 17,584 of JBJLGD010000033.1, forward strand.
CGAAAGAAGGAAAGGTGGCTCTAGGAAGTCATCTGCCTGACTTCGAAGTTCTTATGGATCGAGTTGCCAACGCCAGAGACATGCAATTGCGTATTTTATTACTAGAACGATCTTCAATTTTGTCCAAATTTTCTCAATATTTTCTATCAATAATAGAATCTGAGAAAGACAAAAGGGGTTGGTTAGATTTTGATGATTTAATATATAAAACTGTAAAGCTTTTAGAAAACCCTGCGTTTGCGAGCTATGTACTCTACCAGCTTGATGGCGGTATTGACCATATTTTAATCGACGAGTCTCAAGACAATTCCTCTGATCAATGGGATGTAATACGTTTATTATCAGAGGATTTTATTTCAGGTGAAAGTGCTAAATCTGAAGTCAATCAGACCATCTTTGCCGTAGGTGATAAAAAACAATCAATCTATTCGTTCCAAGGTGCTGATCCAGTTTACTTTGATAAAATGCGAGATTATTTTTCAAAAGCTTTGGGTACAGTGAATAAAAAATTTCAATCGTTAAATTTATCCCACTCTTTTAGATCATCTAAAGTAATCTTAGATTTTGTCGACTTTACTTTTTCAGCAGAAATTCTGGATAATAATGTCAGACAAAACAGTCATATTGCCTATAATAAAAATTTACCTGGAAGAGTAGATATATGGGACTGGATTAAAGGGGAACCTGATGAGCATAATACTCAATGGTTTGACCCGGTTGATCTCGTAGGCAAACAACATCATAGTGTAAGGCTTGCCAATAAAGTTGCCAAAGAAATACAACACCAAATAAATTTTGGACAAATATCGCCAATAGAACCCAAAACTGGGGAAGTTTTTGTACGTAGGATACAACCAGGAGATTTTATTATTTTAGTACAAACACGCTCTAAGATATTTTATGAAATCATTAGAGCCTGTAAAGAATTGGATCTTCCTATAGCTGGAACAGACAGATTAGATTTAGTATCCGAGATAGCAGTAAAAGATCTATTGTCACTTTTGTCTTATCTACTGACACCAGAAGATGACTTATCTTTAGCAGAAGTTTTAAGATCTCCACTCTGCAATGTTAGCGAGAGTAACCTTTTTAAGTTAGCGCATAATCGAGGTGATAAGTTTTTATACGAAAAACTGTACGAAAATAGGGCTACCTTTCAATCAATCTGTGAAATGCTCGATGACTTACAAAATATGGTTGATTATATGCGACCTTACGAAATTATTGAACGAACTTTAACTTTTCATCAAGGTCGTAAAAAGTTAGTAGCACGTCTAGGCCTAGAAATAGAGGAAGTTTTAGATGTTTTCTTAGATCAAGCTTTAGAATATGAACACTCTCAAGTAGCTAGTTTGACCGGTTTCCTTTCTTGGGTTTCAGGAGGAGCTGAAACTATAAAAAGATCCCTTCATGCGAGTAGTAACAAAATACGCATTATGACGATCCATGGAGCAAAAGGTCTGGAATCCCCAATCGTTATACTTCCCGATACAGGTACAAAGAAAAATGCTATAAGAGACGAAATCATAAATTTTTCTGGTTACCCTTTGTGGAAAAGTAGATCGCAAGAACGGTCCATACAAGAACAGGCTCAAATTAATAATATAAAAGAACAACAAGAATTAGAAAGATTAAGGTTATTATATGTTTCCATGACGAGGGCTGAAAGCTGGTTAATAATATGTGGTTCAGGAAATCAAAACCCAACAGATGGTGGGAGTTGGTACCATCTTGTACAAAATGGTTTACAAAATACAACGTTTACTTCAACCAAAATCGATAATGGCTGTCGATTCGATTATCTTTCTTGGCCTCCCGAGCTTCAACAAATTAGAGATGACCTCGAAGAAAAGTCGATTGGAGTACCAGACTGGCTAAGTTCTCCGGTTCCATTGCAGATAGAAGAAGAAGTTGTACTTACGCCTTCACAACTCGGAGATAGAAAATCTATCACCAGTTTCTTCTCAAAAGCGGATAGTAATAATGCAACTGCGGAAGGAACAGCTATCCATTTATTACTGGAGAAGCTTACAAGAGAACCCAAAAAAACTTTTTATAAAACAGCAGCACTTTTGTTACCAGATATGGATAAAAATTCTTTAGAATACTTAGTGAGAAAAACTGACAGCATTCTTAATAACAAAAAATTTAGCTTTGTATTTTCAAAAAACTCTTTCTCAGAAGTAACCATAGCTGCTAAATTTGATTTTTTAAAAAATCGTAGGGTAGTAGGGGTAGTTGATAGACTTATTATTTCTTCAAACAAAATATTAGCTGTAGATTTTAAATCAAACGCTATAGTTCCAAAAAATATTAGAGATGTACCTAACGGTATACTTGCCCAAATGGGAGCATATCAAGAAATTTTAAAAAAAATATATCCTAATGTAACTGTGCAGACAGCTATATTATGGACACAAGAGGAGATTCTGATGAACCTTGAACCACAAGTTGTAAAAGAAAAATTTTTGAAAGCTTCTATGGCTTGACCTTTAATACAACTCTAAATAGCTTTAAGTGTGAAACATATAAAATTAGTTAAAGGAAGAGAATATGCCAACAACACACGTCACAGATGAAACCTTTGATTCAGAAGTCCGTCAATCCGAGTTACCAGTCATAGTCGATTTTTGGGCAGAATGGTGCGGACCCTGCAAACAAATAGGACCAGCACTAGAAGAACTTTCTGACGAATATACTGGAAAAGTCAAAATAGTGAAAGTGAATGTAGATGATAACCCACAGTCACCCGCGCAGATGGGTGTTAGGGGAATTCCGGCACTTTTTATGTTCAAGAATGGTGAAATAGTCTCAAATAAAGTAGGGGCAGCTCCCAAAGCATCCTTAAAAAGTTGGATTGATGAAGAGGTTTAAATATTAACTAATAAATTTTAATATATGATTTAAACTAATTTCATAATGCTCTTTTAATAAATGTTTTGAAAGTTCTATATCTTTTCCTAGAATTGCATCAAAAATGTTTTTGTGTTCTTCAAAGTCATCTCTTGGGAGATCTGGGTTTTCTGTGCCAATCAACGTTACATACTTAGTTCTGTGGCTTTGTAACTCTATACAAAATTTATTTAGCCAAGGTAGGCCACTATTTTTAACTAGATTTGTATGGAAATCATTATGGTATTTAATCCAGTCATTATTAATTTTCTTTGTGTTTTCAATGGCAATTGTTCTACTAGTTCTTTTTAGACGATGAAAACCCAGTACTAAATCTTCTTCCCAATCAAAAGTATAATTTTTTATTGAAAGCTCTATAGCAATAGACTCTATCAGAATAGTAGTTTCGATTAATGACTTCAGTTCACTTTTAGACAATTGAGAGACAGTGAACCCTGTTTGACCGACATGAGAGACTAACTCCTCTGATTCTAGTTTACTCAATGCCTCTCTAATTGGTATCACACCAATATTATAATCTTCGCTCAGATCCTTTACCTTAAGTTTATATCTTGGTGGAAATTTTGAAGTTAAAATATCTTGATGGATTTTACTATATGCGGTCACAGACTGTAACTTTGATCCTGTCATAAGAGCTTTCTTTGTATTGAGGATGAAACTATTTTTTAATAAAATATTAAAAAATAATCTTGGTTAATATATAAGCATGAATAAAAAAATTGGCAGTAACGTTATAAACTAGCTTTCCGTATAACTATTTTAACCCTTAAAAGTAAACCCAAAATATTAATTGATCTTAAAAAATAATGTTTTTACAAATAGACAAAGACCCTTGTATTATAAATAAAAAGCGATCGAGATGTTAAAAAAAAGAACGGCTATCTCCTCTAAAAAGAAAAAAAATTCAGGCAAAAGGCGCCAAAAAAAATTAAAACATGTAAAAAACAAAAGGGTTTATTTTAAAAGGCTTTTATTTGTTCTTCTAACTCCTTTTTTTTGGTTATTTAAAAGACTCTGGCCCCTCATATGGCGCCTTCTTGTTGTTTCCTTGCTAATTTCCAGTGGCATCGCAGCGTACATATACCTATCATTACCAAATTATAAAAACCTTGTTGATGGACGCTCTAGAGGTTCCGTAACCTTTTTAGATAAAAATGGAGATAATTTTGCTTGGCGTGGTGATCAGTTGGGCGAAATTATAACAAGCCAATCGATACCCTCGAGACTAAAACATGCAATTATCTCGACGGAGGATAAAAGGTTTTATAGGCATTTTGGTGTTTCACCTAGAGGTATATTAGGTGCAATCAAAACAAATTTATTAGCAGGAAGAAGCCCATTAAAAGGGCACGGTGGATCAACTATAACACAACAAACAGCTAAATTACTTTGTTTGGGAAAAGAATTTGACTCGAAAAAGTGGAAAAGTGAGAGGGCTTATGAGGCTGAATGTAGAAGATCAACAAAAACTCGTAAAATAAAGGAAGCCTTTTTTGCTATAATAATGGAGTTTAGATATACTAAAGATGAAATACTTTCTATCTATATGAATAGAGCATATTTGGGAGCTGGTACTCGAGGATTCCAAGCTGCTTCTCAGAGATACTTTGGTATATCATCAAGTAAGCTAAATATCTCTCAGGCAGCCATGTTGGCCGGATTATTAAAAGCGCCATCGACATATGCGCCAACCACTAACCTTCGAAAAGCTCAATCAAGAGCAGAGCTCGTTATAAATTTAATGTATGCTCAAAACTATATCACTACCAACGAAAAAAATGCAGCGTTGAACAAACCTGCAGTTCCTTCAAGTAAGTTTGGTTCTCAGAACAGTGGTTATTTTATAGATTGGGTTATGAATACAATTCCATCGTTTTTGACCAGAAAAACAATGGAAGATGTCATCATTAGGACTACTTATGACAGTTTAATACAAAAAAAGGCAGAAGATGCTTTAGAAAGAGTGCTTGAAAAAAATCTTCGCAAAGGCTCTCTAGCAGAAGTTGCAGTTGTAATACTATCTCCTAATGGCGCTGTTAGAGGAATGATTGGCGGGCGGAAGAAAAACCGAGTTGGATCTTTCAACAGAGCCGTCCAAGCAAAACGACAAACTGGATCGATCTTTAAGCCATTTGTATACGCGACAGCATTGGAAAATGGATATCAATATAATTCTATTCTAGAAGACTCACCAATAACAATATCTCTATCTGATTCAGAAAGTTGGTCTCCGAAAAACTATTCTAGAGATTATATTGGGAAAACAACATTAACTGACTCTATGCGCTTATCAATTAATACAATACCAGTAAAATTATCTGAGAATATTGGGCGAGAGAAGGTTATTAGTACTGCAAACAAGTTAGGTCTATATAATAATCTTAAAAATACCCCCGCTGTCTCTCTCGGGACATCTGAACATACATTATTAGAAGTTACAGGAGCCTATGCAAGTATCCTGAACAGCGGAAATTATATAAAACCATACGGAATAAAAGAGCTCAGATTAAAAGATAGCGGTGAGCCACTAATGAGAAAAAGTCCGAAACTAGAAGAAAAAATACTGACACAAGAAACATCTGAGCAATTGATTTATATGATGTACCGCACAATTCAAGATGGAACCGGGATACGAGCAAAGATTTCTAATTTAGAGGCTGCTGGAAAAACTGGTACAACACAGGATCAACGTGACGCATGGTTTATAGGATTCACCTCAAATTATATCGTTGGGGTTTGGCTTGGAAATGATTATAATAAACCTTTGATAGGCATAACTGGTGGCGGACTTCCCGCAGAAATTTGGAAAGAAATCATCCTTAATATAACTAAAAGCTCGTTAAGGGGACCGCTCCCCATGATAAGGCCAGAGCATCAACCGAGTGTAAAAAATGGTGTTTATTCAGAACGTGATATTAAGAAGAACTTTAATATTTTTAGGTCTCTAAAAAATTTATTGAGCAGACAATAACTAACTTAATGGTACAATTTTCTTAGATCACTACTAAGTAAATCGATATCACCGTTTCTATTTTCTAACATTACTCCAATTTCAGTTCGTTCTGAAGAGAGCAAATTTATACCGTCGATTATTATGTTAAAAATTTTAATTTCTCCACTACGATCCGAAACCAACCACACAACCTCAAAAGGCGCCCAATCTATAAGCCTAATACGAGTTTTAACTTCTACAATTGATCGAACGGCCCTAGAGCTTAATATTGAAATCTCTCCATCCCTAAGTTCACGAAAACGCCTAGCATATTTTTTTAGAAAGTATATTTGAAAAGCAATTTTAAAATTATCCAACTGGACTTCCGAAGCTCTTCGTCGTGCTGGTCCAAGAGAAGTAAGTGACATTATATCGGTATCAGCATATTTTTTAAAAATTTCTTCAAGCTCTATAATTACTTTCTCTTCACTCGCGCCTGATGAAATAACAGTATTAACCTTTTCGGATATATTTCTTATCAAACCTTCAGCTGATAACCTTTCAAGAGAATACGAGGTACTTACTAATCCAAGATAATAGACAATCAGAATAATAAATAGGGTTGCAGCACGCCAAAGACCTATGTTTTTTTTATAAGTAAAACTCATTTATCGTAGACATCGTTATATGGATCAATATATTCCTTTTCACCGGTTTTACGAAGAAATTCTCGTCGCTGCTGAAGGTACAGAAGTCTGGCCTGAGCATAACTATCTTCACTATCGTACATAATTGAGTCAACAACCTCTGAGAACCGTCCCCGCTGGTCAACGGCCTTTAAAGTTCCTGCTAGCATTGCCCCTTGTCGTTCTGAGTTTGTACCAAAAACACCTATAGGGTTAGTTGCTAAATCTACTGCTCTACCAAGGGTGTGTCTTATAGTGCTTGGGCCAAGTAAGGGAAGCTCGATATAGGGACCTTCACCGACTCCCCAAACATGCAAGGTTTCTCCAAAATCTGAATATTTTTCAGGTAAACCCAGATTGCTAGCTGGATCGAAAATACCTCCAATACCGATTGTTGTATTCACAACTAATCGCGCCGAGTTCGAACTTGCATCCAGTAGTTTTAATTGGATGATATCATTGAAAATCATTCCAGGCACTTTTAGGTTAGATGCAAAATTACTAACTCCTGCCCTAACTGGTTTTGGTATAATCTGATATACTTGGGAAGCAGGGCGTAAGGCTATCCTGTCCAAACCTCGGTTTGCGACATGGATTTTACGATTAAAAGACTCTCCTGGATCATCTATGACTTCCTTTATGGGCGCTGAACCACAAGATGTGATAATCGTTATAAAAATCAGACAAAGGCTTGTTTTAAATAGCTTGGATTTAGCAGACATGAATATAACTCTAAATTAATTGGCAGTAGATATACAACGTATAACGTTTAATTATTAACCTCAAAAATAACTACACAAAATAAACAATTTTCATTTAAATAAAAAAAAAAAAATTAGTATCAAATTTACAATATTTATGATTTAATTTAAACACTCTAAAAGAAAGATTAACATCTTTCCATCATTGAAAAACGGAGTATAAATGACAAAAAGTATAGACGATAGACTGCACGAATTGGGGATTATACTTCCAGATGCACCCTCACCAGCTGCAAATTATGTTCCTACCGTAATTATTGGGGAAACCTTATATGTTTCGGGACAAATTTCCGCGGATGAGAATGGCTTAATCAAAGGAAAGTTGGGAAGTACACTTAGTCTTGAGGACGGTACTAAAGCGGCTAGAGCGTGCGCAATTAGTCTTCTTGCTCAGGTAAAAAAAGCTTGCCACGGGGATTTTGAAAACCTCATACGAGTAATAAAATTAACAGGTTTTGTTAATTCTAATTCTGACTTTATTGATCAGCCAAAAGTGATCAATGGTGCGTCGGATTTACTGGTAAGTGTTTTTGGTGAAAAAGGCCATCATTCTAGGTCAGCTGTAAGTGCAGCTTCACTACCGCTTGGGGTCGCTGTGGAAATTGAAGGTATCTTCCAGGTAAAATCATAGTTTGAAAAAGTCTCTTATTATACTCAAAGTACTAGAGCTCAAACAAAATCAACGTATCTAATAAAATACTGCAAAGTTGAGAGCTAAGCATTTAATGAGCAAGCATGATATAAAAATAATTTTTTTAAAAAGTATTAATGAGATACGTGATGAGGACTGGGACACCTGTGCTAACTCAAAAGATTTAGGTCTTAAACCGATAGATATTTTCTCTACGCATCGTTTTCTTCTCGCACTGGAAGCCTCAAACTCAGTTGGCAAAAATTCTGGATGGATCCCACATTATATAATCATAAAAAATTTTGAAGAAGTAATAGCAGTAGCTCCCCTGTATCTAAAGCTTCATTCTCAAGGTGAATATATTTTTGATCATAATTGGGCAAACGCATATGAAAGAGCTGGAGGCCAATATTACCCAAAATTACAAATTTCAATACCATTTACCCCTGCTACTGGCCAACGACTGTTAACTAAACCAGGTTGGGAAAATATTGGTGGTAACGCTATATTGAAAGGTTGCATCCAATTAGCTAAAAACAACAACTTATCATCTATCCACATAACTTTTTGCAATGACAAAGATATAAAAATAGGAACTAAAAAAGATTTTCTTTATCGCAAAAGTCAACAATTTCATTGGAAAAATAATTCTTATAAGTCATTTGAAAGCTTTACGGCATCCCTATCTTCGCGAAAGCGTAAAAACATTAGAAAAGAACGCGAAATAGCAAACAGCTTTGGTGGTAACATTCATCTATTACGAGGTAATGAAATAGAGGAAAAGCACTGGGAGGCATTCTGGTTGTTCTACCAAGATACAGGTATAAAAAAATGGGGGACACCTTATTTAACACGGGATTTTTTCAAACAACTTCATAAAAACCTTCGAGATGATATTTTATTAATATTAGCTGAAATTGATGGTAAGTTTGTTGCCGGTGCTTTAAATTTTATAGGTAGAGAAACTCTGTTTGGACGGTATTGGGGATGTATAGAAGATTTTCCATGCTTACATTTCGAACTCTGCTATTACAGGGCAATAGAATTTGCTATTTCAAACAATCTAAAAACTGTTGAGGCAGGTGCTCAAGGTAGTCATAAGTTAGCCAGAGGGTACCTGCCAATAACTACTGAGTCTCTTCATTGGATAAATAATAAACATTTTCGAGATGCGATATCAAACTATCTTGTCGAAGAAAGGAGTGCTGTAGAAAACGGTAATGAAGTACTTCTTAATTATGCACCCTACAAAAGTGCCTCTTAATATTTATATCAAGTGCTAAAGTTCTTTAATTGACCTCAAAAGAACTTCACCAGCAGAAGTTATACATTCCCCACGAGACTGCTCCTCATTAAAAATAATAATTTTTCCATTTATGGCAAATAATGAGTATCGCTTTGATCTGTTAATTAGACCAACACCCGGGGCATTAAAGTCCATTCCTAACATAGAAGTGAATTTTGCTTCGGCATCTCCTAGCATTATAATTCCTGCGTCAGTTGCCCCTGTAACTTCGCCCCAAGCTTTAAGTACGTGTGGGTCATTAACCGAAATACAAATTATTGTATCTACACCGTTTTTCTTGAGATCATTCTTTGTTCTAATAAAACTCGGTACATGTGCTGAATGGCACGTAGGTGTGAAAGCGCCCGGCACACCAAAGATTACTACTTTTTTAGAATCCACAAATCTACTAAGTGAAACTTTTTCAATTCCATTCTGTCCAAACCAAACAAAGTCTGAATTTGGAAGCATTTCATCTACAGCTATAACCATTCCAACTTCCTTATTTAAATAGAATTATAAACTCTGTATACGTATCTCTTAAAAGGCTGAGCATCAACAGGAGAAAATTGTGAAAGATATTATTGTTATAGGAGCAGGACAGGCCGGTGCATCTATCTGCGCAAAACTACGGCAAACTGGCTTTAATGGAAAACTTTCACTTTTTGGGGATGAGAAGTATCTTCCTTATCAGCGTCCACCCTTATCAAAAAAGTATTTATTAGGGGAAATAGACTTAGAACGCCTGTATATAAGGCCTCAGAAATTTTATTCTGATTATGAAATAAACTTGATTCTAAATACCCGAGTGTCGGGGATTAATATCTCAGAAAAGGTAGTTTATTATGGCAATCAAAGTAGTAAGTATGATCATCTCGCCTTTACAACAGGCTCTACACCACGAAAATTATCAAAAGAACTTACTCGTGGGTTAAAAAATATATTTTATATAAGATCTATTGATGACGTTAACCATATGGCATCACTTTTCGCTAAAGGTAAAAAAGCTCTTATTATTGGTGGGGGATATATTGGTTTAGAAGCTGCAGCCGTTTGTAGGAAACTGGAAGTGGATGTTACTTTGATTGAAATGAGTGACAGGATATTGAATCGGGTTTCTTCCCTAGAAACAGCTGATTACTTTAGAAAAGTTCACCAAGATAACGGTGTAAGAATATTGGAAAATACTATTCTTAAATCATTTGTAGGAGATAAAGAAGTTACCGGAGCAATATTGCAGGATGGCTCAAAAGTTTCCATCGATATGGTAATTGTTGGGATTGGGATTCTACCTAACGATAATTTAGCAAGTAATGCTGGTATAAAAATCGAAAACGGGATAAAAACTAATGTTTTCGGACAAACATCAGAGGAAAATATTTGGGCAGCCGGTGATTGTGCATCCTTCTCACTAAACAAAAGTTATATACGTTTAGAGAGTGTTCAGAATGCTATTGATCAAGCTGAAGCAGTGGCTGAAAATATTTTAGGAGCTCATAAAGCTTATAACCCCTTGCCCTGGTTTTGGTCAGATCAATATAATATAAAACTTCAGATAGCTGGTCTAAACACTGGATATGATAGAGTCATCATCAGAAATAATATTAAAGATATGGGTTTATCTCATTGGTACTTTAAGTCTGAAAAACTAATCTCAGTAGATGCAATAAACGATCCACGAAGTTATATGATTGGAAAAAGGATAATTGAAAACAATATACCAGTATCTCCAGAAATTATATCAGATATTAATTATGATCTTAAAACATTGTTGCGTTCGTGAGAATAGTTGGCGGAAAATTAAGAGGTATCCAACTTAGTCCCATTAAAAATGTAGGGGTTAAAACTAATCTTAGGCCTACGACAGATCGTATAAGAGAAAATATATTCAATATTATATTGGGTGGCCGCTTTGGGAACCAGCTAAAACAGAAAAGGGTTTTAGATTTATTTTCAGGAACAGGGGTATTGGGAATTGAAGCAATTTCTCGAGGCGCTGAACATGCTACCCTCGTTGAAAAAAACCCACAGGTTTTTAAGTTAATTCAAAATAATATAGAAATCACTAATATTGCTGATCAGGTTACGCTTATAAATGCTAACGCTCTTAATCTTGGTATTTGCGAAGTAAAACCATATGATTTAGTTTTTTTAGACGCCCCTTATGAGAAAAGTCTTGGGAAAAACGCACTGGAGAAAGTTTTTTTAAATGGCTGGCTTGCTCGAAATGCGTTGGTTGTATGGGAGGATAGTAGATCAGCTGAAGTACCAAAAAATTTAATTTATTTAGACGAAAAAAAATACGGTAATACAGTTTTGACGTTTTTAAATGTACCGTAATATACCAACCAATATGGAAAAATTACTTCTGAAATACTTTAATTTAAAATCTTTTAGGGTTGGACAAAAACAGATAATTGAATCGATTTTAGAGGGTAAAGACGTATTTGCTGTCATGCCAACAGGATCTGGAAAGTCATTATGCTTTCAATATCCTGCTATCATTCAGGACGGTTTAACAGTAGTAATATCGCCACTTATTGCTCTGATGAACTCACAAGTTAATTATTTGAAAACACTTGGTATATCCTGTGGTGCACTCACATCAAATACAAGTGTACAGGGTCTCGATGAAATCAGAGTAAAAATAAAAGAAAGAACGCTAAAACTCCTTTATATGGCTCCTGAACGACTGTCCAAAATTTCAACACAAAAACTCTTAAAAGATGGGAATACTCAGTTAATTATAGTTGATGAGGCGCATTGTGTTAGTCAGTGGGGGCATGACTTTCGGCCGAATTATCTTTTAATAGGAAACTTAAGAAAATCTCTTAATGTTCCCTTAGCTTCTTTTACTGCGACAGCCGATACAAGAACCAAGGAAGATATAATTAATCACTTGTATAAAACCCAGATACCCAAAACCTTTTATTTTGGTTACGACAGACCTAATTTATTCTTACGTTTTGCATTAAAAGATTCTCCCAGAGATCAAATCTTGAATTTTGTAGATGAAAACAAGAAAGAAAATGGCATTATATACTGTTCGACCCGCGCAAAAACGGAGTCTATAGCCCGAGCGATTAATAATAATGGATACAACGCTCTCGCATATCATGCAGGATTAGAAAAAAATATCCGTGATAACGTTGAGAACTTATTTAGGTCTAATGATAACTTAATTATTGTTGCAACAATAGCTTTTGGTATGGGATTAGATAAATCAAATATTCGGTGGGTTGCCCACGCTGATTTGCCGCAAACAATTGAAGGTTATTATCAGGAAATTGGAAGAGCCGGGAGAGATAGTAAGCCAGCAAAAACGTTGACACTTTATAGCTATGAGGACATTCAACATCGACGTGACCAAATTGATGAAGGAACAGACTCGTGTGGCCAGAGGGAATTAAAACACCAAAAACTAAATTGTATAATCGGCCTAGCCGATGAAGTTTTATGTCGCCGTCAAAATCTTTTAAACTATTTTGGTGAGAAAATAAAACCATGCGGAAATTGTGATATTTGCAAAAATCCAAAAGATACTTTTAATGCTACAAAATATGTTCGCAAAGTATTAAAGCTCATAGTCCGGACCGAACAAAAACTTTCGTCATTTCAAGTTATAAATATTCTTTTTAAAAAACCTTTAAAAGATAAGCTTAATTATAATGGTAATAAAAAATCTCCTTTGACCTCTTTAAAAGTTTTGTCCGAAGCGCAATGGTTGAGTATTTTCCGACAAATGATGGGAAAAGATTTCATTCGCTCATCTTCTGTGGCAAGCGGTACTATTAAAATCACAAAAAAAGGAAATGAGTTTTTAAATACTAACCAACAAGTAGATTTCAATTTAGATTTATTTTTTAAAGAAGTACCAAAAATAAAAGTTAGAAAATTAGTTAGGGAAGAAGATCAAGCTCTCTTTTTACGTCTAAAAGCGCTTAGAAAAAATCTTGCAGAACAAAACCATACCCCTAACTATATTATTTTCAATGACTCAACATTAATCGAAATAACAGAAAAAAAACCAAGTGATCTAGATGCTCTTATCAAAGTACGCGGGATTGGACCAAAAAAATTGGAAAGATTTGGTGAGTCATTACTCAGAACAATTAATTCAGATGTCCCAACACTTGTTCATCCAGCTCGTAAACTATTAGTAGGAAAAATATTCGCCTCTATTTATGATGAGCTTATTAAGAGCCAAAATAAATTAGCTCGAGGTACAGACGGCTATGAGAAAAAAATAACATGTTCTCCATCACTTATTTCTCGGATATCAAAGCTTAATAATCCCACTCAAGAACATATTAATATTGTTTTAGGGAAAAAGCGTGCTTCTAGATTTGGAAAAGCTTTTTTTAAAATATTGAAAAAACACCAATAAGAATTTATACCCATATCAAACATAAACAAAAATAAGATAGAGGTTAAAAATGATAACTGTTATTTCACCCGCAAAAAAACTAAACCTAAACTTGGTCAGTGAAGTGCAGCAAACTAACCCCAGTTTTCAAAATGAAGCTAATTATTTAGCAACTACATTACGTAAGCTTTCTGTATTAGAACAAAGAAAATTGATGTCAATTTCTGAAAAATTAGCGGAATTAAATATAAAAAGATTCCAATCTTTTAAAGTGAAACCTAACAGCGCTGAAGCACTACCTGCAGTTTTTTATTTTTCAGGGGACACATATAAAGGGCTAGAAGCTGAAACATTAGAAAATGACGAACTTGAATTTGCACAAAGTCACCTGCGAATTTTATCAGGGCTTTATGGTATTTTAAAACCATTTGACTCAATACAGCCTTACCGTCTCGAAATGGGTAGCAAATTAATTACAAAAAGGGGTAATTCTTTATACGATTTTTGGGGAGAAAAACTTAGCCTAAAGCTAAATAAACAGGCAGAAAAACTCAATACAGATACGTTAATTAATTGTGCAAGTCAGGAATACTTTAGTGCGTTAGATACTAGGGTTCTAGGACTAAAAGTAGTTACACCTGTATTTTTAGAAAATAAAAAGAATGGTCCTAAAATTGTTAGTTTTTTTGCAAAAAGAGCTCGTGGTTCTATGGCTAGATTTATAATCCAAAATCGTTTAACAGAACCAAAATATTTAAGTGATTTTGATAGTGGTGGATATAAGTACCAGAAAGATCTCTCTAGCGAAGATAGACCTGTCTTTTTAAGATAATATTTATTTTTTAACCGAAGTTTCCTTGGCAAAACCATCCACCTGTCTTTACTCCTCCGTAAGCATAGTAGAGCCATAATCTTTCACCTGTTTTTGTATCAACTTTCCAGTAATCTCGAACTCCTGTCATCCAGTTCGGATCATTTAACCACCATTCTGGAGAAATTCTTTCTGGCCCAACAGCAAATATACTATCAAACCACCTACCTCTCCATTTAAATTCATTAGGGAAAAGGAAATTTCCCTTAGTTTCAATAAGTTCTGTGTTAAAGAATATATTAGGTCGAGAGATGTTTTTTGGAACCCAATCATATGAAGGCTGAGACCACATAGCGCTCAATGTGGTAAACGCTTTTTCCGGTATATGACTATTAGCTGGATGCCAACAAGTGATCGAATCTGCACCTAACCGCAAGCTTACCCTATTAAGAAAATACTCAAAGTTTGTCTTAATTTTTTTTCTATCATTATCAAATTCTTTAACATACTGAGTTTCATAAACTGGCTCATAGACCTTTACATCTAAACGTATTAAATCAATCCCATAATCTGCGGTAATATTACTTATCTTCATACTCAAAAGAGATCTAATTTCCTCTATATCAAAGCTAGGTTGAGTTAAAAATAAATATATACTTTGTGTCGTATTATCGCTTCTAAATACCTGTAATTGTATCTTACGGGCTCCAAATCCAGCATCTTTTAATTTCTTACATAAGGCCGGTACTAATTTTTTAAGTGCTAATATGAAATCATTTTCAAGTCCTATTGGCTCTGGTAAGGTTAATCGAACTGAAAACCTGTTAATAGGTCTTTCAGGTGACACGGGTTCAGGTTCAAATCCTAATATCTGATTTAAACGATCTATCACATCACGCCCTAAACGTCGTGCCAATGCCGCGCGAGGAACTTCTATTAAATCTCTAACAAATTTAAGGCCTAATTTTCTTAGAAAAGTAACTTTATCTGAAGGTAACCTTAGTGCTTCTAACGGCAAATCAATAATATATTCCCGAGTTTTACCAGCTGGAGCTATAGCATAATTAAATAAATCTAATCTGTTTTTTCTACTTTCAAGAGAAAAGATTTTAGATTTATGGAGTTGCTTGGGTGTTTTTGCTCTAGTTGCCCTCGCTTCTTGATTAATGACATCCCCTGTATAAAAGTTTTCTAAATCATTTTCTAAGTATCTTGATAGAGCCCAAGCTGCACCAACCGTATCAGCTATTCCAATCTGAACAGTTAGAGAAAAACTAGAAAAGTCCTCTTTTTGTTTTTTTATAATCTCTTCTTCTCCACCAAACAAATGGGAGCATCCTGTTATATCTATCAATATACCGTCTGGTAATTCCTGTCTTATCCAGGGAGAATATTTTTCCAACCAACGAGCTAATAAATTTAAAAACCTCTGATCTTCATCTAAATCTGCAAATCTAATAATAACATCAGGACACTTGAGTATTGTATCATGCATGAGTTGACCTACAAAAAGACCTAATAATTCTGCAGTCTTATTTAAGCAGTAAACAATATCTTTGTTACCTTTTTTTATTATAATAACTACAGGTAATCCTAAGTCTATTCCCTCATTACGAACAACTCGTTCGACAGAAAGTCTTTTAAACCATAAAGATAGTATACGGCGATTAGACAACACTTAATTTCCATTTGTTCTATTTTTGTTCTTTTTATGTGTCTAAAATAATATAGTCGAGTCATTTCCTAATTTTTTTAAAATTGAAACTAACTTACCAATCTACTGTGCCGTTTACGTTCGTGTGGATCTAAAAATCGCTTTCGTAACCTGATAAATTTAGGAGTGACTTCAACTAATTCATCATTATCTATATAAGCTATCGCCTGTTCTAATGACATCGTAACCGGTGTAGTTAATCTTACGGCCTCATCTGTTCCTGAGGCCCTTACATTTGTTAGTTTCTTGCCCTTAAGTGGGTTAACTTCAAGATCATTCTCACGGTTATGCTCACCAATTATCATACCTTGGTAAATCAATTCCTGCGATCCTATAAAGAACTTTCCTCGATCCTCTAAATTAAAAATTGCATAAGCAACTGAAGTACCGTTTTCCATCGAAATCAACACACCGGATCGTCTACCAGGAATAGAGCCCTTATAAGGTTCCCAATCCTTGAATACTCTATTCAACACTCCTGTTCCTCGAGTATCTGTTAAAAATTCACCTTGATAACCGATCAAACCTCTTGATGGTATATGTGCAATTATTCTGGTCTTTCCAGCTCCAGACTGACGCATTTCAATTAACTCACCTTTGCGAGAGCCAGTAATTTTTTCTATTACTACACCTGCATACTCATCATCTAAATCAATCGTGACCTCTTCAACCGGTTCTAACTTTTTACCATCAATATTTCTAAATAAAACCTGTGGGCGAGATATACTCAATTCAAAACCCTCTCGCCTCATATTTTCAATTAAAACGCCCATCTGTAATTCCCCGCGCCCAGAGACTTCAAACGCTTCACCTCCTGCTGTATCCATTACTTGAATAGCAACATTAGATTCTGCTTCCTTCATAAGTCGCTCTCGTATTACGCGTGATTGAACTTTTTTCCCATCTCTTCCGGCTAGAGGACTATCATTAATCCCAAAAGTAACTGATATAGTAGGAGGATCTATTGGTTGGGAATCTAAAGCTTTATCATCTCCTAGGGAGCATAAAGTATCAGCCACTGTGGCCTTAGACATGCCCGATAGGGAAACTATATCACCAGCCTCAGCTACTTCTATAGGCACTTGCTTTAACCCCCGAAAAGCCATGATTTTGGTAACTCTAAACTGCTCTATTTTTTTTCCATCTCTTGATAAAGCTTTTATAGTTTCGCCAACATTTAGAACGCCACTCTCGACCCTTCCAGTTAATACCCTTCCTATAAAAGGATCATTCCCTAGAGTTGTAACCAACATTTTAAAACTTGATTGCCTATTTTCTATCTGTTTAGGGCTAGGAACGTGCTTAACTATTAAGTCTAAGAGTGCCGACAGGTCTTTTCTTTCTCCATCAAGTTCTAGATCAGCCCAACCAGAACGCCCCGAGGCATACATTGATGGAAAATCAAGCTGCTTCTCATCTGCCTCTAAGTTTACAAATAAATCAAAACACTCATCTAGGGCTCTATCCGGCTCAGCATCACTTTTATCTACCTTGTTTAAAACTACAATTGGTCGCAATCTTAGCGCTAAGGCTTTTGAAGTAACAAATTTTGTCTGTGGCATTGGCCCTTCTGCAGCATCCACTAACAGAACAACACCATCAACCATACTCAAAATACGTTCGACTTCTCCACCAAAGTCTGCGTGGCCAGGGGTATCAACAATATTTATCCGTGTCTTTTTCCATTCAACCGAAGTAGCTTTAGCTAAGATTGTTATTCCTCGCTCTCTTTCTAAATCATTACTATCCATAGCGCGTTCAACCACGGATTGATTCTCGCGAAATGAACCTGACTGTTTCAATAATTCGTCTACAAGTGTTGTCTTGCCATGGTCAACATGGGCAATAATTGCTATATTGCGTAGGTCCATTTTTTTACCTTTAAAGAAATACTTGCTGGGCTCTAACCGAACATCTATGGAAATGCCAGCCCTTTATTTTTAAGTTATCCTTAAAAGGGAAGCTTACTATTCTATCTTGGCTTTTTACGCCTTCTTGTTACTTTGTTCTTCCAACGTTTCCTATATTTTAGCTTGCTAGTCCCTTTTTTAATTATTGCTTTATCATCAACCTTGATAAGTTCTAGCGTTAGACTACCCGTAAATGGGTTGGTTTCTAATATCCTTACCAGTACTCGTTTTCCAATTCCAATTTCAAATCCAGAAGACCTTCCAACTAGTAGCTGTTTTCTTGGATCATATTTAAAATACTCATTCCCTATTGATGCAACCGGAACTAAACCATCGGCTCCTGATTTATCAACCTTTACAAAAATACCAAATCGAGCAACTCCAGAGATAGTTCCCTCGATTTCTGTATCAATAAAACTAGATAGGAAGGATGCAAGGTATCGATCTATAGTATCTCTTTCTGCTAACATCGATACCCGTTCAGATTTTGAAATACTATTACCAATCGCTTTCAATTCTTCCATCTCTACAGCGGGATTTTTACCGTCTATTATCTCCACTAATGCTCTATGTATCATCAAATCAGAATACCGTCTGATAGGAGAAGTAAAATGTGTATAACGCTTCAATGCTAATCCAAAGTGACCCGTCGGTTCAGGTCCATAATAAGCCTGTGACATAGATCTCAAAATCGAAATACTAATCAACTCATAGTACTCAGTTTCTTTAGCTATATTTAATAAACTATTTAATTGATATGTTTTTAAAACCTGACCTTTGCTTAAAGATAACCCGCAGGATTTAGCTATTTGCCTTAATGACTCTATTTTTTCTTTTTCAGGATCAACATGAATACGGTGAAGAAATAATCTATTTTTGTTAAATAGTTCTTCAGCCGCTACTGTGTTTGCTAGAACCATAAGCTCTTCAATTATTTTATTAGAAGTAAAACGTTCGAGGAAATCAATCGATCTAACGTTGTCATTTTCATCCAAAAAAACTTTTCGTTCGGGAAGCTCCAAATTCAAAGGTTGCCTTTTCTTTGAGGCATTTTGTAAAACCTCATAACAGTTATAGAGAGGCTTAATTACAGTTTCTAATAAAGGACCAGTCTTTTTATTAATTTTACCTTCATACGCGTCTTGCACTTCATGATAATTTAGAGATGCTCGAGAATTAATTATACCGCGAAAGAAGCAGCGATCCAGATGCTTTCCTTCAGAGGTTATGGTCATTTTCAATGCCAAACAAGGTCGGTCTTCTCCCTCATGTATTGAGCATAAATCTCCTGATAATTTGTCCGGTAACATGGGTACTACGCGGTCTGGAAAGTAAGTTGAGTTTCCCCTTTTTAATGCCTCTCTATCTAAGGCTGTACCCTTTTTTACATAATAAGAAACATCAGCAATTGCTATCCAAATTATAAATCCACCAGCATTTTTTTTATCTTGATCAGCTTCAACATAACAAGCATCATCATGATCTTTTGCATCTTCTGGATCAATTGTAACAAATGCAATATCTCTTAAATCTTTACGGTCACCCATGTTTATTGGATTACATTCATTAGCTTCGAGTAGTACCTCGTTGCTAAACTCGTCAGCAATATTATGTTCATTGATTGCAATTAGTGATGATATGTTATTGTCACTTAAATTACCAAGAATTGATAGTACTTTTGCTTCAGGTAATCCAAATCTGGTTTTTGGTTTTATTTGTTCTATCTCTACCAAATCTCCATCAGAAGCTCCATTTAAATTATCCTCAATTACGGACCAGCTTTTATAAGAGCTCTTTTCCAATAATTCTACCACTCCTCCAGAATTAGAAGATCTAAAACTTCCTATGGTTTTTTTTATTTTTTCTTCATTTATTTTTTGAACTAATCTAGCGTCAAATTTATCTTTGCCATCTCGGGTAAGTTCACACAAAAGCTTATCTCCGCTGGAAACTGGAATATCCCTTGGTCTCTCTATTAAAGAAATTTCAGCATCCTGAAACATACTAGTTTTCTCAATTAAATCTAAAAATATGTCTCCATCTTCATTAGGAGGCCTTGCTATACATACTCTAATAAGAGGCATGATCATTGAACTTTTGGATTTTTCTTTTCCCAAACACTTTTCTCTTTCTACAGCGGGGTTAACGATTCAAATAGTTAAGGATCTGATAATGTAGTCCTTTTATGAAAAATAATTAAGGAGAACTGACTTATAAATACTTTTAAGTTGATCGATGTGTTCTATTGCTACATGTTCATCTACTTTATGTAGTGTGCTACCTACTAAACCAAATTCCACGACAGGACAATGTGATGTTATAAATCTAGCATCAGAGGTACCTCCCGATGTTGATAGCTTTGGCTGAACACCCGTTACCTCATTTATAGATTCAGAAATTAAAGTCGAGAAGTCTCCGGGTTGCGTAATGAAGCTCTCACCTGAAACCTTAAACTTTACTTTTACCTTTATATTACTTTCACTTTCTATTTCCTGGGCTTCTCTTTCTAACCACTTGATGATTGATTTGGAGCTATGTTCTTCATTAAACCTAACATTCATCATGATTCTACATTCTGAAGGGATAACATTAGTTGTATTATTGCCTGTATCAATAGAAGTTACTGCTAACGTTGAGGGATCAAAGTGTTTGGTACCAGAATCTAGCTTGAAAGTAGATACTCTTTCCACCAAACTAGCAGCATATGGAAGCGGATTCAAAGCCTTTGCTGGGTAAGCGACATGCCCCTGGACACCTTTTAATAAATATTCTGCCGAAACCGAGCCTCGCCTACCTATTTTTATCATTTCTCCCATATAATTTGGACAAGTAGGCTCCCCTACTAAACATACCGACAGGTGCTCATTATTTTTTTCCATCCAGTCCAATATTGCAATCGTACCATCAGTTGCGTCTGCTTCTTCGTCACCTGTAATCATAATGACTATGGAACCATTGAAAGTATTAGCTTCAACAAACTCCCTCACGGCACATATGAAAGCCGCTATGGCAGTTTTCATGTCAGCGGCTCCTCGACCATAAAGGGATCCATTTTTTTCAATCCCACCAAATGGGTTAAACGTCCAAGCATTTAAATCACCAGGAGGCACAACATCCGTATGGCCATTAAAACCAAAAGTCTTTACGTGGTTCCTTTTTCCCAGTCTGGCAAATAAATTACATATACCGCCCCTATCAACTCGAAAGCACTCAAAGCCAAGAGATGAAAGTTCGAATTCTATAATTTCAATAGCACCGTCGTTTTTGGGTGTTACCGATTTACATTTTATTAGAGCTTTAGACAACTCAACAACATCTAAATTACTAATCATTTTTTTCCTTCAATCATAAAACTCAATCATAAAACGCGGTAGTTTGAGATACTATGACAGCATTTTCATCTATTGCCCTCGCTATAAGTCCTCGTTCATCCTCTGAGATATCATGACCTTCGGAAAGCCTTTCATCTAAACTACCGTAACTAGTTATGTTTAAGGGCGCCAGACCCACTTTTTTAACAAGAGTGGTAGCTTCACGTACAGCCTCTTCCTCATCAACTCCAGAAGAATAACACATTAAGGCTGCCCCCGTGGAATCGTTAGGTAACCCATCTCCATCCTTTCGTCCTACTTCTATTAGGAGCGTATAAACAGATTGTTTAGTTTTTCTTTTTAATTTTTTCATACGACTTTTGAGTTAATCTCTCAAAAGTTCATTTATAGCTGTCTTTGATCGAGTGCCTTCATCAACTCTTTTTACAATGACGGCACAATATAAATTTACACCATTTTTTGAGGGCATAGATCCAGCCACAACAACTGAATAGGGAGGAATTTCTCCGTAAAAAATCTCGCCAGTTTCTCTATCTATAATTTTGGTAGATTGACCAAGAAATACACCCATACCCAACACAGAACCTTCACGCACGATACAACCTTCAACCACTTCCGA
Source organism: Paracoccaceae bacterium (assembly GCA_045565015.1). Taxonomy (GTDB): domain Bacteria; phylum Pseudomonadota; class Alphaproteobacteria; order Rhodobacterales; family Rhodobacteraceae. The sequence continues at coordinate 39,544 of JBJLGD010000033.1, forward strand.
GCGTGCACCAATAAAGCAATTATCCTCGATAATTGTTGGGCCTGCTTGCATAGGTTCTAGAACACCTCCAATCCCAACGCCCCCAGATAGATGTACATTTTTTCCAATCTGGGCACATGAGCCAACTGTAGCCCAAGTATCTACCATAGAGCCTTCATCTACAAATGCTCCTAAATTTACAAATGAAGGCATTAGAACGACCCCAGGTGCTATATATGCGGATTTTCTTACAACGCAGTTAGGTACCGCCCTAAATCCTGCCTTATTCCAGTCGCTAGTACTCCAACCTTTAAATTTACTATCAACTTTATCCCACCATGTGCTATTTTGAGGTCCACCAGTTTGGACTTCCATGTCTTGAATTCTAAAACCTAAAAGCACTGCCTTTTTCGCCCACTGATTTACAACCCAATCTCCATTATTTTTTTTCTCAGCAACTCTTAAAACACCCGTATCAAGGGCAGCCAGAGTTTCCTCAATAGATTTTCTAATGTCTCCTGCTGTCGATGATGTGATTTGATCTCGAATTTCCCACGCAGCTTCTATTGATTTTTCAAGTTCTAAATTAGACATGGTAAACTCCTTTTCGTCTATAATTCTTATGGTATTCGTATAAACTGGTGTTTAGAGTGTTGCAATCTACTCATCGGTTAAAACGGAAACACATGATTTCGGTAGATCAGACAGTATAAGCTCTGGTCGTGGTTTAAATATTGGTCTTTTCCTGGTTAAAGGTGGAGGGTTAAATATTTTTCTTACCCAATTTTCTGCATGAGTACATCCGTCGCCTATGGGTGGGGGGTATTGATCTTGACACTTATAAGCATCATCAGGACACTTTAATCTGATATGTATATGATAATTGTGGCCCCACCAAGGACGAACTTTCCTCAACCAATTTTTATCTCCTTTTTCTTCTCTACACATTTTAACTTTTGCGCCTGGAAAAATAAAAATTCTGGCAACTCTTTCATCTTTAGAAATCTCTCTAAGCACCTTGTGATGAGTTTCAGTCCAATTATCGTTTACTAGAGCACCTCTTGATTTTGACATCGATAGAGGTGGGGCTGTTTCTCGTTCAGATATACTTAAAAATATATAAGGTTTTGGCTTTAACCAAATATCTACATCTAAACCTATTTGATGAGATTTATGTCCTGTTAGCATCGGACCTCCTCGAGGTTGCGAAATATCCCCTATATATAGCCCCCCCCAACCATATGATTTAGCCTTTGTACTCCAGTTTTTTACTGCTTCTATTAGATCCGGGTGACCCCAATTGCGATTCCTTGATAACCTCATAGCCTGCCAAGATTCCCCTGTTTGCGGCAATTGTATTAATCCAGCCGCACAACCTTTGGCGTATGATCCAATAGGATCAGCGGAACCATCTGAACCTTTAGTTTGTGCGCCAAATAGATTTTTAGCCAAATCAGCGCTAAGAACACTGTTTCCGGAGAGGCTTAAAGCGGAAAGAGTGAATAAAATAATTTTCAAAAATTTCATAAAGAAAAATCCTAGCCATCTTTTTTCAAGAAAGTTAATAAAATAAATCCCACAATAAATAAAAAGACTATCGGTAGTACACCGACCCTTTGGCTATGGGATATGTATGTAACAATTGATATCATTAATGGTGCCAAAAATGCTGTTGCCTTTCCACAGAAAGCATAAAACCCAAAAGCCTCAGGGGTAACTTTAGAACTTTCTGAATGAAGCACAACCATAGTCCGAGATGCGGACTGAACTACTCCACCTGCTCCTCCTATTAAAGCTCCACAAAAATAAAATGAAACATCAGAGACCGTAAGGGAATCAGACAAATTCATTTTAGTTACGTTAAAGCCATATACAGTTTCGGGTGTAATCATTACAATTGATAGTGTAGCGAGTATTAGACATAAAATAGCCACTTTGATTACGGCATCAGGTCCAAACCGACTATCTGCAATTCCACCTATCCAAGAAAAAAGTGCGCCAAAAACCAAAGCCAAAATACCAAACAACCCTATGTCAGTAACCGTCCAGCCCAAGACTCCATATGCATATAATCCACCAAAGGAGTAAATTGCATTTAATGCATCTCGATAAAACATTGATGAGAGTAAAAAAGTAAATAGATTTCGATTTATCTTTTGCTTTCTAAAAGTAGCAACAATTTTTTTTGATGCTTCATAAATTGATATCTCAGTTTTTTTTGTATTATTCGGTCTGACAAATAAAAAAAATGGTATCATAAAGAATGCAAACCATAGTGAACTTAACGGTCCTATAGCTCTAGTTCCCTCTCTTAGTTCCGCGTTTAAACTAAAAGCCGGACTTTTCCCTAATATTGTTAAGCCCTGCTTATTCTCAGCAAAAAATAAAAGTGCTAAGGCTAGGGCTATCAGTCCACCAACATAGCCTATAGCCCAGCCGTTTCCAGATATACGACCAATCTCTTCAGGTACCCCTAACGTTGGAAGAAAAGAATTTATAAAAATAGTCGCTAACTCCATTCCTACGAGGCCAATTATAAAAAAGCCTAAAACTAAAACAATATTAAATGTTTCAGGAGTAGCTAACCAAAGTCCACCGGCACCCAGAATATATAATACTGAAAAGAACGAAATATACCTTCTATGCCCACCGGAAGAGTCAGCCATAGTGCCTAGAATTGGTGCAAAACATGCTACAATTAAACCCGAAATAGTCAATCCAAGACCCCAAAGGCTTTGAGCTTCAGCTTTTGCAATATATTCCGGAACACCGAGGCTAATTTCCTTATCTATAACAATTTCAGAAAAATATGGCGCAAAAATAAACGTCAGTAATAGTGTTGAATAAGGCTGAGTGGCCCAGTCAAACATTAACCAACCGAAAAGACGTTTATTTAGTTTTTTATAGCGCATGCCAGTTTTTTCCAATAATCGATTATACTAATAACTTGGTGGCCATGGTCTCGATTTTTCACTATCTGTCCACTTTTTTATCCAAACTGGAAGGTTCGGCTTCACTATTTTATCATCAAGATCATGAATGACTTTTTCAGGATTAACTATACCCTCGCTACTTACTATAGCGACTCGAATTAAAACATTTGTTGTTGGCGTTCCAGATCTTAAAATTGTTTGGGTTACATATAAAAAACGATTATCCCAACCTACAATACGCGAGTGCATTTTCAATTTATTAAATACCGATATCTTTCTTTGGTACCTAATAGACGAGCCTGCTACGGTAAAAATCCAATTATTTTTTTTTAGTATACTATGAAGACCTACACGCCTAACCAAAGGTACTCGACCAAGATCGAAAATTGTCAAAGTTCTTCCATTGTTAAGTTCTAACCACACATCTAGATCCCACGGCCAACACAAATGATGTGAGACATACTCCTCAAATAGCGACTGACTATTAGGCTTACCGTATAGAACAAGTTCTTTAACTATTCGGAAAAATGGGTACATACTTACATCATATGTATAAAGTTATTTAGTATCTAGGCTTAATTCCTAAACTTAATAAGGAGCGTAGACTTGCACAGCTCTATTTGTAACAGTAAATCTAAATTAAAGTATTTTTGGGAGCATTAAAATATGACGTCAATATATCAAATAATTATGCTAATTATCGGAGCAGTTAGGATGCTAATAATTTTACACTTTATAATGAGTTGGCTGATTAGTTTCCAAATATTGAACCTTCGTCAAAGACTCGTGGCACAGATTTGGTTTGGACTTAATCAAATACTTGAACCTATCTATAATCCTATCAGAAGATTTCTTCCCAGAATGGGAACATTAGACTTAAGCCCATTAATAGCTCTTGTGTGCCTCTACGCGATAGAAATTATCTTAAATAATAACATTGATTTTTTTATAAATTAAACCTTTCGGAGACGTGACATGACGCTTACTGTAACGACCCACCAGGCAGAAGAAGATTTAAGAAATGAATCGATTAAAATATTCGTGAATGGTGATGTTATTAAAAAATCAGATGCCAAAGTTAGTGTATTTGATAGTGGCTTCATGCTGGGAGATGGCGTTTGGGAAGGTCTTAGGCTCTATGATAGACAATGGGTTTTTTTTGATGAACATATGGAAAGACTTTTTTCAGCGGCTAAAGCAATTGATCTTAACATAGACCATGATGCAGAAGGAATACTAAATGCATTAGAAAAAACACGTTTAAGTAATAATATTGAAACTGATGCTCACGCCAGAATAATGATAACTAGAGGGGTTAAAATACGACCCTTCCAACATCCTTCACTGAGCCAATCTGGACCCACTTTTGTAATAATTATCGAACACTCTAAACCACAAATAGCTAGACCTATAAAACTAGCGACAGTTCCTCACATTCGTGGCTTGCCAATGTCGCAAGATCCAAAGTTAAATTCACATTCTAAGTTAAATTGCGTATTAGCCTGCATTGCAGCTGAAAAAGCAGGCGCCGATGAAGCTTTGATGTTAGATATAAATGGGTTTGTGAATACAACAAACGCCTGTAATTTTTTTATAGTGAGAAACGGAGAGGTTTGGACGTCTACAGGTGATTACTGCATGAATGGGATCACTCGAGGAAAGGTTATTGAGATTTGCAAGAACAATAATATAAAGGTATTTGAAAAGAATTTTAGTCTTGTAGACACCTACAGTGCAGATGAGGCGTTTCTAACAGGTACTTTTGGTGCGCAAACTGCCGTATCTTCAGTTGATGGAAGAACGATTGGTTCAGGCGAAATGGGCCCTATAACAAAAGAAATCAGAAAATTGTATACTTCATTGATAAATGAACAGCTAAAATGAAAATAGCTTCTTGGTCAGGACCTCGTAACTTGTCGACTGCGATGATGTATAGCTTTGCGTCTCGATCTGATACTGCTATTTTGGACGAGCCTTTTTACGCCGCATACCTACAAAAGACTAAGCTTGATCACCCTATGAGAGATCAAATCTTAGACTCTCAACCCAAAAGCTTTCAAGAAGTAATTAAAAGCTTTGATGAGCCTATCACTCAAAAAAAAGAACATCTATATATCAAACTAATTTGTAATCACATTTTGGACGGGGTTTCACTAAAATGGGCAAAGAGTTATAAAAATATTTTTCTAGTCAGACATCCAGCACGTGTGATTAGCAGCTATAATAAAAAGCGTGAAAATCCTATCCTCAATGACATCGGCTTCATTCAACAGCTCCAGATATATGAAGAGTTGGGAGGCTTTATTATTGAAAGTAGTGATATTTTAAAGTACCCAGAAAAAGCTTTAAAAAAGATTTGTAGTTACCTAGAACTGAAATTTGACCCCTCTATGCTGTCATGGCCTAAAGGAGGGCACGCAAATGAGGGGGTTTGGGGGAAGCACTGGTATAATACTGCTCACTTAAGTACTAATTTTGAGTCGTCCGAAGCCGCCATACAATCTCTACCTGAGCATTTAAGAAAGGTCTATGAGACTGCAATGCCTTTTTATGAACGACTAATCAGAAATAAAATTATAATTTAATAACTTTCATTATTTTCGATTATTTCTTGTCGCCAACAACCTAAGTCGCAAGGCATTAAGTTTTATAAAACCGGCCGCATCCTTTTGATCATAAGCACCAGCATCGTCCTCGAAGGTAACGTGATCTTCAGAATAGAGCGAGTACTCTGACCAACGACTGATTGTTCGGGCTACACCCTTATATATTTTTAATCTCACAGTACCCGAAACATATTCTTGGCTTTTATCAATCGCCGCCTGTAGCATTTCCCTTTCCGGGCTAAACCAAAAACCATTATAGATCAATTCAGCATATTGCGGCATCAATTGGTCTTTTAAGTGGGCCGCGCCTCGATCTAAGGTAATTTGTTCAATCCCTCGATGAGCTTCCAAAAGGATTGTTCCACCCGGAGTTTCATAAACGCCACGGGATTTCATACCTATAAAACGGCCCTCAACTAAATCTAAACGACCGATGCCATGCCTACCCCCAATAATATTCAACTGCGCAAGTAAAGTGGCAGGTGACAATTTTTCCCCGTTTATAGAAACTGCATCTCCCTTAGAAAAACCAACTTCAACAAATTCAGGTTGATCGACAGCATCCTCTGGTGAAGACGTCCGCTGATATATATACTCTGGAGCCTCAACCGCAGGATCCTCCAAAACTTTGCCTTCGGAGGACGTATGTAGCAAGTTTGCATCCACTGAGAAGGGCGCGTCACCTCTCTTATCTTTTGCAATTGGTATCTGATGCTTTTCAGCAAACTCTATAAGTTTTGTTCGACTTGAGAGGTTCCATTCTCGCCACGGAGCAATAACTTTAATTTCTGGGTCAAGTGCGTAGGCAGATAACTCAAATCGAACTTGATCATTTCCCTTTCCAGTTGCTCCATGCGCAATAGCATCAGCACCGACCTCTCTTGCAATTTCTATTAATCTTTTGGAGATGAGTGGTCTGGCTATAGAAGTTCCCAAAAGGTAAAGCCCCTCGTAAACTGCATTCGCTCTAAACATCGGAAATACAAAATCTCTTACAAACTCTTCTCTAATATCTTCGATATGAATGTTTTTCGGTTTTATGCCTAAAAGCTCAGCTTTTTTACGAGCCGGTTCTAATTCTTCTCCTTGACCCAGATCAGCTGTAAATGTGACCACTTCACATCCATATTCAATTTGAAGCCATTTCAAAATAATCGAGGTATCCAACCCTCCAGAATAAGCAAGAACAACTTTTTTTGGTTTAGACATAGTCATACTCCATGACATTTAACGATAAGTTATTCGATATCTTTAGGTAGGCCCAAACGCAAGATAGCAGTAGAAAATTGTAGTATTAAAAAAATTTAATAATTATTTATATTCTGTTCTGCAACGATATTCTGTCTTGTAGTCTACGATAACTTTTTCCTGTACACGACTATTTGCTTGGCTATTTCCACCAATTATTGCTCCTAAGACAGTCATAGCTTTTTTACCCTTACCTTTACCAAATTGGTTACCGACTACCCCACCAACTGCAGCGCCTGCTACAACTTCCCCAGACGAGGTCGGTCTATCTAAAATACCATAAATTGGAACCTTAACATCTCCACAAACTTTTACTGGCTTTAATAAAACAGCAGGTCCAGTCACAGATTGGCACCCAGAGATTATAAGAAGACTAATTATTATAAAAATTTGTTTCATTGTGTTTTTCCTAATAGATAAATATGCATATTTTTATTCTTACAACCTAAAACAACTTTGAACAAATGATTTATCGCCCTCACCTATCAAGTTTTTGATAACGTCTTTTGCAGACATAAAAAAAGCAAAATGTCCTGGTTCGGTCGGTTCACTTTTTTTGATAACAGGTTTTGCCAAAAAAATGTGACAGATTTTTTCTGCCCATAAAGAATATTCAGCCATATAGGTAAATCGTCTATATGTACCAAGCTTCTTGGGGTTAGAAATTATCCAACCAGTTTCCTCGGTAACTTCCCGATAAAGTGCCTGTAGGTATTGTTCGCCGATCTCCACTCCTCCGCCTGGAAGCTGTATTTCTTCTTGAGGCACACGTTGAACAGTTACAAGAAGTTTATTAACTCGCGGCAATACGACATATACACTTGGGCGCCTTATATAAGCTTTACCTACTAAAAAAGGTTCTCCAAAACGCCTTATCATAATAATTACTCACTAATATCTAAAACCTGTTTTAGACTATATTGCTGATTTCTTCCGAATTCTATATTCAATCCTAATAATACAAGGAAACTAAAAAGTGACAAAAAATATATCTGAAGAAAACATAGTTCTTCCTTTTCAATTAGAAAACTCTAATGTTCGAGGAAGGTTTGGTAGACTAGGGAGAGTTTTAGATAAGATCCTAGATCAGCACAATTATCCTAAACCTGTGGAAGCACTAATTACAGAAGCGTCTATTATTACTGCCCTAATAGGGCAAATGCTCAAATTAGACTGGAAACTGTCTCTTCAAATTCGCGGGAGCGGCCCGATCCGTCTAATTGCTACAGATTATTATGGGCCAACTAGAAATAAAGACTCTGCAAATATTCGCGCATACGCAAGCTTTGATAAAGAGAGGATAGATCCCAACATTGACCCCTTTGGCCAAATCGGCGATGGATATTTTGCAGTAATTATTAATCAAGGTTCAAAAAAAACACCTTATCAAGGTATAACACCCTTATCAGGGAAATCACTCTCTGACTGTGCTGAAAATTATTTTTTTCAATCTGAACAAATTCCCACAAGGTTTAAAGTATCATATGGGCAAAACCTTTTTTCTAGCAATGAACATGTCTGGCGTGCCGGTGGTATTATGCTACAACATTTGCCGAGCTCCTCGAATGAACTTGATAATTTAGATCGAGAAAACTCAACTTCTAAAATTAAAGATGTTAAAGATATAGAAAAAGAAAATTGGTCTAGAGTTAATATACTTCTGGATACTGTTGACGATCTTGAGCTTATAGGCCCCAACTATTCAAAGGAGTTAGTTTTATTTCGTTTGTTTAATGAAGAAAACCCCCAAACATATAACCCTGAGAGTGTTTATTTTGGTTGTACATGTTCAGAAGAAAAGGTTCGTCAAAGTATGTCTATCTATTCAAAAAAAGAGATAAAGCATATGACTAACGAGGATGGATTTTTAACTGCAGACTGTCAGTTTTGTGGAATGCATTATAGGCTAGAGCCAGGAACTTTAGGATTTGAGGCTAAAAAATAGTGGAATTAAAAAATAGTAATTTGATCAGTATTTTTAAACGTAAAGTATTCGATAGTCGAAAACCTTCCTCCGATTTTGATCTCAATTTAGATTTCAAGGATCGATTTAGAGGACCTTTTACACCCGCTGCTGTATTAATTTTAATAAGTGAAATAGATAAAACCCTGTGTGTTACACTGACGAAAAGATCATCTAAGTTAAAAAACCATCCATCCCAGATATCGTTTCCAGGCGGCAAAAGAGATGAAGCTGATAAATCACTTGAAGAAACAGCATTACGAGAGACTCATGAAGAAATAGGTCTCCCCGCAAATCTAGTGGAAGTTATTGGACATTTGCCTGATCATAAAACAGTAACAGGTTTTCAAGTAAAACCATATGTAGGGTTAGTGGGTAAAGATTTTGAGTTAAAGATAAATTTTGATGAGGTTGAGGAAGTATTCACTGTTCCGTTAAATCATATTATTAATTTAAATAATTTTATAATAGAATCTAGAGAATGGCAGAACAAGACACGTTTTTATTATACAGTCCCTTACGGGCCACATTATATTTGGGGAGCAACCGCTAGAATAGCGCGTTCATTAGCAGAAATTTTTTAAAGTGAATGACAAGATTAAAAAATCCTTAATTAACCAAACAGCAAAAAAATTATTTAAAGTTTTTGCTGAAAGCGGTTACGATATTTACTTCGTTGGTGGCTGTGTTCGAGACTGCTTGCTGAGTTTACCAATCAAAGATATTGATTTAGCCACTACTGCGCTCCCCTCTGAAATTATAAAGGTTGCAAAAGAGAATGGATTAAAAGCTATTAAAACCGGTTTTCAGTTTGGAACAATAACCTTAATATATGAAAAAGTTCAATATCAAGTAACTACATTCAGAAAGGACGTTGAAACTGATGGTAGAAGAGCAATTGTTACTTTTTCTAAAAGTATAACCACAGACGCTTCACGTAGGGACTTAACAATAAATGCATTATACGCTGATATAGATGGGACTATTGTAGATCCCTTGAATGTTATTAAAGACTTAAAAAGCAGGAAAATAAAATTTATTGGTAATCCACAACAACGCATTCTTGAAGATCATTTAAGAATTCTTAGGTTTTTTAGGTTTTTGGCCTGGTTTCGAAAAGGAAACACAGAAATTGACCCTGAAAGTCTAAAGGCATGTATCAGTCTGAAAGAAAAACTTATAACTCTCTCAGGAGAGCGTACTGGGGAAGAAATGAAAAAGATTTTATCAGCTCCTAATCCAGTAAAAACTTTGGAGTTAATGGCACGAACGGGAATACTTCAACTCGTCATACCTAACGCAAAGTTATGTCAGCTGCACACTCTTATAAAGTTTGAGAAACAGTCTAAATGCCCAATAAAGTGGACGACGCGTATCGCGTTAATGACAAATTCAAAATTAAAAACAATCTGGAAACTTTCAAACGTTGAGCATAAACTAGTCACTAGACTTCAGAAATTAAAACAAAGCGACGATAGCATAGAAAAAATTGCTTACTTGTATGGAAAAGACATATCTTTCCAGTACGGTATTATAAGGTCAGTAATATCAAAAGATAATCTAAAAAATATAGATATCAGAGTAACACTAGGGGTCAATTCTGTTTTTCCAGTCACCGCAAAAGATTTAACTGAAAACTACCAAGGTCCTGCATTAGGAAAAATGCTAAAAAAACTTCAAGATATATGGATAGACTCTGACTTCTCGTTAACTAAAAGGGATCTATTAAAAATAAAACCTTAATATCTGTATTGTATATTTTTAATTACTCTTGATTATGTACAAAAATTTCTATTTCTTTTAATTTAGATCAGAGTGAAGAACCAAAAACTTGTATTTTTTTAAACTAATAAATGCCTTTCAACCAGCCTCCGGGCCTCCGCCCAATACGATTTTTGCATTTTTCCGTTGGGCACTATCCGGTTCGTGGTTCATATTAAGTCTAGCATTTATAATTTCTGCATTAGCTGGAGTTTTGGAAGTTCTCACAGCTTTATTATTAGGGTCATTAGTAGATAAAGCCGTAAACACAGGACCAAACCTTTTCTTTACGGATCAAGTAATTTTTATAATAATATTTATCTCGTTTTTTATTATTATACGACCAATTGCATTTGGACTGGCCTCAGCTGCAAATGCAATATTTGTTACACCAAATATAAATCCACTTACCTTGTCACGTCTTCATAGATGGACGATGGGGCAATCCGTAACTTTTTTTGATGATGATTTTGCAGGTCGTATTGCTCAAAAACAAATGCAAACTTCCCGAGCACTTACAGATGTAATAACTGAGATAGTAAACGTTGGAGCATTCTCTTTAGCTTCACTTGTCGGCTCAGCCCTTTTACTAACAACGATAGATCTAAGGATGTCTGGTATTCTAATTGTATGGTTATGTTTATATTTTATATTAATTAAAGCTTTTTTACCTAGAATTCGTAGACAGTCTGCAGAACGTGCTGGCGCCCGAGCTAATGTATCTGGACAAGTAGTTGATACAATAACAAATATCAAAACAGTAAAGTTATTTTCACACGCAGACTATGAAGATCGAGTTGCCCTTAAATCAATGGAAATTTTTCGAAAAAAAGCTGTTTCATTTGGAACCACTTCCGCTATCTTCAGATTTTGTTTGATGACAATTGCTGGTACTCTTCCAGTAGTATTAATTGGAGGAACAACCTATCTGTGGGTAAATGATAATGCTTCAATAGGTGACATAGCAGCCTCGGGTGCAGTAGCTATAAGGATAGCTCAAATGACTGGATGGGTTAGCTTCACTTTAATGACTATCTACGCTAATATCGGAGAAGTCGAAGATGGTATCAAAACCTTAACACCCTCACACACTCTTATTAACCACAAACAGGCTACTCCATTATCAGTAATTAATGGTCAAATCAAAATTCAAAATGTTTCATTTACTTACGGAAAAAAAGCCAATGGATTAACAGATATATCCTTAACCGTAAAAAAAGGTGAAAAGCTTGGCGTTGTTGGCGCCTCTGGAGCCGGAAAATCTACCTTAGTAGCTTTGTTGCTAAGGCTATATGATACCGAAGCCGGTAATATCTTTATAGATGAACAAGATATTAAAAAGGTAACTCAAGAAACCTTACGGCGAAATATTGGGTTTGTTACCCAAGAAACAGCTATGTTTAATAGATCAGCTCGAGATAATATTCTTTACGGTAGACCTGGCGCGACAGAGAAAGAATTAATCGAAGCCTCAAGAAGCGCTGAGGCTCACGATTTCATTCTTGGGCTTAAAGATTACGAGGGACGTATCGGGTATGATGCTTTTCTAGGGGAACGAGGAGTTCGCCTATCAGGAGGTCAACGGCAAAGGATAGCAGTAGCGAGAGCCATTTTAAAAAATGCTCCTATACTTATTCTTGATGAAGCAACAAGTGCCCTTGATAGTGAAATTGAAGCATCTATTCAGACAGCACTCCATCGAGCAATGCAAGGAAAAACAGTCATTGCGATAGCACATCGCTTATCAACAATTTCAACTATGGATAGGATAATTGTTCTGGAAGAAGGGAAAATAGTAGAAGAGGGAACTCACGATAATTTATTGAACCAGGACAGTCTCTATTCAAAATTTTGGAAAAGGCAATCAGGTGGATTCACTGATAGTCAAAAAAACCAAATAAGAAATCAAAAATGAAAAAGGCTTTTATTGAAGGCATAGATAATAGCGGAGCCGGTATAACTAGTGAGGGTATTAAGCTACCTGGAGCACTGCCCGGTGAACAGGTTTCTATAAATAATAATATATTAAAAATAATAAAGCCTGCTGAAACGCGTGTGACACCAGTTTGCAGTCATTATAAAAATTGTGGTGGATGCACAATTCAGCATGCAAAAGCAAGTTTCATAAAGGAATGGAAATTCAATATTATCGGCTCGTCCTTGGCAGAAAGAGGTATAAAAACAAACATCAGACCAATCCAAACATCAGAAAGTGGATCTCGACGTCGGGCAACCTTTCACGGTATTAAGACAAAAAAAAATGTGATTGTTGGTTTCTTCAAAAAAGGTTCACACGAGTTAGTTTCGACAGAGCAGTGTAAACTTGTAGATCCAAGAATTATCTCAAAATATCCACTTTTTAGAGAGATCACAAAAATCGGGGCTACCAGGAAATCAGTTATCAACATCGTTACGACATTAACTTCCTCAGGTCTTGATTTAAATGTACTCAATGGGAAGATTTTAGATGTTAAAACTAAAGGTCAGATTTCAGTTCTCTGTGAAGCTTTCAAAATTGCGCGTATAACATGGAACGGTGATTTATTAGCGCAATTCTCACCCCCAACTATAATATTCAATAAATTAGCTGTGCCAATTGAACCTGAAACTTTTCTTCAGGCAACAGAGCAGGGTCAAGAAGCGTTGATAAAAAACGTTTTGGATTCCGTTAAGGGAGCAAGTAATGTGATAGATCTTTTTTCTGGTTGTGGAACTTTTTCATTACCAATAGCGAAATATGCAAAAATTTTAGCTGTCGATAAGTCAGAAAATATGCTTTCGATAATTACCAATGCATGGCGTAAAAATCACGGTTTAAAAGAGATTGTGTGTCGTGCTCAAGACTTATTCAAAAACCCCATTTTAAAAGATGAATTGAAATTATTCGATACAGTTATTATTGACCCACCTAGATCTGGTGCAGAAGTTCAAATCAATGAGATTGCTACTTCAAGCATAGCTCGTGTGTCATCGGTTTCTTGTAATCCAAGAACTTTTTCTCGAGATGCCAGGATACTTATTGACGGTGGCTTTACTCTTGATTGGGTTCAGCCAATTGATCAATTTTTATGGTCTGCACACATTGAAATTGTGTCTCAGTTTTCTCGTTAAAGTAGTTTCAAATTGCTTTTTCTATTTACCTAAAAGCTCAATGACTTTGGCTTTAATATGCGTAGAGCTAAGACACGCGGTATCATACATTTCTTCAGGTGTAGCTTGATCAATGAAAAAATCTGGAAAAGTCATTGATCTATACTTTAGGCCAGTATCAAAGATTCCTTTTTCAAAAAGAAATTGGGCTACATGGCTGCCAAACCCTCCGATTACACCTTCTTCTATTGTGATTAAAGCCTCATGATTCCTGGCGATATCAAAGATCAGTTTTTCATCTAAAGGTTTAGCGAAGCGAGCATCAACTATTGTAACTTTTATATCTAAATCTCTAAGTTCCTCAGCCGCTTTTTGAACTTCAAATAGCCTGGCTCCAAACGATAGAATAGCAATATTATTACCTTGGGATATTAATCTACCCTTACCAATTTCAATACTTTCTTCGAAATCTGGTAGCTCTACACCTAGACCGCTACCACGAGGAAATCGTACTGCGCTCGGTTGGTCATTTATATCTACTGTTGTTGATATCATTTTCATTAGTTCTGCTTCATCAGAAGGAGCCATGACAATCATACCTGGGAGATTTGTCATAAAAGAAATATCAAATGCTCCAGCATGTGTTGCCCCATCTTCTCCAACAAATCCAGCTCTATCGATAATAAATCTAACTGGCAAACTTTGAATGGCAACATCATGCACGACTTGATCATAGCCACGTTGCAAAAATGTTGAATAGATCGCACAATATGGTTTCATTCCAGCTGACGCCAAACCTGCAGAATATGTAACAGCATGCTGTTCAGCAATTCCGACATCAAAACATCGGCTTGGGAAGCTTTTATTAAATAAATCTAATCCCGTTCCATCTGGCATTGCTGCGTTAATAGCTACTATTTTATCATCTTTTTTTGCTGCCTCTATTAACGCATTAGAGAAAATACTGGTATATGTGGGAGCATTTGATACTTTTTTTTCAGCTTTTCCAGTTACCACATCAAACTTTGATATAGCGTGCCCTTTATCAATAGACTTTTCTGCGGGTGGATAACCTTTACCTTTTTTTGTGATAATATGTATCAATGTAGGTCCATCGGCGCGATCTTTTAGCGTACGTAATACCTCAAGAAGCTGCTCTAAGTTATGCCCATCGATAGGCCCTAAATATGAAAAGCCAAATTCTTCGAATAATGTTCCTCCTACAGCAAAACCTTTTAAAGCATCTTTCGCTCTCTTTGCTCCCTCTTGGAATGGCTCAGGTAGAAACGATACGGCTCCCTTGGCAACCGATTTCAACTCTTGAAAGGGCTGCCCGCTATATAACCTAGTAAGATAGGAGGACATCGCTCCAACAGGGGGCGCAATCGACATATCATTATCATTTAGAACTACAAAAAGTCGTTTTTTTAAGTGCCCAGCATTATTCATGGCTTCATAAGCCATACCCGCACTCATTGCCCCATCGCCAATTACAGCGATACAATCTCCTATATTAGCTTTTGAATTTTCACTTAGATCTTTTGCTACAGCCATCCCTAATGCTGCTGAAATAGAAGTTGAGCTATGTGCTGTTCCAAAGGGATCGTAAATACTTTCTGATCTTTTAGTAAAACCGCTTATTCCACCTTTTCTTCTAAGAGTATCCATACGATCTCTTCGTCCAGTTAAGATTTTATGAGGGTAGCTTTGATGACTTACATCCCAAATCAATTTATCTTTCGGGGTATCAAATGTTGCGTGCAAGGCAACTGTAAGTTCAATTACCCCAAGTCCAGCGCCAAGATGTCCACCAGTTCGAGCAACTGTCGCAATAGTCTCTTCTCTTAATTCACGCGTTAATATCTTGAGCTCTCGATCAGACAATTTTTTAAGATCTGACGGATCATTTATTAAGTCAAGATAAGGCGTTTCAAGTTTTTTTTTCATAAAGGCTTTTCCAAATCCCTACACTTCACGCGAGATAACAAATTGTGCCAGGGCCTTCAAGTTCTCAGAAGACTTACCAAAGGTATCCAATTCTGCAATAGCTTCCTCTATTAATAATCTAGCTTTTTTCTTCGCATCACTTAAACCCAAAAAGCTTACGAAGGTAGCCTTACCGGCTAAATAGTCTTTTCGAAGTCTTTTACCAACTACTTTCATCTCACCTTCAACATCCAGAATATCATCTTGTATCTGGAAGGCTAAACCGAGCAACTCCGCATATTTCTTTAATGGTGTATTATCTACCCCAGCCATTAAAGGCCCAGATAGTGCCGACCACTCTATTAGCGCTCCAGTTTTTTTATTTTGCAGCTTCATAATTGCAGCTAAGTCAAAAACTTTTTCTTGTCGTTCTGCTTCCATATCTAGAAATTGTCCATAAACCATTCCCTTAGCTCCAATGGCCTTTGACAATGTGGAAATAAGTGCTAGCCGCACTAATGGATCGTTTGAAGTTTTCTCTTCAGACAAAATTTCAAATGATAACGACTGAAGTGCGTCTCCAATTAAAACTGCTACGGACTCCTGCCACTTTATATGAAGAGTCGGCTTTCCTCGTCGAAAATTATCATTGTCCATGCATGGCAAATCATCATGTATTAACGAATATGCATGAATTGCTTCTACTGCCGCACCCACGCGAACTGCTTGACATTCCGCAACTCCATAAATCTTTGCACTCTCAATAGCTAAAAAAGCTCTGATGCATTTTCCACCTGAGACGGCGTATAAAATAGGTTCAGATAGTCGATAATCAAATTTGATAGTTATTTTCTCAAAAATAGTTTGAACTTTACTCTGAGTATTTGCAAGAACGGCGTCCAACACTATTAGCTACTTTCACCTTCTGAGCCATACCTGAGAGAATTACCATCTTTATCTAAAGTTATATTTTTAACCTTCTGCTCAGCTTCTTTCAATTTAGCCTCACATATTTTTTTTAGCTCGGCTCCCCGTTCATATAGCTTAATAGAATCTTCTAGAGGTACTTCTCCATATTCTAACTTATTAATAACTTCCTCAAGCTCAGCCATAGCTTTTTCAAAAGATATTTCAGATATATTTTCTTCAGACATTGCGCCCCCTATCTAACAAGGTTTTTAAGTGGGTTGTTACACACTTTGCAAGCGCATCAAGATCATACCCACCCTCTAATGTCGAGACTAAACGTCCATTACAGTGCTTATCAGCCAAATCACATAAACGACCGGTAACCCAAGCAAAATCCTCTTCAGCAAGATTTATGTTAGCTAGTGGATCAGAAGCATGTGCGTCAAAACCAGCAGATACTAATAATAGATCAGGAGAAAACTTTTCTAACGCTGGAAAAACTTTGTTCTCGTACAAATATCTAAAGTCTTTGCCCATGGTGTTTGGAGGTAAGGGAATATTCAAGATATTATTTTCTATCCCGATCTCATTTTCTTTACCTGTTCCCGGATACAACGGCATTTGATGAGACGAAATAAATAATGATCTTTTTTCGTTCCATAAAATATCTTGAGTTCCATTTCCATGGTGGACATCAAAATCAACAACGGCAACTTTAGGTAACTTATGATGATCTAATGCGTATTTAGCCGCAATAGATACATTACCAAAAAGACAAAACCCCATCGAGGTTTCTTTTTCAGCATGATGCCCAGGGGGCCTTGTCACAACAAAAACATTATTTGCCTGATCGGTCATTACTAAATCAACTGCTTTTATAATCCCTCCAACACCCCTCATAGCTGCAGGAAGCGAGCCCGCTGACATGAATGTATCAGGGTCCAAAGCTACAAAACCATCAACAGGGGATTTTTGCTTTAAATTGTCCAAGTACTCAATTGGGTGAACACGTAATATATCAGTTTCACTTCCCTCAGGCGCGTCTAATCTTACCAAGTCGGGATCCTTAAAATTTTTTAAAGAATCCATTATACTGATAAGTCTGTCAACTCGTTCAGGATGGTTCTCAGGCGTAACATGCTTCAAGCAATCCGAGTGAGAAATTAAGACTGTTGCCATTAAATAATACCTTTCTAGTTAATCTGGTGATAACATATAACCAGACCCTCTTACGGTCTGAATGTAGCGAGGCTGTTTCGAATCAATTTCAATTTTTCTTCGTAATCGAGTTACTTGTACATCAACAGCACGTTCCTGTGCTTGACCTTTACCCCTACCAAGATCTTCTACTAACTTTGACCGCGTGATTGGCTCTCTAACATTTTTCGAAAAAATCCGCATAAGCGCTATTTCTGTCGTGGTCAATTTAATCAAAGCATCACCCTTCCAAAGCTCACCCCTTGCTGTATCATATGTTATCTCTCCTAAGAATAACGATTCTGGTACCTCCGTTATTTCTTTTTGACGAGTAACTCGCCTTAATATCGAATTAATACGTAACAATAGTTCTTCGGGTTCGAATGGTTTAGCCAAATAATCATCCGCCCCAGCCTGTAAACCCATAATTCTATCTGAGCTTTCTCCTTTCGCAGTTAAAAGTAAAATGGGAGTATTATCATCTTTTCGTATTTCTGCTGTAAATTGGATCCCACTATCACCAGGCATCATTACATCTAAAACTATTAGGTCAAACTTGAATGCCATCACTAAGCCTCTTGCATGCTCAGCGTTAGTGGCAACACTGGTCCAATACCCGTTTTGAATTAGAAACTTTTTAGTAAACTTCTAATTCGCTGATCGTCATCAACTACTAGTATGTGACAGCTATCTGGACTGATTTTAACCACCAGTTATTTCTCCTATTCTCCTAAAAGGTTTTCGAAACGTACTTTAACATCTCTATCCATTAACTTTTCTAATACGTTTCTAAATCCTAAAACTGCTTCCGACCCCGCCTTCCTATAGGCTTCACCCATCCGTTGCCTTTGAGCTTTTGATAGTTGCCTTTCAAGTTTGAGACCATCTGGAGTTAAAACTAGGTGTCTTTCTCGTTTATCTACTTCCCCAATTTTACTTTTTACCAAGCCATCTTCAATTAGTTTTCTTAAAACTCTATTTAATGATTGTTTGGTAACTCCAAGGATATCCAAAAGATTATTTACAGTTGTTCCTGGGCATCTATCTATAAAATGAATGGCTCTATGATGCGCTCGACCGTAGGAGTATCCCGCGAGTATTTTATCTGGGTCAGACGTGAATCCTCTGTAAGCAAAAAACATTGCCTCAATACCACGTCTTAATTCGTCATCTCTTGAGACATCATCACTGCGTAAATGACCATTAATTTTATCGTCAGGCTTTTCCATATTACTAAATTCTCCATAACATAAAATGAACTTTATGTCAGTGTTATTGACATTTCAAGAAACGAATGTTAGCAAATTCTGGCTTTGAGTAATATTATGTCTTTTAATTACTTAAACTGGGTAATAAATGAAAAGATATATTTTAAAATAAAGGGGCTTACTAATGACTGCTGCATATGACAATCGCGAAGGGCTAATCTGGATGGATGGCCAACTTATTGACTGGAAAGCCGCCAATATCCACATATTAACCCATGCTATGCATTACGCATCGTCAGTTTTCGAAGGAGAAAGGTGCTATAATGGAAAAATATTTAAATCACGGAAGCACTCAGAAAGATTAAAATACTCTGCAAAGTCAATAGATTTTGAAATACCATACTCAATTGATGAAATTGAAGCGGCAAAAAATAAAGTGTTAGCTGAAAATAAGCTTGATGAAGCATACGTACGAGCAATAGCTTGGAGAGGTGCAGGAGAAGATATGGGGGTTGCCTCTGCTAAAAACCCGGTTCGTTTGGCTATAGCTGCTTGGGAATGGGGTGCATACTATGGTGAGGCTAAAATGAAAGGTGCTAAACTAGACATATCGAAATGGAAACGCCCATCACCAGAGACAATACCATGTGATGCTAAAGCTGCGGGTCTATATATGATCTGTACAATGTCAAAGCATGCAGCTGAAGCAAAAGGATGTTCAGACGCAATGATGTTTGACTATAGAGGATATATAGCCGAGGCTACTGGAGCTAATATATTTTTCGTGAAAGATGGAGAAGTACATACTCCAAAACCTGATTGTTTTTTGAATGGTTTGACTCGTCAGACGGTTATAGAAATGCTGGAAGAGAGAAATGTAACGGTACATGAGAGGCATATCCAGCCAGGTGAACTAGAAAGTTTCGAACAATGTTGGCTAACCGGTACTGCTGCTGAGATAACCCCAGTAGGAGAAATTGGAGATTACAACTTTGAAGTGGGAAACCTAACCAGAGACATATCTGATTCATATGAAAAGCTTGTACGGATTTAAAGTGTTAAGTAGTTTGAGAGAGCAATTAAAGAGTTAATATTTTAGTGAACCATATTTATTTAAAAAATTAGAAAATTCATTTTTTTAATAATCTTTAAATCTAAAGTTCTTTCCAAAATATGTTTAAAACACCCATACTCAACTTGATTTTATAATAATCAGAAGTAATTATACTAATTATGATCGAAAATAATAATCCAGTTCTTTTTAATACAAAATCTTACGAAAAGATATCTTTTGATAAAAAAGAGCTTGGTATAATTTTATCGATATATGGTAGAATGGTAGCGATAGGTGAATGGCGAGATTATGGAATTTCTATGTTACGCCATAGAGCAGTTTTTTCAATATTCCGCCGAACCGCAGAGTTTCCAATATATACAATCGAAAAAAATCCAAAGCTTGGTACTAAAAACCAGCTTTATAGTGTAGTGGGAATGGACGGCAGAATACTGAAAAGAGGGTCTAATTTAAAAAATGTTTTGCAGGTTTTAGAGAAAAAATTGATAAGAAGCGTCAGTTAGAGACGCCTTACGGTTGTAATTTTCCCTCCACTACTACCCTCTATTCTATTTTTTGCTGATTGGAAATCTTCTTCAACAACTGACATATGAAAGGCGTTGGCGTGTAGAAGTATGTTTTTTTCACTTAAAATTCCAACATGGCCTTTCCAAAACACTAAATCTCCTTTTTCAGCATCTTGAACATTAATACGTTTACCAACTAAAAATTCCTGCATATCTGTATCTCTAGGACAGCTAATACCACAACTATGTAGGGCCGTTTGAACCAAACCAGAGCAATCAACTCCTTTTCTGGAGCACCCCCCCCAAAGGTAAGGAGTATTTAGGAAAAGCCTAGAAACATTGATATAATCCGAAAGTTTAGTTTTCAGTTTTTTGAGGTGGCAGCTAGGTATAAATCCACCATTAGTTAATTCAGCCCAAACGCCGTCGTCGTTTTTAACTTCCACCATTCCACCAAGGTAGAGTTCGCTTATTTCCTTTTTTTTAAAATTATCTTCAAAGTACAAAGTGCTTCCAGAGACACTTACCCAATGGGTTATCTTTGACTGCGGTCTAAGTGAGTTACCGTTGACATAACCACAATAATTATCTTTCTCAACCTGAACATACGCAAAGCCTTTTACATTCTCAAAAACCCTTACCCTATCCCCTAAAAATAATTGTGAAACTCGCTCTCCTTCTGGAGAGCTTAGTAAATCTACAATTCCTGAGCTACATTCCTTTATAACCCCATTTGAAAAGGACTTGCTTTTTACTTTTCCCTTCAGATACATTGCAGCTACTCGTCCGTTCGCTGGAGTAATACGAGGATCCATCATATTTTCAAAATATTAGGAAGCGCGTCAAAAATAGCTCTAGCTCCCATACCTACTCCACCTTTTGGCTTTCCTGGGGAATGTGAAGGCTGCCATGTATAAATATCAAAATGGGCAAATATTTTAGCTTTTTCAACAAACCTTCTTAAGAAAAGTGCTGCTGTTATTGAACCCGCAAAACCTCCTCCTGGGGCGTTATCTAAATCAGCAATGCCCGGTTCTATTAAAGGTTCATAAGGTGTATGAAAGGGCATCCGCCAAACAGGGTCTCTAACTCTATGTGCAGCTTCAGTTAATAAATTTGAAAAATAATCATCGTCCGAAAAAAAGGGAGCTAAATCTGTACCTACTGCCACACGCGCTGCGCCTGTCAATGTAGCCATACAAATTAATAAATCTGGCGCTTCTTCATCTGCATACGCTAGAGCATCAGCTAAAACTAACCTTCCCTCTGCATCAGTATTATTAATCTCTACTGTTAACCCCTTTCTAGAGGTTAATATATCTTTTGGTCTAAACGAATTAGAGGATATTGAATTCTCGACGGCTGGTATAAGTAATCTTAATCTAATTGGTAAATTTTCGGCCATTATCATATGAGACAATCCAATAGCATTTGCCGCACCACCCATATCTTTTTTCATTAGAGCCATTCCGGGTCCCGATTTAATATTCAAACCCCCGGTGTCAAAACAGACACCTTTACCAACTAACGTTAGCGTTGGTCCCTTATTGCCCCACCTCATCTCTATTAACCTTGGAGGTTTTATAGAGGCTCGTCCAACAGCGTGTATCATAGGAAAATTGCTGTCTAAGAGTTGGTCACCACAAATAGACTTTGTAGAGGCACCATGTATTTTTGCCAAACTATTTACAAATTCTTCTAATTCTTTAGGTCCCATCTCATTTGCTGGTGTGTTAACTAAATCTCGAGTTATAACTTCACCCTGAGCTATTTTCTCAATTCTTAATGAATTGATTCCATCGGGTTTTACCAACGCTGCCATTTTGTTTTCTTTATTTAAATAATTTGTAAAAGCATATTGGGATAAAAGCCAACCTAGAGAATGCTCCCCTAACTCTAATTCATTATGTTTTGATTCAATTTTATATTTAATGTGTGGCAATTTATTTGTAGAGCCACCCAAAGTAAATCTTTCTCTATTACGGGCCGCCCTATCACCTAATCCAATTAAAATACTCTCTAAATTTCCTAAACTATCTGGAACTAAACAAACTTCTTGAGACCTTGCAGTGAAGTCGTTCGAACGAATCCATTTTTTTATCATCTTATTTTGTAGCTTTAACCATTTATCAAATTCTTCAGCTTTAATTAGATGAATAGGGCAAGCATCACTACTACTTGAAGCAAATTTAAATTTTCGAAAATTCATTGTAGTATTACCCCCTGATAATCCTTAAAAGCTAACTTAAGAAACGAACTGACCTCTCATTAAGAACTTTAGAATACTGGTATTGATTAAAACCACAATACTCAACTAATATAACCAATAGTTAGGAGGGAGAGTAATATAGATGACTACAAAACCGTTACCAAGCTATCTTATAGAGCGTTATTATGGTTGGAAAGCTAACGGCTATTCCGAAAATAAGGCCTGGTATAGAAAATTAGCTGCAGAGGGACAGCATCCTCGCGCGATGGTAATATCTTGCTGTGACAGCAGGGTGCATGTGACCTCTATATTTGGGGCAGAGCAGGGAGAGTTTTTTATACATAGGAATATAGCTAACCTTGTGCCACCCTTTTCTCCAAACCAAGACTATCATGGAACATCTGCCGCTATTGAGTATGCGGTGACTGCTCTTAATATTTCTAATATTATAGTTCTTGGGCACTCCAACTGTGGGGGAGTTAATGGTTGTCATGATATGTGTTCAGGTAAAGCCCCAGAGTTAGAAAAAGAAACGAGTTTTATTGGAAGATGGATGGATATCCTACGACCAGGTTTCGAAAATGTAAAACATATTTTAGATGAAGATGATAGGAAGAGAGCCTTAGAAAAACAAGCAGTTTTGATATCTTTAGAAAATTTAAAAACGTTTCCTTTCATAAAAGATGCCATGGAAAAAGAAATGCTAACCCTCCATGGACTGTGGACAGATATTGGAAAAGGTGATCTTGAACATTACATTGAGGGCCAAGGGTTTATACTTATTTAGCTTCTAAAACTTTTGATACGTAAGTCTCCGCTATTTGAACAGCGTTTAACGCTGCTCCTTTTCTCAAGTTATCAGAAACAGTCCATAAATTTAAACCATTTTTAATTGTTCTGTCTTGCCTTATCCGACTGACAAATGTTGCATAATCACCAACACACTCAATAGGTGTAACATAACCTCCAGATTCACGCTTGTCGATAACCATGACGCCAGGCGCACTTCTAAGGAGTTCTCGCGCTTTTTCTTCGCTCAAAAATTTCTCAAATTCGATATTTACCGCCTCGGAATGCCCAACAAAAACTGGGACCCGAACACAAGTTGCGGTTAGAGATATTCTCTGATCAAGTATTTTTTTTGTTTCGGCAACCATTTTCCATTCTTCTTTGGTTGAACCGTCCTCTAAAAATACGTCAATGTGAGGGATAACATTAAAAGCAATTTTCTTAGGATAGATATTTGGTGAAACTTCTTGCCCAGGCACATAGACACCTTTTGTTTGATCCCATAATTCGTCTATTCCCTCTTTCCCTGAACCGGATACAGATTGATAAGTACTAACAACTATTCTCTTTATCGTTGCTACATCGTGTAGCGGTTTTATGGCTACTAAAAGTTGTGAGGTAGAGCAATTTGGATTAGAAATGATATTTTTGTTTTTATAATCAAAAATAGCATCTGGATTTACCTCGGGTACTATCAATGGAATCTCAGGGTCGTATCTATATAGTGATGAATTATCTATAACCAAGCATCCTGCCTTAGCTGCTCGGGGTGCTTGTATCTTTGTAGCTTCGGATCCAATTGCAAAAAGAGCCATATCAAAAGAGGAGAAGTCAAAGGTTTCAAGATCTTTTATTTTTAACGTTTTCTCACCAAAACTCACTTCAGTACCAACTGATCTACGGCTTGCTAAGGCCTCAATTTGTTCAATTGGAAAATTACGCTCCGCCAATATATTTAACATTTCGCGACCGACACTTCCCGTGGCACCAACTACAGCAATTTTATAACTCATTTTTTCGGATCCTAATAATTATATAACAAAAGCCTAATAACTCTTTGTAACTCTAGGGGAAAGCAAGAATCTAGTTTATCTTGCTGTTTAGTGGTAATCCAAGGTAAAGGGATATAAAAAAGGATGAAACTGAAAATTGACTGCTAAACCTTCATATAAATCATTTACTTTATTTAAAAGGCTTTGGAATGGGTATCTAAGAAATCATATAGGTTTGTTAGCCGTAGCAATGTTTTTTATGATCATAGAAGGTAGTACACTCGGTGGTTTGAGCTACATGCTTCAACCAATGTTTGATCTAGTTATGGTAAGGGGTGAAGCAGGTGCAATTTGGTTTGTTGCAACAGCTATATTGATGCTATTTGTAATACGCGGCGTAACAGGCATAATTCATAGGACATTACTTACTAAAGTCTCGTATGAAGCTTCAACTCAAATACAAGTAGACTTGCTTCAACACACTTTAAGTCTTGATAATAGTTTTCATTCAAAAACATCTCCAGGAACTCTCATAGAACGCGTTCAGGGGGATGTAATATCTATTCAGCATCTCTGGAATACTATTTTAGTTAATGCAGGGAGAGATACTATCGCACTTTTATCTTTAATTGGTGTAGCTATTTCTATTGACTGGATGTGGACCTTAGTAACAATTATGGGTGCTCCTATTTTACTGCTCCCCAGCCTAGCTGTTCAACGGTATGTTAGACGTAAAAGTGGTTATCTAAGAGAGATTGCTTCCAGTCGGACCCTTCGTCTAGACGAAATTTTTCATGGCATAATACCGGTTAAATTAAATCGTATGGAGTCTTATCAGTTATCTCGTTTTTCTGACCTGTCGAAAGACTGGGTGAAGTCAACAATTAAGACAGTTGCAGGTCAAGCTTCGATACCCGCTTTAGTTGATCTTGCTGTAGGTTTTGGTTTTTTCTGTGTGCTTCTTTATGGTGGACCTCAAATTATATCAGGGGAAAAATCAGTCGGCCAATTTATGAGCTTTTTTACAGCTATGGCCTTAGCTTTTCAACCAATGAGACGTCTGGGCAATGTTGCAAGCAACTGGGAAATAATGGCGGCTAGCCTTAATAGAATTTTTAATTTATTCGATACCAAACCTGAAATAGCAGACAAAGAAGAAAAAAAATTCAAAGTTCCAAAAACTTTTGATATCTATTTTGACGAAGTTTCTTTGAAATATGATTCTCTACCTGTATTAAATAGTCTAAGTTTTAGAGCTCCTCACGGTAAAACGACCGCTTTTGTTGGGGAATCAGGTGCTGGTAAAAGTACTGTTTTTAATGCCCTTACTCGATTAGTAGATCCAGAGGCGGGGAATATAAAAATTGGGGGAGTCAACACTCAGCACACTTCTCTTAAAAGTCTTCGTGGACTTTTTTCTGTCGTCTCGCAAGATGCTTTATTATTCGATGAAACATTAATTGAAAATATTTTGTTAGGAGACAAAAATGTCTCTAAGAATAGACTTAGCGAGGTACTAAACGATGCAAACGTCACAAAATTTCTTTCAACATTACCCAACGGCCTTAATACTCGTGTTGGACCGCGAGGCTCAAATTTATCTGGTGGCCAACGACAAAGAATAGCTATTGCACGAGCATTACTTCGCGACACACCTATTCTATTACTTGATGAAGCAACTAGTGCACTCGATGCCGAATCTGAAAAATTTGTACAAGAAGCGCTAGAAAAACTATCAAAAGGAAGAACTACATTGGTAATAGCACATAGACTTTCAACTATTCATGATGCTGATCAAATAATTGTTCTATCAAAGGGGAAAATTGCAGAAACTGGTACTCACGAAACTCTTATCAATCAAAAAGGCGTTTATTCAAATCTTTACAAATTACAATCTAAGCCAAACAAGGATATTCAAGAGAATGAATCTCAATCTAATTTTGAAAGTGTCTTTAAAAATCAGTTATCGGGTAATTCAAGAAATATGATATCAATTGAAAACAAAAATTCAGACCCATCAGAATACGAAAAAAGTTTGAATTTTGCACAGCGAGGACTAATCTTCATAGCTAAAAAACTAACATTTAAATAAAGCTATTGTTTTAACCTGTCAAAGCTCATGCTATTGATCAATAGGGCTGCATTTTAAATAAAAATTAGTATATAACATCATAATGGAAAATCTCACTAGCGTTGGAAATAAACATTGGCACCAAGAAAAAAAACTAAACTGGAAAAGTTTTTCTCATTTAATCAACATCGTAGGCGTTTTGGCGCACCAAGCCCCGTAAATGAGACACAGGGTATAACCAGCTTGAAGAGTACCATAATTCCAGGTCAAAAAAAGGTTTACACCCACGGTTCTTCCAAAAATCTAAAGGAACATTTAAAAAGTTTGCGAGATGAATTCATCGGAGACCCTGAACTTTGTTATGTTGTTGCAAAGAAGATTGTTTTAATACGACGCGAGTCAAAAGTATCTGAAAATTTTCAAAGTTTAGAAAAGCTTTTAAAAAAAGAAAATGAGTTTTTATTCAAAAAACTGAATCTTAGGTGGTTAGTTTCAATTGCTGATACCATATCAGAGCACTCTGAATCGCGAGAAGAACGAGCTCTAGCTCTATGTGCAACTCTACTAGGGAATACTGTAAAAATATATGAAACAGAACGATTTTTAGAGAAAAATGAAACCTCAAAAGATAATCCTGAGCGTTTAAAGCTACTCCAATCTTCAAGAGTCCCATTAATTGATGGCATGTCAGGGTTTTGTATAGGTACTGATGATACTCTTAGAAATATGCTTTTTAGGATGAACACATTATGCGAAAACAGTTATGTAGGGAAACTTGTTCAAGAGGTATTTAGTAGAATACAGTCTGAGAATACCGGCTACAGCAGACTAAAAAATAAACATACTCGGCCAAGGACTAGCTGGTGGTAAAATGGATTTTAAATCGTACATCATCAATTTACCTGGGGAAAAGCTACGTCGAGATTTCATGAAAAATCAGATGAAAGATCTCGATTTAAATCATATCTTTATTCCAGCGGTAACAGTTTCAGATATTAGTCAAAATGATTATCTTAAAGAGGGTATGGGTTGGGAGCGGCCTTTAAGAAAAACTGAATTAGCATGCTTTCTTAGCCATAAAAAAGCTTGGGAAGCCGCCGCACATTCAAATACTCATTCATTGATATTAGAGGATGACGCACTACTATCATCCTCGTGCAAGGACATCATAAGAGACGTTACGAATTTTATTGATTTTGATTTTATATGTCTGGAAACTAGGTTTAGACGTAAAAAACTTATTGGACCCATTCAAAAATCCATAAAAGGGTCTTTTGCTCGTCTTTATCAAGATAGAGCAGGTGCTGCCGCATACATTTTGAGCCCAGAAGGCGCACAGAAACTATGTGATCGATCAAATCATATTAAGCCTGGGTTAGCTGATGCATATATTTCTAGTGCGTATGAATTAAATGCTTACCAAATTATTCCGGCTCTGGCTATTCAGTTAGATCAATGTGAAATCCATAATTTAGTACCTCCAATTAAAACACAAACATCTATAAACGAGGCCAGGCCTAAAATTAATTTATCAATTTTAACTAAATATAGTTTCATTTATAGAAGGGTCTTATCCCAAGTTCGTTTAGCATCAAGAATTTTATCTAAGAGGCTAAAAGCTTCTTTTAAAGAAATACCTATCGCTACTGGTTTTGGCAAATAAGTTTTTATTCAGTTCTTTGCTAACCTTATAATTTAAGACCATAGGTTCTCGTATACCGAATTAATGAGTTTTGCTTCCCTAGCTATACTGTGACTAGCCTCAACAAAGCTTCTTCCATTAATTCCAAGCTGTAATCGATAGTTTTTATCTTCTATAAACTTTTGAACTTCTTTAACCGCTAACTTTACATTACTAATAGGTACTATTTTCCCACACCGACCTCCGTTCGAAAACTCTTCGAAGTAACCAGTTTTACTTGCAACAAACGGCACACCGGAAGCAAGACCCTCCAAAAGCGTCATCCCAAAACCTTCATATCGCGGTAAGGATACTAAAAGAGATAGCGATCTTACTAAGCTAGGTAATTTTTCTGGAGAAATTTCACCCGTAAATATAATTCTATCTTTTAGCCCAGCCTTTTTCACTTTACTCTTTAAAAATTCTAGAAAATATCTATCTTCTGTTGCAGCTTTCCCAATTATTAATGCTGTTAAATATTTTTTAGCTGGTAGTATTTTTATCATCGTATCAATAAATAAATCTGTACCTTTCTCTTTTCTGATGCGACCAATAGTGGCTACACCCATAGCGCCGGGGAAACCCGTATCTTGCCAATACTTTTGATTATTGCTGCCAGGTTTAAAAATATTTGTATTTACACCATGTGGTATAATCGCCCCAACATTTGGAACAAAACTTGCTGCACGGTCCGTGGTTGCAATTACTATATCCATTTTTGAAATTAGCCATCTTGGGAAAAGTGAATGTCGGCGTTGCGCCGCAGAAGTAAAAACTATTTTTATTGGAAGTCCCAAAATATCTCGAGCTATAATTGCAGCTCTCATCTCACTATTACGCCGTACATGCCATATTGAGAAGGGTTTAGTACTAGGCTTCTTTTTTGCTAAAGAGTACGCCTTTAGATTACTTATGGGTTTTGGTCCTCCTGGAAGATTGTAACCTACAAGTTTTAATTTATATTTTTTCTCTTGCTCTAATAAAACATTAGCCGTTGTTGAAGAAACTCCAGTGAAGTTCTTATTGAAATTAGTTAGAAAAAGTTCAGTATTATTATTCATATTTATACACTAATACTTTGTTTAATGGCTCGCAATTACACCAATACACTTTCAAAACACTAAATACAAAATATCAGCACTAAACTTATCTGACTTTTTTCATACTATAATTTTGAGTTAATTTAAATATAGATGAACTAATAACCCCAGTAAAAAAACTAGCCTCAGTGCATAGACCTATAGCACTTTTTATACCCCTTGTTGATGCTACCGACACATATACACTATTCCTGTTAATACTTTTATAACAAACAAAAGAACCATTTTTAAATTCCTTTGTGCTATTTACTAGTACAAAGAACTCAGAAGCTGATAATTTTAGCATCTCCTCAGAAGCAAAATTTACACTTTCTAATTTATTTATAAACTCCCGACCAATCCTAATTCTGTAATCCTGAAAATACTCTTTTTTGCCTCTATCCTGAGCTTGCAAGTGGTACTTATCATGTTTCCAAGCTGAAATGGCATCCTTACTATCCCATATTTGTAAAGATAGCAGTGCTCTGCTATCGCTCAAACTGGAAAAACGGTCAATCCATTTCAAACCAGGATAGGTAGCCAGTATTGGGTTGAGTTTATCTACCTCTTTCAAATAGTGTTTAAGATAACCCTCTTTTGGTTTTACATTAAAGAGGAGACCATACATTATATACTATTATCCAAAGCCTCAAGAATAGCATCTCCCATATTGGTTGTTGTCACAGGTTTCATATCCTGGGCCTGCATTAAATCAGAGGTTCTAATTCCTTTTGCCAATACAGAGTCTATTGCTTTCTCTAGACGTTGTGCTTCTTCCAATTGTTCAAAAGAATATCTTAATGCCATTGCAAAACTTAGAATACATGCAATAGGATTTGCTTTTCCTTGACCTGTGATATCTGGTGCTGACCCATGCACTGGCTCGTACATTGCTTTTGGTCTGCCATTGCTACCAGCCAAACCTAATGAAGCTGATGGTAACATACCTAGTGAACCTGTTAACATTGCAGCTACATCACTTAACATATCACCAAATAGATTGTCTGTTACAATAACATCAAACTGTTTTGGTGCTCTAACTAATTGCATTCCACCTGCATCTGCATACATATGGGTCAGCTCAACGTCTGGGTACTCATTATCATGCACCCATTGTACTTCTTCACGCCAAAGGATACCTGATTCCATAACGTTAGCTTTTTCCATCGAGCAGACCCTATTATCTCTTTTGCGGGCAAGCTCAAACGCAGACCGTGCAACACGCCTAATTTCGTTAGTTGTGTATCTTTGTGTATTTATCCCAACTCGACCACCTTCATTGTCGTCATGTATACCTCTGGGTTCACCAAAATAAATACCACTAGTAAGTTCTCGAACAATCATAATATCTAAACCAGAAACTAATTCTTTTTTTAGAGAGGAGAAATTGGCAAGAGCATCAAAACATTGAGCAGGTCTTAGGTTTGAAAATAGGTCTAACTCTTTTCTCAATCTCAGAAGCCCTCTTTCAGGTTTTAAATTGAAATCTAAGTTATCATATTGAGGTCCCCCAACTGCCCCCAGTAAAACTGCATCAGCTTTCAAAGCCTTTCCAACAGTCTCTTCAGTAATTGGGACACCAAATTTATCGTAGGCTGCCCCGCCTACAAGGTCTGTGGTTATATCAAATGATAGGTTTCTGTTATCTTTAAACCATTCAATAACTCTAATGACTTGGTCCATTACCTCTGGACCGATCCCATCACCTGGTAATATTAGTATTGATGATTCAACCATAAATGTTCCCCACTTTTAACTTTCATAAAATATTTTAACTCTAAATCTTTTTTGAACTTCTTACAGCTCTAAACCCACGGCCTAGCAAGAGAAGCCCGTTCCTCAAATTTTTCTATTGAGGTCACTTTTTCTAATGTTAAATCAATATCGTCTAATCCATTTTTAAGACAATGTTTTCGGAATGGGTCTATTTTGAAATTAAATACTTCCCCTTCGGATGATGTTACTGTTTGGCTTTCTAAATCAACACTTATCCTGGCGTTCGACCCTTTTTTTGCATCTTCCATAAGAGCTTCAACTTCCTCAGGGGGAAGAACTATTGGCAGGATACCGTTCTTAAAACAATTGTTATAAAATATATCAGCAAAGCTCGGTGCGATTACACATTTTATACCAAAATCACTTATAGCCCACGGCGCGTGCTCTCGTGAAGACCCGCAACCAAAATTTTCTCCTGCTACAATTAACTCAGCACCTCGATAGGCTTTTTGATTTAGAATAAAGTCCGGGTTTTCAGTCCCATCATCTAAATACCTCATTTCGCTAAAAAGATTCACACCTAGGCCAGTTCTCTTAATAGTCTTTAAAAATTGTTTAGGAATAATCATATCCGTATCAATGTTAATTAATGGGATTGGAGCAGCAACTCCAGTTAACGAATTAAATTTCTCCATAATTCAGACCTCCAAAAACTCTCACTTTTAATTTCAGAATTTCATTTTAATTTACGGACATCAGTTAAACGCCCTGTCAATGACGCTGCAGCTGCCATGGCCGGTGACATAAGATGCGTCCGACCTCCTCGACCCTGTCTTCCCTCAAAATTCCTATTCGACGTCGCTGCACATCTCTCTTCCGGACTTAATTGATCTGGATTCATTGCTAAGCACATTGAACAGCCTGCCAATCTCCATTCGAAACCTGCCTCCTTAAAGATGTCTGCTAAACCCTCTTCTTCAGCTTGGGCTCGAACTAAGCCAGATCCAGGAACAATCATACACCTAAGCCCATCTTTGACCTTTTTACCTTTCAACACTTCAGCTGCTGCCCTAAGATCTTCTATTCGACCATTAGTGCAGGAACCTATAAAAACCGTATCTATTTCAACTTCGGACAACGGCGTTCCAGGCACCAAACCCATATAATCTAGAGATCGTTTAACAGCTTCAATTTTACCACCATCAAAGTCTTCTGGCTGTGGAACATTTGCACTTATTGGAAGAACATCCTCCGGCGAAGTGCCCCATGTAACTACAGGAGCAATATCCTCTCCATTAATCACAAGAACTTTATCAAAGATAGCATCAGTATCAGAAAATAATGTTCTCCAATATAGTTCAGCAGAATCCCAAGCTGAACCTTTTGGAGCATTTGGCCTTCCCTTGCAATATTCAAAGGTCTTTTCATCTGGCGCTATTAACCCAGCCCGAGCACCGCCTTCGATAGCCATGTTGCATACTGTCATTCGTCCTTCCATAGAGAGCGACCTTATGGCTTCACCACAGTATTCTATCACATACCCCGTACCTCCAGCTGTTCCTGTTTCTCCAATAACGGATAACGTAATATCTTTGGCTGTAACTCCAGGACTTAGTTTGCCGGTTACTTCCACCTTCATATTCTTTGACTTTTTTTGAATAAGTGTCTGAGTTGCTAACACATGCTCTACTTCTGAGGTGCCAATTCCATGAGCTAACGCTCCAAAAGCTCCATGAGTTGCCGTGTGGCTGTCACCACATACTACGGTCATTCCAGGAAGGGTCCAACCTTGTTCAGGACCCACTATATGCACAATACCCTGCCTAACATCATCAACCGGGTAATAATGAATACCAAAGTCTGCGGCATTCTTGTCGAGAGTTTCTACCTGTATTCTACTTTCTTCGTTATCAATACCCTTTTCTCTATCAAGAGTGGTTGGTACATTGTGATCAGGAACAGCTATTGTTTTTCCAGGCGCATGGACATCACGGCCAGTAATTCTTAACCCCTCGAATGCCTGAGGGCTTGTGACTTCGTGGACTAGGTGCCTATCAATATATAAAAGGCAAGTCCCATCATCTGCCTCATGTGCAACATGGTCATCCCAAATTTTATCATATAGTGTTCTTGACGACATTGTGACCTCTAAAAAATTTATCAATACTCAATTAAAGTAAACCTAAAGAAATAACCAGTCCTCATCTGAAAACTACTTCAGGTACTATACTATTAGACCAAAGTATATCCACAGAAAAGCACAATATTGAATAGCCAAAAGACAGGCAAATAAGACTTTACTGTCTTTCCACATAAAGATTTTTTAAATAAATTTTAATTTATTACATTAGTTAATTCACATTAAGTTTAAACCGTTATAAAGATTTTACTTGGTGACGCTTTATAAAGGAAATAAATTGGGAACGATATTAGATCTAGACGCAACCGCACAAATACAAAAGTTGAGATTGAAAGAAATCTCTTCAAAAGAATTGATGGAAGCTACTCTTGATCGGATTGAAAGTATTAATCCCAGAGTAAACGCAATCGTATCCTTACAAGACCGTGAAATGCTGCTTGATGATGCGAATAAAACCTTTAGAGGGCCGCTTTACGGTCTACCTATGGCAATAAAAGATTTAGAAGAAACAAAAGGTATAACTACCACTTTTGGGTCACCAATTTATAGAGATTATAAACCTAACTTTGACTCCAATATGGTAAAAAACATAAAGGCTGCAGGAGGAATTATTATTGGTAAGACAAATGTACCCGAGTTTGGTCTTGGGTCTCATACCTATAACTCTGTTTTTGGTAAGACACTAAACCCCTACAACCTTACAAAAACCTGCGGTGGCTCAAGTGGTGGTGCTGCCGTGGCCCTCGCCACAAATATGATATCATTAGGTGATGGCTCCGATATGATGGGGTCTTTGAGAAATCCAGCCAGTTGGTGCAATATTTTTGGTTTTAGACCAAGCTTTGGGTTGGTTCCAAATGGCTTAAATAGTGAAGTATTTTTGAACCAAATCTCAACAAATGGACCAATGGCTCGTTCGGTAAGAGATATCGAGTTACTTTTATCTATCCAATCAAAGTTAGACCCGAGTGATCCACATTCACACGGCCCATATGAATCAGCTCAGAGAACTTCTAAGAAATATAAAATTGCTTGGTTGGGTAATTGGGGCGGTGCCTACCAGATTGATCCCGTCATAATAAAAAAATGTGAAGAGGCTTTAAATGTGCTCGAAGCTCAAGGTCATCAAATTGTTGAACCCAAACCCATATTTTCTGCTGATTTATTGTGGGAATCATGGACAACTCTCAGAAGTTGGACACTATCTGAGAAGCATAGGGATAACTATACTAATCCATTAGAACGAACGTTACTAAAACCAGAAGTAATTTGGGAGACTGAGAAAGGACTAGCTTTGACTCCTGAAGACATATTTAAGGCGAGCAAAATAAGGTCAGACTGGTTTAAAGAAACTTCTAGAATGAGCTACGATGCATTAGTTTTACCTTCTACTCAAGTTTTCCCTTTTAGTACTGACATGAATTGGCCTAGCCAAATTCTAGACAAAGAGATGGACACCTATCATCGCTGGATGGAAGTTGTTATCCCAGCGTCTCTTACCGGCTTGCCCTCAATTTCTGTTCCTGTCGGGTTTGGTCCTGACAACACACCCGTAGGGATGCAATTAATCGGACATCGAAGAAATGATGCTAATATCTTAGCTTTAGCTAAACAGTACGAGTCTGACTGCGTCTGGCTCCAAGAAAAGCCTAATCTTTAATTAAATCTGGTAACCTTAAAAGCTTTATGGCTAATAGTTTCCTAAGCTTACAGAACTTAAATAAGCCCAAATATTATAGGCATCGGATTTTTTCTTTAGCTTATATGACATTTTTGACTTTGCCGCTCTATCATTTAGTTTAGACGAAAGGAAAGCTTTGGGGTTGGCTACATATTCTATAAAATTCTTTTTATCCCAAACCAGCCCAGATTCTCCAACTTCGATTATAGATTTACCATACCTGTAAGAGGTTGACCCTATAACTCTTCCTTTTAAACCCCAAAGATTGGGGCCAGTTTTACCACCCTTTTGGATAAAAACGTTACTGTCCGTTTTAATCATGTGACAGGATTTGCATTTTCGGAATGATTTTTTTCCAAGGGCTACATCTGCTATCACGATTTCGGCAAAGCTCAATCCTACAAAAAAACAAAATGTAAAACGGGAAATGATAAATAATGATTTCAACTTAACAATACTTTTCTTAGTTTTTCAAGCAACAGCCTTAGATAATGCACACTGTTTCCATAGCTGTGAAAGCGCGAAAACTAAATACTTTATATCCTCGTCCGTATGCATTGGTGATGGGGTGAACCTCAACCGCTCGGTCCCTTTTGGTACAGTTGGATAATTAATTGGTTGAACATAAATACCATACTCACTCATTAAAATATCTGAAATTTCCCGACATTTTATCGGATCGTTTATCATTACAGGAACTATATGACTCTGGTTATCTAAAAATGGCACCCCCTCTTTTCTCAAACTGCTTTTAAGAAGCTCTGCTTTATAACGGAGAGCTACCCTTTCTATATTACTACCCTTCAGATGCGATATGGCCGCCCTACAAGCTGCAACAACGGCAGGAGGTAGCGCGGTTGTGAATATAAAACCCGATGCAAAAGATCGGACAAAGTCACATAAAGCAACAGAACCACTAATATAACCACCAAAAACGCCAAATGCTTTACCTAATGTGCCCTCAATCAAGGTGATCCTATCGCTCAGGCCTTCCTGTTCAGAAATTCCGCCCCCTCTAGACCCATATAGACCTACGGCATGAACCTCATCTAGATAAGTGAGCGCCCCATGCTCCTCAGCAACTTCTATAATATCTTTAAGAGGCGCAATATCCCCATCCATCGAGTAGATAGATTCAAAAGCTACAATCTTTGTTTTAGTCTTAGATACAGAGCTTAGTTTTTTATCTAAATCTTTAACATCATTATGCTTCCAAATAACTTTTTCAGCCCTTGAATGGCGTATACCCTCTATCATAGAGGCGTGATTATTTTCATCACTAAAAATTATCGGGTTTGGCAATCTGGACCCTAGAGCGCTCAGTGTAGCGAGGTTGGAGACATATCCAGAAGTAAATAACAAAGCAGAGTCTTTTTGATGGAGATCTGCCAAATCACGCTCTAATAGAGTATGCAAGTAATTTGTTCCAGAAATATTTCTTGTTCCTCCTGCACCTGCACCATACTTATCCGCGGACTCTTTCATTGCATCTAGAACTAGTGGATGTTGTCCCATTCCAAGGTAATCATTAGAGCACCAAACTGTTACCTCAGATCTATTTTTGGCTATGTTATAAGCTTTTGGAAATTCACCGCGAGCTCTTTCCAAATTGGCAAAAGTTCTATAATTTCCTTCTACTCGAAGAGTGTTTAACTGATCTTCAAAAAGTTTGTCGAAGTCCATAACCAGATCCATAAAATTTTAACCATTATTTGATAAATAGGTATAAAGAACTGAGCTTACAATGAGTTAAAAAATATTATGAAAGACTAAAACGTCGCATCATATCGTACATAGAAATTGTTGTAACTATTGGTAAGCCGTTCAAATATATAAGAAGTGTGGTCTATAGCCGTTGAGATTATTTAAATTTGATGTTACTGTTAGTAACAGTTAAGCAGAATAGTTGAAAAAAAGGAATTACTACTGTCTAAAATTACAAGTGAAAAAAAACCAGTAGTTAGAAATAAGCGCTCTTCTACTGAAAAAGTTGGTAAAAAACATCGTAAAGAACTACTTAAATTAATTATCTCCACCTTAAAAAAAGAAAAGGCCGAAGAAATTGTTACGATTGATCTCAACAATCGGACAGAGATAGCCGATTATATGGTTATTTGCTCTGGGAGATCTACAAGGCAAGTTTCTTCTATTGCAGAAAAAATTACGGACTCCATAAAAAAAGATTTTAGGATAGTATCTAAAATAGAAGGTAAAACCCAGGGAGACTGGGTTTTGATAGACTCAGGTGATATTATTATCCATGTATTTAGGCCAGAAGTGAGGGAGTTTTATCAACTGGAAAAGATGTGGGATCAGAATAAAGCATCGGTTAATATTTGAATGAAAATTAACATTTGTGCAATTGGACGGATAAAATCAAGTCCGGAAGTAGACATGGTGAATGATTATGTTGATAGGTTCGAACGGATAGGTAAAAATATTGGGTTAGGACCAATAAAAATTATAGAGAAGGAAAGTAAAAAAAGTGGGGTATTACCCGAAGGAAAAGTTTTATTAGCTTCGATTCCAAATAACTCTATTATCTGCATACTTGACGAAAAGGGTGCAAATCTGGACTCTTTAGCATTCGCAAAAAAAATAGAACACTGGAGAGACAATCTCAATCTAGAGCTTTCACTTGTTATTGGCGGCGCAGGAGGGTTATCTAAGGAAATCAAAAACAAAGCACACCACTCTATTTCATTTGGGAAAATGGTTTGGCCACACCGTTTGATAAGAGTGATGATCACTGAACAATTATATAGAGCGGCGTCGATTATATCCGGAACCCCATACCATAAAGCTTAAAAAGGTATCAATTTGGTAAAAAAACAAAAACCAGTTATTCTATGTATTTTAGATGGATGGGGGTTATCTAGTTCTGCATTAGGCAATGCACCATTACTCGCACATACACCAATATTAGATAACATAAAGTTACTTTATCCAAATGCTAAATTAATTACCCACGGCCCAGACGTAGGCCTCCCTGAAGGGCAAATGGGAAATTCAGAAGTGGGACATAGCAATATTGGTGCTGGTAGAGTCGTAGAAATGGACTTGGGAAAAATAAACAAGACTATTCAAGACCAAACATTTTTCGAAAAACCAAGCCTCAAAGAATTCACAGCAAAACTAGAAAGGTCACGTGGGGTCGCTCATTTAATTGGTCTATTGTCTGACGGGGGGGTGCACGGACATATAGACCATCTGATAACCTCGATGAATTATCTATCAAAAAAAAGCAAAATCAAAATAGTCCTTCATTTAATTACTGACGGAAGAGACGTTAATCCAAAATCTGCTCTGAAATATCTAAAGCTATTTTCTAATCTACCAAATAATGTTTCAATTGGTACAATCATGGGCCGTTTCTACGCGATGGATCGCGACAATAGGTGGGAACGCACAGAGCTCGCTTATAATGCCATAATGCTGGGAAAAGGGATAATAATTAACAATGCTCGGAAAAGATTAGAGGACTGTTATACTATACAGGAAACAGATGAATTTGTAAAACCTTCAGTTCTCCAAGGCTACAAAGGAGTATCTACTAATGATGGTGTGTTCATTCTAAATTTCAGGTCAGACAGGGCCATTCAGTTAACAAATTCTATAGCGAATCCAAATTTCCAAAAATTTAATATTAAAAATAGAATACTAACAAAAAATGTCCTAGGGATGGTGGACTATTCAGAGCAACATAAAACATTTATGTCAAATATTTTTTTTAAAGAGGTTATCAAAAACAACCTCGGATCATGGGTTGCAGAGCACAAATTAAAGCAATTACGTATCGCCGAAACTGAAAAATATCCGCATGTAACTTTCTTTTTCAATGGCGGCTCAAATATTGTTCAACCGCTCGAAGATCGATATATGCCGGATAGTCCAAAAGTAGCTACATATGACTTAGCGCCAGAAATGTCCGCTGATAAGGTTACAGAAAAAATTATAGAAGGCTTAGACCTTTGTTATGATCTTATAATAGCAAATTATGCTAATCCTGACATGGTTGGTCATTCTGGAAACATGGAAGCTACAATAAAAGCGTGTGAGAAAATTGACTTAGAGATAGGTCTAATAGTCGAAAAAATAAAAAAAACGAATGCTGAAATATTAATTATTGCTGATCACGGTAATTGTGAGAAGATGATCGACAAAATAACAGGAGAACCTCACACGGCCCATACTCTAAATTTAGTTCCAGTATTTTTAGTTAGTCATAAAAAAAACATCAAATTGAAAGATGGGCGCCTCGCAGATGTAGCACCTACGATTCTCGATTTAATGAATTTATCAAAACCAAACGAAATGACAGGTAAATCATTAATTGAGAAAGATATTTAAAATCAAAAAAATATAGTAAGACCCATAGTTTTTAATTAATTATGACTATTACTTTTGAAAATTTTTTGCTATTATCAAAGATTAAATGCAAAAGCTAATTACCGTTAAAGGTTAATTATCTTAATTGTGGAATTTAATACTAGTAGAGTATGAGCTTAGCTCTAATATCAAGGTGGTTATAGTGTCCAAACTAAAAAGTTTTTTATCAATATCAATCTTTAGTATTTGCGTTGGAATATTAATTAATACGGGTACAACTAAATTTTCGTTAGCAAAAGAGCAAGAAAGTAAAGCAGAGGTTTATAAGCAGCTTGACCTATTTGGAAAGGTTTTCGAACGGATTAGGAACGAGTATGTTGAAGAGGTTTCCACAAAAGAGTTAGTTGAATCAGCAATCAACGGAATGCTTACGTCTCTTGATCCTCACTCATCATACCTCGCCGCAGACGATTATGACGACATGAGAACTCAAACAAAGGGTGAATTTGGAGGGTTAGGAATAGAGGTAACTCAAGAGGATGGATATGTTAAGGTAATCACTCCTATGGATGATACACCAGCTTTTGAAGCCGGGATGGAAGCAGGAGATTTCATAACAGCAGTCGACGGCAAAAGTTTACTTGGTTTGACCTTAAATCAAGCGGTTGATTTAATGCGAGGTCCGGTAGGTTCTGAAATTATCATTACAGTTATCAGAAAAGGTTTCGATGACCCATTTGATGTGTCTATAATAAGAGATATAATTAAGTTAACCGCTGTAAAGTCTCGTATGGAAGGTGATAGTATCGTCCTAAGAATTTCCGCTTTTAATAAGCAAACATACCCTAACCTTAAGGATGGTCTAAAAAATCAAATAAAAAATGCTGGTGGGTTAAAAAATGTAAATGGCATAGTATTAGACTTGCGTAACAACCCAGGTGGGTTGCTGTCTGAAGCAATTTCGGTATCAGATGCATTTCTAGACAAAGGGGAAATAGTGTCCACAAGAGGGCGAAATTTGAATGACAGTAAAAGGTATAATGCCAAACGGGGTGACTTATCAAAAGGAAAACCTATAGTTGTACTAATAAATAATGGCTCAGCTTCAGCATCAGAAATTGTTGCTGGTGCGCTCCAAGATCATCAAAGGGCAGTAGTTGTTGGCGAAAAAAGTTTTGGTAAAGGCTCTGTTCAAACGATCATTCCCGTTCAGGGTGATGGAGCTATGCGATTAACAACTTCAAGGTATTTTACACCTTCAGGAAGGTCTATTCAGGCACTAGGAGTTTCGCCAGACATAATTGTTCAACAACCTCTACGCAAACCAGATAATGGAACAGGGCTTGAAGACCCAATGCGTCCTAACCGTTCTGAAGCAGATTTGCGTGGCTCGCTCAATAATGACTCAATGTCCGAAGATGAAATAATCTTGCTTAAAGAAGAAGAAGAAAAAGCTGAGGCTGCCTCAAAACTAAGAGATCAAGATTTTCAATTAGCATACGCGCTGGATATTCTGAAAGGGCTGAGCGCTTTATCTTATAATAAAGATTAAAATATATCCCAAACAAGAAGTGTGAGTTAGATGTTAAATACCAATTCTAAAGATTTACCTTACCGCAAAAATGTTGGTTTAATGATAATTAACTCGCAAAAAAAAATATTTATGGGCCAGAGAGTAAAAGGTAGGGCATGGCAAATGCCTCAGGGGGGAATTGATGGTAACGAAACACCAGAACAAGCGGCCATTAGGGAACTATATGAGGAGACGGGGATAGTAAAAGAAAAAGTTAATAAGATTTCCACATCCAAGGTATGGAAAACATATGAGTTTCCAGATGAACTTGTCCCAAAACTTTGGAATGGTAGATACAGAGGGCAAACTCAAAAATGGTTTCTCTTCCAATATATTGGAAAAGATTCTGATATAAATATTAGTTCAACAGAGCAAGAGTTTTCAAACTGGAGTTGGACAAGCACAAACGATTTACTTAAATTAATCGTACCTTTTAAAAAAGCTGTTTATATAGATGTCATTGATGAATTTAGGGATAAAATAGAAAAGCTTGAGTGGATTAAATAACCACTGTAATTTTTTATTATCTTAGGATCACATTTAAGAGGTAAAATTTAAAATGCCAATTTTTCAATTAATTTTAATAGCATTAATCCAAGGTATCACTGAGTTTTTACCAGTTTCTTCGTCCGCACATCTAATCTTATTTCCAACACTAACGGGGCTTCAAGATCAAGGTTTAGCAATTGATGTTGCAGTACACATTGGAACTCTATTAGCCGTTTTGCTATATCTGAAAGCGGATATTATGGTTTTATTTCAAGGTCTGATTCAAGCCTTTGGATTTAAGCGTAGAAGTAATGCGTTTTTATTACTTTGCTATCTCATCATGGCTACCATACCGGTAGTTTTATTCGGCTTTTTAATACAGTTGGTTAATCTAGATGAAAGCCTAAGGTCAATTAAAATAATTGCTTGGGCAATGCTAATATTTGGATTAATATTATATTACACAGATCAAAAAAACATAGATACAAAAAAAATTAATAACTGGTCCTATAGATCGGCTCTTATAATGGGCTTGTGGCAAGCTCTAGCACTTATTCCAGGCACTTCGCGTGCCGGTGCAGTTATATCTGGAGCTCGACTATTAGGGTTTTCACGACAGGATTCAGCCAAATTGGCTATGTTGATGGCAATTCCGACTATAATAGCATCAGGAGCTTTATTATCAGTAGAAATTATAGCATCTGGAAGTTTATCACTGGCAAGAGATTTTTTCCTTGCTATAGCATTTTCTTTCTCTGCTGCTT
This sequence comes from Paracoccaceae bacterium, assembly GCA_045565015.1. GTDB lineage: Bacteria > Pseudomonadota > Alphaproteobacteria > Rhodobacterales > Rhodobacteraceae. Next base: position 81,458 of record JBJLGD010000033.1, read on the forward strand.
TATTATCCATAAGATTTATGATGTATTTTCTTACTAAATATAGCTTTACACCCTATGTAATCTATAGAGTGCTATTAAGCTTAATACTACTAGTGATCATTTACTAATATTCTTTAAAAAAACAAACCCACCCTTGATCTATTATAATTTTTAAAAAACTGTGATGATATAATATGGGACCTTAACTATTTTTGTTTTGCAGGGTCTGAAAACTCCCCTTCAGGTCGATACTTCCATAAGTAGTCTGATAGAACTATTTCTAAACTGACGGGTTCAATATTTAAGTCGGTAAATGTTTTATTGGATGTTGAAACTATATTATCATTTGCTAAGTTCCGTACTTGATCACGGGTAATCGGCCCGCGTATAAGTCCAGCACTAACAAACTTAATTGAATCAAAACTGGTACCAATTATATTTGCAGCCCAGAATGGTAGGTTTAAAATAATACGCCTTCGCATTATAACTGTTAACATTTTCTTCATTAATTCAGAAAAAGATAATATCTCTGGTCCACCCAATTCGTAGATACCGGAAGTATGGGAACTCCTTAATGCTAAAACGGCTGCCTGAGCAACATCGTCTACATATACAGGTTGAAATTTAGTATTACCACCTACAATCGGCAAAACTGGAGACATCCTAGCCATTGAAGCAAAACGGTTAAAAAAGTTATCCTCAAAACCAAAAACTATTGAGGGTCTGAGTATTATTGCACTTGAAAAATGCTTCAAAACGTTCACCTCTCCATAACCCTTAGACTCAGAGTATTTACTTACACTGTGAATATCTGCACCAATAGCTGATAGATGAATAAGTCTTTTTACTCTAAGCTCATTTGCAATCCGGGCCACAAGCTCAGCCCCTTTATTTTGAACAACATCAAATTTATTTTTCCCCAAAGATTCTAAAATACCTACACAATTTATTACGTAATCCGCACCACTCATAGCTGATCTAATACTCTCTTCATTTCTTATATTACATAAAATTGGTTCGACCTGCCCTACCGAACCGTAGGTTTTTAAAAATATCGCCTCATTGGGTCTTCGAGATGCTACTCGGACACGATACCCATCTCTTGCCAGTTTTTGAACAATATAACGTCCAATGAACCCCCCACCACCATATACTGTCACAAGGTTACTCATGGTTAATTTCTCCAATTTCTTTATTTCTAGTCACTTACCTCCTAAAAGAAGCCCAAACAAGCGATAAAAAACGTATTTGACTACCCTTTCCTTTGCAAAGGAAAATTTTATTGAGAATTGGGGTATTGTTAAAATTATTTTTTCTACTAATTCTTAATTTTGAAAATTTTGTATTAATACATTATTAAAAAATTATTTTATTTAAGGAGTAATTCATGAAAAAAATCCCGGAATATTTCCCACCAGATGTCTGGAGTTGGAAAAAGGAAAGTGGTGGGGAGTTCTCCAAAATAAATCGTCCAACTTCAGGGAAAACTCATGATCAAGCTCTCCCTACTGGGACGCATCCACTCCAGCTGTACTCTTTAGCAACTCCAAATGGCGTTAAAGTCACAATTTTCCTAGAGGAGCTTTTAGCCAATGGTTATTTAGAAGCTGAATATGACGCATGGTTGATAAAAATTAATGGAATGCAATTTAGTAGTGGGTTTGTAGATATTAATCCAAACTCAAAAATTCCAGCACTCGTCGATCAGACAACCACACAACCAACAAGAGTGTTTGAGTCCGGCGCCATACTACTCTATTTAGCCGAAAAATTTAAGTTCATGATACCGACTAGTAGTTCAAAAAAAGCCGAATGTTTATCATGGTTATTTTGGCAAATGGGAAGTGCCCCATACTTAGGGGGTGGGTTTGGTCATTTTTATAAATATGCTCCAAAAAAAATTGAATACCCAATAAATAGATACACTATGGAAGTAAAAAGACAGCTTGATGTCCTTAATAATAACCTAAAAGAGAGGAAATACATAGCTGGACCAATGTATACAATTTCAGATATTGCTATCTGGGCATGGTACGGGCAGTTAGTACTTGGAAAGTTATACAATGCTAGTGATTTTCTAGAAGTGGGCTCATACAGAAATATTATTGAGTGGGCTAACAGAATATATGAACGCCCATCCGTGAAACGAGGTTTAATGGTAAATAAAACTAGTGGTAATTTAGAAGAGCAGGTAAAAGAGCGGCATAGTTCACAAGATTTTGACGGTAAAAAACTTTCTACAAGTGAGTAAAAAACTCAAACACAATAAGAAGCAAAAAATGAAAAAATCTAATTTGCCAGAAAAAAATTGTGTAATATGCAATCGACCCTTTAGCTGGAGGAAGAAGTGGCAAACTGTTTGGTCAGAAGTTAAATATTGCTCTAAACGATGTCAAAATCTATCAAAATCTCGTAAATCTTCACAAAGCTTTAAATGAACTTTTAACACAACTAATATTTTATCTTTAACAATTTCCGTGTGTAGTAAACAGCAAAAGTGGCCGATGAAGCGGTCAAGATACCTCCCCACAGCATATCCACCAATACGACATGAATAGACCAACCAGTAAGAGTTGCCATATTAGTTAAGTTATATGTGCCATACGCAACAAAACCAAAAATAAACCCATTAAAGAACACTTTTTTTATAAATCTTCCCTCTAAAGCGGGTATCACTACCAAAATATTAACTCCAATCGGATAAATCAGATAAAATAATGCTGCTATTAATATAATGGGATCTTCCCTAAGAAGGTCTCCAATATTTGGTTGATAAAAATAGGGAACTGCCTGCGATAACCAAACTATATCTATTAGCAGAAAGATCACGGTCGTAGTTAGGTAAGAGATTAAAAAGGTTTTCATGATAAATAATATTTCTAAATTAAATTAAGCTATTAATACTATCATATAGTATCGAAAAGATTCTCAAAGCTATATTTATAGCTTGAAAAAATAAAATTATTTTGAAAAAAGGGTGAACAATAGATTTTGATCTTTTATTTGATTATAAAAAAACTTAGCCGTAAACTTTTTGATGCTTAAAATCTTTAAGTTCCATAAATAGTTTACTAGGAGTACAAAATGAGTGGCATGAAAGAATTCGAACTGCTCAATGAAGATAAAGGCGTCCCTCTTTTTTATCCCCATGTGCCAAAGAATGCCATTAAGTATCTAACACGTTCCTTATCCACTAGATGGCTTGGGCAAGGGCCGATAGTTGATAAATTTGAAGCCGCTTTTAAAAAGAAGTTTTCTATTAAAGGAGGAGCTATTTCTGTGAATAGTGGTACGGCAGCACTCCATTTAGCCTATATTTTGTCCGGCGTTGACGAAAACAGTGAGGTTATCTGTCCAGTATTTACATGTACGGCTACCAATCTACCCATTCTTTATCAAAAGGCAAAACCTATATTCTTCGATATTAATGAAGAAAATTTGAACGCCAACATGTTGGAAATAGAAAAGCTAATTACTCCTAAAACAAAAGCTATATGTGTTGTCGATTATGGTGGCGTACCAAATGATTACGCAAAGTTGAGAGATCTTTGTGATAAAAATAGCTTAAAATTAATAGCAGACTGCGCTCATTGTTTAGACGGACAATATGCAGGTAAACCTATTACCGAATATGCAGATTTCACTATCTATTCGTTTCAAGCAATAAAAACTATAACGTCCGGAGATGGCGGGATGCTTATTACCCGAGATGAAGAAATCGCTGAAAAAGCAAAGCGAATAAGATGGTTTGGTATAAATCGAGTCGACAAACAAAAAGGCATTTGGGAAAATGATGTGACTGAACTCGGTTTTAAATACCATATGAATGATCTTTCTGCATGCATAGGCCTCGCCTCATTAGAAGAGTTTGAATATATCCAGTCTCACAGAAGATCTCTTGGGAAACACTATTTAACCCAACTAGAAGAATTATCAGAAAATATCATCGAAAAATCTTTAATCTTAGATCAATTTACTCCATGGCTGATAACAATAGATACAAAAGGTTTCCGCGTCGAACTTATGAAATATCTTCGGTCGAACGGTATAGAATCTGCTCAGGTCCATTATAGAAATGATCGATATAGTGTGTTTAAGCCCTTTATTGATAGAGTTTTCCCAAACATGGACGCTATAGAAAATAACTATCTGGTTTTGCCTTTACACACTAAGGTTTCAAAAGATCAGGTAACAAGAATCTGTAAATTGGTTAAGACCTTCTATGCAGATATCTGAAAGGATTATTTCTGCACTTGTTATTAATCCAAAAACCGGGGAACTATAGTCTATTAAATTTTACTTAGCAGGACCTTTAAACAATAGGACATCTCCTGATCTATCTAAAATTTTTAAACCTTTTTCTGATAATATATTAAAAAAATCTTCTTCGTTTAACCCTAAAGATCTATAAATTCTTGTTCTCATTCCAATTACAGCAAATGATAAATTTTTAAAAGTATCTCTATGTTCTTTTTTAAACATATCATACTCTGCGCCCTCAATATCACAAATTAATACATAAGGAACTCCACCTGGCAGTTTTTCAACAAGAGTTCTTAATTCAACCTTTTCGACTTCGTAGTAAACCTCATCACTGAGTTTGCTGATTCTACCCGTATGTGAGTTTATTCCTTTTGTGAACCCAACTTTAGCAGTTGGTGCATATGAAACAGCCTTACAAATTATCTCAGTTTCAGTCGTATTCGAATGAATACATGCATTATTTTTACAAATATTAATTAGTTCAGGATTCGCCTCTACTATTATATGCTTTGCTAATGGTCCAATGATACTTCTGGTAATACCTGAAACGATACCGAGCGATCCACCCAATTCCACCACATTCACTCCTTCTTCCAAAATGCGTTTGAGGAATCTGATTTCGTCACTTTCGTAGCTACGGCCTTTGGCAAGTATATATCTAATATTTGGTTCGATAGTAAGAGGGACATAAAATTTAATACCATCAACTACAAAGTAGTTTTCGTATTTTCTTGAATATTTATCTGCAATAATTTTTCTCTTGAGGTCTCTTAGAAAAGTTGCAGGGTTAAACATAGTACCTATTTATCCTTATATTTTTGAATTAAAATTCATATCCATGTTAAGTTTTTTTATAGATCAATTGAAAACTATGGTACTACAATTATAAAAATTTAATTCATAAATTATTTTTATATTTACTTAGGAAATTATAAATATATTAAGAAATACATTTCAAGGAGTTATCTTGTCCAGTAAAATAAGTATTGTAACTGTATCCTATAATAGCATGGCCGTTTTACCCAAAATGCTGGCATCCATGCCAAGTAATACACCAGTAATCATTATTGATAATTCGTCAAAAGATACAAATAGTCTGAAAGCGTTAGCTAAAGACACAAAATCAATTCTAATACTTAATTCAGAGAATAAAGGTTTTGGAGAAGCCTGCAATCAAGGGGCTCAGATAGCAGAAACTGAGTTTATTCTTTTTTTGAATCCGGATACAGTAATTCAACCAGATACCTTACTAAATCTTGAAAAAGCTGCTCAAAAGTACCCTAACGCGTTCGCTATTAATCCTAGGATTATCAAACCTAATGGAAAATCATATTTTAAGCGAAGTAGTCACCTAATTAAACGATCACAATGGATGAACAGAACACCCCCAACCTGTGATACAATCGTAAATATCCTTTCCGGTGCCGCTTTTTTTGTTCGGGCTAAACCTTTTAAAAATATTGGTGGTTGGGATAGAAATATATTTATGTATCATGAAGAAGATGACTTATGTTTGAGGTTTCAGGAAATTGGCGGTGAACTAATGGTTATCCCCTCAGCTATTGTAAGACACATTAGAGGTGCTTCAAGTCCACCATCCAAAGAAATCGCTTATCTGAAAGGGTGGCATATGGGGAAATCCAGAATTTATTCAACTACTAAATATGAAATTCCTTGGGCGAAGTCTCGGGCATTATTTGATTCTCTGCTCCAAATTTTGTCACCTATAAATATTATATCAGCTAGAAAAAGGGCAAAAAACTGGGGCTACATCCAAGGAATTCTACGAGGCATCAAAATTTACTCTAAATGAGTACTTACTTTCTAGATTAACTTTACAATTTATAAGTATTACTCCAATTTCTATGATAAATTAAAAGTTAGTTTTTGAAATAGGTTAAAAATATGCATCAGAAAATATTAAACTTTTGGTTCAAAGAATCAACATCTGAACAGTGGTTCACCAAAGATTCAAACTTTGACAGGCAAATCAAAGTTAAATTTTTAAAAATCGTTGAGCTAGCCATCATAGGTAAACTTGATGATTGGGCAAATGACCCGTATTCATGTTTAGCCCTGATAATAACACTAGATCAGTTTCCAAGAAACTTATTTAGGAATAATAAGTTATCCTTCGAGAATGATCCTAAAGCACTAAGATTTTGTAAACACGCCATCGAGAATGCTTTTATTGAACAATTAGCAGGCGAGGAACGATTATTCGCTCTATTACCCTTAATACATAGTGAAGACATTAAAGATCATGATCTGGCTAATAAGGTTTTAGAAAAGTACTTATTAGAATTACCCAGCTTTGAACGTACAAAAAAAGCTTGGAATGATCATACGAGGGTAATTAAACGTTTTGGACATTATCCTCATCGGAACAAAATATTAAGGCGAAAAAGCTCAGAAGAGGAAATCGCTTTTCTGAAAGAACCTAATTCATCATGGTAATTTATAAATTATTTTAGGAAAATTATATGAAGGAAAGTAACTTAACTGGTAAGTGGAAAGTATCAGACCTAAAAAAAAATACAAACTGGCTTTTTGAACTGGATAGCGACGACCAAAAAGAACTCGTAGCGGCTACAAATCTTGCTCTAACATCAGAAAAGGATTTGTTTGATATTAATTCCGATGATTTTCCGTTAAACGGGTTAATAAATAAAATTGAATCTGCAAAAAAGCAAGTAGAACAAGGTTTAGGCTTTGTACTATTTCGCAATTTACCTGTTAATCACTTTGATGATAATGGCATTAAAGTGATGTTTTGGGGAATTGGGCAGTATTTAGGTTTTCCAGAACCACAAGATAAAGCTGGTGCTCTACTTCATGTTGTTACGGATACTGGTGCAACAGTCAGGGACTCAGATAATGTGAGAGGTTTTCAGACTAACCAAGAGTTACAATTTCATACTGATGGAGGTGATGCTTTTGGATTATTATGTGTTCGACCTGCAAAAAAAGGTGGCCTATCAAAACTTGTTTCTTCTGTTGCTATTTTTAAAGAAATAGAGCGTATACGTCCAGATTTAGCGCTTGAGTTACAGGAAAAATTCTATTTCGACACTCGAGCCCAAAACCCAAATGAAAGTAAGTACCAGTGTGTCCCATTATTTATTAAGCATGATGGCTTAGTATCTGCATTATACAAACGACAGTACATTGAGACGGCTCAACGTTTTTCAGAAGTTCCAAAACTAACAAAAAAACAAATTGAGGCACTTAATATGGTCGACAGCCTTTGTAACAACGAAGAGTTTTGTTTTGATATTCAATTGAAGTCGGGGGATATGGAGGTTGCACATAATGCCACAACTTTCCATTCACGTGAGAACTATGAGGACTATGATGATGTAAACAAAAGGCGTTGTATGTTTAGATTGTGGCTTTCCTTAAAAGGTGGGCGCCCACTCCCAGATGTCTATGAACATACCAGAGAATGGGGACCAACATTCAATCGTAGAAAAAATGGTGGGGTTAAGAAATAATGCTTGATCAGGAAAATATTGATAAGTTTCGTAATATATCTATTGGCCCTAATCGTCATATTATCGACGGTAACCTGTGCCCCTCTATTTCTGGAAAAACTAGTGATGTTTTATCCCCGCTCAATGGAAAAATTCTATGTTCTATTTCTTCTGGCGATGAGCGAGATGTACAACTTGCGGTACAAGCTGCACGTAAGTCCTTCACTGATCGTCGTTGGTCTGGACAAACACCTAATATGCGAAAAAAGATTATGCATAAATGGGCCGATCTTATAGAAGCTGAAACTCTAAAGCTTTGTATTCTGGGAGTAAGAGATAACGGAACGAATATATCAATGGCTATAAAGGCGGAAGTCGGATCTGCTATATCTACTATCCGGTATTATGCGGAAGCTATCGATAAAATTTATGGTCAAATTACACCGAACGTAGAAGGTACTCTGGGTTTGATACATAAAGAACCGGTAGGAGTTGTTGCTGTAATTGTTCCATGGAATTTTCCTCTAATGATTGGTGCATGGAAATTAGGCCCGGCAATTGCGGCAGGAAACTCTGTGATCTTAAAGCCAGCAGAGAGCGCATCTCTTGCTTTATTACGTATTTCAGAACTCGCACTTGAAGCAGGGCTACCTCCAGGTGTTTTAAATGTAGTAACTGGAAAAGGGTCAATTGTAGGAGAAAGTTTGGCCTTATCAAACGATATAGATGTGATCGTATTTACTGGCTCTGGATATGTAGGTCGTCAGCTATTACAAAACTCTGCAAACTCAAATTTAAAAAGATGTTATCTTGAACTTGGAGGAAAATCACCAAACATCATATTTAATGATGTAAAAGATATAATAAAAGCTGCTAAGATCTCAGCAACAGGTATTTTTCGAAATTCTGGGCAAGTATGTATAGCTGGATCACGTCTTTTGATCCAGAATGATATATATGACGATTTCATGGTAGAGATGGCCAAGTTTTCAGCTGATATATCACCAGGGGATCCACTAAATATGAATTCTTCATCTGGGGCGATAAATAACTTAAACCAGTTAGAGCAAAACCTAAAGTTTGTTGATATAGCCCAAAAAGAAGGTGGCAATTTATACATGGGAGGGCACCGTGTAATGCAGGACACGGGGGGTTATTTTATGGAACCAACAATTATAACCAACGTTAAGGTGTCAGATAGTATAGCACAAAAGGAGGTATTCGGTCCAGTGCTAGCAGTTAGCACATTCGAAACCGAAGAGGAAGCAATTGGTTTAGCAAATAGTACTGATTATGGATTAGCAGCAGGCGTGTGGACTTCTGATTTAAGCCGTGCTCATAGAATGGTACGGAATATAAAGTCAGGACTTGTTCATGTTAATACATACGGGGGATCTGACTTAACAATACCATTGGGTGGGGTAAAACAATCTGGGAATGGTTATGATAAATCACTGCACGCTTTTGATAAATATCTAAACCTAAAATCTGCTTGGATTCAGTTAGAATAAATAATTACTTAAAAGCTAAAAAAATACTGCTATATTATCTAATATGCTTTTAAATATTGGCTTTCTTAACCAAAAACCGGAATCCAAACAATGATAAAATCGCCAAAATAAGCATTACAGATCCTAAATAAAATGCTATTCCTGGTACGTTCGTTGCCTCTAATAACGCTCCTGCCAGTATAGGGGCTAGGACAACACCCACGTAAAATAGGGTTAAGAACAGTCCAATACCTATACCTCGATTTTCAGGTGTAAGAACTTCTGAGGGTAATCCCATTATTGGCCCCGCCGCTAGCCCCGCAAATAAACCAATTAAAATATAAATTAGAGAGGTATATTCTGTATGGGCTGATATAAAAAGTAAGATAGAAAAGCTGGTTAAGCTAAATATAATTATCAAATCTTTTTTTCCTGTTTTATCGGCATAATAACCCCCAAGCGGTATGGATATTGCCGCCAACCAAAGAACTATGCTTGAAACTGAACTTGCTGATAACATAGTCCAACCTTTCTCTATAAGAAAGATAGGTGAAAATCCGAAAATCATAGCTAGTGCGGCATTGTAAAAAGACCAAATAACCCCTGCCAACAAGAGGGCAATAAGCGACGTACCGTTTATCTTAAAACTTTTATTATCTTTCATCTCTAAAGACTCAACCTCGAGAAAAAAACTATGAAATAATAAAAGCCCAAATAAGATTATACTTGTTACCGCAAGCATTGCCCACGTCAGACCAGCCACCTCACCAATTAAAGGTAAAATTACCAAAGCAGACCCAATTCCAATAGGCCATGAGTTCGCAAAAACACCCATAGCAAGCGAAATCTCCTTCCCTGAAAAATAATCTGTAACCATTTTAGCCATTAACACATTTAATAAAACACCACCTGCTCCAGATATTAGTCTACCTGTCAACTGAAGGTGGTAATTCCAACCAAATGCCATAACCAGAGACCCAAAAACCATCAATACCATACCAAATGTAACAATCCGTTTGTCACCAAATATCTTAGCAATACCCGCACCGGGAATAGCTAAAATAATACCTGGAGACATGTATAAGCCAATTAAGATCCCTAAATCTACCAACCCTATCCCGTAACTATCAGCGAATAATGGTGAAAGTGAAGCAACCGCTTGGAACTGAAAACCCATAGTTACGCGAGCAAAGAATAGAACAGCAAGCATAAGCCATCGATTACTTTCCTGAACCTGTGTACTCATAATATAATTCCTAAAACCATAGTCATTATTTATATTATTCCAAGTTCTTTCCCGGAAGCCTGAAATGCCATAATCGCTAAGTCCAAATCTTTTGTTGAAAAAGCAGACGACATTTGTGTTCGGATTCTATCTGTTCCTCGTGGAACTACCGGAAAGCTAAATGGCGCCACATATACCCCTTTTTGTGAAAGACTCTCCGCCATTTTTTGACAAAGATCTGGATCTCTAAGCATTATTGGTACTATAGGGTGCTTACCATCTAGTACTTCAAAACCTAAATTCTTAATTTTTTTCCTGAAATACAATGTATTCTCATGAACTCTACGACGACTTTCTTGCGACTCTTCAAGCATAGCCAAAACTTTAATTGATGTTACTGCAATTATAGGTGCCAAAGTGTTGGAAAAAAGATATGGACGAGATCTCTGTCGAAGTAATTCAACGACCTTTCGATTTGACGAAACATACCCACCTGAAGCTCCTCCTAATGCTTTCCCTAATGTGCCTGACATAATATCCACTCGTCCCATAACATCACAATATTCATGCGTTCCACGCCCAGTATCACCTATAAACCCTACCGCATGACTATCATCCACCATTACCATTGCATTATATTTTTCTGCTAGATCACATATTCCTTTTAAATTAGCGATATATCCGTCCATAGAAAATACACCATCAGTTGCAATTAAACGAAATCTACAATTAACAGCTTTTTTAAGCTGCACCTCTAAATCATCCATATCTGAGTTTTTATATCTAAAACGCTGAGCCTTACTTAAACGAATTCCATCAATTATAGAGGCATGGTTTAAGGAGTCAGAAATTATCCCGTCCTTTGACCCTAAAAGGGTTTCAAAAAGGCCAGCGTTTGCATCATAGCAACTAGAATATAAAATTGTATCCTCAAAACCAAGAAATTTAGAAAGACGGCTCTCTAAATTCTTATGTTGCTCTTGAGTGCCACAAATAAACCTTACAGATGACATGCCATATCCATACTTCTCTAAGGCACTTTTCCCTTCAGCTATCAGATCTGGATGGTTAGATAAACCAAGGTAATTATTTGCACAAAGGTTTATCACCTTTTGGCCGTTGTCGAGAGTAACAGTACTAGACTGTGGTGTATTAATTACGCGTTCTTTTTTAAAAAGCCCTTCAGAACGAATAATGTTTAACTCTGAACTTACATGAGAAATAAACTGGTTGTTCATAGCCATTTATATCCTTATTTAGAGGTATTTCTATTAATTAACCCGGCTGACAAAAAGCCGCCGTCTACTCCTAGAACTTGACCATTTATATAACGCGCTTGTTCACTTACTAAAAAAACAGCTGAAAAAGCTGTCTCCTCTGGAGTCCCATACCTATCCATAGGAATTGCTGCTCGATATATCTTTCTTGTTTCTTTTGAGTGCATTTTAGCAACTAGTTCAGTTTCAATAGCTCCCGGAGCTAAAGCATTAACCGTTATACCTAACTCTGCTAGTTCCACGGACATAACCTTTGTCAGAGCTATAACTCCTCCTTTTGCTGCCCCATAAGCTGACCTTCCAGTACCACCTCTTAAACCCGCGGTAGAAGAAAGGTTAACAATACGACCATAACTTTTTTTTTTCATCTCACGTGCTACAGCCTGACAACAATAAAATGTCCCCGACAAATCAACATCTATCAATCGCTTCCATTCCTCTGGTGTTGTTTCCAAAAAACTCCGTTCTAGTCCAATACCCGCGCTGTGGACTAATATATCTATCTTTCCCCACTTTTCTATAACCTTTGAAACCATTTCATTAACATCTTGGGGCTTTTGTACATCTACTTTCATTGCGAGAGAGTTGCTACTATCTAGATCTTTAACTCTTGCATTAGCCTTCTGGTAATCTATATCAGCGATAACAACTTTTGCTCCTAATTCGGAAAGCTGAGAAGCTATACATAAACCTATACCACTTGCTCCCCCAGTTATAAGTGCAACTCTATCGTGGAAATCTAAGCTGGCAAAAGCTTTTTGATTAGCTTGCAACAACGATACCTCCAGCATACATCCAATCCGATAACATTATAAAAACCATCTTTTGGCTCCTGAAAGTTTTTTTGATAATGAGCTAACCTTAACTGAAGACTTTATATTTGAAAGTGATTCTCATAATATTTATAACTTTTTCATTAACTCATTATATCTGGATAAACTAATATTAGACCCACAGGCGATAATTCCAACAGATTTTCCACGAATTTCTTCCTTTAGGGGTCCAAGAATCGCCGCTAAAGAAGCTGCACACGCGGGCTCTGCAAGTATGTTTGAATATTCTCGATAATACTGCATTGAAGTGAGTAAGTCATTGTCGGAAACTAATACTACTTTATCAACAAATTTTTCCGCAATAGAAAAAGAATAGGGCAATGTAAGTGGAGACCCTAAACTATCAGCTATTGTATCTACTTTGCCAATTGACACTGGTTTGCCAGCTTCAAAACTTTGGGAAAACCCGGCGGCACCAGAAGGCTCAACACCAATTATTTTAGATTTAGGATTGCATTCTTTTATTGCTGAAGCCATTCCGCCAATTAAGCCACCACCACCGACGGGAATCACAAAAACATCAATTTCAGGTTTTTGATCATAGTATTCCGCTCCACATGTAGACGCACCTAAAACCATGTTTTCATCATCAAAAGGATGCATCATCACTCTACCTTCTGTTTGCTCTAATGAAGTCATGACCTGAAAGGCGCCTGCTATATCTTCACATAAGATTACGTCTGCTCCCATTGATTTACAGCCCTCAATCCTATACGGATCCGTTGCTTTTGGCATAGTAATCTTCGCATTTACACCGGCACAGGCCGCCGCCCAAGACACAGCCAACGCATGATTTCCACCACTCGCCGCTATAACACCTCGGCTTTTTTGTTCAGTCGATAAGCTGTCCAAACCTAAGAATGCACCTCTTGCTTTAAATGATCCTGCTTGCTGAAAGAGCTCCAATTTTACAAATACTCGTGTGTCTACTGGCAGTAGCTCAGTCCAACGATCAGATATCAGTGGAAGCACAGGAGTAATTAAGAGTTTGTCTTTAATTTTAAACCGCGCGACATTAATATCAGAAGTTGAGAAACCTAATTTACCCTTCATTATATTATCCAACTTTCTAGCAAATATTTATACATTCGTTAACCCTAATCGTTTACGTAAAAAAGATAACCCTAAAACTGTTAAGATAATTCTGTATAAATGATGCAAGGTTACAACTGCTGGATTAGCGGAAAGGCTTAAAGCTATAAGAGACATTTCAGTGACCCCACCTGGAGCAAAACTTACTAACAAAACCTGAAAAGATAAAGTTGTGAAAGGAAAAACTAACAGGCACAACAGTAACCCAATAAATAGCATAGTTATAACCGAAACAAAGCTTAAACCTGCCGCCCGATACAGTATTGCTTTAGAAATCCCAAAAAACTTTGACCCTAAACCCACACCAACAACAACTTGGGAAATAATAATCATAAAACTTGGTAAATAAATGGGGTCAGAATAAGTAAGATTTACAGCTGCAGCAACAAATAATGGGCCCATTAGGTGGGCTGCCGGTAATCTTAACTTTGGTCCAATATATAAACCTAGAATAGCAGTAATAAGAACAATTAGATAGTTCTGCACCCACGTTAGATTAGAATAGACAACAGGCAGTTTTATTCCGCTAGCACTTCCAAGAGTTTCACCAACCCATATAGACATTAATATTGGAACTAACATAATAACAAATATAATTCTTAGAAATTGCTGCACCGTAAGAATCCGTATATCGCATCCGGCTTCTTCACCCATTGAGATACTCTCCATTAAACCGCCTGGGGCCCCACAAAAAAAAGCTGTTGACCTGTCATAACCACCAATTCTATTAAAAATAAAAAAGTTTGAAGCGTGAGCTAATATAACAAAAATTGAAATAATAATTAAAGAAGGAACCATTTGTGGAGCTTGAGAGATAAGGCTCCAGTTAACTTGAGTGCCAATCATTATTCCTATGAAAGCAATAAAAAATTTCCGAAAATTAGGTGGAAACTCATATTTGTCTGGAAGGACTCTTTTTTCCCAGCTTACAGTTAAAGCAGTAATTAATAGGCTACCAAGCATCCATGGCATTGGAAGACCCACTTTCTCAGCAACGAAACCGCCCGCTGCACCAAGTATTAATAAAAAAGCTGTTGTGAAAATGATTTTAGTAATCACCAGGAACCTTTCTAAAAAGATTTAATACCAAACTATGATCAACCTTAAGAGAAAAGAAACCCCGCATACCCATCTTTGGCTATTTTGTTACAAATATCTCTATAGTTATTTAAGCCGCCTGTATACGGCATAAAAACTCTCGGTTTGCCAGGAACATTGGCTCCCAAATACCAGGAATGTTTTGCTTTTGGTAATAGAGTTTTATTCGCAGTATCATTTACGTGATCTACCCAACTTTCCACTGCCTCCGGGGTAGCCTCAACACTATTCAAATTATTGCTCTCCACATGTGATATGCAATCGGTAACCCAATCCACATGCTGCTCGATTGCACGAGGCATATTTGTAAGAACTGATGGACTTCCTGGCCCAGTTAAGAAAAACATATTAGGAAATCCAGCCACCTGGAGGCCTAGATATGTTTTAGGTCCAGCACTCCAAATACTTTTAATGCTTGAATTATCCCGCCCCTTAATATCCATTTTTAAAATAGAGCCGGTCATAGCGTCAAAACCAGTTGCAAAAACTATAATATCAAGCTCAAACTCATCCGAAAACGTTCGAAGACCATTGACAAAAATTTCCTTGATAGGATCTTTTCTGATATCTACCAACGAAACGTTCGGCTTGTTATAGGTCTCAAAATAATTGGTGTCTATCGGTGGTCGTTTAGTAGAGAATGGATGGTCGATATCGCTTAGAGCTCTAGCCTTGTCAGGATTCTTCACGATTGATCTTATCTTATCCTTTAAAAATTCTGACATTATATTATTCGACGTTGTATTAGTAAGAATATCGTCAAAACATTCTCTAAAACCAAGGCCACCATTTTGCCAAGCATTATTCATGATTTCTAAACGTTCCTGCTCTGGAGTATCAAATGCATGTTTCAAAGGTAAAGGCCAAGCATGACCACCACGGCTTAATAACATTTTTTCTAACCAATCCTGCGTTTTATTCTTAAAATCAACGATAAACTCAGTGGATAGTTTTTGATTTCTTGCTGGAACACTATAATTAGGAGTTCTTTGAAAGACGGTTAATAATCTTGCTGTTTCCGATATTACTGGTATGGCTTGAATGCCAGATGAGCCTGTCCCAATTACCCCAACTCTTTTATTACTAAAACTAATTTCCTCGTGAGGCCATTCTCCAGTATGGTAGATCTTACCATTGAATTTTTTTATTCCTGGAATGTCTGGTTTATTTGCAGTGGATAAACATCCGACAGCGTTTATTACATATTTTGACCGATATTGTTTTCCACTGTTATCAGTTATTAACCATATTTTTTCGGATTCTAAAAATTCACTTTTAGTAATTCGGCTATTAAAACTTATGTTATTTCTTAATCTGAGAGTATCCGTAACAAAGTTTAGGTATTCCAAAATCTCCGCTTGACCAGGGTACCGCTCACTCCATTCCCACTTTTTTAATAATTTTTCTGAAAAGTAATAGCAATAAGTATGGCTCTCAGAATCACATCTAGCTCCAGGATACCTATTCCAGTACCAAGTACCTCCAACATTATCTGCGGCTTCAAAAATTTGTACGGATAGGCCAATTTCATCTCTCAACTTATAAAGTTGATAAAGCCCTGAAAAACCCGCTCCTATAATTATTGCGTCAAAATCTAATCTTTCAGTCAACTAAATCAATCCCTTGGTTGAAGTTATAAGCGTAAGTTATAAATAATACTCTTAATCATCAATATCATTTTAACATTCTACAGCGAAACATAAAAAAAAATACGTCTAAAAGGTTTTTGTTTAAATTTATTGATGACGTCTATAAGATTAGGTCAACAGTTTATTCACTTGGAAAAAGTATGCCAAAAAGAAAAATTGATACCCGTACCGCAATTGGGTTCATTGGCCTGGGCGCGATGGGGATTGGAATGGTCAAAAACCTTCTAAATAATAATATAGCTGTTTCGGTATTTGATATTAACCAGGAAAAAAAAACTGAACTCACTGCACTTGGAGCAAGTTTTGAAAAAGATCCTGCAGCAGTAGCTTCTAAAGTAACAAAATTGTTTTTGTGCTTACCGTTCAAACCTGAAGTCGATTCAGTCTTGTTCAATGATAAAGGTGTGATTGCCGGTAGCAAATCCGGACTAATGGTTTTAGATACGTCAACACTTCTCTCGAAAGACTCTGTGGAAATTAGTCAGAAATTGAAGAAAGTCGGAATTTCATACAACGACGCACCTATTTCCGGTCTACCTTACAGAGCACAAAATGGCTCATTAACCGTTCTCTTCGGTGGATCAAAAAAGGAGTTTTCTTCATTCACCCCTTATTTAAATATAATCGGCAATTTTGTTCTTCACTGTGGTCCAGTAGGAACTGGACAGATGATGAAAGCCTTTAACAACGTACTATACAATATAAATATTGCTGGTTTATCCGAAGTTTTTCCTTTGGCCTTAAAAGCAGGTTTGAAGCAAAGTGCCCTTGAAAAGCTGTTTACCACTGGATCAAGTAAAAGCTTTGCGTCTGAATATTTTATTCCCAAAATGGTTAATAGAGTTTTTACAGGGGACTATCAGATGACGGCCGCTGTTAAGGACATAGAAAATGTAAAAAACATTACAGAAGACTTTGAAGTTGAAACTCCTATGTTAGATGGGATGGTCAAGACTTATATGGAGGCTATAGAATTAGGTTTTGGTACTGAGGCAAAAAGTGCAATGATAAAGGTATACGAAAAAAAGCTACGTTTCCTTTTAAATAATAGCTGATTAAAGTTGAATAGATAATAGTTCTTTAATTTCGTTTTGGTTCACAGCTGAAGCCAAAACGTATCGATCTGGCCGAATTATTACAGCTTCCACTTCAAGTTCATTAAGAAATTCGTTTAGAACTGGTTCCTCTTGTGCATGAAGACATAGAAAAGGAAGCTTATCTATTTTCCCAGAGCTATCCTTTATCTTCTCTCGAGAAATACACAGCATATTATATCCACAAAAATCATCTAAAAAATGAGAATTAGATAAAACTGGTTGACCTGCTATAGCCCCACGATGCTTCCTTAAAGCATCCGAAAAGCTCGAACCAAGACCGTGCCCTAACACAGGGTAAAGAGACTTCATTTTTGCCTCTCCTTTGTTATTATCTGAGGAAACCTCAAATGCTTTTTTGGGGTCCGTTGTGTTTATAAGACTACCTAACCTTATTGCTGTATGAATATAACTATTTACATGAGGGACCCTCTCACTTTCGTAACTATCCAACAAATCGTTATCAGATTGCTTTTTTATTACCGCTGCAATTTTCCAAGCTAAATTGGCAGCATCTCTTATTCCTGCACACATCCCTTGACCCATAAAAGGCGGCATAAGATGCGCAGCATCCCCCGCAATTAATAACCGATCCTTTTTCCATGCGCTTGCAACCATCGATTTAAAGGTGTAAATCGCTGTGCGTTCTAAATCTGCAACCTCAGGGGTTATCCATTTCTTAAGAAGGTGCCAAATTCGATCTTTCTGTTCAAATTCCTGCTCAGTTTCATTCTCAAGTAACCTTATCTCCCAACGACGACGATTTTTTGGTTGATGGCAATAGGTGATTGGTCTTTTTGTATCACAATACTGCATAGTAAATTCACCTAGTTCTGGTATGTCTTTCTTGAGTATGGCATCCACAACCAACCATTTTTCTTGAAAACCATGGTCGTTCACCTCACCTCCTATTGCGGCACGAATAATGGACTTTGCACCATCACATCCAACTATATATTTTGATTTTAAACCAACCAATTTACCAGAACGTTTCTCTACATAGGTTATAGTGCTCGAGTTAGGGCGTGATTTAACAGATAAAACTTCTACTCCAAACTTAACTGCTATATTTTTTTGCTCATTAAGACGTTCACGTAATAGGATTTCCAAGTCTGGTTGGTGAAATCGATAACTTGGATACCAGCCATGTATACCGATTTCTTTTGGCCGAGGCCAATCTAGCAATATATTATCCTTGTTATCCACAAACCTCATACCAGAGTTTACATTTACAATATTATTAAGCTTTCCACTAATTCCAATTGTTTGGAATACTCTCATAACTTCATCATCAAAATGGACTGCTCTGGGCAGGGGGTATATATCATCCTCCCTATCAAGGATAATTACATTTATACCACAGACTGCTAACAAGTTTCCTAAGGTTGCGCCCGTTGGTCCACAACCCACAATAATGACGTCCGTATCAAAATTATTTACGCCCATACGATAAAAGCTTTATAAAAACAGTTGCACATTTATTTTTGCTTTAACTCTTGATAAAGCCAAGGACAGTCAATTACTAACGGTGCTCTTTTACCATCAGAGGCAGCTTTAAGTCTCATATCTCTCATTTTTGTTCGAGCTTCATCTGGTAAATAAAGTCTCTCATGACCCCAGAAGCTAGGTCCCACATTAGTTTCTTCTGGTTGCCATGTAACTGGATCTATTACTCTCCCACCCCAACCGCTTTCTACAAAAAAACCAGATGGGGTGTTGGCATAAAAACTCGTCATATAATCATTTGTGTGCCTACCTAATGTATAAGCTATTTTATTCTCCTGTAGTTGAGCTAAATCATATCCTTGACCAACATCGTCAAGATTTTTATATTCAACCATAAAATGGTGAAAACCCTTACTCCCTGATCCAACCATAGCAAAACTATGGTGCCGGCCATTCACGTGAAAAAAATATAATGGATATGGGGTTAGTCCGTAATCACTAAGTTTAAAATCCAGAATTTCTTGATAAAAGGGTACTAATTTATCAATATTATCCACATGTAAAACAGCGTGCCCCATTCCTTGCGGACCAGTATTGAATCCGGATATTGGTCTACCAGGAATGAATGGGGTATCACTTCTCATCGGATTAAAGACTAACTCAATTCTATTTCCATCAGGGTCATTAAATACTATTAACTTTTCAACAAACCTTCGCGCCGCCAGTTCCGGGGTGCCTAATTTAACGCTATGACCAGCACTCTCCAACCTTGAACCAAATTCATCAAGATCGTCAGAACATTCAACTTCCCAGCCTATAAACGCTAACGTCTCACCCGGTTCATCGGATATTACAAGTCGCTGTTTTAAGTCATCCATTCGAAATGCCATGTTTTTCCCAGCGTGATCAACTTTTTGCATACCCAGCATTTTACCGGCAAAATCGATCCAATCGTCGGCCTTATCAGACCTAATTCCTAAGTACCCTAGTGCATTAATGGCCATAAAAAAGTCCTTTAGTTATTTGAGCTGAAAAAATTTTAACCCAAACTGATTCGATACTTGGGTGATAACATAATATCTGTAGGACAACACCAACACGATTTTTTTTTAATTTCTATGATCCAAACACATAATATATGGTATAATAATTGTGCTTTTATAAACTACAATAGAATGTGTTGACATTTTAATTAAAAAACGGACAGTGTAATACCTTGTATGAATACAATTTTATAAAAGAAAGCTTACACATCAGCTTATTTTAACTTAAAGATACATATAAAATATAATGGAGGAAATAATGAAAAAATTAACAATCGGTTTGGGGGCGGCACTCTCAACAGCACTGTTAGGATCGATGTCACTAGCTGCTGACAAGGTGTTAACTGTGGCTTCTTGGGCTGCACCTTTCCATACAATGAACGAAAATGTCTTTCCCTGGATGAGTAGTCAACTAAATAATTGCTCCGGTGGGTCACTTAGTCTTAAGGTGGAGTACGGAATGGCTCCTCCCCCAGCAATGTACGATACTGTTAGAGACGGAGTAGCTGATATATCATGGATTGTTTACGGATATACTCCAGGAAAATTTGTCAATACTATGATTGCAGAACTTCCTGGCATACCAGGCAATGCGAGACAAAAATCTGTTGCATTTCAAAAGACTCATGAAAAATTCTTTGCAAAATCTGGTGAAGCTAAAGGTGTGCAGGTTTTAGCAAATTATACTCACGGTCCAGGGATGGCAAATACCGTAAAAAAAGTTACATCTTATAAGGAACTAGAAGGTGTAAAAATGCGAATTGGCGGTGGAGTTGCTAATGGTATTGGTAAATCATTGGGTGTTGCCGGTGTTGGAGCACCAGCTCCGAAAGTGTATGAACTGATTTCAGGCGGAGTAGCAGACGGAGTCTTCTTCCCATTTGAAACGATGCATGCCTTTAAAATCGCTGAACTTGCAAAATACTCACTTCATAATCCTGATGGGATGTATACTACTGCCTTTGCTATAATTTTAAATAATGACACCTATGCTGATTTGGACGACACTCAACGTAGTTGTGTTGATGGCATGAGAGGGGTTGATTTAGCAAGAACTGTTGGGTGGTTCTGGGATGATGCTGACAAAGCAGGAGCTTCAGCAGCAGCTAGTTATGGCCATGAATTAACCATAGCCAGCGACGAAGAGCGTGCTTATTACAAAGAAGCTACTTCTGGCGTAATAACAGATGTTCTTGCGCAGGTATCTTCAAAGGGTGTCGATGCCGATGCGGCACTAGCTTACTTTAAGGCCCAAGTAGCCGTAGAATCTGGAAACTAAGAACTAGTGAATTAATAAAAAATGATTTTAGTTCTAAATATTATAGAACGGCTAGCTCTCGTAGTTAGCCGTTTTATTTCAAGCATGGCAGCGATTGTCCTTTTTTGGATAGTTGGTGTTACCTGCGTAGACGTAATAGGAAGATATTTTTTTAACGCACCTCTTTATGCTGGTACAGAGTTAGTACAGGTTAGTATGGCAGGTGTAATTTTTTTATCATTACCTGCAATGTTTTTTAGACATGATCATATAGTTGTTGATCTATTTCCAATATTTCAACGCGGCTATGTAGGTTGGGTACTAAGTATTATTTTTCTTTCAATCTCAGCATACTGCCTTTGGATCATAGCAGACAAAACTATGTTTTACGCTAATAGGTCTTTTGAAGACGGTGATACTTATGAGTACATTCTAAAACCATCTTTTATAACCTTTGGTGATAGTAAATTTGCTCCTAGGTTTATTATTGAAACTTTTATTGCAATATCTTTGTTCTTCACCTCTTTTTTGATATTTTTGAGATTAATTTTACTGCTTTCAAGACCTGGGTCTAGTCCAGAAATTAATGATGAGGTAAAATAATGGACGCTCTAACTATATCTTTTATAGGGTTCCTAGCAATTCTAATTTTAGCTTTTTTAAGATTTCCTCTAGCGCTTTCCATGGGGTTAGTAGGCGTAATAGGGTTTGGGGAGCTATCCGGGTATAGAGCTGCTATAGCTAACTTGGGCAGATTGGTAATGGATCTAGGTCAGTCTTATTCACTTTCGGTGCTCCCTCTTTTTATTTTGATGGGTTTGCTCGTTGAAAAAGGCGGAATGGCAAAACAATTATATCGTGCAGCTTACGCATTTTTAGGAAATAAAAAAGGCGGTCTAGCAATGTCCACTGTCGTAGCATGTGGCATGTTCTCTGCAATTTCAGGGTCATCAATAGCAACAGCAGCAACTATGTCAAAAGTAGCTATGCCCGAAATGCGAAGATACAAATATGCAGACTCGCTTGCAACAGCCTCAATAGCTGCAGGTGGTACGCTTGGCATCTTGATACCACCAAGCGTTATTCTGGTAATTTATGGCCTGCTTACAGAGCAATCTATTGGAAAACTATTTATGGCTGGCTTCATACCTGGAGTTATTGGGATAATTTTTTATACGTTAGCCGTAAAATATGTGGTAACCAGAGACGCCTCACTAGGTCCCGCTGGTGAACCGACAAGGTGGCCAGATCGCTTACTTGCTCTTAAAGACGTTTGGAGTACTTTAGGGCTATTTATTTTTGTAATTGGTGGTATTTATATTGGGCTATTTTCAGCAACGGAAGCGGCCGGAATGGGTGCGGCTGGAGCACTTTTAATAACATTTTTTAAAGGAGCGCTTACCAGAAATATTTTAATTAGTGTTGGACGAGAAGCTTCCCTTTTAACAGCAAAACTTTTTGCCTTGCTTTTTGGAGCCTCGATGTTTTCAAATTTCCTAAACAGAGCGGGACTACCAGATGCGTTAATGGGTGTAATAAACTCTTTTGAACTATCAGGAATAGCAGTTATTTTTATTATCTTGATTATTTACGTTCTCTTGGGATGCGTTTTTGAGTCTATGTCTATGATACTACTGACCGTCCCAATTTTCGCTCCTCTAGTTCAACAGCTCGGGTTTGACCTAATCTGGTTTGGTATTTTAGTCGTGGTTGTAACAGAAATCAGCTTAATTACTCCACCGATCGGTCTAAATGTCTTTGTTCTGAAGGGCGTGGTTAAAGATGTTTCAGTAAGTACCATATTTAAAGGGGTAACACCTTTTTGGGTTGCGGATATAATAAGACTAATAATTATAACGCTGATTCCGGGTATAGCCTTATTTTTGCCTTCAGCAATGTTCTAAGAGTTATTAACTAAAATACATACATGATAACCCTTGAGAAAAATAGCCAGACTCAGACAAGTTGGTTTAAAATTATAGTATGTTTCATCGCTGGTGTCCTTCTAGTTTCTCATACTGGAAAGATTCCAGGCGTGATACCAGCTATTCAAGGCGAGTTTGATCTCTCATTAACAAAGGTTGGGTTTCTTGTTTCAGGTTTTTCACTTGTGGGATTATTATTTGGTTTATGGTTTGGGCATTTCTTCCAAAGATATCCTCTGTGGAGTGTTGCTGCTAGTAGTCTGTTAATAAGTGGTCTTTCATCTGTCTTAGTAACTTTAACCAATAATTTTACAGTTTTAATGTTGAGTAGGTTCGTTGAAGGTGCTGGATTTATGCTGGGAATAGTAAGCTTACCAATGTTGATAGCAGCTCATTCAAATAATAAAGATCGAGCATTGGCTTTGGCCATCTGGTCTTGTTTTGTACCTATTGGCATTGGAGTAACACTAGCATTCTCAGCATCTAGTCTAAACTTAATTGGTTGGCGAGGAATTTGGTTAGCTATTGGTGGTCTCAGTGTATGTGGTTCAGCAATCGTGGTTTTTGTCTTCCAAAAGACTTATTCTGCAACACAGCTCAATAGCCAAAAAGAACATAGAAAAACCGAGTCTATCTTTACTGTGTTTAAAACAAAAGAGGTAATACTTTTTGGAATTCTATTCCTCTTGTTTTCTATTCAATTCCAACCAACTGTTGCATATCTTCCAAGCCTACTACTTGGTAACGGTGATTTAGCCTTAAATACCGCTACTTATATTACAGCAATTGGGGTTGCCCTTAATGCAACTGGAAATCTATTTTCCGTTTGGTTACTCCGAAATAGTCGTTTAGGTACTTTTCAACTTCTAACAATATCGATATTTATGAATTTAATTTTTTGTTCTCTAATCTTTCTTACAGACCTTTCCTTACAAATACGACTAGCTTCCAGTTTTATTTTTCTCGGAAGCTCGGGGCTTCTTCCAGGATTAATTTGGATACATCTTAATAAAATCTCAAGAAGCCAGAATATATCTCAAATTTTCTCCGCATTTATAATACAATGCTCCTTTATTGGACAGTTTCTCGGCCCAATTATAATAGGGTTTATGGTGGATTTCTCCGGAAAATGGTCCAGTTCAGTATATACCACACTCCTTGCTGGTAGTATTAGTGCAGCTATATGTAGTTATTATTTATTAAAGAAAAGTTAGTAAAAATTAGGTATGATTAGTTCTTCCAGCCAGAATCTAACTTATCTATAAATCTAATTAAAGCAGGCCATTCCGGATGTCTGACCAATGCATTCGCACTCGCACTTCCACCCTCAAACTGATGCCTTGTCCTCTCCATGACTGCAGGCTCAATTGGATTCAGGCAACCAGTAGCCATTGCAGATAATTGAACTTCTGTATTTCTTATAAAAGCTAAGTGTCGGACAAAAGCCCAGGCACAGTTCGGGCCTGCGGTTATCATTCCATGATTTCGCATTACCAAAGTATGGTTTTTTTGTCCTAAAGCTTCGACTATAAGAGGTCCTTCAGAGCCATCAAGTACAATCCCCTTGAAGTCATGATAACCAACTCTTTCATAAAACTGGCATCCTTCCTGTGTAACCGGAATTGCTGGACTCGTTGTTGCGCACAAACTTTGAGAAATTGGCTCATGGGTATGTATTATACAATGTAAATCAGATCGAGCCTGGTGCACTGTAGAGTGGATCACATATCCCGCCTTATTCACCGGCCATGGACTATCTGAAAGCTTATTTCCATCAACATCAATCTTAATCAAATTGCTTGCAGTAATTTCATCATATCTTAAGCCAAAAGGGTTGATCAAAAACGTATCAGTTCCAGGAATACGAAGAGTAATGTGATTGTATACAACACTTGTCCAACCATAATATGCGACCATACGATAACAGGCAGCTAAATCTAGCCGTGCCTCCCACTCGTTATCATCTATACCTGCGGGAGATTTTGGTAAATCTACGCCTAATTTTATATCTTTATTCAACGTTCCAATAGCATCATCCATGTATAAAACTCCAATTAAACTTTAATACTTTAATACTTTAATCTATTATACAACAGAGCTAGATTAATGTGAATAGAGCGAAAAATAACACTGTATTCTAAAATAAGGTTTTTTTGATTTGGCAGACCAAATAGGTATTATTGAGGATAGAGAATTGATCAATTTCGATTTAGACTACCTTATTCTAGGCGGGGGGGCTGTTGGTTGCATTTTTGGTGGTTTACTTAAAAATCACGGACGCAATGTTCAAATTGTAAATAAATCTGAACAAAGTATCTCCAAGATGAACGAAAATGGTGTTCAGTTAGATTTAAACGGTAATACTATAAAGTCTTTTCCTAAAGTCTGTTGCCCTAGCGAGGCACTTACCGCTAGAATAGTGATGGTCTTCACTAAAACATATCAAACCAAAGAAGCATTGCTAGGAATACTTCCTAAAATGCATCCTGAAAGCACCTATGTCAGTCTTCAAAATGGTCTAGGAAACGGTAAGATTTTATCACTAACAACTAATAGCCGTTCTATTTTTCACGGAGTAACAATGCTTCCAGCAACATTAATAGAGCCAGGTAAAGTGAAATCCAAAGGTGTTAATACTACCTGGTTTGGTGCGTATAAAAGCGATAAGCTTCATATTGGTGAATTAATTTTAAATGATCTTCAAAAATGTAATTTTGATATAAAACTAGTAGATGAACCAAATATTCACATATGGCAAAAAGCGTGTTTTAACGTCGCCCTTAATGCAATTTCAGCGCTCATAAATGGTTCTCCTGGACTAATCGGTGATTTTGGTGGTGTGAAAAATATCGCATACGAGCTAGCCCGTGAAGCTATCCAAGTTGCCACCAAAGATAGAGTAAAAGTCGATCAAAAAAAAATATTTGATATGATTGATTTCGTTTGCTCAAATCACAGATACCATAAACCTTCAATGCTACAAGATATACAAATGGAAAGAGCTACAGAAATTCAGTCACTCAACGGGTTCATCGTTGAAAGGGCAAAATTTCATGGAATTGAAGCACCCTCGAACCTTTTGATTACAGAACTTATAAAGGCTCGTGAAAATGCCAGCACCTTCTGGAGAAATGCTCCATAGTAAGTAAAAACAATTTATTATCTAGGTAACGAAGTATTCCCCATTAATGCTTTGTCTACTGAGTGCGCACACTGTCGACCTTCCCTTATAGCCCAGACTACTAAAGACTGGCCACGCCTCATATCGCCAGCAGCCCAGACTTTTTCGTGACTAGTTTTATAGTTTTGATCATCAGCAAGCACGTTATTGCGAGGGTCAAGCTCAACATTAAGTTCCTCTAACATACCAGAGATTACTGGCGACACAAAACCCATAGCTAACAGCACTAAATCACATTTTAAAATAAATTCTGTACCAGTGATGGGATTAAAATCTTCATCAACCTTAACACAATGTAAGCTTTTTACTTTTCCGTTCTCTCCTTCAAAACGATTTGTCATAACAGCAAATTCTCTTTCAGCACCCTCTTCCTGACTCGAGGAAGTTCGCATTATCAATGGCCAATTTGGCCATGTTACAAGTTTTTCTTCTTTCTCTGGTGGCTCCGGCATTATTTCCAGTTGAGTTACGGAAATCGCTCCCTGCCTAATTGACGTTCCTATGCAGTCCGACCCTGTATCTCCACCACCGATTACCACAACATGTTTTCCTGCAGCTAGAATTTCTTTTGTATCTTCTAATACTTCTGATCCAACTCTCCTATTTTGTTGAGGTAGAAAATCCATAGCAAACTGTATACCATCTAATCCACGGCCATCGATAGATAAGTCCCTAGGCGTTTCAGAGCCTCCAGACAAAATAACAGCATCATGTACACCTATTATTTGGGAAATTGGTAGATCTACTCCAACAGTTATATCTGTCAAAAAATTTACACCCTCCGACTCCATCTGTGTTACTCGCCTATCAATATGGTGCTTTTCCATTTTAAAATCTGGAATACCGTATCGAAGTAAACCTCCAATTTTACTATTTTTTTCATAAACATTTACCTGATGGCCAGCACGAGCCAATTGTTGAGCTGCTGCCATTCCAGATGGGCCAGAACCTATTACAGCTACTTTTTTTCCAGTCTTAGTTTCTGAAATTTGTGGATTAATCCAATCTTCTTTCCACGCTTTATCAACAATGGCACATTCTATTGATTTAATCGTTACTGGGCTATCTATAATATTTAAAGTACATGACGCTTCACACGGGGCTGGACAAATTCTTCCAGTAAATTCTGGAAAATTATTTGTAGAATGCAGGTCTCTACTAGCCTGATGCCATTCTCCCCTATAAACTAAATCATTCCAATCAGGAATTTGATTATTTATCGGGCACCCCTTTAAACCCTTTGAATCGTGGCAGAAAGGAACTCCACATTCCATACATCTGCTAGCCTGAGCACGCAGTAATTCTTCAGATAAAGGTAAAACAAATTCTTTATAGTTTCGAATTCTATCCGCCGCTGGAGAATATTTACGGTCTTGTCGATCAACTTCAAGAAACCCCGTTACTTTACCCATACTAATAAACCCTCATTCCGCAGCAACAAAACTTGCGTTTTGAACTGCCTCTATTTCTTCTAAAGCTCGCCTATATTCAATTGGCATAACTTTAACAAATTTTGGTCTAAACTGGTCCCAGTTATCTATAATTTCAGCTGCTTTATTGGAGCCTGTATACTCCAAATGACGTCTGATAATCTTTAATAGACGTTCGTCATCATATCTGGTCATGTCTTTAGATACGTCAACTCTTCCGTGATGCTCTAAATCACCCCCGTGGTGGTGTTCTGACTCCATTAAATCATCTTCTTCTGGAATTGGCTCTAATTCTACCATTGCAAGGTTGCAGCGATTCACAAAACTGCCATCTTCATCAAGAACATAGGCAATTCCACCCGACATACCTGCTGCAAAGTTACGTCCAGTGTAACCAAGAACAGCTACAACCCCACCAGTCATATATTCACACCCATGGTCTCCAACACCTTCGACCACAGCTGTAGCTCCCGAGTTTCTAACGGCGAAGCGCTCTCCTGCAACTCCTTTAAGATAGCATTCACCACTAATCGCCCCATATAAGACAGTATTCCCAACAATTATTGAACTTGTTGCATTAATTTGTACCGCCTCCTTCGGCGGATAAATGATTATCTTTCCACCGGACAAACCTTTTCCAACATAATCGTTGGCTTCCCCCTCTACCTCTAAAGTAATTCCTTTACTCAACCAAGCGCCAAAAGATTGTCCTGTTGTTCCACTAAATTTCACATAGATAGTATCCTCAGGCAATCCTTCATAGCCGTACCTCGAAGATACTTTTCCTGACAACATCGCCCCTGTTGATCTATTTATATTACTAATTTTCATATCTAATCTCAAAGGCTTTTTGGTAATAATGGCGTCCTCAGCCAACCCAATCAGTTCTCTATCAAGAACTTTATCAATATGATGATCCTGTACTTTACTATGGAAAAGTGT
The DNA here is from genome assembly GCA_045565015.1 of Paracoccaceae bacterium. Classification (GTDB taxonomy): domain Bacteria; phylum Pseudomonadota; class Alphaproteobacteria; order Rhodobacterales; family Rhodobacteraceae. Next base: position 110,156 of record JBJLGD010000033.1, read on the forward strand.
ATCACCAGCTTTCAACGGGGGGTCGAAGAAAAGACGAGAGAAATCAAGACCACGCGCTTTCCAGTGGTCTATGGCCTTATCTCGATCTAGAGATTTTATCTGTCCTATCATTTCATCAAAAGTAGCATAACCCAAATTTGCCATGATTTCTCTAACTTCCTCCGCGACAAAAAAGAAATAATTGATTACATGCTCGGGCTGACCAGTGAACCGTTTCCTTAATACTGGGTCTTGTGTAGCCACACCAACGGGGCAGGTGTTGAGATGACACTTTCTCATCATAATACAACCAGATGCAACCAAGGGGGCAGTCGCAAAACCAAATTCATCTGCACCAAGTAATGCTCCTACTACTACATCCCTGCCAGTCCTTAAACCTCCGTCGACTTGAACAGAAATCCGAGATCTTAAGTTATTTTTTACTAAAGTTTGATGAGTCTCAGACAGTCCAATTTCCCAGGGAGACCCAGCATGCTTAATTGATGTTAAAGGGCTAGCTCCTGTTCCACCTTCCATACCAGAAATAGTTACGTGATCCGCCCTGGCCTTTGCAACTCCTGCCGCCACAGTTCCCACACCAACTTCAGAAACAAGTTTCACTGATACATCAGCTTTAGAATTTACATTTTTCAAATCGTAGATAAGCTGAGCTAAGTCCTCAATAGAATATATATCGTGATGCGGTGGTGGTGAAATTAAACCTACTCCTTTAGTTGAATGCCTTACTTTGGCGATAACAGCATCCACTTTATGACCCGGAAGCTGACCGCCTTCTCCAGGCTTGGCTCCTTGAGCCATCTTTATTTGAATCATATCTGCATTTACAAGATACTCAGTAGTTACACCAAAACGACCGGAGGCTACTTGTTTTATGGCTGACCTTTTACTATCGCCATTTGGCATGTCTTGAAATCGTTCAGCCTCTTCACCACCTTCCCCAGTATTAGATCTACCCCCAATTCTGTTCATTGCAATAGCTAGGTTTTCATGAGCTTCTGCTGAAATAGAACCATAGGACATTGCGCCGGTAGAAAAACGCCTTACGATGCTTTTCACCGGCTCTACTTCTTTAATATCTATTGGTTTACGCCCTATTTCGGTTGCATTCCGTAATCGAAATAGACCTCTTATTGTTAATAGATTTTCCTGGTTTTTATTGATAGATTCAGCGAAGTTTCTATAATTATCTCTACTGTTTCCTCTAACAGCATGTTGAAGGCTACTTATTTCTTCTGAGGTCCAAGCATGTTGTTCACCTCTTTGTCTTAAAGCATAGTCTCCGCCAACATCTAAGGCGTGCCTCAAGATAGGTATGTTGTCATAAGCTTCCCGATGACGATCTACAGTTTCCTTTGATATCTCTCGCAAACCAACACCCTCTATTTGGGTAGATGTCCCAGTAAAATATCGTGAAATGAAATCGCTTGACAGACCAACTGCATCAAATATCTGAGCACCACAGTACGACTGGTACGTAGAAATACCCATCTTCGACATAACTTTAAGTAAACCTTTGTTTATTGCCTTTATATAACGCTGAACAATCTCACTCTCATTAACTTCCGATGCAAAAAGGCCTTTTGAGTACATTTCTGCAATTGTTTCAAATGCTAAATATGGGTTTATTGCTTCAGCGCCGTAGCCTGCCAAAGCAGAAAAATGGTGAACTTCTCTAGGTTCCGCAGACTCTACAACCAAACCAACTGACGTCCTTAAACCTTTTCTAATCAAATGATGGTGAACTGCAGCTACAGAAAGCATCGCAGGCACGGCAACCCTCTCTCTTCCAAAATGGCGATCTGATAGAATAATAATATTGTTGCCCTCTAGAACTGTACTTTCTGCTTCCTCACAAAAACTACGAATTCTATTCTCCATTCCTTCAAAACCTAAATCAGCCGAATAGGTGGTATCTAATACCTTTGAAACGAACTGACTATCACCAATATCACTAATATCTCTTATCTTTTGAAGATCTGAATTTCTCAAAATAGGCTGCCTAACCTCTAATCTTTTTTGGGCAGATTGGTGTTGCCTATCAAATAAGTTTTCTCTCGGACCGATAAATGACACCAGACTCATAACAGACTCTTCTCTAATGGGATCAATCGGGGGATTGGTAACTTGAGCGAAGTTTTGTTTAAAATATGTATACAAAAGTTTCGCTTTATTAGAAATTGCAGAAATTGGCGTATCAGTTCCCATTGAACCTATAGCCTCTTGACCAGTAGTCGCCATAGGTAACATGAGAAGCCGAATATCTTCTTGGGTATATCCAAAAGCCTTTTGAGCATCCAATAATTCCTGACCCGTAAATCTCCGAGGAGACGATTTATTTCCTTTTAGATCCTCCAAAATAATTTGCGTGTCATCCAACCATTTCTGATAAGGACGAGAACTGCTAAGTTCAGCCTTAATCTCTGAGTCTGATATTATTTTACCCTTCTCCATGTCTATAAGCAGCATTTTTCCTGGCTGAAGGCGCCATTTTTTTATGACCCGACTTTCATCAATAGCTAATGTTCCTGCCTCGGAAGCCAAAACAACTGTATTATCGTCAAGAACAAAATACCGTGCTGGCCTCAAACCGTTTCGATCAAGTGTGGCTCCAACTTTTCTACCATCACTAAATGCTATGGCTGCAGGGCCATCCCAGGGCTCCATGAGCGCCGCATGGTATTCATAGAAAGCTCTAAGTTCGCTATCCATTAACGCGTTTCCAGCCCAAGCCTCTGGAATTAACATTATCATAGCATGTGCTAAGGAGTAACCACCTTGAACCAAAAGCTCCAATGCGTTGTCGAAACACGCCGTATCCGATTGTCCTTCATAAGATATTGGCCAAATTTTCTTAATGTCGTTACCGAAAAGAGGTGATGCGAGGCTAGCTTGTCTTGCTGCCATCCAGTTAACATTGCCTCTCAGAGTATTTATCTCCCCATTATGCGCAACCATTCTATAAGGGTGAGCTAGTTTCCACGATGGAAATGTGTTAGTTGAAAAACGCTGATGTACTAAAGCTATCGCAGAGATAAATCTTTCATCAGTTAAGTCTGTATAATAAGGGCCTAGTTGATCTGCTAAAAACATTCCTTTGTAAACTATCGTACGCGCCGACATTGATACCGGATAAAAATCCTCAATTGAACCAATCTGTTGAATAACTTCGTTAGAGATCACCCGCCGAAGTATATATATTTTTCTTTCATATTCATCGTCAGAAATACCTTTAGGCCGATTAAAAAACCCCTGTAAATGTGCGGGTTCTCTAGAGCTTATTTCTGGGTCCTTAGATAAAGGACTATTGTTAGTAGGAACGGCTCTCCAGCCTAATATTGAGAACCCTGACGTTTTAGCAACATTCTCGATTAAAGACTTTATGAGATTTTGCGAAGTTTTATCTTGGGGCATAAAAAAGAACCCGACAGCATACTTATCTTTTTCCGGAATAGTAAATCCTAATTTTTTACACTCCTCAAAAAAGAATTCATGTGGTATTTGAACTAACATACCAGCACCGTCGCCCATTAGTGGATCCGCACCAGTAGCTCCTCTGTGCTCAAGATTCTCTAAAATTCTTATACCGTCTTGAATTATTTTATGAGACTTAACACCATCAATATTCGCTATAAAACCTAACCCACAAGAATCATGCTCATATCGTGGCTCATAAAGTCCACCAGATACATCTCGCTCTATGAAATGTGGTTCTTTATAGAAAGAATCTCGGCTTTGGTTTTTTTTGTTTTTCGTCATCTTCTTCCCTGAACGACTACTGTCAATAAATCTTCTTCCTATAAGCTGAAGTACTAAATAAACGAATGCAAACTGAGTTAGTTGCTTTTTTTCAATCTTAAAGTACAAACACCTGTATTTAATCAACTGATTTAAAAATATGCTAAGCACTTTATATTTTTAATAAGCCGAAAGGATGTTATATCCTACGAAACTGGAAATTGCAATATTTAGGTAAGCATTTCTTACCTGACGTTAATATATTGTTATAAATGCTATATTTTAATATTTGTTCCTATATTTGGCTTATTGATAACACTTTTTTGTAGATTTTATCTAAGCTCAGCATTATTAAGTTTTATACTATACTTTTGAAACATCAATTTCAGCCGAAGCGAGTTCCCAATGTTCCAGCTCTGCTTGAGAGACCCATTCAGCTAGTGGTTTAAAAGATCGCATGGCATTACAATATTCATGAATATCTTTTGGGACTTCAATATCATAGGTTATAAACCGATTAACCATGTGCGCAGACATAGCATCTGCAATAGTGAAATGACCAAATAAAAATGGTCCTGACTCCCCAAATTTTTCTCGCAAATCTCGCCAATGTCCTATCAGGTAATCAATACTTTCTTGAACAGCCTCTTTTGGAAATATTCGGTCAGTTCGTCTCTTCACATTCGTATCAAGTGAATAAATTATATGTCTTGGAGCTCCAGGATATGCTCCTCCAGTTCCATGCATCTCACACGAAAATGCTCGAGCAACTGCCCTGACTTTTCTGTCAGAGGGCCAGAGCTTAGTTTCTGGGGAAAGCTCCGCCACATATTCACAAATAGCTAATGAATCCCATATTTTTATATCATTGTGATGCAGTGAAGGTACTCGTCCTGTCGGTGAGTACTCTAACATACTTTTTCTAGTATTTGGCTGCCCAAAGCGAATTAATTTTTCTCTAAAACTAATTTTAGCAGCCTTTAAGCATAACCAAGGGGCTAACGGCCAAAGGCTGTAGTTCTTGTCCGCTATAACTAAAATTGGATCAGACATCTGAATATTTCCTATTATAGTTTCATAACTCTCTTAAGGGTTCAAACAGCCCTTTAAGGTCGATACTGATGTAAACATCGGTGAATGACTAAAGGCTGACTCAATTATTTTAAAGTTTGGAAAATTTGAAGCCATAAAAGATATAACTTCTTCAATTTCAATAGTAACTGCAAATCGTCCAATACAGGAAAAAATACCACCGCCAAAATTAAGATGAGTTGGTTTATCAGGTCTGTTAATATCGAATTTCTCAGGAGCTGGAAAATAGCTAGGGTTCCAATGTGCTGCGCCAATATTGGGGAATACAGCTTCACCCCTCGGTATTAAATAGCCATCCAGATTAACATTTTCTAATGTTTCACGTGAGGTAGATAATGACCTTGGATGATACCGCATTACTTCACGTAATGCTTGAGGAACAAGTGTGTTATCTCTACCTAGTATTTTCCAAATTTCTGGCCTAGATGATAACTCGATTATAGCAATCGCTATCTGATGCGAAGAATTATCTGTGTTGGCCTCCGCCAGTTTAACAACCCAATTACGTAACTCGTCATTTGTAAGATAACCCTCATCAGTCGCTCTAATTAAGTCGGATATGAGGTTATCTCCCAGATTTCGCCTGGAGTGTTCAATCCTGTCATCAACGTAAGTTAATAATGCCTCAAAACCCACTGATACATCTCTTGCTGTTGCGGGGTCTCGAGTATGCACTTGTTGCACAATATGAGATGTTCGAGAAACAAATTCTGCATCCTTCTGAGGGGCATCCAACCAATAGCAGTAAACTTTTGATGGGATTTGATCACACAAGACTTCAATTAAATCAACATTCATATTTTCTGAAATATCGTTGAATGTACTTTCGACCACTTTCTTGATATCTACCCTAAATCGCTCAGATCCACTTGGACCCATCAATTGGGTCAAAGGAATTCTCAATTTTCTCCTCGTCTCCCCCCTATCATGAAAAGAAATAGAGTTTTTTTTATAATTTAAAGCTGGGCCATCAGACATTCCCAAAACCTTCATTAATTTCGGATGACCCGTCCCAAATCTTCTATCTAAGATAGTATCCCTGCAAAGGTTATAATCCAGTATCTCAACGCCCCGCTCACTTTGCCCCACTTTAAATAATTTTGCGTACTCCGCTAGTGTCTCCAACGGGCTAGATAGATATTCCTTAGACTTAAAGTCAATTTCTGGCAGTTCAGCCATAGTTTTCATAATACTATCTTCCTAGCTATAAACCACTAACATAGAGTGACCCTAAGTTATCAAAATATCTGATTAATAGCTAGCATAATTGTTGAATTCACCAACGTTTACATAGGTGAATTACCAAAAAAATCGACTTTAATCGCTTACGAAAAAGACTATGATTATGGCAGCGAACCAACAATTAATTGATATGTTTTCAGGGGATGTAACAGAAAGTGAAAAGACAAATAAAATTAGTATTGGTGCCCGGTTTCTCATATTTATCTTTGGGTGCAATTTTAGAACCGTTAGAAACTTTGAAAGGATTGGCATCAGAAATTGAATTGAACGTCGATATAGTTAGTCTGTCGGGGCATGCAGTTGAGGCGACTTCGGGGCTATCTGTCAACTGCCCCATCCTCTTGGAAGAATGTTTACAATCAATGAACAAAAACTCTCAGGAAACCGTGGTTTTTATTTGTTGTGGCTTAAAGATGCCTCATAAACTCCAGACAGATCTTAAAAAATTATTAAGAGTTTGCAAAAGAAATAAAGTGCCAATCTATGGAGTGGGTTGTGCAGGTTGGAAAATGGCTGATGCGGGAATAATAGTAAATGGATGTGCAACAGTTCACTGGTCTACTCTTGCAGCCTTTTCAGAGCGAAACCAAAATATAAATGCAATCGATGCATTATTTATAAACAGCAATGACGTAACAAGTAGCCCAGGGGAAGCCGCCGCTCTAGATATGGTTATAGAATTCATAAAAACTGAGTTCTCTTCTCAGTATGCAGATTTAGTTTGCGACCATCTGATGATTACTTTTACAAGGAGAGGCGACTTGGAACAACCAAAAGGCACTGCACAAAGGTTACGAGATGTCCCCAAAAATCTAAAAGAAGCCGTCTTTCAAATGTCTAAAAACCTAGAAAACCCATTGACTATTAACAATATATCAAAGGCCGTAAATTTATCTTTAAGACAGACCGAACGCCTTTTTTCAAAGCATTTGAGAATGACACCAAAAAAATATTATTTAAAATTACGGCTTTTACATGGCCGACAACTAATAGAGCAAACATCAATGTCTATCTTAGAAATTTCTATCGCGAGCGGTTTCTCAAGTCGTAGAGTCTTTTCCAAATACTATTTTAATGAATTCGGTTTTCTACCGTCACATACTAGGAGAACACCTTAATACCAAAACTCACTTTAACAGATATATAAGCTTCACTACTATTGATCTTATCTTAACTAATGATATTAATGTCTTGCCATTTACGTCAAAGGGGCACCATTCATATGGCATATGAAGTGAAAACACCGATTACCCAAGCAATGCGCGAAGGCGCCATAAGTCGAAAAGAATTAAAAGATTTAATGAAGCGGTCCAACAAACCGGCAGTAATTAGAATAACTATCTGGTTAGCGCTACTTTCTTTTACAAGTTATTTGATTTGGCTTTCGATAGGAAGTTGGTATTTGCTTCCAGCAATGTTTATTCATGGAATTATATTAGTCCATCATTTTTCACTTCAACACGAATGTTGCCACTATACAGCTTTTAAAACACGAAAACTAAATGACATTATTGGTAGTATTTGTGGGTTTTCAATCATATTACCAAATCAACATTTTCGATATGAACATTGTGATCACCACACATATACCCAACTAAAGGGGAAAGATCCCGAGCTAATAGAATTACCAATCTCTATAACCAAATACTTATGGTACATCTCATCCGTACCCTACTGGCAAAATAAATTTACAGAAATCTATATGCATTTATGGGGTCGGTTGAGTGAAGACGAACAAAAGTTTATCCCAAAAACAGAACAGGCTACAATATTTCGAGAAGCTCGTATAATGGTTTTACTTTACCTGATTATTTTTATTACATGCCTAATAACAAACTTCTGGGCACCCTTATGGTTTTGGGTGATACCATTGTTCTTGGGCGAACCAGTAATGCGAGCTATCAGGCTAACAGAACACGTGGGGCGGCCTAATACAGATGATCTAAAAGAAAATACTCGAAGTAGCCTTACATCGTTTCCAATGAGATTTCTTTCATGGAATATGAACTATCATGCCGAACACCATTATGCGTCATCTATCCCATTTCATGCTCTTCCAAAACTCCATAAAAAACTAGATGGTTTCATTTACATCGAGAAACGTGGTTATCTAGGTGCTCATATTGACATTATCTCACAATTGATAGGTCGTAAGCCTAGAAGTGATAAGAAAGTTAATTAAAGTTGACTTGCAAAATAAAGTCCTGGCAAAACTTGATTAACGTCAAAGAACTCGAGCATGGTGATGTTACACCTGTAAGGTTTGGAACTAAAGATTTAGCAGTTTTTGATTCTAAAGAGGGTATCTTTGTAAGTATGTCTAGGTGTACACATGGAGCTGCCAATTTATGTGATGGTTACTTTGACGGAACTTTCATTGAGTGTCCGCTGCATCAAGGCTTATTTGATGTTAGAACAGGGGAGGCTAAAGCTATACCAGCTAGAGTACCCTTGAAAATGATTGAATGCAGAATTAAAAATGGATTTGTTCAAATAAATATCTAACTACAACCCCCCAATTTCTCTTCTGGCTACTCGATATGCTAAAAAAATTGAAAGCATCCAGCCGAATATAACACTCATACCCGCCCCTATCCAAACTCCCCAAATATCAAAATCAAGTACCATGACAAAAAACCAAATGAACAACCCAGTAAGTAAACCCTGCCGAAATAAGCCGATCCAAAAAATGCTAGCCGGTCGGGCAACTCCCTGGAGAAAGGAGTTGACGGCAAAAAGCATAGCGTAAAATGGTAAGATAAGACCATCAATCCTAAGATATCCTATACCAACATCTATCACATCCAAATTAGAAGAAAACAATGCAATTATAAGTGCTCCAAAAATCCAAATAACTGGATAGGCTAATATCATCGTTAAAATTCCGATCTTCCAGCAATAAAATAATGCCTGCCTAACTCGATCATACTTTTGTGCACCGAAGTTTTGGGCTACAATGGGAAGTAATGCATGAGCCATGCCTAAAATAGGTAAAAGTAAAAGCTGCTCTATTCTTAGTGCAATATTATAACCTGCCAGAGCATGCTCTCCAAACCCTTTTAGTGCAAATTGTATAACCAAACTTCCTATTATAACCATTTGGAATGAAAGGCACTGTGGAAGCATTTGGTTAAAAATTTTAATGTAAATTGGTCGCAGTATAATCAGTCTCTTGAAATTTAGGCTTAATCCTATTTCTGAACACTTTAGTTTAAAAACCATGTATATCATGATAAATAACTGGCTCAATATCGCAGCTAAAGTAATCCCGTCGAATCTAAAGCCATTCCATATTCCCGGTACGCCAAACACCAAAAGTGGGTTTAAAAGAACACTTAAAAAAAATGCCCAGGTTAGCGCTCGTTGCATTGATAAGGAGTCCCCCTGAGCCTGCAGCGCACCATTACATGTATAAGAAATTAGGAACGCCGGGAGAGAAATCAACAAAGATAAAAAATATCGGCCAGCAAAATATCGGTAGAGCCCAGGTTCAGAAATTAAATTAATTATCAAAGGGCCAAAAACAAACCCAACAATAATTAAAAAAATAGAAATAAATACCGTAAAGACAATCCCACGGTCTACAATTTCTTTTGCGTTTTCAGTATCTCCTCGTCCGCGTGCGTTTCCAACAAGACCCGCCATCGCAGCATTCAATCCAAAACCAAATGCCATTAAAAAGAAAAAGACTAAATGTCCAATGCCAATCGCAGCTTGTGCACTTGTAGACAACTTTCCAGCAAAAAATATACCAACCATATTATACAAGGTATAAAAAACCATGCCAATTGCCATTGGAACAGCAAGGTTACGAAAGTGTGTGGAGATTTTCCCAGAGGTCAAATCAGATTTAATCTGTTCAACCATTGATTAGATCATATTTCGTTTATTTTTTCGGAATCTATTCGTTTCTTAAGCATAAGTCTAAATTGCTTAGCCCCTGCATCTAGACCCAAATCAATATTTGGGGTTCCTTTATTCTTCATGCCTGCATGGACATGCTCCAATATACTTCTATCTTCCTCAAAAGCCATAAGTGCTCCCGCATTCATTTTTTCGGAAATAGCTTTATCTTCAGGATCAGTATTTCTATGCTGAAACCATAAGTATCTCGTATTATCTTCATCAATTGGTGTCATAAAATTATAAGATATATTAATATAGGTTTTATCAGTTATAGGTTTTCCTACTCCACCAGTTCCTACAGGCGTATAGATCGACTTGTTTAATGCTATTGCTGGTATACACATTTCATAATGCTGTAAGCGATCACAAGGTCCCTCAAACTTTACTAAATCAGCATAATATGGTGATGGCATATTGCCTTTTATCCAGCGAGAGACAACGACACCTTTATCTGTTTTCTCTAGCTCGAGCGGCTCATCATCTGTTCCAGCACCCGCAAAGGAAGTAACA
>JBJLGD010000034.1:0-27563 GCA_045565015.1 Paracoccaceae bacterium
CTGGCAGCATACGGGTACCTAAACCCGCTACAGGGATAACAGCTTTTTTGATCTCAACTGCGATAATTTAAAACCCTCTATTTAATTTGAAGACCATCATTTTTAATCATTGATAGACGCCTAGTACTTTATTCTAAATTCAGTCATATATTACGAAACTGTACCAGGTCAAGGCGATGCAAAACGTTAGATCAGACCTCACCTAACTGCCTAATAAATTTAGGAAACCCTTACTTAACATTGTCCAATTACAACACATCAATTAAAAATTACTCGATTAGCCTAAGCATCATCCGACAATCAGCTCACTCAACTCGGCAATTCTCTGCGCGAGTCCGCCAGCATTGTTACACATCTCAAGATTCAGCCTAACCAGTGGTTCGGTATTGGACTTACGTAAGTTAAAGCGCCAATTGCCACAATCAAAACTCAGCCCATCCATATCATTTATCGACAGGGCTTGATCCTTGTAGGCCTCACTCACCCTCGCAAACGACGCGCATGCGTCGGCCACAATGAAGTTAATCTCCCCACTGCTAGGAAATTTCTCCAGTCGATCCTGTATTAAGTTACCAAGTGAACAACCAGACATAGAAATTAACTCAAGAATGAGTAGCCAGGGCACCATTCCACTGTCGCAATAGGCAAAGTCACGAAAATAGTGGTGTGCAGATATTTCACCACCATAAACTGCACGCTCAGTACGCATTGTCTCCTTAATGAACGCATGACCCGTTTTGGATTGTACGGCAATACCACCATTTTCAGCCACAATATCTTGCGTGTTCCAAACAACACGCGGATCATGAACAATCTTGGCGCCCGCCTCACGGTCCAAAAACACCGAGGCCAAGAGGCCAATCACATACTCACCAGGCACGAACTGACCCTGCCTATCAAAGAAAAAACACCGGTCAAAGTCACCATCAAAAGCGATGCCAAGATCTGCGCCCTCACGCACCACTACGTCCCCTGTGGCGGCGTGGTTTTCGGGCAAGATTGGATTAGGAATGCCATTAGGAAACGTGTAATCAGGTACATGGTGTACGCGAATAAACTCTACAGGCGCACCGCGACGACCAAGCTCAGCCGCAATTGCATCAAAACTTGGCCCTGCCGCACCATTACCAGAATTCACAACAACCCGCAGCGAGCACAGTGCACCCACGTCGATAAATCTCAACACACGTTCAACATATTTCGCACGAGCGTCAACCGAAATGTCTTTAACATCTAGGACACCAGTACCCTCTGCCCAATCCTCCATCTCGGCAAGGCGTTTAATCACCTGAAAGTCGTCCACATCATCTAGAGGACGCGAACACGACTTCACAATCTTGAGACCATTGTAATTAATCGGATTGTGCGAGGCGGTAACTTCGATGCCCGCAGAAGCACCAAACTCCGTGACAGCCCAGTACATTTCTTCAGTACCAGCCATACCTAGATTGAGTACAGTCAAGCCAGCATCGCAAACACCACGTGCCACAGCCTCTGTCAATTCCAGCGAGGTCTCTCGGGCGTCATACCCAATCACGACAGCTCCAGCTCCGAAGTGTTGCGCGACGGCGCGACCAATACGGTAGGCTATGTGAGGATCAAAATTTACCCCAAGTTCTCCACGTATGTCGTAAGCCTTAAAGCAAGTCAACGGGCCCTTAGACAGAGAACCACTCGTCAAAAACCAATACTTTCGAAATGGCAAACTGTACCACACTCACAATGAACCCAACTATCACTGAAGAATATTTTCAAATAAGCTTTCCCTTACAATTCATTCAAAAAAACACAAAATACTGTTAAATTATCTTAAGCTTTAATCACTTTTGTGGCTGTGATGCAAACGGGGTTCGTGAGCTATGTATCAGACACTCTGTTGATAGCAACTATTCCTACCTATTTTTGAAAGAAATTTGATTTACAAAAACATTACAAAGGAAACAACGTAAATCGTTGTTATTATTACTAGATATGGTAGCGGAGGAGGGACTTGAACCCCCGACAACCGGATTATGATTCCGATGCTCTAACCAGCTGAGCTACTCCGCCACAATAGGAACATCCACTATTGCTCCTATCGAGACACGTCAAGTCAAATTTATCATAAATGATTGCCATCTAAGAATTCAGGTGTAGTAATAATATTAAGTTAATAAAGGTAGGACAGTATGAACATAGCATTAATCCTTAATAATATAGTTGGGACAAAAAATGTACTTTTAGATACCGAATGTGCATCTTATAACCAAGATTGGACTAGAAAATATATATCGACCCCACTGGCAGTTGTAAAACCAGCGTCAACACTTGAAGTAAGCCAAGTTGTTAGAGCTTGTTATGAAAATGAGGTGGCAATAGTTCCTATTTCAGGGAACACTGGGTTGTCCGGTGGAACCAGTGCAAACAATGCTGTTATGTTATCTCTAGAACGCCTAAATAAAATCCAGGAAATTAAAACTCAATCTCGGATAGCAATAGTGGACGCGGGAGTAATATTATCTAACCTGCATAGTGCTGTTGAAAAGTTTGATCTAGTGTTTCCACTAACGTTTGGAGCAAAAGGTTCCTCTATGGTAGGAGGAGTATTATCAACAAATGCTGGTGGCTCGAATGTATTAAAGTATGGAAATACTAGAACTTTATGTATGGGCCTTGAAGTTGTACTTCCAGACGGACGAGTATTGGACTTAATGAGTGAATTGCATAAAGATAATACTGGTTATGATCTCAAAGATTTAATTATAGGTGCCGAAGGCACGTTAGGCATCATAACGGCTGCTGTTTTAAAATTAAGTCCCAGGCCAGTTGCTTATACAACGGCAATGATTGCTACTGGCTCATTGGACAATGCCCTAAAAGTATTAAATATATTACAAGAGAAGACTGGTGGAGGGGTGGAAGCATTTGAATATATGCCCAAGAACTATATTGAAACACATCTTAAAAAAATTCCTAATTCGCGACCACCTTTTGATAAATTTTATGATGTAAATATAATGTTAGAAATAGGGTCAACTATAGCTGGTGATAATATATCGCCAGTCACTGGGAAAAGTGTGTTAACCGAAAGTATAGAAGAAATTTTATCACAACTTTTAACATCTGGTGAACTTTTAGATGCTGTGATTGCACAGTCAGAATCACAACGAATTGAAATGTGGGAACGTCGAGAAGCGTCCGCAGAGATTACCATAACAAACGAACCACTAATAATAACAGATATAGCTGTTCCATTAGATAATATATCAATTTTTATTGAAAAAATGGATGTAATTATCCAACAAATAGACCCAGGTTCACGAGAGTTAACGGTAGCTCATCTAGGTGATGGTAACATCCACTACGCTATTTACCCCACTAAATTTGATGAGATATTGTTTGACAAATTAACTAACTGTCTTGAGGAAATAACACAGGAGCTAGGTGGTAGTTTTTCTGCAGAACATGGAATAGGCATATCGAAAAAGAAAAGTATGGCGCGTAGAAAAGATCCTGTGGCTTTGGAAGTTATGCGTTCAATTAAAATAGCTCTAGATCCAAAAAATCTTATGAATCCAGGTAAGGTTCTCCCAGATCCGTAGTTTAAAGGAGCCTTTATAACCAAGAGAAAAAATCAGAAGGTGCTTTTGATCGGAGCCGCTCAGCCAGTTCAATGCCTAGCTCCTCAGCATCTTCTTCTAAACAGATACCAGACTCAGTCAGCTTTTGACTTCCATCAGGTTTTATAATTTCTGCTTTAAAATGCATATTACCATTTTCGAGTATAGCACAACCTGCAATTGGTGTCTGGCAAGACCCATCAAGAGCTTTTAAGTACGCGCGTTCACACCTCAAAACTCTCTCTGTTTTATAGTCATTAATTCTTTCTAATAAATGAGCAGCAGATAAATCAGACACGCGTCTCTCTATCCCTATTACTCCTTGTGCAACAGCAGGAACCATATCACCAATTTCAATTGGAAAAATTGGTACATCAGAAATTCGAAGACGATTCAAACCAGCCATCGCAAGTAAAGTCCCAGAGGCGATACCAGATCTTAGTTTTTGTAATCGGGTTTGAACATTTCCACGAAAATCAATAACCTGCAAATCATTTCGAAAATTCAATACTTGCGCTGTTCTTCGTACGCTAGATGTACCTAAAATTGCGTCATTAGGTAGATCATCTATCGAAGAATACTCAAATGACAAAAAAGCATCTCTTATGTCTTCTCTAGGAAGATATGAATCAATTTGAAGACCACCCGGTTGTAAGACGGGCATATCTTTCATGGAGTGTACGGCAATATCAATAGTTCCCGTGAGAAGTTCATGTTCAATTTCTTTGGTAAATAATCCCTTCCCGCCTATTTCTTTTAAATGACAGTCAGTTATTAAATCACCACTAGTTGTTATTTTAACAATTTCAAATGCAGTAAACGGCAACTCAAATTCTGCTGAAAGACGGTTTCGGACTTCTTCTGCTTGAGCCACAGCCAGTAAGGACCCACGCGTCCCTATTCTCAGAGGCTTTTTAGGAGAAGGAATATTATACTTACCTCTAAAAATTTTTCTGACTCGACTTATATATTTTTACCATAGCTTCTAATCCTTAATTTCTTCTTATTACAAAGTGCTCAGAACCCTAATTACAATGATTTTTTTATTCCCCAAGTAGTGATAAAAGATAATCTCCATAATCAGTATTACTAAAATACCTAGCAGCCTTTTCTAATTGATACAGATCAATCCATCCCTTATTAAATGCTATTTCTTCTAAATTAGCCACCTGCAGACCTTGACGTTTTTGTAAAGTTTTTACAAAATTTCCAGCCTCGATTAAGCTTCCATGAGTCCCTGTGTCAAGCCACGCATAGCCACGCCCAATTTTTTCAACCCTTAGTAAAGATTTCTTTAAATAAAGCTCTAAAAGAGTTAAGATTTCGAGTTCCCCTCGTCTCGACGGGTTAAGTGTCTTAGCTAACTCTGGTGCGTCTTCATCAAGAAAATATAAACCCGTTGCGACATAATTTGATGTAGGCTCTAAAGGTTTTTCTACTAGACTATTTACTAATCCGTCAGAGTTAAACCCAATTACACCGTACCTTCTTGGATCAGCAACGTGATAACCAAAAATGGTCGCACCAGATTTATAATTACCTGCTCTCTCAAGTATTTCAGGCAAGCCGTGACCAAAAAAAATATTATCTCCAAGGATTAAAGCTGATGGTGCTCCATTGAGGAATTTTTCTGCTAAAATATAAGCTTGCGCAATCCCATCTGGACTCGGTTGCACAATAAAGGTTAGGCTAATTCCCCAATGCTTACCGTCACCCAAAAGCCTCTTAAATGAAGGCAAATCCTCTGAAGTAGTAATAATAGCTATATCTCTAATACCTGAAACCATCAAAACTGATAAAGGATAGTAAATCATAGGTTTATCGTAAATAGGCAAAAGTTGCTTTGAAATTCCAAGTGTAATTGGATATAGTCTTGAACCTGAACCTCCAGCTAAAATTATCCCCTTTCGTTTTTTCATTTATTTACACCTAATCTATTTTTTACAGAGTAATTTTTTTGAAGCGGTCTCCACCAATCTTTATTTTCAAGATACCATTTAATAGTAAACTGTAGACCTTCATCCAGAGACACTTTTGGTTTCCAACCTAGTTCTGTCTGAATGCGCGTAGAATCTACAGCGTAACGGATATCGTGCCCAGGTCTATCTTCAACAAATACAATCTGCTTAGAATAAGTTTGTTCTGATGGGAGTAAGCGATCCAAGATTTCACAAGATTTTAATGCTATTTCCAGATTAGTATATTCACTATCTCCGCCAATATTGTAAGTTCTTCCAGGTTTCCCTGTATTAAGCACGCAAAGCAGTGCCTCTACATGATCACTAACAAACAACCAGTCTCGAACGTTTGCTCCACTCCCATATATGGGTATTGAATTACCTGAAATAGCGTTAATTATAATAGTCGGAATTAACTTCTCCGGAAATTGGTTATTTCCGTAGTTATTTGAACAATTAGTTATTAGAACTGGAAGATCGTATGTTGCAAACCATGCTCGAACAAGATGATCACCAGCCGCTTTTGATGCTGAATACGGGCTATTTGGCGCATATGGATTAAGCTCAGTAAATTTTCCTGTCGACCCTAAACTACCATAAACTTCATCAGTTGAAACGTGGTGAAACCGGAATTCACTGGGCCTACCTTTTGAGATCCAGTACTCTTTTGCTACTTCTAGTAAATTAAAGGTTCCGTTTACGTTAGTCTTAATGAAAGGCTCTGGCCCATCGATTGAACGATCAACATGAGACTCAGCTGCTAAGTGCATAATAGAATCTGGTTCATGTTTAAAAACAATTCGACGCATCTCAGAAAGATCACAAATATCAGCTCGTTCAAAACTATAATTAGGCATTTTTTCAAAATTTTCAATATTTTTTAAGTAACCAGAATATTTTAAAGCATCTAAATTAATGACAAAATTACCTTTATTTACGGCTGCGTGTACAACAGCTGAACCTATAAAACCTGCCCCACCCGTAATTAAAATCTTCATTCTTTAACCTCAAACTCAAATGGACTTATTATGTCCAAAAAACTTTTCGAAATTCCGTCTTTAGATGGTGTGATTACTACCTCCAAATCCAAACCCCAATCAATATTAATTTCTCGATCATTAAAATCTACTACATCCTTATGTTCAGGGGAATAATAATTGTTACAATTATAAGTTATTTCTGTTTCAATAACTTTTACAACAAAACCATGTAAAAAACCCTCTGGAACAAATAATTGCTTTCCATTTTCAAAAATTAACTCTTCACTGACCCAATAGCCAAAAGTTGGGCTACCTACTCTTATATCCACCACTGCATCCAGAAAAGCATCACGCCCACACCAAACAAGCTTTGCCTGCGCAAAAAGAGGGTAATGAAAGTTTAGCCCTCGCAATGTACCTACTTTTTTAGAAAAAGAATGATTATTTTGTACAAAATCACATTTGATGCCAATCTGCTCTAACGTCCTTTTACTGAAGCTTTCAGAAAAAAATCTCCTATCGTCTGAAGATAGTTTTGGGTGCACAGCTAATACGCCAGGTATTTTTGTTCCTTTTATGTCCATCACTTAGCCGTATAAGGTTTACTATCTATTTTTATATACCTTTTATAACATATAAACTACTGAAGATTAATCTCTGCCATGCAACGTAATTAATCCAAATAAATATGTTAAAGAAATTATCTTTTCAGTTTATTTTATCTAAAGACTCTTTCAATGTATGTGATATAGAAATACCTAATTATGACAAAGCCAAAAAAAGATATCTTACGTGCTCTAGCTGGAGAAACTTTAAAGACCCCTCCTATTTGGGTAATGCGACAGGCTGGCCGTTATCTTCCCGAATACCGTGAATTGAGAGCGAAAGCTGGGGACTTTTTATCTCTATGCTATAATTCTGAATTAGCGGCAGAAGTGACATTGCAACCAATTGAAAGATTTAAGTTTGATGCCGCCATTATTTTTGCTGATATCCTACTAATACCCCAAGCTCTTGGTTCAGAACTTAGTTTTCTAGAGGGTGACGGCCCACGTTTATCAAAAATATCAAATAAAAATGATATTCTAAAACTAAAGCCTCCAAACTCTATACACGAGTATCTAGCACCGATTTACAATACAGTTAGTCTAGTAGCAGGGCAGTTGTCACCGAAAGTAGCCCTGATTGGTTTTGCTGGAGCCCCTTGGACAGTTGCTACGTATATGATCGCTGGGAAAGGTACAAAAGATCAAGGCCCAGCTCACAAATTTCTAAAAGAGGATAAAGACTCATTTGAAATACTCATAAACTTACTCACCGAGGCTACTATATTATATCTATCAAAACAAATAGATGCTGGAGCCGAAATTATAAAAATATTTGACAGCTGGGCCGGCTCTCTAAAAGAAGAAGATTTTGAAAGCTATGCGATAGCGCCAGTAAAAAAGATTATAACCGCGTTAAATAGGCTCCATCCAGATGTCCCCATCATCGCATTTCCTAGGGGAGCTGGATTAAAATATATTGATTTTGCAAATGATACAGGAGCAAACTGCATCGCAATTGACCATTCATTGGACCCCGAATGGGCAGCTAAAAACCTTCAATGCGATAGTTGTATACAAGGAAATCTAAATCCCAAACACATGGTTACTGGAGGGAAAGCTCTTTTGGAGGAAACTACCAAAATACTAGATTGTTTTTCCAATGGGCCTCATATTTTTAATCTTGGTCATGGCATAACACCAGATGGAAAACCAGAAAACTTACAACTGATGATTGACAAAATTAGAAGTAATTAATTTCAATACCATTTAGCAACTGGTGGTAAACTCATTAATACAGCATTTACGTCGTGACCGCTTTCTAAACCAAACTTTGTTCCACGATCATAAACTAGGTTATATTCTGTATAAAGCCCCCTGTGTATAAGTTGAGTATTTTTCTGAGATTCCGTCCATTTCAGCCGTCTTCTTTTTTCAGTAATGTTTAAAAATGTAGGTAAAAAAGTCGATCCTACATCTGTTGTAAATGCAAAGTCTTTTTTCCAATCAGTATTTAGATCATCATAGAAAATCCCTCCAACTCCTCTAGAGCATTTTCGATGTGGTATATAAAAATAATCATCAGCCCATTTTTTAAATTTTGGATAATATTCTAGATTATGTCTATCACAACACTTCCTCATCTCGGAGTGAAAAAATGATGTGTCCTCTGTGTTCTCGATACATGGGTTTAAATCTGCTCCACCACCAAACCACCACGAATTTGGGGTCCAAAACATTCTAGTATTCATGTGGACGGCCGGACAATGCGGGTTTTGCATATGGGCAACTACTGATATGCCTGACGCCCAAAACTCTGTTGGTTGGCCAATTTTAGGTGAAGTTTCTCTGCCTTGCATTACCTTTTTTGTTTGCTCTTCTAAGGGACCATAAACCGTTGAGAGATTCACACCAACTTTTTCAAAAACTCGCCCATCACGCATGATAGACATCAATCCACCTCCACTGTCGACCTTGAGCTCAGGCTTTCTTTTAGTTTTAGAAACAACAAAACGCCCAGCAGGAATTTCAGAACAAAGTCCTGTGTCATGAGTATCTTCAAACCTTTCGAACGAGGCCACTATTGTATTACGGAGTTCCATAAACCATTTAGAAACTTTATGTTTTTGAGATTCAAAGTTCTTAATCACTACAATACCCCCGACATTAAATTACACCCCAATGTTACGCAGATGAAAACCTTACTTATAAAACAATTCTCTATCTTTCGATCTTGAAAGACTATTACAATATTACTCCCCGAATATCAGGTTTACTAGAAGAATCAATTAAGTTACCTATTAAAAAAATAAGGAGAAAACCATTACAGAAGTAAAAAAAGTGGGAGTAATGCGTAGAACTGTGTTGAGCATGGTATTTGCTGTAACTATTGCATTAGGTTTTTCAAACTTAAAACCAACTTTAGCTGTAGCAAACTCTAAATATGCATCTGTAGTTATGGATAATCGCACTGGGGAAATTCTTAGATCTAGGAATGGTAATACGAGACTTCATCCAGCATCGTTAACTAAAATGATGACGCTATATATAGCATTTGAAGCGATAAAAAATCAGGAAATTTTGGCTGATACAATGGTAACTATATCCAAAAAAGCAGCATCAGAGCCACCTTCAAAGATAGGATTACGTAGCGGCCAAAGGATAAAGTTAAGATACCTCATTAGAGCTGCTGCAATCATGTCCGCGAATGATGCAGCAACAGCGATTGGAGAGGCGATATCAGGTAGTGAGGCTGCCTTCTCTAGACGGATGAATAAAACAGCTAAAGCACTCGGAATGACGAGGACGACATTTAAAAATGCTCACGGCTTGACAGAGAATGGGCACCTTTCTACGGCAACCGATATGACAATTCTGGGGCGAAGCTTATTTTTTCATCATAAAGACTACTATCATTTATTTTCTAGGAAAAAACATAATGCTGGGATAAAAAAAATTAGTCATACAAACACAAGATTTCTAAATACATACAA
Source organism: Paracoccaceae bacterium (assembly GCA_045565015.1). Lineage (GTDB taxonomy): Bacteria > Pseudomonadota > Alphaproteobacteria > Rhodobacterales > Rhodobacteraceae. The sequence goes on from JBJLGD010000034.1 coordinate 10,076, forward strand.
AGGTGCAGATGGAATAAAAACTGGATATACAAGAAAAGCGGGATATAATCTGACAGCATCTGCTAAAAAGGTAATACTCGAATAATTGCCACTGTATTTGGTGGTAAAAAAATTCAAACTCGGAATAACGAGATGGAAAGGCTACTAAATATTGGTTTCTCAAAAGCGATTTCAAAAGTTACTCTAGTCGAACCTCCTTATCCCGTATATCCATCAAAAATAAATACTTTGAGAATGATTCCCCAACCGATAAAGCGTCCAGTAGCTGTAATAAATAGTCAAAAAATAGTTAACGAAACTAAAGCCGCAATAGGCTATAACCAACCGATTGATTATAATGAACCCATAAAGCGTCCTATATCATACTCAACAGATAGTTCTGACAGTAGCGTTCTGATTAATCAAGTTATTACTCGATCAAAAAATATTGGACAAAAAAAATGGACTATAAGTCTAGGAGATTTTACTACACGGGATCGAGCTGAAAGATATCTTTTAAAAACAACTTTGACTGAAATAGATACATTAAAAATGGCCACTCAAAAAATTATATATAGGCCTAAAGGTTGGGAAGCAATCTTCATGCATTTGAATAAAAATAACGCGGAGATCGCATGTCAAAAATTAGAATATCAAGGCTATCAATGTAAAATCAAAGGACCAGGCACATAATCCGATTGTTAAATTAAAAGGAATATAATTCTTATTAAACTTGCAACGCAGCTGATAATAAAGCTTTAGTATATGAATTTTGAGGGTTAGAAAATATCTCTCTATTTTCACCAAATTCAACAATATTTCCCTCTTTCATTACAGCAATCTTGTGTGACATCGCCCGAACTACTTTAAGGTCGTGGCTAATAAATAAATAAGCCAGCTTATATTTATTCTGTAAATCTTTTAACAGACTTACTATCTGAACCTGAACCGTCATATCTAAAGCCGAGGTAGGCTCGTCTAAAACCACAAACTTTGGCTTCAGTATCATTGTCCTCGCAATTGCGATCCGCTGACGTTGTCCACCAGAAAACTCGTGTGGATACCTATTCATTATAGCGGGCTCTAATCCAACCTCAAAAAGGATTTCAGACACTAATTTCTTTTTGGTTTGAAAAGATAGATCTGGTTGATGGACGCTGAGTCCCTCTGAGATAATATCATAAACACTCATTCTTGGACTCAAAGATCCATAAGGATCCTGAAAGATAATTTGCATATTTGATCTTAAGGATCTTAATTTATTGCCCCTAGCGCTGTGGACATCTGTATCTAAAAATTTTACCTTACCCGTTGATTCAATAAGTTTCATGATCGCCAAAGCTAAGGTAGTTTTTCCAGAACCACTTTCACCAACTACTCCTAATGTCTCTCCCTCTTTTATTGAAAAAGAAGCAGAGTTTACAGCTTTTATATGGCCTATTGATCTTCTCAAAAGGCCTTTAGTGATTGGAAACCATATTCTCAAATTTTCTGTAGTAATTACCTCCTTAGCACCGTTGTTAATTGGTTTTGGTAATCCTACCGAACTCGCCTCAAGTAACGTCTTGGTATATGCGTGATTAGGTGAATTAAATAATTCTCCTGTGCAGCCTGCCTCCACAATTACTCCCTCTTTCATCACATAAACTCTATCAGCTATCTTCCTTACAACTGCCAAATCATGTGTTATAAAGAGTAAACTAAGCTTTTCTGTTACCTTTAATTCAGCAAGTAACTCAAGAATTTGAGCCTGAATTGTTACATCCAATGCTGTTGTTGGCTCGTCTGCAATTAAAAGTTTCGGATTATTAGCCAAAGCCATTGCAATCATAACGCGTTGCCTCTGACCACCAGACAATTCATGTGGATAAGACTTTAATCTAGTCTCTGGTTTTTCAATGCCCACTTTTTTAAGTAATTCTAAAACCCGTTCAATTGCTACTTTACCTTTTAAATTTTGGTGTAAGGATAAGCTTTCTAAAATCTGCTTTTCTAATGTATGTAGTGGATTTAGGGAGGTCATCGGCTCTTGAAAAATGAAACTTATATCATTTCCTCTGACGCGCTGGAGTAACTTCTCCTGCGCTTTTATTAAATCTGTTCCTTCAAATTTTATACTACCGCTTACAACCGCAGACTGAGGTAACAGACGAACAGTAGACAAAGCAGAGACAGATTTTCCTGAACCAGACTCACCAACAAGAGCTACTGTTTCTCCCGTTGATATATTAAAAGAAATATTGCTTACTGCTTTGGATATACCATCCTCTTGATCAAAATGAACATTAAGATTATTTACTTCTAAAATAAAACTCATCGAAATGTCTTTCGAGGGTCAAAAGCGTCTCTAATACCCTCAAAAATAAATACTAGAAGTGAGAGCATAAACGCAAAAGTAAAGAAAGCGGTAAACGCCAACCAAGGAGCTTGTAAGTTTTCTTTTGCCTGATGGGTTAATTCCCCCAGGGAGGGAGCAGAAGAGGGAAGCCCAAAACCTAAAAAATCTAAAGAGGCCAGAAGGCCTATCGTACCAGTAATGATAAAGGGCAATATAGTAATTGTGGCAACCATAGCATTTGGTAACATGTGCCGAAACATTATAACCCTATTTGATACGCCAAGGGCCTTGGCCGCTCTAACATATTCAAAATTTCTTGCTCTAAGAAATTCTGCTCTAACAACACCAACCAGCGCCGTCCATCCAAATAGTATGGTTAAAAAGACCAAGAGCCAAAAGGACCGCCCTAGAATTGCAAACATAATAATTATCACATAGAGTTGAGGTGTCGAACTCCAAATCTCTAATATTCTTTGAAAAATTAAATCTGTTTTTCCTCCAAAGTATCCTTGGACAGCACCTGCCATGATACCAATAATCGATGAACATATAGTCACAAGTAGAGTAAAAACTATTGAAAGACGAAACCCATATATAACTCTTGCTAAAACATCCCTGGCACTATTATCAGTTCCCAGCAAATGCTTCTTGTCAGGTGGGGAAGGTGCTGTTCCGTCAATATCATTTATAGTCTTATAGCTATAAGGAATTAAAGGCATAAGTATCCAGCCCCTATTGATGGTTTCACCATCAATTTCTCCATCAATAGCATCATCCATTACTTGATATGGGTTATCCCAACAATCTAGGGCCCCTGCGGACACAATTAAACATTTTACTTCTATGTCACGGTACACAGCTTCAGTTTTTAGATCTCCACCAAATGCTGTCTCCGGGTAGAACTTAAGAATAGGGGTGAAGTAACCCCCATCATACTTCACCAATATAGGCCTATCATTTGCTATTAACTCTGCAAAAATAGATATAGTAAAAACAATTGTAAAAATAACTAAAGAATATAAGGCTCTCTTATTATTTTTAAAATTCTTCCAACGTCTCCTACCCAAAGGTGATAAAGTCATGATTTTTGGCTTTCAAAGTCGATTCTAGGGTCAACAAAAACATACATTAGATCAGATAATATACCGACCACCAAGCCAATCAGACCAAAGAAATATAAGGTTCCAAAGACAACAGGGTAATCTCTTGCAACAGTTGCTTCAAACGCTAATCTACCCAACCCATCTAAAGAAAATATAGTTTCAATGATCAAGGAGCCTGATAAGAACACACCTAAAAATAAGCCAGGAAACCCAGCTATAACAATCAGCATAGCATTCCGGAAGATATGCCCGTAGAGAACATTTATTTCAGAGATGCCTTTTGCTTTTGCAGTCACTACATATTGTTTTTGAATTTCATCTAAGAAACTATTTTTTGTAAGTAATGTTAGAGTTGCAAAAGAAGATATTGTTGATGCTAAAACTGGTAACGCAATATGCCAGAAGTAATCTAAAATTTTTCCAAAGAATGAAAGACTGTCAAAGTTATCAGAGGTAAGACCCCTTAAAGGGAATAGTTGGAAATAACTACCACCAGCAAATAATACTAATAATAAAATTGCAAACAAAAAACCTGGGATTGCATAAGCCACAATAATTACAGCACTTGTCCAAGTGTCAAAACTTGTTCCATCGCGAACGGCTTTCCTAATCCCAAGAGGTATAGATATTAAGTAAGCAATAAGTGTCGACCAAAGCCCTAAGGTAATAGATACTGGGAGTTTCTCCCAGACTAGGTCTAATACCCCTATAGATCTGAAATAACTTTCACCAAAGTCAAATCTTAGATAACTAAACATCATTGATAAAAACCGCTGAAGTGGTGGCTTATCAAAACCAAACTCAATTTCTAACTGTTCAATAAATTCTGGTGGTAAACCGCGACCTCCGACGTACCTTTCATCCTGGACCCGTTCAATAGTTTCAGACGCAGAACCAGATATTGACTCAAATACGTCTCCCTTACCTTCTAGTTCGGAAAGAATTTGTTCAATTGGCCCTCCCGGTACAAATTGAGTAAGACAAAAGTTTACCAACATTATACCGATTAAAGTTGGAACAACTAATAATAATCTTCTTAATATATAAGATCCCACAGCCTTATAACGCGCCTTCTTCTTTTAGCTTAGCCGCTTTATCAGGGTTCACCCACCAGAAGTCTAAATACCCTAGAGAGTAAGGTGGAAGAGGTTTAGGGTGCTCAAACATATCAAAATAGGAAACTGTATGGACATTTTTATACCACTGGGGAATCCAAAAACGTTCTGCCCGTAAAACTCTATCAAGTGCTCGTACGGAGTTTTTTAAATCTAGTTTATTGTCCACGTTGGATATTACTTCTATTAGATAATCTATAGCTGGGCTACTAATACCCATACTATTAAATAAACTTTCCTTTGCTGTCTCGGAACCAAAATATTGTTTTAGTCCACTTCCAGGTTCGTAAGACATTCTAAATTGATCGGTTATTATATCAAAATCAAAGGAACGCGTTCTATTTGTATATTGTGCATAGTCTATTCTATTTAATTTTGCGTTAACTCCAAGACTAATTAAGTTTTCAACAAATGGATTTACGATCCTATCAAAGGCAGGGCTGGCCTCGAGAAACTCTATATCTAAGGTCTGTCCATTTTTTCGGCGTTTACCATCCTCATCAACTAACCAGCCCGCTTCATCCAGTAATCGTGATGCAGCCCTAAGGTTTTTCCGATCTAACTGCCGAGAACCAGAAGTTGCTCCCGAAATAGCGGCGTCTAGCAAAATAGTCTCTTCCAATAGACCTTGATCAACCATGCGCCTCAAAAGCTCATACTCCTTTCCTTTTGGTACTCCTTTAGCCTCCAGTTCAGAGTTCTCCCAAAATGAGTTTATACGTTCATAGAGGCCATAGAATAAAGTTTCATTAGACCACTCAAAATTAAACATTAGGCCTAAGGCTTCACGAAGCTTTCTTTCTTTAAATTTTTCCTTCCGAAGGTTCAGTGCAAAACTCTGTCCAGTTGCTATAGTTCCATCTGGTAGTTCTTTTTTTACAATAAAACCTTTATTTAGAGCCGGAAAATCGTAACCAGTAGCCCATTGTTTAGAGCTATTTTCGATTCTGAAAGTGTAAGCACCTGATTTAAACCCCTCAAACGCAGCATTTGAGTCGCCAAAATACTCCACTCTGATAAAATCAAAGTTATTTCGTCCCTTAGCAAAATTTAAATTTCTTGCCCAATAATTCTGGTTCCTTTTATATCTGATTTCTTGGTTTATGTCATAACTATCCAAAACGTAAGGACCGGAACCTAACGCAGGTTCAAGTCGGGACTCATCTAACTTAGCTTGATTATCCATAAACCATTTTTTAGAAAAAATTGGAAGGCCCCCCGCTGTTTCAATTCGATCACGTCTAGGAGCGTCTTTTTTAAAATAAAACTTAATTTTATTTTGATCAAGAACTTCTACTTTTTCAATAAGTTTCGATAAAACTGCTCGAAACGAAACTAAACCCTCGTTCAAAAATAAATTGTAACTAAATTCTACATCTTCAGCTGTAAGTTTTGTTTCATCCGAAAAAGTCGCTTCTGGTCTTAAATTAAATGCCACCCACGAAAGATCTTTTGGATACTCTAAAGTTGAGCATATAAAACAATATACAGTTCCAATTTCATCAGCAGTAGAAATAAGGATTTCTTCAAAAAATATACTGGACAAAGAACCAGAGCTACCTTTTCTAGAATACGGGTTCATAGAGTCAAACGTACCTCGAGCCCAAATCGATATTTCTCCACCTTTTGGCGCATCAGGGTTGACATAATCCAAGTGATCAAAATTTACAGAATACTTCAATTCTCCAAAATTTGAATAACCTGTGGCAACTGTTACTTCTTCATTAGCCTTAATAGGGCCTGTAAGAAAAGAAATATACATAAGTACTAAGTAAAAAAAGAATTTGTTTAACTTATTATAAAACATATTTATTTTTGACATTCATCCACCCTCAAAACTAAACTTTAAAAAACGTATCATTAATATAATATGATATAACATATCTCATGAAAAGTCTTTGGAATACTTTCTAAAAAAAATTCAATCAGCTGTGGAAGTCAAAAAAGTTATCAATCTCGAATAGTATCTAAATAGGCTATGATATTCGCTCTATCTTTAGTCTTTTTTAGACCTGCGAAACCCATTTTTGTTCCTGGTGCATATTTCTTAGGGTTTTTTAAAAAACCATTCAGAGCATCAGTGTTCCAATCCGCCGGAAGCGTTAAAAGAGCATTTGAGTAACCATAACCATCAACATTAGCAATTTCCCTACCGACAATACCATATAAATGGGGCCCAGTCCCTTTGGCACCGTCTGCCAACTTGTGACAAGCTTTACACTTAGAAAAAACTTTGGCACCTTTTTCAATGTTAGCGCTTGCAAGAAATAAACTAAAGTCTTCTTCTTCAACCACAGCCTTTGTGTCAGAAAGCTCCTCAACCTCAATTATATATGCTTGAGCATGATCACTCCCGTGCCCCCCCCGCATCACTATGATAGATCTCTTCAGCTACCCAATTTATTAAAAGGAAAATAAGCAGAGAACCACAAGCAGCCCCAAGTACTTTAGTCATTGTCATTGTGTCGAACATATCGCTCTCGCTTCTAATCAGAACTAAATACTATCTATCTCCTTCACATACTCCTCCGCAAGGTGTAGAAACCGCGACGAAACGACCGTATGGGGAAAAAATGACGAAAAAAATAGCTTTTCAGGGAGAGCTAGGAGCGTATTCGCATCACGCTTGCCTGAAATCAAGACCAAATTATAAACCAATTTCATGTAGGACTTTTGAAGAAGTGATAGATTATGTTAAAGCTGGGAAAGCAGATTTAGCCATGCTTCCCATAGAAAATTCTACTTATGGTCGAGTTGCTGACATACATCGCCTACTGCCACACTCACAACTGAACATAATAGGAGAGGTTTTCATTCGGGTGAAAATTTGTTTACTGGGTACTAGAGAAGCAAACTTATCAGATATAGAAAGTGCACTTAGTCATACTGTTTTATTAGGCCAATGCCGAAAATTTCTAAAAAATCATAATATCTCGGCAATATCGGGGGCTGATACAGCGGGTTCTGCAAAATATATTGCCAAATTAGGGAACCCTAAACAAGCAGCTCTAGCCTCTGAGCTTGCAGGTGATATTTACGGATTATTAACGTTAGCAAAAGATATTGAAGATAACGATAATAATACTACTCGGTTTTTGATAATGTCAAAAACTCCAACCTCAGAAAAATTAGAAAATACCAAAATGATGACCTCCTTTGTATTTCGAGTGAAAAATATACCTGCTGCGCTTTTTAAGGCTATGGGTGGATTTGCTACTAATGGAGTTAATATGACAAAATTAGAAAGTTATATGGTAGATGGCGACTTCACTGCAACGCAATTCTATGCGGAAATCGAAGGAGACCCCAACGATAAACTTGTAGCTTTTGCATTTGAGGAACTCTCATATTTTACCTCTAAAATCACAATATTGGGTAGTTACCCCGCAGACGCTAGAAGAAATCTCTAAATTTAAACCCTTTAAATTAAATTTTTCCTTCTAACCAATTTCTAAGTAAATAGTGAGCTATAGAACCGTCCCGAGCTGGTGTTATAGATTTATTTCTTCCTAAAAATATATCTACCATTTTTTCTTTTGAAATCCATTTTGCATCCTCTAACTCTTCGTAGTCAATATTTAGTTTTTTTGACTTCGCAATTCCCTTGCATCCAAACATTAATGAACCTGGGAATGGCCACGGTTGGCTACATAAATATGCTACTTCTGACACTTTTACACCAGCTTCCTCAAAAGTTTCTCTTCTTACAGCTCCCTCGATGGTTTCACCCGGCTCCACAAAACCAGCGAGTAACGAATACATATGCTTTGGCCAAAAATGTGATCTTCCAACTAAAACTGAATTACCTGAAGTAATAAGCATGATTACCACAGGATCTATCCGCGGAAACTGTACTTTTTCACAAGAAACGCATTTAAGTTCCCAACCGCACTTTGAGCTCGACAGCGTCGACCCACAGGTTGGACAGTACTCATAGTTGTTATGCCAATGCATCAGTGCTTTTCCCAAAGCTATTAGTTCTGCATCATTAGGGGCAAGCTCAGTCATAACTGAACGCAATTCCGAAAAACGATAATCCTGAGAGAACCCGGGAAATCGTTGTTCCGACTTATCCGAAAATGTTCCAACACTGTCTATATCTTCGTTTGGAAGCCATTCTGAGATATCAATAGCAAATTTTGCTACTCCATCCACCTTACCTAAAAAAACAGGCGATCGGTTAGCATATTTGAAAATCTCATGGCCTATTGGCAACCAAACTGGAAAACTACACTTTAACCCACTAATCAATGGTTTATCTCTCCAAAAAGGTAAAAATCCTGTCGAGCTATCACTTAATAATTTTGTTATTGTTTTCGGCTGTCCGCGTAATTCTACAGCTCTATCTAAACATGAATTTCCAAACGTAACAGTACCATCTAATATCATTAGTAATTCTCCCTGATAAACGTAACTCTTACAGCTAGGACAATCGAACGCAACCATGATACTTGTAAGATCGTGTGTGCAGTATTATAACAACTATGAGGGGTTGGCGCGGGTAAGCGTCTCGCTAAACCGGTCAGATCTGGAAGGAAGCAGCCGCAACGATTAACGCTTGGGTCGTTGTCCAGCCTCTCACTCCAAAAATATTGTTGACAAATAACTCTAAAATCAGACGTGTTTTATAGCTCGATGGCAAAAAATTAATCAAAAGCGTTAACCTCCCAAGAGCATTAAAAGGCTGGACCTCCGCAATTTGAGACCTTAAAACATAAAGTCAGTAAGTATCTAGAGGCAAAATGAACGAAATAGATCTTGAAAAATACCTTGTACTGGCTCGAAAATATAGACCGGCTTCTTTTTCTGATTTAATTGGGCAAGAGACACTGGTTAGGACTTTAACAAACGCATTTATAGCAGACCGTATTGCTCAGGCTTTTATGTTAACCGGAATTCGTGGAACAGGTAAAACTACAACGGCTAGAATCATTTCTAAGGGAATGAACTGTATTGGACTAGATGGGCACGGTTCCCCAACAACTAACCCCTGCAATAAATGTGAAAACTGTATTTCAATAGCTGAAGGTCGTCACGTCGATGTAGTAGAAATGGATGCGGCTTCAAGAACCGGGGTTGGGGACATAAGAGAAATTATTGAATCTGTGCAGTATAGAGCAGCTTCTGCAAGATTTAAGATATATATAATCGATGAAGTTCATATGCTCAGTACATCAGCTTTTAACGCTTTGCTCAAAACTCTAGAAGAACCCCCAAAACATGTGAAGTTCATTTTTGCGACAACAGAAATACAGAAAATACCAGTTACCGTTTTATCCAGATGCCAAAGGTTTGATTTGCGAAGAATTGAACCAGAAATTATGATAAAATATCTAAAGAAAATCGCGTTTTTAGAAAAAGTTGATATCTCGGATGATGCTATCGCAATGATTACAAGAGCCTCTGAAGGATCTGTACGAGATGGGATAAGCCTATTAGATCAATCAATTTCTAATTCAACCGCAAGAATTGAAATTGAAGAAATAAGGGATATGCTGGGGTTATCAGATAGAGGCAGAACAATAGACCTGTTCCATTTGATTGTCCAAGGAGATACTTTAAAAGCGTTGAATGAGTTATCAGCTTTATATTCTGATGGAGCAGACCCAGAAGCAATACTTCAAGACTTAGCTGAGATAAGTCATTGGATAAGCCTTATAAAAATAACACCAGAAGCGTTAGAAGATCCTAGTATTTCCGCTGATGAGAGGCACAGAGGCTTGAAAATTGCTGAGGGAATAACCATCAAAATATTGACAAGATTATGGCAAATGCTTTTAGTCTCTCTAAAAGAGGTTAAAATAGCACCAAATTCGATGATGGCTGCTGAAATGGCTATAATAAGGCTAACATATGTTTCAGACCTCCCATCTCCAGAGGAATTGATAAGACGAATCCAAAGTACTCCACAAATAAATCCAGGACCCTCTAGCAAGACTTCTTCTGAAATAAACCACGAAAATAATAAAAGTCCTTCTGGCTTTTTGGTTACAAAGCCGAATAAAACTGAATATGGCAATCAAGGACTTGCTAGAGAGCTTATACATAACCCCGTCGAGATAACTTCTTTTGATCAAGTAATAGAATTGATTAAAAATAATCGTGACTTAAAACTTTTAGTAGATGTCGAAACTGGCTTAAAATTAGTTAAGTTTTCGCCTGGTTTTATAGAATTTTCCCCAACTAAAAATGCTTCCAAAGATTTGGCTCAAAACCTGAGTAGAAAACTCACACTTTGGTCGAGTCAGCGTTGGACAGTTTCTGTGGTTAATGAAGGTGGGGATAAAACTATAGCTGAAAAGGCCACAGACAAAGTGACTGAATTAGAAGCGTTAGCCAAGGGTCATAGTATGTTTAGAGCTACCATATCATCGTTTCCGAGTGCAAAAATTGTAAGTATAAAAGCATTCGAAAAACAAGAAGAAGAAGCTGCATTAGTGGCCTTACCAGAAATAGATGATAATTGGGATCCATTTGAAGAAAGTTAGGGTAAATTATGTTTAAAGGATTAGGTGGCCTAGGAGATATGGCCAAGATGATGAAACAAGCTAAAGAGATGCAGGGTAAAGTTTCAGAAGTCCAGGATGGGTTGAGCAAAATATTGGTAAATGGTGAAAGTGGTGCGGGCCTTGTTAAAGTCACTATGACTGCCAAAGGAGATATCACTAATCTAGATATTGACCCCTCAATTTTTAGTCCAACAGAAAAAGAAGTTGTTGAAGATTTAATAATCGCTGCATTAACAGATGCTAAGAAAAAGTCCTTAGATCGAACACAAAAAGAAATGGCAAAAATTACAAATGAGCTTGGTTTGCCAGAAAATTTTAAACTTCCTTTTTAGATAATATATTTAGTTAATATGATTAACTAAATTTTGAAAGTGGGATATATTGAATAGAGCACCCGATAAAATCGAGTCATTAATAACACTAATGGCAAAACTCCCAGGGCTTGGACCTCGATCAGCCAGGCGTGCCGTACTAAAAATGATTAAGAAACAAGATACAATAATGAAACCTTTGGCAAATATGATTCAAGAGGTTGCCACCACAGCTAAGGAGTGTGTGAACTGTGGAAATATTGGTGATCAAAATATTTGTAATATCTGTACCTCAGATCAAAGAAGTACTGGTGAACTGTGTGTTGTTGAAGATGTAGCTGATCTATGGGCTATGGAAAGAACTCAGGTCTTTAAGGGTAAATACCATGTTTTGGGAGGAACCCTAAGTGCTCTTGATTCTGTTGGACCTGAAGACTTAGGAATCCCAAAACTACTAGAAAGAGTTGTTTCCGAAAATATATCTGAGGTGATATTAGCCCTCAACTCGACCATGGAGGGTCAAACAACAGCACACTATATCGCTGACTATTTAGAAACACAGCCAGTTACGATTTCTTCACTTGCTCAAGGCGTTCCGATTGGAGGTGAACTTGACTACCTTGACGACGGTACTATCTCGGCAGCCTTAGTAGCAAGACGAAGTATTGGATAGAAATTTTTTTAGAGTACTTTAAATTTTTAGTTGATGATTTTATCGCTTTGTATATACCAAGCATCATGACCGATAATGATAAAATTTTAAATGACCAAGATACTCTTACAGTTTCTAAACCCGAAACAAGGCGTCCTTCCTTGTATAAAGTTTTACTATTGAATGACGACTTTACACCTATGGAATTTGTAATCGTAGTTTTAGAGAAATTTTTTGGTTTAAATCACACACAATCAGTCGAGATAATGCTCACAGTGCACAAAAAGGGAGTTGCAGTCATTGGGGTTTTTGCTTTTGAGATAGCTGAAACAAAGGTTACTCAAGTTATGACTTTCGCTAAAGCTAACCAACATCCTTTGCAATGCACTATGGAAAAAGAATAAGTTGAATCCCCAAGTTAGAGAACGAAAATCTAGAATATCTTTCGCTTTAAAATCAGAACAAATACATTTTCCGAAAAAATCCCATATAACTCTGTTCAATCCGCCTGAAGATATTGACACAATATTTACTGAAAGTAATAAAGTTACTATTATCCAAAATTTTTATCCTATTTATAAAAAACTACTAGATAAAGGGTTCTCTGTTTCTCCTATATCTATAGGAAATTATAAATCAGATATTTGTATAATTTTTTGTAATAGATCGAAGAATGCTACTTTTAATTTAATTTATGAAGGATTGCGGCGATTAAAACCAAGGGGCCTAATTATTATTGATGGCTTAAAGAAAAATGGAATTGAAAATATAAGAAAAGAGATTTTAAACTTATTTGGTCATATAAATTCTATTTCAAAATATCATGGAAAGCTTATTTGGTTCAAAAAAGAAACTATAGACACCAATATAGAAAGATGGCAATTTCAACCTAGAATCTTGAGCGACGGTAGCATTACTTACCCTGGTACTTTTTCATCTAAAGCTTTTGATCCTGGTTCCGTTTTACTCGGTGAAACTATTCCTGAATTAAATGGAACTGTTGCAGACTTTGGTTCAGGGTGGGGTTATCTATCAAAAAAAATCCTGTTAAATCGCTTAACTTCGAAAGTTGACTTGATAGAAGCAAATCATGATGCTGTTACAGCCTCAAAGGAAAATATATCTGACAAGAGAGCAAATTTTTTCTGGGATGACGTAAATACATTTAAAGGAGGCCCATATGATACAGTCATTACCAACCCTCCATTTCATATTTCAAGAGAAACTGATCCTAACTTAGGTGTAAATTTTATAAAAAAAGCAAAATTAGTACTTAAACCAAATGGTGCACTATGGCTTGTAGCCAATAGGAACCTACCATATGAAGAAACTATGGTAAATTGCTTTAAGGAAGTACGACAAATAGTAAACCAGGGTGGGTATAAGGTTTTATTAGGCTTAAAGCCATCCTAATATTAAAGATGGAGATACACATCTCTAAATATCACAGGAGAAATAAATAATGTCCTTTTCAATAAAAGGGAAAACAGCAATTGTAACCGGTGCAGCAAATGGTATCGGTTTAGCAATCTCTAGGCACTTTATTGAACAAGGGGCTAATGTAATGATGGCCGACAAAGACGAGGAACATCTTAAACAAGAGATGATGTCTATATCAACAGGGGACGGGAACGCCAAATGTTTCACTTGTGACCTACGAGAAAAGTTAAGTCACACAAACCTTCTTTCTGCTACCATAGATGTATTTGATAAAGTAGATATCTTGGTGAATGGTTCCAGGCAAGTAACCGCTATGGATCCAATCGACTATAATGACGATAATGTTGTAACAATGTTAGACCAAAATCTCATGTCTAGTCTTAGACTTACACAACTTATTTCTAAAAGAATGATAAAACAAACAAAGGAAACCGGAATAGCAGGCTCAATTCTAAATTTGTCCTCAATAGCATCATTAAGGACACGGCCAGGACTTATGGGGTACTCTATCTCATCCGCAGCATTGGATCAAATGACCCGAACAATGGCAGTAGCTTTAGCGCCATATAATATCCGTGTTAATGCCATATCCTTTGGTTCAGTCATGAGTAAAAGTTTAGAGAACTCCTTAAAAAAGGATAGTAACCTCAGAGACGAAATAGTGAAAAATACCCCCTTAGGACGTATCGCTCCGGCTATAGAAATTGCTCAAGCCGCACAATTTTTATGCTCAGAGGCCTCTAATTTTATTACTGGTGAGGTAATGACTATTGATGGTGGTAGGTCTTTACTAGATCCTGTTAAAATAGGAGCTCATTAAAATATTTTAAAGATCCTTGTTGTCAGTTGGAGTTTTAAAGAGACTATCAGCATCTAGTTCCTCTTTATTCTGGTCCTCTTTATCAACTTTTTCCGTTAGACTAAAAGTTTCTAATGCAGATATAGGATCAGATGATGGTAAATCAGAAGAGGCATTATCTAGAGATTGATCCGTGCTCACCAGCTTACGCCTGTCATCATCAGAAATTATGGTTCCCTTAAGCGCTTTTTTTGCATTAGCCTTTTGGACAGCAGAATCCAACTCAGACTGTTTGCACAAACCCAAAGCAACAGGGTCAATGGGTTGAATATTTTGAATATTCCAATGGGATCTATCTCTTATCGCGCTTATTGTTGGCTTAGTAGTTCCAACAAGCTTCGACACCTGACTGTCCGTAAGTTCAGGATGGAACTTGACCAACCATAGAATAGAAGCAGGTCTGTCCTGTCGTTTAGACAACGGGGTATATCTGGGTCCACGTCTTTTTTCTTCTCCCAACGCTGCGGCATAATGCTTTAAGTTTAGTTGATAATTTTTGTCGTTAATACCCTTATCTATTTCTTCTTGCGTTAACTGATTGTTTGTTATTGGATCAAAGCCCTTCACACCCGACGCTACATCTCCATCAGCTATGCCTTGAACTTCCAATTCATGTAAATCGCAGAAATTAGCTATCTGACTAAAGGTAAGTACAGTATTATCTATTAGCCATACTGCTGTAGCCTTAGCCATTATAGGTTTTGTCATCGATTTACTCCTTTTTATGCAGCATTTTCAAATCCCATCTGGGAAAAAGTTCATCTATGAACACTTTGTAAATACCAATATCTGTCGGACATATAAGCTTGTATGATAGAAAGTAAAAGTACAAAAACTTAAGATAATAAATTATTATTGAAAAAAAGAATTATTTTCGGGCCTACATATCGTCGATAGTACCTGGTACTTTCAATTCTCTTATATCAGAAGGTTTATTTATTTTTTCTAAAATTTTTTTTGGTATTGTTAATTTTTTTGAAATAAATGGATCAGATTTTAATTTAGCTTTAAAACTTTCAAAAAGCATAACATTCTGTATGCGTCTTTCTAAAAATTCCCAGGTAGAATTACTGTTTTTGCTATCATCTCCAAGCCAGTATAAAACAACCGATCCGTATACCGCAGAGAGAATCGCGCGTTTACTATAATAGTTATAGTCAGTCGACTGATCTCCCAAAAAACTCCATATCTTATGAGCAGTACCCCAGACTAATTGATTTCCATCTAAAAAATTTTGAGGTAACGAGAAAAATGATACACTCCTTCTTATTAATTCTTTATCTCTTTTCTCAATTTGTAAACGGGTCTGAATGGCAAGGAAAATCTTTTCTCTAATTTTGTAATTCTTAAAATCTTTATTTTTCAGACTATCAATCATCTTTTCATCACCGTTTTTATGATAATCTATTGCTATCTCAATAATACCCCTGGGAAAGAGTGTTTTTGCAATACTATAGCTTAAGTCTAATTCTTTGCAGGCTGAATTGATCAGCCCGTTAGACCATCCATCAAATACCACCGACTTCAAAATGGCTTCTGTAAGCTTATCCTTAACATCTTTTTCCATACTATAACTTTACTGATAACTGGTAGACAAGCCAATACCCTTTTGCTATAGCACAGTTCCTGCAATTAACCGCAGACACAAACTGAGAAAGGTGGTGACACTATATGCAGGTTAGCGTTAGAGATAATAATGTAGATCAAGCACTAAGAGCTCTTAAAAAGAAACTTCAAAGAGAAGGCGTTTTTCGTGAGATGAAAATTAAACAACACTACGAAAAACCCTCAGAGAAAAAAGCTCGTGAAAAAGCTGAAGCTATTAGGCGTGGTCGGAAACTAGCTCGCAAAGCAAAAGAGCGTGATGGCTCACTATAGTAATATTTTTAGAATATAATATAGAGAACCCCTTCAATAATAATGTTGGGGTTTTTTTTAAGCTTTAAAGAGTAAAATCTTAACCATTAACAATAGCCAGAAGAACTAAGGCGACTAATATTATTACTACGGAATAGGTCGTAAATTTAACGAACCCCAAAAAAGTCTTTTCATGATCCTTTATATCCATAGATCCATGCTCATGCTTTTCTTCAGTCATCTGTTATTTCCTAACTTTTTAAAAAGTGAAAAACTTATTCAATCATATTCAGATTTTACTTTTGCTTCAAGAGTCTATCCAAATTAACCTTAGATGTTTTTAGTATTCATTATATTTTTTCGTAATAATATACATTATTTTTTTCCAACTTACGTGCAACTTTGTCAGAAAGATAGAGGTAGTTCAAGTGTGCTAAAGCCTCACCTAAAGCTAAGCCATACTCGTCTTCATTTATTTCTCTCTTAAAAATGGTTAAGAAACAGTCATTTACAGTTCGGGGTTTTATTAAAAAAGAATAGAGTCTTTCGAGCGCGCCCTTATGGTTTTCAATAAGTTGATCTATTCGAAGTGGTAAACCTAAAAAGGGTAACTTATGGCCGGGCAATACTAGTTGGCTATTATTAGCAAACTTTTTTAATTTTTCACAAGACTCCAACCACTCATGTACAGGATTTGCTTCTGGCTCATTGGGATAAACACCCAAGTTTGGCGATATCGATGGTAATAGTTGATCTCCGCCGATTACTACATCATCCGTCCAAAGCGTAATGTGATCGGGCGCATGACCATTCCCCAGCCTAATTCGCCAATTTATTTTCCCTATAGTTATAATTTCATCTTCTTGGACTCTTTTAAAGCCTTGCGGCAATGGTGAAACAACATCACAAAAATTGAATGGCCGCTGTTTTTTCCGATTCTCATATATAGCTTTAGGTGTTCCAGCCCTTTCATAAAATTTTAATGACTGAGTGGTATGTTTTTCTTGTTCGTCCAAAACAAGCATTCGAGCAGTAAACCATGAAGTCCGAGTAGTTAATAGTTCAACACCAAATTTACTCTGGAACCAACCAGCTAAACCTATGTGATCTGGATGATAATGGGTTATCAACACTCGTTTGACAGGTTTATCTTTAAGCGGTCCTTCGAGCAATTTTACCCATATCATTCGAGTCTTTTTTGTATCAAAACCAGTATCAATGATTGTCCAGCTATCCCCATCATCCAATGCATACACATTAACATGGTCCAACTTCAATGGTAATGGCAATCGGATCCAATATATGTTTGGTGCTACCTGTAAGAG
>JBJLGD010000035.1:0-27404 GCA_045565015.1 Paracoccaceae bacterium
CGTGGTGCTGTGTTTTCTGATGTCATGATTTAATCCGTATTGATCAATTTAAGGCGATACTGAGACTGGCTCGAATCCGTCTGACAAAACCGCCATAATACCCATAAAAATAATGTATATTGGTACTCCCTAAGAAGTTAGCGGGCGTTGTAAAAACGCCAAAAAAAGGTCCGTGGAAGCAAAAGTGGTAGCAAAAGTGTTCAGCCTTTGTCCAACCTTTGTTCCTACTTCCTTTTTAAGGTGTTCTATGTTAGAAGATAAATCAGGCATTTAAACACCAACTTGTGCGCCTTGGAATGGTTCCTAAAGCACTAAAGCGGAGGACAATCTCATGGCTAAAATTAAATCAATCAGATGGGCTGACAAAGACGACCCTATTTTCACCGGTCGATTTACAATTTCATCGCATAGAAAAAAATCTGACGAAGAGCAGAATCATGATGACTTACTTGACGCATTAAAAAATCATCTCTCTACTGGAAACGATAAAGAAGGAGAAGTAGAATGAAGAAATTATTATCAAGGCTTACGGTAACTCTTTTCGTATTTCTTTACGCTTGTTACCCTGTTCATGTAATGGCTGCACCTCCAAAGCTTTTGACTCCCCCTCCCGTTATTTACTTGGCTGATAATTTAGATGAGCAGGAACAGCTTGGTTGGTGCATAGATACTCGAGGCAGAGGTTTTTCGGATAGGCTACATGCTCATTCATGTAAAAAGCGAGGGGGTGACGTACAGTTTTCATATACAAAAAAAACGGGTTTAATCAAATCAGCCACCTTTAAAAATAAGTGCTTGGCGCGATTAAGCCTTAATTTAGAAACACGTTTTGGTCTGCTTGATTGTGATGCTAGCTCTGATCTTCAAAGATTCAATTATATTAATTCAACCAAAGAATTTCGACCTAAAAATCAAGACACCAGCTGTATAGCAGTAGGTAAAATCAGTCGAAAAGCAGGGCCTTTTATGTCTCGAAACTTATTTCTTGCTGAATGCAATTCGACCGAACCTAAGTATAAAGAATGGCTGATTAAAGAAAATTGATTTAATTATAAAAATATGAATTAAGGTTTTTATACCCACGACACTACCCACAACAAAATAACAGATCAGAATTTAAAAAAGAGTTTATTTTGATTTCAGAACTTTTTCTATCAAAGGATTGATTATATCTGCGTGGGTCAGTGGAGCCATATGTCCACCATCACCGTAATTTACATAACTCCAATCAGGTATCTTTGATTTAAGTAAATCGTTAATACCTTTTATTGACTGGACTGTATCTTCGCTCATTAAAACTGTAGTATTCGCAGGCAAACCATGTTTCCATTCTTCGATTGAGATTTTCTCGTTCATCACACAGTCCCACTCATGGTAGTTTGGTTTAAGTGCAGAGATGAACTTATCTTGTCTTTCACTATCCATACCTTCCCAGTTGCCAGCGCCATTCCAGTAATCAGCAAAATATTCAGCCGCTATATTCCAAGTTCCTTTATCCCCATTTTGTTTGATTACGTCGCATAGGGCCACTGCTTCTTTGTATCCTTCGCTCTCTTTATTGTTCGAAAGCAAATAAAATGGGTTGGGTTCGATTAAAATCAGTTTATTAACTTTTGGTTTGTGAATTTTAGCCGCCATCATTGCAACGCTTCCACCAAAGGAATGTCCAATAATATTTATCTTCGGTTCGTCTACTAAAATTCTCTCAAATAACGCTACATGATCGGCTAATGTTTGTGGGTGTGGTTGTGACCAAGAGGAAGTAGAGCCATATCCGTATAAGTTAGGAGCAAGCACACGATAACTTGATGACAGTAGCTCTATAAGTTTGCGCCACTGCTTATTTCCTGCTGCAGTAGAATGCAGAAGTAGTACGGTTTCTCCTCGGCCTTTTTCTATGTAGTCTAAATTCATTAATCTAGTATATATGCATAATGGGTTGGGGCAAGCCTATAGAGTCTCTGGAAGAGATGGCAAGCTGGGCTTCAATACGCTTTAATTGAGCCCGAACTCGACGCCCTACATCAGCTGAATGACGATTAGCAGCTAACTTCTCTTTGGTTCTACGTCCAAGTTTAAGATTAGCCCTTGAGATGCGCTGTAAGCCTTTTGGAGTCCGAGCACCCGTAGATGAGCCCCCATGTAAGGCACAGCGTCCATTGTGCTTGTGCGTGGCTCTAAATATCATTGCAAAATAAAGATTAAGTTTGCGGATGGGTTTGTTCGCTGGCAGTATTATGGTTGTAAAATTGGAGGAATCAAATGACCGTATTAAAGCGACTAAATATTAACAAGTTCACCTCAGAAGCAGATAATGACGCTTTTATTGCAGAATTAAAACAAATGTGGCTTGCATGGAACGAGACATCAATCGCAACTAAGATTTCAGTTGATATTAACAAAGATCGAAATGATCCCACCAGAATGACTGCATTTGTTACAGCCTCAGATGATGATGCTATTATCGCCATGAACAAATGGAGTAAGAATGTGGTCATACCGGTAAGAGATAAATATAAGCATGAAAACATTATGATTGATGCAGAATTAGTAGCGTCAGTTAGTAAATAACCAAACCAATGATTGAATATCCCACCAAACCAATACGGGCGATCCACTTTATAGTTCTAGCATTCCTGATAACGCTAGAGGCGAAGTAAGAGCTATTAAAATGGAACGTATTAAAGACAAGTTGTCCATGATCAAGAATATGACCCCAAAATTGGTGAGCGGTGAGTTTGTATTCATTACTTCAGAAAATACGGACGTGGACATTGATCTACTGAAACGCTCTAAGGCTACATTTGCTGAAGAAGAAGGGTTGTCTTTAGTTGTGGATTTGGAATTAGCTAGAGACAGAGGCTTTGATACTAGTCAAGTAATGAGGTGTATCACTCTGGAGGTTTATTCGGACTTAGAGGGTATCGGCCTTACAGTGGCTGTAGCAAATGCTCTGGCTGAAAATAATATACCTTGCAACATGATAGCTGCTTACAGTCATGATCATGCGTTTGTTCCTAGTTCCTCAGCCCAAGATGCGTTTGAAATACTTAAAGATCTACAAAAACAAGCCGTAATCAACGATAAACTCAATTAGCTTCCTAGCAGCCCTGTCAGACAAAAATACTTATGTTGCTCACCACACAAGACATAGTCGCCATCTTGAAAACACCCACCATCTGTCACTTACTGGCCTCTACCCAATCTATTTATTTGGTTTTGTGAATTTTATTAACCTACCAGATGAGCCATCCTCTAAAACCCAAATGGCACCGTCATCGTCTATTTCGACTTCTCTCACTCTTTTAGACCAACCGAAGCGTTCAGCCTCAAATGGTTCTCCATTATTAAAGCCTATTCTAACCAGAGCTCTGCTTTTCAATCCTCCGATAAATGCATTTCCTTTCCATTCAGAAAATTCATCGCCCTCATAAAAAATTAAGCCTGATGGAGCTATAGTAGGCACCCAATAAAGTTTCGGCACCATGAATTCTGGTCTTGATTCATGAGCTGGGATTTTTGCTCCACTATAATGATTTCCTTCCGATACAATCGGCCAACCATAATTTCCACCGGCAACGATTAAATTAAGTTCGTCTCCGTGCCTTGGACCCATTTCATGTGACCACAGCTGACCATTTTTGGCAAATGCTATTCCAAGGGCATTCCTGTGCCCAATTGTCCAAAAACTCTTTGCAAGGTCACCTTTGTCCTGGAATGGGTTGTCGTTGGGTATGGTGCCATCGTCGTTAAGACGAATAATTTTGCCTAATGCCATATCCCAAGCTTGTGCAGGGGTTTGCTCTTGTCGATCGCCAGATGTAATAAAAATTTTCCTTGCATGTTTTGTTCCATCGATTCCAAATACAATTCTATGAGAAAAATGCCCTTTTCCTGATCGAGCGGGCGTTTGCTTCCAAATGATTTCAATATTTTTTAGGTATGGTTTATCTGACTCCTCTAGTGTGCCTCGTATTACGGTCGCATATCGTGTTTTTCCCTCATCGTCTGAATTGATGTAAGAAATATAAACTAGTTTATTCTTTTTATAATTTGGATGAAGAACGACATCACCTAAACCTCCTTGACCGCCTTCAAAAACCTTTGGAACTTCGGACACTAAAGATTGTTCGCCACTCCTATTTACTAGCCAAAGCTTTCCACCTTTTGTAGTAATCAATAGGTTGTCGTTGTTAATGAAAGACATTGCCCAGGGTTTGTTGAATTTAGAAACAACTTCACCTTCTAATCTGCTACCTGCGCTTCCAGTAACAACACTATTTGCCCAAGCATTTGAAGCAAAATTCATTAGCAATATTAGAGTAATTGTACGCATTAAATACCTATACCATACATTTTACTTCTCCCAGACTATTAGAAACAGTATAATTAATAAGATGGATGATATTATGCAGCTTATTAAAAAAATATGGTAAATTAAAACACTTAGACTATTATGTAGCAAGAATAATATTTCTACTCGCACTTACAAAAATTATTTATTGCTGTTGTTTAATCAAGTTACTCTTTTGTGCTCTAGTAAAGTTGGATTGTCTTAAAATGTATTTTGATAAAATAAAATTAGAGAAATTACTACAGGGTGCTTTGAATAGATATAAAATTCCAGGTTTAGCGGCCTGTATAATGCACGAGGGAAAAATTATCTACAAATCTGGCTTTGGTTTACGAAATGTCAGCTCTAGTTCGTGCGTCAATAGTAAAACTATTTTCGGAGTTGCCTCTATTACAAAATTGGTAACGGCCTTAATAATTAAGCAAGCCGAAAATGAAAATATTTTGAGAATGTCTGATTTAGTATCAGCGCATATTCCAGATTTGTCTTGCTTACAAAACACTAAAATCGAAATTAGACATCTTTTAAATCATTCTGCTGGATTTCCTGGATTACCAACCCGGCATAAGTCAACAGACCTTCGCAGTTCAAAAATAAATGATGAAATGAAATCTTTTGATGATCTAGTGGTATATTTGAATAAGCTAGATTTTGATATGTTAGCTGACCCAGGTAAACTGCTAAGCTACAGCAATGAAGGTTATTGTCTACTGGGGTGTATTATCGAAAGGCTATATCGTGACTCATTTATTTCCGTTGTTACAGAAAAAGTTTTTAAGCCACTGAAATTGAACAGGAGTTTCATTGGGATGAACCAAGCTGAATTTTTTAATAATATTGCAGTGCCACTAGAAGTTGGAAAGAAAAACACAAACTTTGCGCCAATACAATATTGGGACGCTCCATTATTTTATTCTGCTGGAGGTTTAATGACTACAGTCGAGGATATGAGTCTTTTAATATCCCATATTGGTAGCCTTGGTTCCTTTGGTATTTCTGAACCATTAACTGCTAATAGAATCCCAGTGACATCACGTAACTGTAAGAGATATTTATATGGCTCTGGACTTGAGATAGATTTGTTGGATAACAATAACACATTAATTTGGCATACTGGTCAGCGTCCAGGTATTTCGAGTTTTGTAGGTTACCTAAAAGAATTAAGGTTATCGGTTGCTTTAGCAATAAATATTGCTGACGCGCCTACTGCTCGGTTAGGGAGAAATATTTTCAAGGAGTTCCTTCAAAATCGAATCGAACTTGTTAAACTTCAATGGCCACCAAAAGTTGACCAAAATCATTTTAAAAACGATGATCTCTCAAAATTTACGGGAATTTATGGTTCCTTAGAAATGGGTAATTTTAATGTGTTCGAAAAAGAGGAAAAGTTATTTTTACAATATTCTGAAACTTTAGAGGAGTTTAAATTTTCTAGCTCTAAAAACGGAACTGTCGGAGAACAAACCTTTAAATTTCTATTTTCCACAGATCAAAGAGCTAATGCTTTAGCATTGGATTTAAGGGTGTTTCCGCTAAAATAAAAAATATTGAACCCTCACCATTATGATAATTTAGTATAGATCTATATCAAAGTGGCATTTCCCAAGGGCTCTTTTCTGAACTAAAATATATACGTGTGATATCTAAAAGAGTTAATGGATCGACAATGTCTATATGCGTGAACTTTTCAAAAAATTTAAGATTTTGGATGTAAAAAAATAAACTGTATCAACTTGTGGGAAATAGCCTATGCCAAAGAATAAACGTCCTCAGATTGCTATTCTAGGATTCTCCTTAGAGGCCAATAGATCTGCTCCTATTTCAGACAAAAAAGCTTTTACAGAAACTCATTATCTTGATGCCGAAGGAATTAGGAAAGAGTTACATGGAGACTTTGGGGGAGTGAGGGCTGATATTCATGGTTTCTGTCAACAAATGGATAAAAATGGGGTTTGGGATGCTGTTCCCATAACTATAGCTGAAGCACCACCTGGTGGCCCAGCAGATCACAAGTTTTTTATGGAATTTCTGGAAGAAGTACGCACTGGTTTGATCCGTGCCGGTGAAGTTGATGGAGTGATTATTAGTGAACATGGAGCTGGTTTAACTACTGAAGAGGATGATCCGGATGGCGTAGTATTTTCTTTAGTACGTGAAATTGTTGGTCCTGACGTACCAATTATTGCAATTTTAGATTTACATGGCCACGTAACGCAGCGAATGCATAGTTCCGTAGATATTCTAATTTCTTATCTTACAAACCCACATGTCGATCAATTTGAAAGGGGGTTAGAAGCAGCAGATCATATGTTATTGATGCTAAATGGAATCAAAACGACTAGTTCTTTCATAAAGGTCCCGATGGTTTCTCCATCTGTAAGTTTGTTGACTGACAAGGGAGCTTATGCGGACCTTATAAGATCCGGCCAGGAGATCTTAAAAATTAATAAAGATCATATTTTGAATATTTCAATTCTAGGAGGATTTGCACCTGCAAACGCTGATACAAATGGAATGTCAATTGTCGTGACTGGAAAAATGCAACACTTAGACAGTAAAAAGATTGTCGAAGAAACTGCATTTTTTCTTGCAAAATCGGCTTGGAGGGACAGGAAAAAGTATACGACGAATTTGATAACGTTGAATGATATGATTTCACTTTCTAAAAAAGTTGTTTCTGATCCTAATGAGCCTCAAATAATAATTGCTGACGTTGCAGATAATCCTGGTGGTGGAGGTCGAGGTAATACACTTTATGCTTTAAAAAGAATGCTTAAGGAAAAAATTGGAAACGCTACCTTAGGAATGATTGTAGATCCAGATCTTGCAAAAGATGCTCATACAGCTGGTATAGGGAAAAAATTTAAGGCTAGATTTAACCGAAACGAAAAAACTAAATTTTCAGAAAAATGTGAGTTAGATGCAGTAGTGATTTCTCTTGCCAAAGGAAACTGTGTGGGACGAAGAGGTACATATGCCAATCGTAGAGTTGACCTAGGTTTATGTGCTCTTTTACGAATAGATGGAATTACTGTTGCAGTTTCTAGTGGACGTCATCAGCTGGCTGACCCAGAATTTATAGAACGGCTAGGAGTTGATCTATCTTTGGTAAGGGTTTTGGTAGTAAAGTCACGTGGTCATTTTAGAGCTGGCTTTGATGAATTTTTCAATTCAAATCAGATATTTGAAGTTGATTTACCAGGCTTGACGACCCCGAACCTTTATCAATTAGATTTGTCTAGGGTTCCACGACCAATATTCCCCTTGGATCCGGATATGAGTTGGCAGCCGCCGAAGTAATGTAATGCTATAAGATCTCCTGTAATTACTTTTTGAATCTACTTTTAAGCCAAAATCAAGCTCCGACAACATTATGTTAATAATGCATAGTTGCATGTAGAAACGGCATTTTACAGGGGTAGGGATGTGATTTAGCGTTGGCTTATATATTGTCTATATATTTAAAAACTCTTTGTAAAAAGTTTGAAAAAGAGGTTTCAACATAGACCAAGGGTTCTTAAAAAAGAATATTTATATTGAATAGAAAATTTTTGGGAGAAAAAAATGTTAATAAAAGAAAGACTCATAAAGACTTTAAGTGCTTTCATTTTTGGAGCTGCAGTATTATTTACTTTTTTACCTACAGCATTTGCGGGTACGCCCGTTAAAGGTGGATCAGTAGTATATTTATCTTCGAAAATACCAAGCCTTAACCCACTTCATTCTGCTTATGAGGTAGGTCTTGTGACTTCACAGATATTTGCAAGCCCTGTAAGAATGGATGAAAACAACGAAATAGCACCGTATCTTGCGGAAAGCTGGACTATATCACCTGACGGTAAAACCTATACGTTTAATCTAGCAAAAAACGCAAAGTTTCATGACGGTAATCCCGTAACTTCTGAGGATCTCGCATTTTCAATTGACGTTGTTCTAAAACATCATAGGTTTGGAAAGCAGATGTTTGGTCCAATAACAGGTTATGAATTTCCTGATAAAAACACTCTTGTAGTAAATCTTTCAAAGGCACACGGACCTCTACTCTTAGCTGCCACAACGCCAAGACAACTACCTGTAATGCCGAAACATGTATATGGGAGTTCTGATGATTTTATGAAACAAGAAGCCCATAGTAATCCTGTGGGGTCAGGGCCTTTTGTAATTAGCGACAGAAAAACTGACGAATACGTGTCGATTGCTCGAAATGAAAATCATTTTGTTGATGGTCTGCCATACCTCGATAGTATTACTTATTTGAATGTGGGAGATAAGACAGCAAAAAGAATTGGACTAAGGAAAAACCAGTTTCAGCTTGCGCGAACAGACTCTGTAATGCGGTTCAGTGATATTAAAGAGTTCTCAAAAATTGATCACCTTGAATTAGCTCCCTACGAAGGGATAGCTGGAGGTGCAATAGTTTTAGAATTTAACAATCGAACTGAGAAATTAAGTAATAAAAAAGTCCGTCAAGCTATTGCTTACGCAGTCGATCGTTCAAAGCTTTCGAATGTTTTGCATAGTGGTTACACCATTCCTTCAAGATCACCGATGCCAGCTACCAATGTTTTCTTTAACGATAAGTTGCAAGGGTATCCGCTAGATTTAGATAAGGCAAATAGCTTATTAGATGAAGCCGGTTATCCTAAAGGATCTGATGGTATGCGTTTTGAATTGAATCTAATTTTCATTGCACAGCCATTTATGCCAGACTTTAACACTATGCCAGCTGAGTTTGTGGCTGCATCACTTAAGAAAGTTGGGATTAAAGTAAAACTTGAACCGCTTCAGGGTTTTGCAGGTTGGGCCGAGCGCAGTGCTGCTTGGGATTTTGATATGTCAATAAACTGGCCTGGGGATAAAACTGATCCAGCTATTGGTGTGAGTCGTCTATATGTATGTGATAATATAAAGAACCAGGCTTATACTAATACTTCTGGTTATTGTAACGCTGAGGTTGATAAGATCTTTGCGGCTGCAGCCGAAGAAGCAAATATGGAAAAGCGTACTGAGCTATATTATGAAGTACAGGATATTCTTTTGGAAGAAATGCCAATGCTATGGATGTTTGATACGCCAAGCCTTTTCCTTCGACATAAAGATTTATTCTTCCCAGCGTATGGAACTGCAGAAAATTGGGATGTGATGTACTGGACAAAAGAACAAAACTAAGTTTGTTCATCTAAATATCCGAGTGAACCCAATTTATTTGGGTTCACTCAATTAATAAATTTTTTATAAATCATAGATTGGCAGTTACTTTGCATTATACTAGTGTGAACAGATGAAGCAGGCATTGATCCAAAGAGTAATTCTTGGCGTTATACTGATAATCGCAGTAATGGTACTAAATTTCTTCTTGTTGCAAGCCGCTCCGGGAGACGTTGTCGATGCTATGTTAGCCGAAGCAGGGGGTGGAGATCCTGAACTTGCAGCTAGGCTTAGAAAACAATATGGCTTGGATCAACCTTTATACATTCAACTTATAAAATATTTAGGGCAGGTTTTTAGAGGAGATTTAGGTTATTCTTTTTACTATGATGAGTCTGTAGCAGCTCTATTAATTGGGCATTTACCAACTACCCTTATGTTAACCTTATCAGCTTTAGTTCTTGCAGTAATTATCGGTACGCTTTTTGGTGTATATGCTGCTTTAAAACCAAATGGTATTTTTAGTAATTTCGTTACTGTGCTATCTCTGTTTGGGTATGCTACACCAGTATTCTGGTTAGGTATGATTATTTTATTAGTGTTCGCTCTTTATCTTCCTTTATTCCCGGCGTTTGGTATTCGTTCCTGGCCTCAGCCTGAAAACACTTTTGATCGTATATTAGATATGATTCATCATTTAGTTTTACCAACTTTTACGTTAGCGATACTATATCTCGCCAGTTATAGCAGAATTTCTAGAGCTTCTATGTTAGATGTTTTAGGATCAGATTATATACGTACGGCTCGAACTAAGGGGCTTTCTGAGTTTCGAGTTATTTTTAAACATGCACTAAAAAATGCAGCGATGCCTGTAGTAACGCTAGCAGGGTTGCAGTTAGCTCAAGTGTTTTCCGGAGCTGTTCTAGTCGAAACGGTTTTCAGCCTTCCAGGTGTCGGTCCACTACTTTATGAATCAATAGTTAGAAGAGATTTTCCAGTAATTTTAGGAGTATTGTTTGGGGCGGCTACCACAACAATCGTTGCTAATATTATTACGGATATAATTTATAGATGGATGGACCCAAGGATTAAATCGATTTCATGAGCCAGACAGAGCCGAAATACGAAAATACAATATTTGATTCTAGCGAGGCTATGTCTGAACCGGATATAAAGTGGCGTGAAACTGTTAGGTTGTTTTGTGCAAACCGAGCTGCGTTGTTAGGGTTTATTTTTGTTTGTGGTTTTATCCTAGTTGGTGTTTTTGGGCCTATTATAATGCCAGCCGATCCATTTGAAATGGTAGCGCCTCCTTTGGTAGGGCCGAGCGGTGAAACCTATTTTGGTTCGGACTATTTGGGTCGTGATGTTTTTATTGGAATAATTCATGGAGCTAGGCCAACAATGATAATTGCGCTGACTGCTACATTAGTGACGGTATCAATTGGGTTAACTATTGGCGCAGTGGCAGGGTTTTATGGGGGTATGATTGATAATGTACTGATGCGAGTGACAGAGTTTTTTCAAGTTCTTCCACCGTTAGTCTTTGCTATGGTGATAGTCGCGGTTTTTTCTTCGGATATAGTTGTCGTTATATTAGCTATTGCTGTTACAACCTGGCCGACAGAGGCAAGACTTACTCGCGCAGAATTTTTAAAAATTAAAGAATATGAATATGTCACCGCGTCCAAGGCTTTGGGGGATCGGAATTTTCGAATTATTACAAAAATTATTCTTCCCAACGCAATGCCACCAATAATTATAGCAATAACATTGCGGGTTGGTATCACAGTAATTTATGAAGCTGCTTTGAGTTTTTTAGGTTTAACTGATCCGGACTTGGTTACATGGGGTAAAATGATTGGTCAATCACGAGATTTCTTCTTTGACGCTTGGTGGACAGTTACCTTTCCTGGTGTGGCGATATTAATGGTTGTATTGTGTATTGCTTTGATTGGGGATGGCTTGAATGATGCTTTCAATCCAAAGTTACGTGGTAGGTGATTGATTATGAAAGAGGTGCTCAAGTATCAAGGCAGTAAAGCTTTATTAGCGAAAAACCTTAATGTGCAATTTGATGTCAAAGGACAACCAGTTGACATACTGTCAGATGTAAATTTTGAACTGGAAAGGGGAGAAACCTTAGGGATAGTGGGTGAGAGTGGATGTGGTAAAAGTATGACTGCCTTAGCTCTATTAAACATGGTGCCCTCCCCGCCCGGGCGAATAAGTGCGGGCGAGGTGATCCTAAATAGTGAAAATTTACTATCGCTTTCAAAAAAAGAGATGAAAAGGGTTCGTGGAAAAGAAATATCTATGATTTTTCAAGAACCAATGACATCATTAAATCCTGTATTTACTGTAGGAAATCAGCTGATTGAAACTATTAGGGAACATAAAAAGATCTCTAAGAATGATGCGTTGTCGGAAGCAATAGAATTATTGAAATCTGTTCAGATCCCAGCTCCTGAACAGCGCATAAAAGAGTACCCTCATCAATTATCAGGAGGAATGCGTCAACGGGTAATGATTGCGATGGCATTGGTCTGTGATCCGAAGGTATTGATTGCTGACGAACCAACTACTGCTTTAGACGTAACGGTTCAGGCGCAAATATTTGATCTTCTCAAAGAGATACAGAATAGAAATCAAATGAGTATAATTCTAATCACCCATGATTTTGGCGCTATAAATGAAATGGCCGATAGAGTGATAGTGATGTATGCTGGTTACAAAATAGAAGAAGGGCCTTTAAACGAAATCCGAACCAAAGCTCTCCATCCATACACACAAGGTCTATTAAAATCAATGCTAGAGATAAAACCAGATTCGAAAGGTTTTAGAGAGCCATTACCTGAAATTCCCGGTTCAGTACCTGATCTTTTAAATCGTCAACCGGGGTGTCCCTTTGGTCCACGGTGCGCTTTAGCCACAGAAAAATGTTTAAAAATGCCTCCAAGCTTTAACCTTGGGCCTAAACGTTCGGTAATGTGTTGGCTTGCAGAGGACGGTGTAAATAAATGAATAATAATTCAAATACTAAGCCTCTAGTGAAGTTAGACAATTTAAAGGTTCATTTTAAATTGAAGCGAACCAGTTGGTTTTCAGATCCTCAGGTAGTTCATGCCGTTGATGGGATCAGCTTACAAATTAATCGAGGTAAAACCCTCGGTTTAGTGGGTGAGAGTGGTTGTGGAAAAACAACGGCGGGACGAGCTATACTGGGTCTAGTAAAATCTAATAGTGGTGAAATATATTTCGAAGATAAGACACTTACGTCGATTTCATCAGAGGAAATGTTTCCTTTGCGTAAAAGAATGCAAATAATATTTCAGGACCCATATTCAGCACTGAATCCACGTCAAACAGCTGGAGATATTGTCGCGGATCCGCTTGTTGTCCACAACATTGGTTCTCAAAAAGAGCGTCAGGAAAGAGTTGACGAACTTTTTTCGATGGTTGGATTGCAAAAAAATCAACAAGTTCTCTATCCTCATCAATTTTCGGGTGGGCAACGACAACGATTATGTATCGCCAGGGCGTTAGCACTTAATCCAGATTTTATTGTCTGTGACGAACCAGTGTCTGCTTTAGATGTTGCAATTCAGGCGCAGATTCTAAACCTGTTATGCAAATTACAGGACGATCTTAATTTGACATTTTTATTCATATCTCATGATCTAGCTGTAATACAGCATGTTTGTGACGAAATTGCAGTTATGTATTTAGGAGCCGTTGTCGAAAAAGCTGATCGCGAAACACTTTTTAATAACCCGCGGCACCCTTACACCAAAGCATTATTATCTGCAGTTTTAACAAGCTCTTCTGGTGAAAAAGTTAAACGAATTCGATTGGAAGGTGATATACCGAACCCAATTAATAAACCTTCCGGCTGTAGGTTTCGTACGCGTTGTGCTCACGCGAAAGAGTTATGCTCTCAAAAGGAACCGATTCTTCAAGAGAAATCCCCCGGTCACTGGGAGGCCTGCCATTTTCAAACCTAGTTATCTTAAAATATATTAGATTTGGACAAATTTATTTATTAGAATACGTAAAAAGCATAACCAATTTGGTGAAGTCATTAATAGTTAATTTCTCAATTAGGACGCAACACTTTTCCAGAGTCAACTTCTGTTCGAGCCCCGTTATGCATACAAATACCACCATTTACAAGCACATGCGCTATACCAGTAGCATATTTTCGGGGTGTTTTTACACTTGCATGACTCTTAATAAGAGTGGCATCAAAGACAGTTATATCTGCCGCAGCACCTTCTTGGATGAACCCACGATTTGTTATTCCAACCCGTTCAGCTGGCAGGGATGTTATACGGCGTATACCTTCCTCTAAAGTCAATATACCTTGCTCTCTTACATAATGTGATAAGAACCTTGCTGCCCAACCATATCCTGACAAAGATCCTATATGATGTTTCAGACAACCGTAAGGAGCTAGCGCCTGTGTATCAGAAATCACTGCACATTCAGGTTGTTCTAAAGCGAGTTTTATATCCCCATTATTGAAAGATTGAGAGGTCCACATAAGATGGTTCATATTTACGGCTTCTTCTTCTAGTAGAAGGTCAAAGACTGCGTCATACGGGTTTGTATTCCTTCGTCTTCCAATGTCGTCAAAACTCATACCAACAAGATCTTTATTCGCCTCTGATTGCATTAGCACAATCTTGTTCCAACCGTTTGAGTTAACCAGTCTCCACATTGGACGTGGATTTCGTTTTATCTTTTCACGCATCTCATTGTCTTTCAGGCGTTCTCTGACTTTTTCAACACCACCCTCTCTTGCCCATTGAGGTAGGATCGCTATTACATGCGTATGGGACCAATCATGGGGAATAACATCAAAAGCCACATCTACCCCATGACCTCGAGCTTGTTCACACATATCGATTGCGTGTTGCATTGCATACTCTGGCGCTCCAAATTTTGGTTGAATATGAGATATTTGTAATTTGGCGTTGGCCGCCCTTGCTGTTGAGATAGCCTCCCCGAATCCTAAATCATAAAAAAGATCTCTATTACGTACATGCGTTGCATAAAGAACGTCATGTTTAGCAGCAACTTTTGCTAAATCGGCCAATTGATCTGGGCTAGCAAGGCTGCCCGGCCAATATTCTAAACCTGTAGAAAAACCATAAGCGCCTCCTTCTATACTTTCGTCTAGAAGAATTGCCATCTTATCCATCTCGTCTTCATCAGCTGGACGCAACGCATCTCCAACAACAGCCCGATGAATTGTTCCATGACCCACGAAAGCTGCAACATTTACACCTAAGGGAGTTTTATCTAAATGATCAAGATAGTCACCAAAAGACCGCCAATTAGCATTTACTGCACCTTCGATAAACCCTGGGGACATTAAAGCAATGTCGGAATTTGATCTCGCTGGAGCACAAGAAACACCACATTGTCCAACTACTTCTGTGGTAACCCCTTGGTGTACCTGACTTTCAGCTCGCCCGTTGGCTGCGAGAGTAAAGTCGGAATGAGTATGGAGGTCAACAAAACCTGGAGAGACTATCAGACTTGTTGCATCGAGAACATTTTTTGCGTCATAGGTGGCATTACTTATCTCTACAATTTTCCCCTCTTTTACTCCAATATTAGCTTTAATCGATTTTCCACCTGTCCCATCATAGACTTCTCCACCTTTAATTAAAACATCTAACATTTCTTACCTCTTGATATCATGAAAGTTTTGTTGAACTCGAGTATGAATTATTTAAGTATCAAACTAATATTTTCCCTTATTTTACATAAGAAAGGGCTAACTATTCACCCAAGGCTAAAAGATGTTTCATTAACTGTAAATTGCTATTTTTACATATAATTATTCATTATTAGCATATTAGACCATATCTAATGCTAGTTTTTTAAATTTGACTGGTACATTCTTTTGGTAAAAATTCCCAAAGTTTTTCTATTTTATCACTCTGGTTTTCCAGAGATCTATAAATCCTGACTTCAAGCCCAATGTCCCAGATTTCACCGCCTGCTCTAGCCAACTTATTTTTATCGAATGACTCTTTTAAAGAACAGAGTGGTAACCACGCCAACCCATGACCTTCGACTGCCATTTTTTGAATTGATTCAGACATTGGACTTTCGTAGATGCGATTAAGTGGAGGTTTGTTTTTATTGCGTTCTAGAAAATTGGATTCAACTTTTCCTAAATACGACTCTGACGAGTAAGATAGATGTGGAATAACTTTTTGTTCGGTATCGTCCAAATAATATTTGGGTGTACCATCATTCCTTACAGCTGAGACCGGTACTAGTTTTTCAGATCCTAATATTTTAAACGAATAGATATTTTGATCTAATATTCTTGGTAATTGATTATGGTGATGGCATATTAAAAAATCACAATTTCCGTTAACAAGGGTTTCCACATGGTTGTGAGTAAAATTTAAAATTAAACGAATTGATAGCTCACCAAGTTCACTTTTTAGTTTGGTTAACCATTTTGGAAAATAATATGTTGATATAGTGTATGGAGTTGCAAAATTAACAGTATTGGAATTTAGTTTACTTTCATCACGTAACTCATTTCTAACATCGTGTATCAGACTTAAGGATTCCTCAGCAGCCTCTCGGAACCTAATACCGGCTTCAGTAAGTTTCGTAGGATAAGTACTACGATCTACTAGTGGTACCCCAACCCATACTTCTAATTGTTGGATTCGACGACTAAATGCCGGTTGTGTAACGTTTCGTTCCTCAGCAGATCGAGAAAAGTTTTGGCTGGTAGCTAGACTAAGGAAATCTTCAACAAGTTTGAAATTCATTTACTGACCACGTAGAAATATTAAGATTGATGTATATAATAAGCATATTAATATAATTTTTATAAGGGCTTCTTTTATAGAAAGTTGAAAGCTGTCCTAAAAAAGACATCTTACTAATAATGCTTAATTGAAACAGTATTTTGGTTCTTTTAAGGTTTTAAAGGTTATTAAGTGCTGAATGATAATGAAAAACTCTCAGGAGTAACAATAATTGGCGGTGGAATCATCGGGGTGTGCTGCGCTCTATCTCTCCTAGAACGAGGCTGTGATGTCACGATAATTGATAAAGATGAACCAGGGGATGCTACCAGCTTTGGTAATGCTGGCGTAATTTCACACTGGTCGTGCGTTCCACAATGTTTGCCAGGAGTTTGGAAGAGCATACCAAAGTGGTTACTCGATAAAAATGGGCCATTGAGTTTCAATTTAGACCAACTTCCAACTCTGATTCCTTGGGCTGTTAAATTTTTATCGAACAGTAAAAAAAATAAAGTTGAACAAATTTCTAATATGATGGAGAAATTAATGTTTGGAAACATAGCTGGGTACCGACATTATTTGAATGGTACTGGGCGAAATGATTTGCTTATTGATAGCTGGTATATAAATGTTTTTCGAGGAGACCAAGTCCCTAGACTTGATGATTATGCGTGGAAGCTAAGAATTGATCGTAATGCGCCAGTTAAATTGATTGGACAAGGGGAATTACTGGAGCTTGAGCCAGATCTTTCTAAAGACTACCACAGTGCGGTAGTGATTAAAGATCAAAGTAGAACTGTTGATCCAGGAAATCTTTGCAAGACTCTTGCAAAAAAAGCGTTTTCAAAAGGTTGTAATTTTAAAAAATTAAAAGTTGACGCAATTAGTAGAAATAAAAATAATACATACCGACTGCATTGCGATGGTAGGAACTTCATATCTGAGAAAGTAGTTGTCGCTGCTGGTATATGGTCAGTAGAGTTAATGAAGTCATTGGGGCTAAAAATCCCACTGATTTCTGAAAGAGGTTATCATGTTGAATTTAGTGATCCGGGAGTGAAATTGAATAACTCCATTATGGATGTTGCAGGGAAGTTTGTGTCAAGCTCAATGGAGAACGGTATTCGATCAGCTGGTACAACAGAATTCGCTAGTGTAAACTCGAAGCCAAATTTTGAACGAGCCAAATTAATAGAAAAACTGACGATGCAACTTCTACCGGGTCTAAATGCGGCTTCAACAAACTATTGGGTTGGATCACGCCCATCATTCCCAGATAGTCTCCCGTCTGTTGGACCAATATCAGGGCTTCCTAATTTATACTCAGCATTTGGTCATAGCCATTACGGTATGGGAATGGCTCCCGCAACTGGTAAGTTCATTACAAATTATATTATGGAGGAACCACAAAATATTGATCTAACCCCTATAAAATTAGATAGGTTTTTTTAGTGATTCAATAAAAATTATTAGGCGGACATCTCCTCCTTCATATATTGGCTTTAAAGCGACATTGCTGTTAAAATAGGGCAATTGGGGCGATCGTTCCCCTCACAGAGTTTAGCTAGTGTGCTCAATTCTTTTTTCAATTTTTTTAATTCACCTAATTTAGCATCAATTTCAGAAATTTTTTCCAAGGTAAGGCGTTTTACTTCTCTGCTGGGTCTCAACTCATCTTCATAAAGCGATAGCAATTCTCTACACTCTTCGATGTTAAAATTGAATTTACGTGCATTGCCCACGAATAGGAGTTTAGCCACATCAGACTCCGAGAAATCTCTATATCCGGTTCTTGCATTTACGTAGGGTTTAATTATGCCAATATCACTGTAGTAACGAATAGTTTTAACCGTTAGACCTGAAAGTGATGCTGCTTTTCCAATATTCATTTTTCTCTTTACTCTCCTGCTACAGGAGACCTTATGTTAAAAAATGCGAAAAGTAAATAAAACTAAAATAAAGGTCTGAGTGATTTGTCCCTTGAAAAATATATGATTATTGCGTGCTGCTTATTGATTGAGATGTCAATCTTGGGTTCGTTGACAAGAACTGGATTTACTAGTGATCGCCGTGGCGTATTCTCCATTTCTACCATTTTTATTCGTTTAGGTTCGTATTTCGCCCTCCAAAGAATGCCTTGTGTGACAGGACGTGATTTTGAAAAAAATATTCAAAAATGACCAAATGGTTTTTTTGTTTCAAAACTTTTCGTGTAACTAACGACGACAATTTAGAAGGAGGTTCCTAATGGCTTCGACCGTAGCTGGAATATTAACAATAAATTGGCAATGCAGCCACACCTGGAAGAGGGCCTCAGTTAATACAGCTTGGTGTTTAGCAGGATGTATGATTGGTGATTTTGGTACTATTGCCTACTTTCAAATTACAGGAATACCCTGGCCGGTTTGGGCAATTATGTCATTGGCAATTTTTAATGGAATAGTGACATCAATTATGCTTGAAACCATAATTCTCTCAAAGCAAATGATCCTTAGGTTGGCTTTTAAGACAGCCATCGGCATGTCGCTTGTCTCCATGATCGCGATGGAAGCTGCTATGAATATCACTGACGTTATTCTAACAGGTGGTGCTATTTTGACCTGGTGGGTCATCCCATTAATGCTAATCGCAGGATTTATAGCACCACTACCCTATAATTATTGGCGCTTAAAAGCGTTAGGTAAAGCGTGTCACTGAGAAAATGTTTCACATTCTAAAGAGTTTATTTAAAGTTTAAGGAATAAAAGAATGAATAAAACTTATCTTGGGTTGACCGTTGCTATAATGGTATCAGTTGGGTTGATTTATGTTTTGGCTGCCCCAACAGAAGAAGTTAATGCCTCTGTTATCTTGATGCCGAATGATCAAGCTATCGTCGCTCGAGGAAAAGAGGTCTACGCGCAAAATTGTGCATCATGTCATGGAGAAAATCTTAAAGGTCAAGCCGATTGGCAAAAGCGAGATGCTGAAGGTTATCTACCGGCTCCCCCCCACGATATAGATGGGCATACATGGCATCATCCCGATAGTTATCTTTTTTCTATGACCAAATATGGCATTGAAAAAATGATAGGTAAGAAATATCCGAACAATATGCCTGCCTATGAGGGTAAACTCAGCGATGCTGAAATAATTGCCGTTCTTTCATACATTAAAAATACATGGCCAAAGCGTATCCAGCTGCGACATGATCAAATGAATATGCAAGCAAATTCTAAATAATTGGAGAACTTAATGTTTAAAAACTTTCTTATTTTTTTATTACTCTT
The DNA here is from genome assembly GCA_045565015.1 of Paracoccaceae bacterium. Lineage (GTDB taxonomy): Bacteria > Pseudomonadota > Alphaproteobacteria > Rhodobacterales > Rhodobacteraceae. The sequence continues at coordinate 19,557 of JBJLGD010000035.1, forward strand.
TTTTCCACTTTCTGCGTTGGCGCATTCCCCACTAGCATCTTTATCGCCACCAGACGGAGCTTCTGTGGATCAAAACGCCGTCACAGATAGAGATGGTGTTCAAGTTGCCGGCAAAACTTATTAAAGTTGAGATGCGTAAAATTACTGCTAAAAGCAATGGTTCGTTTCTTAGGAAGTTAATCGGTAGTCGCGAGGGTGATGAGGTTACTTTGCGTAAGGACTTTCTTATGAAACTTGCTGAGAAACATTTTATCTCAGTGCCGTCATTGACCAGCGGGAATTATTCTGTCGCGTGGCGAGCGATGGGAGAAGATGGCCATGTCATCAAAGGTAATTTTTCCTTTAAAGTAACCGACAATTAGCATGGATATTTGGAGTATTACCAACCCTTTTTTGAAGACTCTGCTTTACCTTTCTTTACTTGGAACTGTAGGAACATTGTTATTTTCTCTTCATTTTAGTAAATACCAGTCTCTAGCTGGAGTGCGTTACTGTCAGAGTTTGATAAATAAAAGCGCAAGCTTGGGTATAATAGTTTCACTAGGTACTTTCTTCTCAGTTGCTGGAAATATGGGCGGTGACTTTGTGAGCGCTATCGATATGATTATGTTGCGGCTTGCATTTGAGTCAAAAGTTGGTCTTGCATCGTTGATTGCATTGTTAGGCTTTGTAATATTGAGGGTGACAAACAAAAGTACTTCTCAACTTGGTTTCGTTATATCTCTTATTGGTTTGATACTAGTTTTATTGTCATTTGTAATCAGTGGTCATTCTACTAAAGATGGTTTTATCACGCAAAGTTTGTTGCTTATTCATTTAGTTGGCATATCATATTGGCTTGGCTCTTTGCTACCATTCAGTTGGATGTGCATATCAGATGATGATGAAAATTTGTACATCATTACACATCGGTTCGGTGTATTAGCCATAGGGTATATTATGGCTTTGATGATTTCGGGTTTTATATTCGCTTACCACTTGATAGGTAGTTTTTATGCTCTTATCAACACGAGCTATGGCAATGTACTTTTGGCGAAGCTCGTAGCTGTATTTTTGATATTATCATTAGGGGCTTTGAATAAATTTAAGCTTGTACCGCTACTTATTAAAAACCCCACTGTCGGGGCAAAACGGCTTAGATCTTCTGTGAATTTCGAAATATTACTTGCTTTAATTATTTTAGGTTTTTCCAGTCTCTTAACTACGTCACTTACATTACCCATGGGTATTTAAGTGTTTCCTTAACATAACTTTCAAAAGTTCAATGTCTCGGGAGTATTAAGGTTCGTCAGCGCTTAGATCAAAAAGTAATCAAGTAATACTTTTGATATTCCAAATTTTTTAAGAAATAATTTTAGCTATTTTGGAATATGCGTCGCTACCCTTGTTGTAACATTTAACGTCAAATATTTTTTATTATTCCAATCAAGAATTGCGTGTTCATAGTTTTCTCTTTTTTTGATTTTTGAAAACCAATTAGATAGGTTTTTTCTTTCCTTGAACATAAATGACAAATCTAAATGCTCAAAAGCGTGTCAAATATGGGGTATAAGATATATCAGCCAAAGAATAATTGTCTCCAGCTAACCATTCATATTGGGATAAATTTTTATCTAGTTTATCAAAAACTTTTAAATATTCATCTAGGGCATTGGGTAAGTAAGTTGATTCTAAGCCGTTAAAAATCGTATCTTTACTGATATCTCTTCGTTTTTTATCCGGTATCATTTCTATAAGTTTATTGATTTCTTCTGTATTATATTTTTCAATAAATTGATGTCTAAACGCAATACATGAGCTAATAATCGCAATAGCCGAATGTAAGGTGTCATCTATTTTTTTATTCAATAGACGCATCCTCGCTATGTCGTTCGATTTGCTTGGCCTAAGAGGAACTTTAGTAAACTCGTCCTCCAAATATTCTAGAATAATCGTAGATTCTATGACTATTTCATTTCCATAGACCAACGTTGGCACTACACCGTTTTCATTTAACGTATTTATGTATTCTTTTGTTCTTGTTTCACCTTTTCGTAAATCCAAATGTTTCCCTACCCACTCCAATTGCTTTTCTTCTAAAGCCAATCGAACTTTTTGAGAACAGCTTGACATATCATTGTGGTATAATTCCAACTGTGGCATATTTTGACCTAAATATATTTAAAATTAATAAAAAAACTCTAACTAATCCAAGAGATTAGTGAAAGTCGTTTTATCTATTATTTTTGAGTCTTTTTCTGATGGGAGTGGTAACTTTTTTATAAAGATATTATTATTTTTTGAGTAAAATAGATTATGGTAAGAATTTCGAATGAAAAGACTCATGAATGGTAGAACCAACCTACCAAGACCCAGCTTGATAATTAAGGTAGAGTTATGAAAGGTTTTATAGCATTTACTCTTGTCATTCTTCTATTTTATTTATTTTTAGTAATTAAGGATACAGCGATTGATAAATGTTCTGACGAATACATACCATATGCGGAAAATGAGTGTTTAGACTAGGTGTGCACTGAAACCTAAAATTACATAAAAAGACGTAATCTATATAAGGTTTTGTCGAACGCAGCTATTGCTAGCTCTAAAATTATGAGAATGTTCAATATTCCAGTATATCGCCAGTTAAAGGAATAGTATTTTTATCAATTTCATTATATTCTTCAAGAAGATGCCTCTGCTCGTCTAACCATTTTACACCATTTTTTGCAGTCTCTTCGAGGGTATCTGCATCTCTAATCGCGATTGCAATTATCTCATCTTTACAACGCATAATGTAATGCGATGGAGGATTAGCAGTTCCTCTATCTCTAGAAAAATTTTTTATAGATTGTACAAATTCATCAAAATATTCTGGTTTTGGTTTAAAGCGGATAACAGATAATTTTCGCATTGATTTAGTCCTCTTAAATATTTTAACTTAAGCATCCTAATATTAAAATAATTTTGTAACACTTAAAAGAGTTAATATCGGTTACTAATTATCTAAATGAACTCTAAAGAAAAAAACGAGTTACTCACTTGGTCTTATTCCCCATGATTGATAGCTTCGCAGTTCTGTTTTGCAATAATCTAACCTTAAGCGTCTAATTTGATGAACTGGTGAACCACCTCTTCCCTTTCTAGCTATGCCAGAGGCAGCAGTTACACATAAATTAGCCTGACCTTCAGGTTGTATCAGCCCTTCAGGTGACAGGAAAAACTTTTGAAGCTTTTTGTTATCACATGGGACTAAAGCGAGTGGAGAGGGTATCTTTACATTTTTTCTTTGCATACAAGAATTAAATGCAGAAACACGAAACCTACCTACTCCCAGCAGATCTCGATCAAATCCTTGATCGACTGCAATCGTTCCTTCATATGAGTAACAGGTATGAGCTTGAAGTCCTTTGGAGACAATCGCTCGTGTTTTATAACCTCTAATATCCAAGCAAAAATATCGATCCTCTTCCAATTTGTTAAGTAAGAAAATTTCTACGATTTGAGAGGTGTTACTCTTGTTTGAATTTGTGGCAAAAGAGACTTGAGAAAAAGTGAATTGAAAAATGATAAGCAATAAAATATTTTTACTCATAGTTATACCTTTTAAAAATTTATTCATCGTAAATGGCTTTTTGCTTTTAGATGAAATGATACTTAATAATCACCTTTATAGATTAGCTAGGCTTGCTGGGTGATCCAAACACCTAAAGCCATTACAGAAATGCCTAATGTTCGAACAATTGTTAATGGTGATCCTGTAGACCCGAAAAGCGCAAAATGATCAATGATTGCAGCACTAACTAATTGCCCAACTAGGACAAAAAAAACTGCATTTCCAACCCCAAATTTTGGCGCTATTGTCGTAATAGATAAGATATAAAAAACGATTAGCATGCCAGCAAGGAAAAGATACTTTGGTGCCTCTGAGATTTGTTTTATGGGAAGGTTTGAAGTTATTATCGCGATAATAACAATCGTTGAAAATGCGACGCATAACATTACTGCAACAGCAGCTATTGGAGAGCCAATAAACTGTCCAAATTGAGAATTAATTGCTGCTAACAATGGCACGCCCAACCCTGCGGCAAACATTATTAAGGCAGATGTTGTGTAAGACAATGTTTTACCTCAAAAATGAAGACAATAGACTTGATCAGTTTAAGATAAGAAGTAAATTTGGTCAATTATTATAACTGTATTTGTCTTCTATTAAGACTTAATCGGTAGCGTTTTGAAGTCCATAATTGATAGGTTTAGTCTGCTTCACTTTCATTCTTCTTTGGTTGAGGTCCATAAACAACTTTATTTTTTATTAAAGTTCTAATTTCGGCTTCTGAGTAACCCAATTCACCTAATATAGAGTTGGTATCACCTCCTAATGAGGGAGCATCAAGGGTTTGACAGCGAGATCCACCACTAAATTGATTGGCTGGTCTAGTCTTTATAATTACGCCTTCTGTCGGATGTCTATCTTTTGTAAAAAAATTAACATCTCTCAAATGAGGGTCTTCAAGCAGGTCATCAAGAGTATTATACCGCTGAGCGGGGATATCGACCTTTTTAAAGATTGTTAACCATTCATTAGTCGTTTTCAATAATAACGCCTCCATTCTTATTATGAAATAATCATCGGCATATTTGCTTCGACATGAAGCGTTAGAGAACCGAGGATCTTTTTTTAGTTCTGGTTTACCAATTAAGTCAAAGAAAGCGAAGGCTTGGCTATCAGTATTCGGTTGAACCGTAATATATCCATCCTTTGTTGGAAGAGGGCGGTAGTGTGAACTCAATAAACGATTATCACCAATATTACCTATGGGTGGGTCAAAAGTCGAAGCCCCCATATGTTCTGAAGTTACAAAAGATGCCATATTTTCAAACATTGGAACTTCAATCTCTTCTCCAACACCAGTTTTTTCACGTCTATATAAAGCAAAACCAATTGCCTGGGCGGCTAGTATTCCAGTAATATGATCTGTCATTACCATCGGAACAAATCGAGGTTCTCCGGTTGCTTTATGCAGTGTAGCGGCAATTCCAGAAACACTCTGGATTATTGGATCGTAGGCTGGTGTATTATAGTATTCACCGCCTTTTCCAAAACCAACTATTGAGCAATAAATTAGCTTTGGATTCTGTGAAGAGAGATTCCTATAATCTAGCCCGGCTCGAGCTAAACTCTGCGGCCTAACATTTGAAACAAATACGTCTGATGAAGAAATTAATTTTATTAAAGTAGCAAGTCCTTTTTCCTTTTTGATATCTAAACAGATAGAGCGTTTATTTCGATTGAAATTAAGAAATTTTCCTGACATGCCAGGGTTTCGACTGCCAACAGCCATAGTTCTTAAAAGATCCCCGGAGGGAGACTCTACCTTTATGACATCTGCGCCATAATCTCCTAAAGTTCTTGAGCAAATTGGTCCCACAACAACTGTAGTTTGATCTATGACTTTAATTCCTTCCAAAGGACCACTACTCATTTTATTAAATTCCTAAAATTAAATATTGAGTGTAATTGCTAAAGTTGAATTCAGTAAAATAGCCATAGAAACTCTTTTGGTCAATTATTAAGATAAACTAAAAATATAGTTTTTAGGTCTGGTATCTTTAGCTCTGATTTAAAATAATTAAGGCTTGTTAAAATATATACAAAATATATTCTTTATAACTTGCAGTCGGTAACCTTTTCTGCGAATACTATTATTCTAGTCGGAATAATAATATTACAACTCGTAAAAATGATGAAAGCGTAAGGTGAAATGAATATCTCTGAGCAGAAGATTTATGGTGAGCCCATCGATTTAGATTTTCCTAATACTGGTTTAGAAAGCGATAAAAAAATGATATACCAGACTGTAATGTTATATTTTGACTCTATGTATGAGTCGAACTCCATAAAATTAAAGCAGGTGTTTCATCCTAACGCGACTGTTACTGGATATATGTCTAGCAGGCTTGTTGAGAATAACTTAACAGATTATGGAGAGTTTATTGCTTTACAAAGACCGTCTGCATACGAGACGAAGGATCCAAAATTCCTTGAAATATTATCTCTCAAAGTAGCTGGGGATACGGCATTAGCTTTAGTTCGGAATGGGATTTGGGGGAAGACCTTTTTGGATACTCTAACCTTTATTAGGGTAGACAAAGATTGGTTGATTTATAATAAACTTTTTCAGATTGAAACTTATGACTAAGTAATAGTGTATCTTCACTACATCGATCAAAGATGTTAAATCACTGTTAATATTTAATAAGAATTCCATATCTAACAGTAGGTAAGATCACAGCTATGTTTTCTTTAATCAGTAGAGTAATTCGTTTTTTAATTATCCTTGGATATATTTTAGCGTTAGTATTTGCAGTTCAACAATTTGATAACTGGATGAGTCATCATGATAGTCCGACATTATCAGATATTGTTGGTTTAATAGCTGGCATCCTGATCTGTCTTTTTACTTTTTGGAAAATTATAAAAATTTTTCTGCGGTTTTATTTTTAAGTTAATTAATCACAGAGTTGACCTACTAAGAAAAACAAGGTTTGAATTGATAATATATTGAATGGAGATAGGGAGATACAAGTTGGTAGATAAAGATAGAATCCTTTCTTGGATCGAAGAAGAGCAAGATGCAATGGTTCTATTTCTTCAAAACTTTATCCGAGCCAAGAGCCCGAACCCTCCCGGAGATACAAGGGATGCCGCCAAAGTAATTACTGATTTACTCTCGGCTCACGAGATACCTTATCGAGTTGTCGCTCCAAAATCTGAAATGCCAAATATTTTGAGTACATTTAAGGGTAATAGCCCCGGACGACACTTAGTTTTAAATGGGCATACGGATGTTTTTCCAGTGACAAATGATCCTGAAAAAGAAGGTTGGACAACTGATCCGTGGGGAGGCCAAATTATCGATAAAAAGATTTATGGGAGGGGTTCTTCTGACATGAAGTGCGGTACGAGTGCGAGTATTTGGACATATATCCTCCTTAATCGTCTGAAAAATGAAATCGGAGGTAAGTTGACGCTAACATGTGTTTCAGATGAAGAAACATTTGGACCTTGGGGCGCACGCTGGTTGATGGATAATGAGCCTGAGGTATTGGGTGATTGCTGTTTAAATGGAGAGCCTTCCAGCCCGCTTACAATCCGTTATGGCGAAAAAGGGCTTATTTGGTTAACATTCTCTATAAAAACGTTGGGTGCGCATGGGGCTTATACACATGTTTCGCCATCGGCTACTAGAATAGCGGCAAATCTAATTACAGAATTAGAGAAACTTGAAGACTTAGAGTTTGATTTACCTGACAACATCGTCAAGGCTCAGAAGGAGGCAGCTTCAGTTTTTGATAAAGGTATGGGAGAAGGAGCTTCAGAAGTCATATCCAAGGTGACACTTAACATTGGTACTATTCAGGGGGGTATTAAAAATAATATGATACCTGGAAACTGTACTTTTGAAGCCGATATTCGCCTTCCAGTAGGTCTTGAAAGTCAGCTAGTTATTAAAGAAATAAAGAAAATATTAGAAAATTTTCCTCAGGTAACTATGGCTGAAAATATATGTAATCCCCCCTCACATTGTGATCCTGATGGGGAGATGCTGGGCATTATTCAAAATAATGTTGAGGAGCTCCGAGGATTTCGTCCAGTGGGTGTCGTTAGTATGGGAGGTACAGATGCACGATTATGGAGATATAAGGGAATACCGGCCTACGTTTATGGCCCAACTCCTACGGGAATGGGCTCCTTTGATGAAAATGTCCCTGTAGATGATTATCTGCACCTCATAAGAACACATGCACTTTCAGCTTATGACTATTTGAGTCGTAGCTAGTGCCAATTAATAGCTTTAGCGGATTACT
>JBJLGD010000036.1:0-102093 GCA_045565015.1 Paracoccaceae bacterium
CTCAATTTTATATTGTCTAAGTCCTTGATTACATCTCCCAGCTCTGTATCTAACCTAGCCAGTTTTTTTAGATTCTTAGTTAAAAGATTATTTTTGTTAGTGTCATTCAAATTTACTTATCCAATCTAAACAGTCATTAATTGAGGATACTTTATTAAAATTTGAATAGTCTGGACGATTTAACATGATCACTGGAATATCCAATATACTGGCTGCCTTTAACTTAGACTCCGAAGCACTTCCCCCAGAATTTTTTACTACTAAAAAGTCTATATTTAATTTTTTAAATAACCTCAATTCATCTTCAACAGTAAAAGGCGGCCGTCCGATGATGAACGAGCCAGATTTAAGAGGAAACTTACCTTCATTCATATCAATTTTTCTACAAAATACGTGACATTCTTTTAACTTATGAAATTCTTCTAAAGAATGAGCTCCAGTAGCTAGAAAAACTCTTGAATAAGGTGTAATATTATCAATGATTTCACTATAACTGTTAACTATAAGCCAGTGCTCATTTACCTTTGGCCTCCACTTATCTCGTAAGAAAAGAATCGACGGAATGTTTTCTTCATTACAAACAACCTTTGTTCGAGTGCTAATAGAAACTGCAAACGGATGAGTCGCATCAATTACAAGGTCCGGCTTTGTTTGCTTCAACCACACCCGAAATCCATTCTCACCACCAAATCCTCCCACTCTTGTTTTGCAAGCGAGTTTGTTAGGGTTTCTGGTATTTCCGTTAAGGGAAGCTATCACTTCAAAGTTTTTTTTCACAAGATTAGAGGCTAACAGCCTTGCCTCTTGAGTTCCTGCCAAAAGAAGAATTCTCATTTCTTTTCTTCAGCCAAGATTTTGCCACTACGATTTACTATTACGATACCACACTTCGTGGTTGGATGTTTTATGAGCTCTTTCAACCTAACAACAGCCATTTTAGCAATCAATTCAGCTAGACCATTTCCAGCAATTTCTAACGCATCAAGAGCAGTTTTAGCATAGGATACGTCAGGCAGATCAGCTTTCTTACAAATATCTGCTAATGAATTAATGTTAACTTGTGAGCGTTTCGAGTGGAGATCAACAGCACCAAAGGCAAATTTTGTTATTTTACCTATTCCACCACCGATAGTAATATAGGGTACAGGATGGGTATTTAAGTATTTAATCATACCACCTGCAAAATCACCCATATCTAACATCGCATAATCAGGGAGTTCGTAAAGTTCCTGAACAGCTTTTTCACTTGTTGACCCCGTGCAACCGGCAACATGATTAACCTTGGCCTCTCTCGCTACATCGATACCTCGATGGATGGATGCGATCCAAGCCGCACAAGAAAATGGCCGGACTATACCCGTTGTCCCTAATATTGATAATCCATTAACTATACCTAATCTTGGATTCCACGTTTTTTTGGCAATTATTTCTCCATTTGGAATTGATAAAGTAATTTCTATATTAGGTTTTTTATCATAAATTTTTGATAACTCATAAACAACATCACTCATCATCTCTCTTGGCTTCGGATTTATTGCTGGTTCACCAACTGCAACGGGCAAGCCTGCCATGGAAACAATCCCCACCCCATCTCCTGCCTTAAATAAGATGCCTGAGTCTGACTCTGAAACTCTCGCTACGACCGTACATCCATGGGTTACGTCTGGATCGTCTCCTGCATCTTTTTCAACACCAACTTCTGTCCAGTTATTACCTCTTTTAGGATTTAATAGGGAAAAGTTAGGAGATTCACCATTTGGTAAAATGATACCTATCGATTTAGGAAATTCTTCGCTCCATAAAGCTATTAATGCTGCTTTGACAGCTGCTGTAGCGCAAGCACCCGTAGTCCATCCACGTCGTAATTTTATAGCTTTATCTTTTACCATATTTATTAGTATAAACATTCCAGCATGCGACGCCAAGGAACTATATTCAGTCGCGGGTTATCTGTTTTTTTTCAGAGCATGGGCAATGTTAAATAATGAGTATAATAGAATTTAGTAATAAAGAGTTATGGCCGGAATTATTACCTGGTTGGGTCTGGCTCTGCGGCGCAGGACCCGGTGATCCTGGTCTTTTAACACTGCATGCCCTGAATGGGCTAAAACAAGCAGACGTAGTCGTTTACGATGCCTTAGTTGATAAAAAAATATTAGAGTGGTCTCCACAGGCGAAACTTATTTACGCCGGGAAACGAGGAGGAAAACCTTCTATTAAACAAAGAGATATTTCTCTTCAGCTTATTGAGTTAGCGCGTAACAGAAAGAAAGTTGTAAGACTGAAGGGCGGAGATCCATTTGTTTTTGGTCGTGGTGGCGAAGAAGCCCAAACTCTAGTTCAAAGTCAAATCCCTTTAAGAATTATACCAGGTATCTCTGCTGGAATTGGTGGATTAGCTTATGCGGGAATACCAGTGACGCATAGAGACGTAAATCAGTCCGTAACTTTTGTTACAGGTCATGATCAAAATGGAGAAACGCCATCAACAATTAACTGGGAAGCTATTTCAAATGGCTCTCAGGTAATTGTCATATACATGGGGATGCGACATATCAAAACTATATGCTCATCGCTGATAAATTGTGGAAGAGACCCGACAGAACCAGTAGCAATTGTGACTAAGGCTACCCTGCCAAACCAATTTGTACTCGAAACTACTTTACAGCATTGCGTTGAGGACGTTGCAGCATCTGATATAAAACCACCAGCGATTATTTGTATTGGAAAATCAGTTCTTATGAGACAAGTATTGGACTGGCAATCGCAGTTAGATGGAGAAAAACCGCGTAGCACAAACCCCCTAAATATTAAGTTTCCTCCAGAGAGCGCTTAACTAATGGGCAATGGGATATTAATTGCGTCGCCACATTCAGGGTCTGGTAAAACTGTTGTGACTTTAGGATTATTAAGAGCGCTTTCAAGAATAAATAATGTACGAGCTGCAAAATCAGGCCCAGATTATATAGATCCAAGATTTCATGAGGTTGCTTCCGGAAACCAGTCGTTAAACTTAGACACCTGGGCGATGAGTGAGGATCGGATTAAAAATCTATCAAGTGGTAAAGGAACACTTATTGTTGAGGGTGCAATGGGCCTTTTTGATGGTGACTCATCTGGCAAATCAGGTTCAGCAGCTTCATTAGCTAAAATATTGGGTTTACAAGTTATCTTAATAATAGACTGCTCAAAAATGGCGCAATCTGTTGCAGCTATAGTAAAAGGTTTCGTTTCATATGATCCGAATGTTAAGTTTTTGGGTATCATCCTCAATAAAATTGGAAGCGACAAGCATTTAAAAATGATTAATGAGTCATTGTCAGACAAGTCTTTTCCACCTGTAATCGGTTTTCTAAAGCGTAGTAATAAATTTCATCTTCCCTCTCGTCACTTAGGGTTAATACAAGCTACAGAAAAAAAAGACCTAAATGTTTGGTTAGATAAACTCGCCAATGAAATTGAGAATAGTGTGAAGTTAGATAAATTAAAAAATAATATTTCCATTAAAAACAGAAAGTTAAAACCCAAGTTCAAATCGCCTGGTAAAATAATTTCTATAGCAAAAGATAAAGCTTTTTCTTTTATTTATCCTCATTTAGTTCGTGATTGGGTGGCGCAAGGTTCGAAAATTAATTATTTTTCACCGCTCGCTGATGAAATTGTGCCAGAGAGTGACTTTATATTTCTGCCTGGAGGATATCCGGAGCTATATGCCAAAAAACTAGCAGAAAATAGGCAGTTTTTAGACTCCGTTAGAGATGCCGCCAAAGATACTAAGGTATATGGAGAATGCGGTGGATATATGGCACTAGGAGAGTCTTTGGTTGATGGCGATGGTAATTCTCATAAAATGTTGAACTTATTAGACTTGGTAACAAGTATTGAAACACCTAAATTAACGCTAGGTTATAGAAAATTAAGAGCTTTTCCTGGTTCGATAGAAGGTACTTTCAGGGGGCACGAGTTTCACTATGCAAGAACATTGAAAGCGAGCGGTAAAAAACTATTTACAAGTTCTGATGCTTCAGACAATAGTCTTGCAGATTTAGGATTAATAAGTGGGCGTGTAAGCGGATCATTCGCCCATATTATTGATTTTTGCGAATAAATTAACGCTAATAAAAGGTCGACGACAACTATGTCTTCAGCAGAAAATTTTTTTAGAAATGATCCAAGAACCCGAAGAAACGTAATAGTACTTATTATTGCGCAAGCGACTTTAGGTTGTCAAATGCCGATGATGTTTGTTGTCGGTGGACTCGCCGGCAATATGCTCGCGACCAATCCTTGTCTAGCAACCTTACCAATTTCATTGATAGTGTTTGGTTCCATGATAACAGCTCCATGGTTAAGTGCTTTAATGCAAAAGCGTGGAAGACGAATAGGCCTTATGGTTGGAGCCGCAGGGGGAGCAATAGGAGCGTCCGTTGCAGCTTTAGGATTATTAAACAGCTCATTCGCATTATTACTGGTTGGGAGCCTTATTTCAGGGATTTATATGTCTGCGCAGGGTTTTTATCGATTCACTGTGGCAGATAGTGCAAGTGATAGCAGCAGACCAAAAGCAATTTCCTACGTAATGGCGGGTGGGCTTTTATCAGCAATTTTTGGTCCACAACTAAATAACTTGCTCCAAAATTCTACCGCCATACAGTTTTTAGGATCTTATTTAGCAATAATAATCTTAAATATTTTTGGTGGCTTTATATTCCTCGCTCTAGACCTTCCAAAAGTAGTCCAGTCTCATGCCGACGAAATAAAAGAAAAAGTTCGCACTCGTCTTGAGATATTAAAAACTCCAAAAATAGTTGCGATTATGATATGTGGATTGGTTTCATACTCACTAATGAACCTTGTAATGACTTCTACTCCTCTAGCTGTAGTGGGATGCGGTTTCACTACTACGCAAGCAAATAACGTTGTTTCTACTCACGTTTTAGCAATGTTTATCCCTTCTTTTTTTACAGGTCACTTAATCGCTCGCTTTGGTGCTGAAAAAATTATTGCTACGGGTTTAATTATCCTTTCGTTTTCAGGTATAACAGCCTTTTTGGGTGTTGATCTTTTAAACTTTTTTGTAGCACTAGCTTTATTAGGAGTAGGTTGGAATTTTGGGTTCATTGGGGCTACCACTTTAATTTCATCCACTCATAACAAAAGTGAGCGTGGAGTAGTTCAAGGGACTAATGATCTAGTGATATTTGGATCTGTTACAGTTGCGTCGTTAACTTCCGGTGGGTTAATGAATTGTTCAGGAGGATCCCCACAACAAGGCTGGTCAACAGTCAGTACGGCTATGGTTCCAATGTTATTACTCGCAGCTTTAGCCCTCGTTTGGTTAATTATTAATAAGAAAAAAGTAACTACAGCCTAATATGATTCCTAGTTACAAACTTCTAATAACGACTTTCCACAAAAAACTCCATTTACGGCTAAGTTCACCAAGTTTCAAACGGCCAGCACTTATCGATTTAGGTGACCTAATCGCTTTATTTAATACTGTATTAGTTTGCCATGCCGAAAATAAGATTGGATACAAATATTTTTGCGAATTCAAAACTTTTTTTCCTAACTTATATTTTAACAATGCTTTTCTTGCCATATTTTGTATATATTCATCATTATTTTCTAAGAATGGTTGTCTATTTTTGGAAAGTAGCCTCGGAGCAGCTAGTAGGAATGAGGAAACGCCTGCACCGTATGCATAATCTCTGACGGGTTCTTCTAAGTTTCTATCAGCGCCCAACAACTGTGCACCTACCCAAAAAAGATTTCCATATGTTTTGTTTATATAATCATCTTCATCTGTCACTGACTGGAATTTAGACGAGTTTGTATCCCAGTATCTTGCATCTATCATTTCACTGATTAATTCAATTGGGATAGATGATATCTCAAACATATTCACTATTTTATTTATAAATTGATACGACTTAATTACCGAGTGGTCCGTTAGACTATCTTTCCACCACTTCAATCTAATTTGACAGATTAGAGGTTCACTTGAGATCCACGCTGCTTTTGAAATTTCATAGTTTAAAGCATAAAGGTAATGCAGTTTTTCTTGTTCATCGATTGATCCAATTAAAGAAGCTGCATATCTTTCCGGTTCCAAAACTTTTAAGTTATCTTTAAAGTTTTTAATGTCCAAACCTAAGCTTTCTCTTTAATTAATTTCCAATTGATCGCATCTAGCAATGCCTCAAAAGACGCATCAACAATATTTGGAGACACTCCAACAGTGGACCATCTCCGGCCTGATTGATCCTCACAATCTATAATTACCCGTGTCACAGCCTCGGTCCCTCCACTAGTAATACGAACCTTAAAATCAACTAAGCGCATATCAGATATTAAGTCTTGGAAGGGTCCAAGATCTTTTGCTAAAGCTCTGGACAATGCATTTATTGGGCCTCTATCAGATCCTGTTTCGTCCATAGACTCAGAAACAGATAATTTTTTTTCCTTACCTATTTTAACTACTACTACCGCTTCTGAGACCGATACATAGTCCCCATTTTTGTTTTTTCGTCTCTCTACAGTTACCCTGTATCTTTTAACTTCAAAGAACGAAGGCATTTTATTAACCTCGTTGAGCGCTAAGAGTTCAAATGAGGCCTGAGCGGTATCATAGGAATAACCGCAATCTTCTTTCTCTTTTACCTTTTTTAGTATCGATGCGAGTGTTTCTTTGTCAAAATCTTTTAGGCCGGCTTCCGCCAAACGTTTCTTTAAATTAGATTGCCCTGCCTGATTAGACATCGGTATAATACGTTCGTTCCCTACCAAATTTGGATTAATATGTTCATAAGTCGATGGATCTTTAAGAATAGCACTTGCATGTAAACCCGCTTTATGAGCAAAGGCCGAACCTCCTACGTATGCAGAATGCTTATTGGAAACTCGATTTAATATATCATCAAAAAGACGGCTAATTTTAGTTACACTAGAAAGATTAACTTTACTCGCACTTAAATGATATTTACTTTTATAGGGTTCTTTAAGTAACAACGTTGGAATTATTGAAATCAAATTTGCATTACCACATCGCTCACCTAACCCATTTATAGTGCCTTGAACTTGCCGTGCTCCTGCATCAATTGCCGCCAACGAATTAGAAACAGCATTTTCTGTATCATTGTGACAATGAATTCCAATATGTGATCCGGGTATACCGCTTTCTATTACTGCTCTCGTAATTTTATAAACTTTTGATGGTAATGTACCACCATTGGTATCACACAAAACTAACCATCTCGCTCCAGCAGTATATGCCGAACGCAAACATTCAAGAGCGTAATTTGGGTTTGCTTCGAACCCATCAAAAAAGTGCTCAGCATCAAAGATAGCCTCTCTACCACTTGAAATTAAACGTTCTATTGATTTTTTTATATTAACTAAATTATTTTCTAGACTTATTCCTAAAGCTTTTTCAACATGAAAGTCATGTGTTTTACCTACCAAGCATATAGTCGGTGTATTTGCATTAATCACTGCAGATAATACATCATCGTTTTCAGCAGAAAAACCATCTCTTTTTGTCATTCCAAACGCTGTCAATGTAGCACTTGTTTTAGGCGAGGCAGAAAAAAAATCACTATCTGTAGGATTAGCACCCGGCCAGCCGCCTTCAATATAATCCACCCCAAGTTCATCAATCAATCGCGAAATATTCAATTTGTCGTCTGTTGAAAATTGGATACCATGTGTTTGCTGGCCGTCTCTTAGAGTTGTATCGTATATATATAACTTTTCTTTACTCATCTAAAATTCCCTTTAATGCCAGAACGTCAAAGTTCTCCGTAGAAACTACTTTTATAGATTCTCGAGAAACTTGTACCTCTAAACCTGCCGCAACAACATCTTGTTTAAGTAAATCAAATTCTGTAAAACTATTTTCGAGAAATGCCTTATTCCGGCACTCGAGTAAAACATTAGATATTCTCTCAATCATGTGTTCACTATCTGTAGAACTGGACTTCTTCTCATCAACTAACATCAATAGTCCAATAAACTGAGCCGAAGCCAATAACTTAGCATAATCACCATCTCTTGAAAGCTTATGCAACCTTGAAATAGCTGCCACAGTATTCAAATCGTCAGAAAGTGCGTCAACTATATTAGGATCAACATCTCCAGGGGTTACATCGTTAGTTTGATTTCTCCACTTATTTAGTATTTTCTTCGCCTCATCAACCCTGGTCTTTGTCCAATCTAAGGGTTTTCTATAATGCGTATTCAGTAAAATAAACCTAATAACTTCTCCCGAAATATTTTCATCTAGAAGATCCTTGACCGTATAAAAGTTACCTAAACTTTTAGACATTTTTTTTCCACCCACCTGTAGCATTTCATTGTGAAGCCAAAAGTTTGCAAAATGATCATTTGGGTTCGCGCATTGAGATTGAGCAATTTCATTTTCATGATGTGGGAACCTTAAATCACTACCGCCACAATGAATATCAAAGCTAGCACCAAGTAACTTCTTTGACATTGCCGAGCATTCAATATGCCAGCCAGGACGGCCTCTGCCCCATGGAGAGTCCCAACCAGGTAAATCATTTGTAGAAGGTTTCCATAAAATGAAATCTAAAGGATCTTCCTTAAGCTTAGAAATTTCTACACGGGAACCAGCTATCATATCATCCAATGACCTACCAGAAAGTGATCCATAATTTGGATAGGATCGAACACTAAAATACACGTGGCCTTCCTTACTGTAAGCATGACCTGTTTCAACTAGATCACTAATCATCTCTATCATTTCATCAATATACTCGGTCGCTCTAGGCATCGAGTTTGGCAGTAAAGAGTTTAACTCTGTCATATCTTCTAAAAACCATTCGATAGTTTCTTCAGTTATTTTTTTTATATCTACCTGTAGTGATTTTGCTCGATCATTTATTTTGTCATCAATATCCGTAAAATTTCGAACATAATCTACATGTTGAAAACCAAAGATTTTAATTAATAAACGATATAGTATATCAAAAATTACTACTGGTCGTGCATTACCTAAATGAGCCCGATCATAAACTGTCGGACCACAGACATACATTCTAACATTTTTTTCGTCTAATGCGTAAAAGGTCTCTTTTTTCCGAGTTTTTGAATTATATAAGGTTATTTTTGACATATTTTATTAACGCCCAGGAAGCTCTAAACTCATTTAGATATAATTGAAAAGACTTCTTACATCAATTTCATTAAAATTAAACTACTTTTATAAATCTTTATACTTATGACGAAACGTAAATATAAAAATTATTAGAAACGATATTGAATCCTTGCTATTTTACTGATTGATAGGTTCCAAGGTTTTATCCGTTAGATTTTAAGTTGAGCACAATGAACCCATCAAATAGAATTAATGAACTATCCCAGTTAAGTAGTGGGGCTTGGGAGGTTTTTGAGAAGTCTCGAGAATTAATTAACTCTGGAATAGATGTTATTGAATTATCGATTGGTGAACACGACATCAAAACTGACCAACGTATATTAAATGCAATGAATGAATCTGCTCTAGACGGAAACACTGGGTACGCTCCGGTCAAAGGGAATGACACCTTACGAAAAGAAATTGCAGAAAGAGTAACCTATCAAACAAAAGTTGAAACCAGTTTTAAAAACGTCATAGTCACGCCTGGTGGTCAAGCGGCATTATTTGCCGCGCATATGGCGGTATGTGATCACGGTGACATAGCTCTTTATTGTGATCCTTATTACGCGACTTATCCTGGAACCATAAAAGGCGTCAATGCAGTGCCCAAAACAGTTCAAGCCAAGGCTGACGATAACTTTCAACTATCTGAAACCGCTATAGACGCCGTTGCTTCAAACGCAAAATCATTATTAATAAATTCTCCCAATAACCCAACTGGTGTTATATACACTAGACAAACCTTAGAAGGGATAGCGGCGGCGTGTATAAAGAATAATCTCTGGCTTATTTCAGATGAAGTCTACAATACCCAAGTATGGAATTCCGAGCATATATCGCCTAGATCTCTTGATGGCATGAAGGAAAGGACAATAGTAATCGGCTCAATGTCCAAGAGTCATGCCATGACAGGAAGTAGAATTGGATGGGCAATAGCCCCAGAAGAGCTTATTGATCATATGATTAATCTGGCTACTCATACTACGTATGGAGTGCCTGGCTTTATTCAGGATGCCGCGCTATATGCGCTGCGTTTGGGAAAGCGGATTGAACTAGAGATTTCTGAACCTTTTAGAAGAAGACAAGAAATTGCTATTAAAATTTTATCAACACAAAATATTTTAAAATTAGTTCCACCAAGTGGGGCAATGTATTTGATGCTTGACGTTAGGGATACCGGACTTACCGGAATTTCATTTTCAAAATTATTACTAGAGGAACAATTTATAGCGGTTATGCCGGGTGAAAGTTTTGGGGAGTCTGCCTCAGGTCATATACGAATCGCTATGACTGTAAACGATGAAATTTTCTCCGACGCACTTAATAAAATAATAGATTTTTCAAAAAGAAAGAAATTAAAAAAAGACTCACTTAGATGAAACGAAAACGACATTAAATTTGTTAAAATTTGATAGATAACCCTAATAATTTTATTATCTTGATTTTATGTCAAATAAAAATTTAATACCAAATCGAAGATCAGGCGGTAGGAAAGCGCGCCACGCAATGCGCTCAGCCCCTTTATCGAAAGAAAAAAAACCTATTAAACCAGGTATGGTCGGTGGTCAGTATAAGCCCTTGAGTACGTCAGGAGTGAACAGGATACATAAAGCCGCGCTCGATGCTTTAGAACAAATAGGTTTAGCTGATGCACCTCAGAGTGGCATTTCTTATATGACAAATGCGGGAGCAATTCTCGGAAACGACGGTAGGTTAAGATTTCCAAGAGCTTTAGTAGAGGACATGCTGGCTCTTGCCTCAAGAAACTTAACCTTATCAGCAAGGAATTCTGAATATGACCTAGATTTGACCGGAACAAATGTCCACTTTGGGACAGCGGGTGCAGCAGTTCATTTGGTAGATATAAACGGAAAAAATTATAAGGATAGTACCGTTCAGGATTTATTTGATGCAGCGAAAATTGTTAATAAAATGAATAATATTCATTTTTTACAACGTCCAATGGTGTGCCGAGACATCCTCGATAACTTTGAGATGGATTTAAATACGATTTATGCTTGTTGCAGAGGAACTAGCAAACATGTTGGAACTTCTTTTACAGATCCCAAATATGTAGAGGGTGGAGTTGAGCTACTCCACCTTATAGCCGGTGGTGAAAAGAAATGGAGAGAACGTCCATTTGTTTCAAATTCTAATTGCTTTGTAGTACCTCCAATGAAATTTGCCACAGAGTCCTGCCAAGTTATGGAAAATTGTATCGATTATGGTATGCCCATCCTTTTACTCTCTGCGGGTCAAGCAGGGGCTACGGCTCCAGCATCCATCGCTGGAGCCATAGTACAAGCAGTTGCGGAATGTTTAGCAGGAGTGGTATATGTTAATTCCATAAAACCCGGGCACCCAACAATTTTTGGTACTTGGCCGTTTGTTTCTGATTTAAGAACAGGAGCAATGTCAGGAGGTTCTGGAGAGCAAGCTTTACTTACTTCGGGCTGCTCTCAAATGCATCAGTTTTACAATTTACCTGGGGGAGCTGCAGCTGGAATCGCTGACTCCAAATTACCCGACATGCAAGCAGGATGGGAACAAATGTGTTCAAATGTAATGGCTGGATTATCAGGGTTAAACATGGTCTATGAAGCTGCCGGAATGCACGCATCACTTCTCGGATTTTGCCATGAGAGTCTTATTTTGGGTGATGATCTGTTAGGTCAAGCGAACCGATGTGTTCGTGGAATCGAAGTAACCGAAGATACCGTTAACCTGGATGTTATGAAGCAAACTTGTTTGGATGGGCCGGGTCACTATCTGGGATCAGAGCAAACACTAAGTCTAATGGAGACTGATTATGTGTATCCCACGCTTTCGGACCGCACTTCACCAAAAGAATGGGTTGAAAATAGCCAGCCTGAACTTCTAAAGAATGCAACTGCCTTAAAAGAAAGAATTCTAAACGAGAAATCCGAAGCAGAATTTGAGGACCTATTGGATAATAAGATACGGTCGAAGTTTAAAATACATCTTAGAAAATGACTTACGAGGATAAACTATTTTATTTTTAACTCGTACTTTTATTGATATTTTTTAAGAATACATCTAAATGTCTGACAATTAAGAATCACTGCAAATAGATTTAGTCATAAAGGAATTTGTTCATTGTCTGGAAAAGAAATTTACGATCTTGGCGATATGCCACCTCTTGGAGAAGTACCGCCTAAAATGCATGCCTTCGCTGTTAGGCAAGATAGGTTCGGAGAACCTACAAAATCTTGGAAGAGAGAAGAAATCAACACACCCTCTATTGGTCCCAAAGACGTATTAATTTACGTAATGGCTACTGGTATTAACTATAATAATGTATGGGCTGGGTTAGGCTATCCAGTAGATGTAATTAAAGACCGACAAAAAAAAGGAGAGCCAGAAGACTTCCATGCCGGAGGTTCAGATGCTTCTGGCATAGTGTGGTCAATAGGTTCTGAAGTCACTAATTGCAAAGTTGGCGACGAAGTTGTTGTTCATTCGGGATGGTGGGAGCCAGAAGATCCATGGGTTCTATCAGGTAAAGATCCGATGCTGGCGTCTACTGTGAGAATATGGGGTTATCAGACTAATTACGGGTCGTACTGTCAATTTGCAAAAGCTCAATCCCATCAGATTAAAAAGAAACCAGCACACCTTTCCTGGGAAGAAGCAGGGTGTTATATGCTTTGCGCCTCCACTGCATATAGACAGCTAATGGGATGGTCTCCAAACATAGTAGAAAAAGGAGATGCAGTTCTAGTTTGGGGTGCAGCAGGTGGGTTGGGCGCCATGGCACTTCAAATTGTATCAGCTCTGGGCGGAAAACCAATTGCAGTAATATCTAACGAAGATAAGCGTCAGTTTTGCCTCGATAAAGGGGCTGTTGGAGTGATTAATAGAAATGACTTTTCTCACTGGGGTCCTATGCCAGATACATCATCACCAGATTATAAAGAATGGATGGGAGGAGTAAGAGCTTTCGGTAAAGCCATTTGGGATATTTTAGGTGAGCGTAAAAATCCAAAGATTGTTTTTGAACACCCAGGTGAATCTACCTTACCAACATCAGGTATTATTTGTGATACGGGCGGAATGGTTGTCATTTGTGCAGGAACCACAGGTTATAATATTACGTTAGACTTACGTTACCACTGGATGATGCAGAAACGCCTTCAAGGTTCTCATCTCGCTAATGATGAGCAATCCGAAGCAGTAAATGAGTTGGTTATATCAGGGAAGGTCGATCCTTGTTTATCTGAGACATACTCGTTCGATGAGATTGGACATGCGCATCAATTGATGTACGAAAATAAACACCCTTATGGTAACATGGCATGTCTGGTTAACTCAACTTCCAAGGGTCAAGGCAGAAGCTAATCCTTATCAAAATAAAATCAGATACAAAAAGGCTTTTGAGTTAAACCTCAAAGGCCTTTTACATATAATCCCAATAAATCAAATTTTGATTATTTTTTTCTTCTAGCAGTTTCAAATGTAGAAACCGTTATAGCAATCCCCGCCAATATTAACGCATGCGCAGCGGCACTTAATCCAAATACCACATAACTACCAAGATATAAGCTAAAAATTATACACCACATCCAAGCTAAGATTTGCAAGATCATATGACGCACTTGAGGGTTTGGTATATGACGTAGTGGACTTTTGTCAGAGTCCATTACCGCCGTCCAACAATTATAAATATATTCTCTAATCATTCAAATTTACTCCTAAAAAAACTTTAAACTCACGCCGCATGCCAACTTTTTTTTTTGATCATCCCGCAATTAATTCGAACTTACAATACGACGCAATCGCACAGGTGAATATTTTAAAAATATTATTAACCTTTAGTACAAAAACATATGTTAGAATAACCTTTTTTATGAAATTTAAAAACATTACCTATAAACTATGGGTAAATAAAAAATATTTCTTAAGCTAAATCATATCTGGAAGTAAGTTCTAAACGCGCCTGCCACACTTTTACACATTCAAGGCACCGACCTGTAGCTTTCCGTTTTGCCCTATATGCTGGATGCTTCTTACAACCTTCTGAAAGAATATTTAATAGCTCTATTTCCCTATTGATTGAACCGTTGTCTCTTATATAAGAATCCCACTTCATTTTTTACTCCATACTTTCTTAAATATTCTCGTGAACCTTTTTCAAATTTTACTTTATAACTTAAACTCACTCAACTAAATCTAATTCCTTTAATATTTCATCTGTATGCTGACCTTTAAAAGGTATATTATGATAATTTTCGTTCTTCCAGTTTGAAAAACGAGGTGCGGGTTTAGCTTGACAAATATTTTCAGTAACCTCCCAAACATTTCTAAAACTCATATGCTCATCCGCCATTGCATCCACTGGTGACAAAACTGGGGCTACGCACGCATCTGATCCTTTAAACAATTTAACCCAAAATTCCTGTTTTTTTACTCAAAAAGAGATTTATTAACCTATTGGTCAAAACAGGCCACAATTGTTCGTTATTTTGTTGTAAAAATTCTTTATCTTTTGATAGGCTCAATTTTTCTAAAAAATATATTATAAAATTTAGGCTCCAGGCATTGTATGGAGATAAATTGATTATCAAGGCAACGATAGCATCTGCTCCAATGGGGTCCATCCAAAATACTACTTTTCCGAGATACGTTCGATCCACTATTTGGAATTAAAGACATTAAGAGATTCATCATGTGCGCTGAACCATCAACAATCGCAGCATCGATAACAGTACCCTTTCCGCTATTTTTTTACTTTTAAAATACCTGCTAAAATACCTATTACAAGATATAAAGCCCCACCTCCAATATCACCGACAAGTGTAGGTGGTGTGAACGGCACATCACCCTCATTCGACGCAAACCAGAGTGCCCCAGATCGAGCAATATAATTTAAATCATGGCCAGCCTGAGATGAATGAGGTCCATTTTGACCCCATCCAGTCATTCTACCATAAACAAGCCGATTATTTATTGCCAAAACTTCGGCATCACTAAATCCTAATCTTTCCATCACTCCAGGTCTAAAAGCTTCAACTAATACGTCAGCTGTTTTCATCAGTTTGATTAGTTTTTTCTTATCATTACAGTCTTTAAGATTTAAAGTTATTGATCTCTTACCTCGATTAAGAAGATTAACATTTTTCTCTTTTATTTTTTCTTTGAAGGGATTTTGTACGGTAATAACATTCGCCCCTAAGTCTGCTAAAGTCATACAAGCAAATGGTGCTGGCCCAAGACCTTCCAGTTCAATAACTTTTATTCCTTCAAGCATTTCTTTTTCCTCCATAGAAAAATTGAATAGTTATTTATCGTAGATATTTAATTTATGGCCGTAAATCCAATCTTGTCCCCTATGGAGAACTGTGGGATGAATTCTCGAGATAAAATTAAGAATACAAAAAAAAGAAAAACCGCCTTACAATATTAGTCAAATGAAAGAATTCTAGATTTTTTCGTGAACGCTTTTGAATTTTTGACACTCTTTTAATTCTAAACTCAAAAAAACTGGTTAGGGATAACCTTAAATCTCTCTCTGGATTTAAAAACTTTGCTAGAATTACAGAATCTTCTAGTGATTGAGAGGCACCTTGCGCCATCGATGGTAGCATAGGATGAGCGGCATCTCCCAATAAAACAGCTCTACCTTTAATCCAACTTTTCAACGGTTCCCGTTCAAATAATCCCCCTTGAAAAATAGCACCAGAATTCTCAATAATTTCTTTTATTTGTGGATCCCAGCCGTCAAAGTCTTCAAGTAATTTATCTTTAGTGCCGAGCGCAGTCCAAGACTCCTTTGTCTCAAATTCTTTCTTTACTACACCAACAAAATTTATAGTTTTACCACTATTAATTGTAGTTGTTACTGCGTGTTTATTTGCCCCCACCCATATACACGAATTATGCTGAGAGTACTTTTTATTTATTTTATCTATTGGAGTTAAACATCTCCAAGCCATATAGCCTGTATAAACTGGACAACTTTTATTAAACATTTGCGATCGAATAGTAGAATTTAAGCCATCGGCGCCTATAACTAAGTCACCGATTAAATTTTCTCCAGAACTTAACTTTAGAGATATAGATTCTACATTGTCTGTATACGACAATACTTTTCGGTCTGTTAAAATATTTATATTAGCATAATTCTCTATCGACCTTAAAAAAACCTTTAATAAGATCGTTCCTATGAATTTGTATATATCGCGCGCCCCAACGTTTTTGCGATATTTCTTTTAACGGTATCGAAAATACCTTTCGACCTGACTTGCCTAAT
Source organism: Paracoccaceae bacterium (assembly GCA_045565015.1). GTDB lineage: Bacteria > Pseudomonadota > Alphaproteobacteria > Rhodobacterales > Rhodobacteraceae. The sequence goes on from JBJLGD010000036.1 coordinate 16,431, forward strand.
CGAAGTTCCAAATTTTTAGGTTCAAATAGCGAACTCTCTATATATTTAGTTACATCCAACTCATCTAAAATTCTCAATCCATTTGGACTAATTTGAATGCCAGCTCCGACTTCTCTAATTTCACGCGACTTTTCAAGAACATCGATAGTCCAACCCCTTTTAGCTAGGGCTAAAGCAGCAGATAATCCGCTAATTCCAGCTCCAACTATTAATGCCTTCATGGAAGTCGAATACCACCATCTAATCTGATCACTTCAGCGTTCAAGTATCCCGCTTTAATAATAAAAATCACCAAATCACCGTACTCCTGAGGTGTCCCCAACCTATTTGGAAAAAGCGGTTGCGTTGATAATACTTCCAATGTCTTTGTTGGAAGACCAGCTAACATTGGTGTCATAAATAAACCTGGAGCTATAGCCATAACTCTAATCCCGACTTGGGCTAAATCTCTAGCCATTGGAAGAGTCATCGCAGCTACTCCTCCTTTTGAGGCCGCGTAAGCAACCTGCCCTTTTTGACCATCATATGCCGCAACAGACGCTGTGTTAATTATAATACCCCGCTCTCCTCCAGAAAACGGTTTGTTATTTTCCATAGCAAGAGCTGCTAACCGGGACACATTAAATGTTCCGGTGACATTAATATTAATTGCTTTTTCAAACTCTGCTAGTGAATGAGCGCCATCTTTGCCAATTGTTTTTTCAACCACTGCAATTCCTGCACAGTTAACGACCGCATTAATCAACCCAAACTCTGTAAGACAAAGATCAATACCAGTTTGAACTGAAGTCAGCATCAGTTACATCGGTCTTAACAAACTTAACCGACTGGGGAAATTCTTTTGCTAAAACTTCGCCACGAGGAACGTTTAGATCTAAGATTAAAACCTTTCCACCATTTGACACAATAGATCTAACACTGGCTTCTCCTAAACCTGATGCCCCACCTGTTACTAAAGCTACTACTTCGTTACCATTCATTTATAAAAAACCTTTCACATTATCATAATTATATTAAATAATCTTAAACCATATTATTTAAACTATTTCTATACAGTTTCACCCATCCAACACCATCGTCAGTTTTAATTTTTGGTTTGTACTCAGCTCCAACATAGTCAACCCAACCATTATTTTGAAAAAACTTAATTATCTTGATATAACTATCTTCATTAAAGGTTGGTTCATCTCTGTTAGGGAAAGCGGCTATTTGTATATGACCAATACATTCAAAATGTTCTACGAATAAAGATCGGATACACAAACCCAACTTCATAATATGATAGCAATCAAACATAATTTTTAAGTTGTCTCGATCTACACGAGCAATAACCTCAAGTGCTTTGTCGAAGTTATCTAAATAATATCCGGGTGCATCATCTGGGTTTAAAACTTCTATTAATATAACTTTATTAAGTTTTTTTGCTTCTCGACATGCGTAATGGAGGTTTTCAATAAAAGTAAAATCACTTAGTTCATTTTTTGGTGTGTTTCCAGCCATTACATGTATCATTTTACAGTTAATTATATTAGAATATTTTAATGCAATATCAATAGCTTGTCGTGCTTCTTTAATCTTATTTGGGATAGCCGATAAACCATTATCGTTAGTTTTTTGATTACCTTTTAGGGTATTAATACTAATGACTTTTAGATTATTTTTTATGAGTACTTTCCCAAGTTTTTTTGCATTTACGTCATATGGCCAATGAAACTCTACCCCATCAAAACCAGAAACTTTTGCTCTGTGTATCGCAGTGATTAAATCTAATTCTGACCATAAAAAACCCAAGTTCGCTGAGAATCTTTGCATCATAAAATTAACCTAGTGAACATTCTCAATCGAGTTAAAAGATGTCTTTTAATTGTCTAAGCTTTGTAAAAACATCCTCATTACTTTCATTTATCATACCTAAACTACGTCTAATCTTTAAATCATCCGATCGACAAAAGGGGTTTGTTTTCGCCTCAAGTCCAATAGTTGTCGGCACAGTATGATTTCCCAAAGATATTATATCCTGAAGTTTCTTAGCTCTTTTGATTAAATCACTATTGTTTGGGTCCACACTTAACGCAAATTTACTATTGGCGAGAGTATATTCATGACTACAGTATAGAACTGTGTCAGCAGGGAATGCCATAATTTTACATATACTCCGGAACATTTGCTCTGGGGAGCCTTCGAACAGTCGCCCACAGCCCATGACAAATAACGTATCTCCAGTAAAAATTAATTTTTCTGATGGAATATAATAATTTATCATATCTAACGTGTGCCCAGGTGTTTCAATTATCTGAACCTCACACTGGCCAAACTTTATAACATCCCCCTCAGATACACCTTTCTCAACGCCAGTAACGTTTTTAGGACCAATTACCAAAGCTCCTGTCTCTTTTTTTAGTTCAGATAGTCCATCTGTATGATCAGCATGATGATGGGTAATCCATATTTGATCTAACGTCCAACCATTGGCCTTCAATGCGCTTGAATAGCTGTAAGAATCTCCTGCGTCGATTGCTGTTGTTAAATTTTCTCTAGGATCATGTAATAAAACGCCATAGTTATCTGCGCCATATCTAAATTGAAAACATTCTAATTCCATGAAATTATCCCCCAATTATTATATTTAGTCACTGCGCAGAGCCGGAAGGCCTACACCGGTTGCCTCAAAACCACCATCTGCTGAAAGCAACTGCCCTGTGATGAACCTTGCCTTATCCGACGCTAGAAAAGCAATTGCATTTGCTATTTCTTCTTCCGAACCATACCGATTGAGCGGAATTGCATCATGATAGGCCTCTATTATTTCTTCGGTGTGTACAGCCATAGCCAGCTTCGTTCTTACTGGACCAGGAGCAACACAGTTACAACGTATTCCAAACTCACCAAGCTCTACTGCCTGTTGCTTAGTTAGGTGTATCACTGCAGCCTTAGAGGTGCCGTATGCAACCCTTAAGGTGGATGCTCTTAATCCAGATATAGATGCAATGTTAACTATTACCCCCTTACTAACTTTCAACAAAGGGATAGCAAACTGGCTACAAAGAAAAACACCGTCCAAGTTAGTAGACAGTACTCTTCTCCACCCTTCAAAATTGATTGCTTCTATCGGTCCAAATTCAGCCACGCCAGCATTATTGATTAAAGCATCTAAGCGCCCAAACTTTTTTTCAACAATATTAAATAAGTTTGAAACATCCTCTTCTTGGGAGACGTCACATACAATCGGGTAAACTCCGTCTAAAGATTTCGAGATCCTTTTTAACTCATCACTATCCCTATCCACCATCACAACCGAGAAACGATTATCTAAGAACAAATTGACGGTAGCTAAACCAATACCGCGAGCGGCACCGGTTATAACACACACCTTTTTCATCATAAGTTTAGCTTCCTCCGCTCAACGCATTACAAATGGATTAGCTGTTGTTGTTTCTTGAGCAATCCAAACCGATTTAACTTGTAAAAATTCTTTAATTGCCTCTTTACCACTTTCTCTTCCCTCTCCACTTCGCTTATATCCTCCAAAGGGCGAAGTGAAACTAACAGCTCTATAGGTGTTTACCCAAATGGTCCCTGCACGTAATTTCTCTGACATTCTTAAAGCACGTCCAATATCATTAGTCCAAACCCCTGCAGCTAATCCAAAATCAATATCATTTCCAATTTTAATAGCCTCTTCTTCATCATTAAACGGTATAACAGAGAGTATTGGACCAAAAACCTCCTCTTGAGCAATACGCATCTGATTATTCACCCCCGTAAAAATAGTAGGCTCAATAAATTGATTTCCCTTTGATCCAGGGCCCTTGTAAGCTTTCCCACCGAGGACACATGTGGCTTTCTCTTTAATTGCTATATCAATATATTCCATTATTTTTTCGTATTGAGGCCTCGTAGTTACTGGACCTACATGGGTTTCTAACGACATTGGGTCTCCAATATTTGCATCTTTTGCAACTTCGACTAGTCTATTGACAAATTTGTCGTGAATTGATTTTTGGACGAGCAATCTGGAACCCGCTATGCACGTTTGACCTGTCGCTGCAAAAATTCCTGAAATTGCTCCCATAACTGACGCTTCAAAATCTGCATCTTCAAAAACGATATTGGGTGATTTTCCGCCAAGCTCCAATGTCACTGGCATAATCTTTTTAGCAGCAGCTTCGTATATTTTTTGACCTGAAATATCTGAACCGGTAAATGCTATTTTATCCACTTCAGGATGATCAACTAAGGGTGCACCTACTTCAATCCCAAACCCCGTAACTGTGTTTACCACACCTTTTGGAAAACCTGCCTCTTCAATTAAGTTCATGAATTCTAACGTAGAAGCCGAGGTAAACTCTGACGGCTTGATAACGGCTGTATTTCCTGCAGCCAATGCTGGTGCTAATTTCCAAGCTAGTAGTAATAAGGGGGAGTTCCAAGGAGTAATCATACCAACTACACCTAAAGGCTCATACTTGGTAAAGTTAAATATACCTGGTTTATCGGAAGGAATAACAGACCCTTCTATTTTATCTGCCAATCCACCATAATATCTATACCATTCTGCTAGATACTTAGTCTGACCACCCATCTCAGCTATTAATTTTCCATTATCCCTAACTTCAATTTCACCTAATTTTTTGGCGTCTCTCTCCACCAAGCTAGCAAGTTTTGTAAGCAATTTACCTCTTTCAGTAGCCTTAACCTGACCCCATGCACCCTCAAAAGCACACCTTGCTGCTCTAACCGCCTTGTCTATATCATCAAAGTTTCCTCTAGAAATTTTTGCCCAAACTTCACCTGTATAAGGATTTTCAGTTTCAAAAAACTTATTTGAACAAGATTTCGTCCAGCAGCCATCGATGTAAAGCTCATAAGATTTCATTTTATCCTCCTTAAAAATACGCTTTGATAATATTGGAACATTATGGTTCTAAAATAACCCTTCCGGTTACATTTCCATGTTCAAGATCCTTCATAGCACTATTTATTTCTGCTAACGGACGTTTATTAATAGGAATCTCTTTTATTTTTCCTGCTCTATACATCTCAATCAGTGCCTTTAACTGAGGTGTGTTCCCCACGTGACTACCTCGTACAGTCATTGCTTTCTGTGGCAACCATACTTGAGGCATGGTAAAATCACCGCCATAGAGACCGACGGTTACGTAACGACCTGACTTTGTTAAAGAATTAATTGCTAATTCAACTGTATCTTTACTTCCAAAGGTATCAAGTACCCCGAATACTTTTCCATCGCACAGTTCTATTAATGAATTTATAGGTTCATTTAATTTAGAATTTAATATCCTATCAGCACCTATTTCCAAAGCTGCCTTTAACTTTTCATTATCTATATCAACTGCTGCAACATTCTTGTAACCCATCCCTTTTGCAATCGAAATCGCATTAAGGCCAAGACCACCAGCACCCAAAATAACTAACCACTCGTCTTGACGTAGTGGCCCTACCTTACTCAACCCATTAAACACAGTTAAACCCGAGCACGCGAATGGAGCAACCTTCGCAGGATCTAAACCGGTTATGTCAAAAACAAATTTTTCATCTTGAATTAATACGTGACTGGCAAACCCACCATTTTGATTGAGACCAATTATGTTCATTGAAGTACAATCACTTTCCCTTTCTTCATCGCACGCTAAACAATTTCCACACCCTATCCAGGGGAAAACTATAATTGATTGGCCAATACTGACATTACTCACTTCTGATCCAACTCGAACAACTTCTCCAGCTATCTCATGACCAATGGTAACTGGCAGTTTTGCCCCCCGTTCCTTCATTGAAAAGGTACCTTTTTCCCCTAAATCGAAGGAACCTTTTTGAATATGTAAATCGGAATGGCATAAACCTGAAGCTATAACTTTTATTAATACCTGTTTTCCAATTGGATCACTAATTTCTCTCTTACGTAACTGAAACGGCTTTCCCCACTCAATAATATCGTAACTAAAACAATCATGCATCTTGCATCTACTCCCTACAGCCTGAGGCTCACAAACTTTTATTTAACATCCCGTGTATTCTTAAATTAATTGTTTAATGCAATTTCTTTAAATAAACTCAAAAAAGGTACAAAAATAAATCCTATCAAAAATCCCCCTAAATGAGCCTCCCAAGCTAAACCGCCCTTTAATACAAAAGCAATAAGAATATTACCTATTATTAAAGCACCAATCGTAAAGAAAAAGTGTTGTAAGGGCTCTTTTCTACTTAATCGCGAAGATAAATCATAATACTGCCAAACTCCAATAAAACCAAAAACAGCTCCTGAAGCACCAATCATTGGTGAGGCCGATTTAGAAAGGAAGTAAAATACTAATCCACCACTAATTGACGAAGTAAAAAACAATAAAACCGTAATTAAATTTCCTAACTTGTACGAAATCATTTTTCCTAACGATAATAAAACCACCGAGTTTAATAAAAAGTGTAAAAAGTTACCATGGATAAACGCATATGTAATAAACATGATATACTTTTGACTGCCATAGATACCCATTAGATCATTGGTAATTAACGGTGGCCAAAAGGCGCCTAACATTAAAAACAGTTGTCTTAAATTTAAAGTAGAAAGCAAACCAAATTCAGAAACTTGGCTAGCAATTTCAATTATACCGAAAATAGCTATTAACACTATTAACGGTATAGGTAGTTTTTCGGTATTGAAAACATTCATATTAAAACCAAGTAATTCCTGACAAATCCAGGCTGTAGAAAAATTTAAAGTTAATAAATGTCATGATAAAAATCTCTCTAGTCGTAGCCGCATACTATTCGATTGACTTTCATCTAATAGCCCTTTTGTAATTTTTTTTCCAAGCTCTACACCCCATTGATCAAAGCTATTTATTCCCCATATTAAACCAGACGAAATTGTGATATTTTCATATAGAGCAATTAAACTACCCATATTATACGGATTTGATTTGTTCCAAGAAATTAGTGATGACGGTCGGTTTCCAAGAAAATTTCTATGTGGTTCAGTCAAATTTTCTTTTCCAAACGCCAGAGCTTCAGCTTGACCTAAGGCGTTAGCCACTAAAATTTTATGACCCTCAACATATTTGCTGTCTGCATCAAATCTTGCGGGTAACTTTGGAACAAGAATGTCAACAGGTACAATATCTTTACCTTGATGTAAAAACTGGAAAAAACTATGTTGAGCATCAGTGCCAACCTCTCCCCAAATCAAAGGGCTAGCAGGCATACTTAAAATGTTACCGTCTAAGTCCACCCCTTTACCATTACTTTCCATCTCCAATTGTTGGACATAGCGAGGGAAATTTCTTAATCCATACTCATATGGTATAATTGCATGCGAAGCGTAATTAAGAAAGTTTCTGTTCCACACCCTCAACAAGCTCATTATTACAGGAACATTTCTGATAAGATCTTCGGACCTAAAGTGGTTGTCAACAATAAAACCTCCATCTACAAAATTTTGAAAATTTTTCACTCCAATAGCCAACATTAATGGTAAACCTGATGGAGACCAAACAGAAAAACGTCCTCCCACCCCCTCATCGAAATCAAAAATATTATCTTCGCTGACACCCCACGTAGTCGCAGCAGCTTTTGAAGCCGTAACAGCATAGATGAATTCTTTCTCTTCTTGATTATTCTTTTTTAACCATTGCCATACCAACCTGGCATTATTAAGAACTTCTGTAGTCTTAAAGCTCTTTGAATTAATTATAAAAATTGTGTTCTTAGGTTGGCAGTTGTTGAGAATATCACTCATTGAAGAGGGATCAACACTAGAAGCGAAATGGATATTTGGTCCATCACAATAATATTTTAGTGCAGATTCAACTGTTTTTGATCCCAAATGGGACCCACCAATTCCAATATTAACAACATCTAGAATTTCTCTATTATTTCTGATCTTTTTAACAAATGCCTTTAACTTGAGCCACGATGCCGTATTCTTTCTCGAGGTATTACGGAGATTGAAGTGGGTTATGGGTCTGTTCTCACTTTTATTTAAATAGATCCCATCCATTAGCTCGTTTATTTTTATATTAATTTCTGCGCAGTTAGCCATCTTAATTAACTGTGACAAAACACTTGTTGTTAATAACTGTCTTGATAAATCAACTGTAATCCCACCAATCTCATAATTTAACTCTATAACACGATTACTATCGCTTAAGAGTTTAGAAATACTTAACTTAGATATTTTTTTTGCTAAAGTTTTAAGAATGGGCGTGCTTGGATTTTGTGATAACTGCATCTAAATAAACCCATTCAACATTTGTTATAAAAAAAACTTAATAATTATAGATGATATAGAATTGCAGATCGTATAACGTTATTATTATATTAAAGCAAAACAACTTTTTTATTAACAAAATAAAGGCACGGCTTGTGAACCAAACAAATAAAGATTTGACAGATGTGACTGTATTAGGAATTTTTGTTGCTGATACTACTTATATTGCAAATCGGATGCCAAAGATTGGAGAAACACTTATTGGCAGCTCTTTTAATCTTGGCCCTGGTGGTAAAGGGTCTAATCAGGCAGTAGCTGCCTCAAAAAGTGGTGCAAAGACACGTTTTATAACCAAAATGGGAAATGATACTTTTTCTAGAATGGGTTTGAATATATGGAAAAGTTCTAATGTCATACCAGAAATTGAAATTTCCGAAACTAAACCTACCGGATCAGCTTGTATATTTCTAAATGAGTCATCTGGAGAAAATGCAATTATTGTTTGTCCTGGTGCTGCAGAAGAAATTTCTTCTAATTTTGTCTTTCAAAAGGAACATATTATTTCAAATTCAAAGGTTTTCATAACTCAACTTGAACAACCTCTTGAGGCTGCAATAACAGCTTTAACGTTAGCCAAAAAGCACAAAGTTTTGACAATACTTAATCCAGCGCCAACCCCAAATACACCCTTACCGGAGAACTTGTATCCATTATGTGATTTTATAACACCAAATGAAACTGAAGCGGAACACTTAACGGGAATAAGAGTTGATTCAGAGGCCAGTGCAAAAGTTGCTGCAAAATGGCTTGAGTCTAGGGGAGCAAAGAACATTGCAATTACATTAGGTGATAAGGGTGTTTATTTTCACAACTCCATAATTTCAAGAATAATTCCCGCATTTAAAGTCAAAAAAGTACTAGAAACAACGGGAGCAGGCGATGCATTTAATGGAAGCTTGGCAGCCGCTCTTTCTCGAGGAGAAACTTATGTTGACTCAGTTTTAATAGGGTGTGCAACAGCGTCAATATCAGTAACTCGATATGGCACTTCAGAGGCTATGCCAAGTTTAGAAGAGGTTCAGAAGTTAATTGAAAGTAAAAATAATTAATTAAAAACTCGTATTTTACTTTAATGAAATCAATTTACAGATCATTATTTATTAACTAATAACCCAAATTAATTTTTGTTGTAAATTTTACGTACAATGACAAAGATAATAATATTATTTTATAGTTAGGAAAAAAATGAATTCTGTAGTCTGTGGTCCAGGATATGCAACTCCCGCTGAAGCTATGACCGCTCCCATTGAAAAAATCCTTTACACAATAGCAATCTATACTGGTACTGGCATTCAAAAACCTGATTATCTTTGTACAATTGACGCAGATCCTAAGAGCGAGACCTATTCAAAAGTTATTTCTAGGTTAGAAATGCCAGGGATTGGGGATGAACTCCATCATATGGGATGGAACGCATGCTCATCTTGTCACGGAGATCAGGATAAAGAGCGGAAGTATCTCATTGTACCAGGAGTCAGATCATCAAACCTACATATTATTGATTGTGTTACAGATCCCAGAAAACCATCTCTTTTCAAGGTAATACAAGGTAGTGAAATTAAACAAAAAACTAATCTATCTGCACCACACACTATACATTGCCTCGGCTCAGAAATAATTATTTCGATGTTAGGCGATGCTAAAGGTAATGCTCCTGGCGGTTATTTACACTTGAATGAAAACTTTGAGATTTTAGGTCGTTGGGAAAACTCAATGGGCGATATAAAATTTGGGTATGATTTTTGGTATCAGCCCCGTCACAATGTAATGGTTAGCTCCGAATGGGCTGCTCCTAACACTTTTATGCCAGGATTTGATTTAGAAGAGGTAGGCCATTTAAAATACGGCCGTGAATTACATTTTTGGGACTTTAAAAAGAAAGAGCCCGTGGAAAGCATGTATCTTGGCGAGGATGGTCTTGTGCCACTTGAAGTACGGTTTCATCATAATCCTAACAGTTCTCACGGTTTTGTAGGAGCAGCACTAAGCGCAAACATAATTCATTGGTGGAAAGATGATAAAGGAAGTTGGCAATGGGAAAAGATTGTTGATGTTGAGAATGAACCCCACCCAGAATGGCCTATACCGATCCCTGGTGTAATATCTGTGATACTCTTATCTATGAATGATAAATTTTTATATCTATGCAACTGGCTGCATGGTGATATTAGGCAATATGACATATCAGACCCCCACAATGCTAAATTGACTGGTCAAGTTTGGATGGGAGGTCTTCTCGATCGTGCTCCCGTTGTAAACGGTGTTAAAGTTACCGGCGGACCTCAAATGATCCAATTGTCTCTTGACGGTAAGCGACTTTACGTAACCACATCGTTATTTAGCACATGGGATAATCAATTTTATCCAGAAATTAGAACTAACGGTGGGTGTATGTTGATGGTCAACTGCGATTCAGAAAACGGTGGCATGGAAATAGACCCAAATTTTGTTATAGATTTTGGAAAAGAACCCAATGGACCAAGCCGCTGTCATGAGACCCGTTATCCAGGTGGTGATTGTACCAGCGATATTTGGTTATGATAAAAGAAATCACAATAGCTAATCGGTCAGACGCAATCTATAAAGTCGATCAACGCAAACCGTTATTGGACTCTCTTCGAGCTCAAGGGGTTGATCTACCATATGGGTGCAAGTACGGCGGATGTATAACTTGCGCGGCAAAACTAATTAAGGGAACAGTTAATCAAAATGCACAAGTTGCCTTAAATAATCGTCAGATAAATGATGGTTATGTTATTTTATGTGTTGCGAGACCAATTACTAACTGCACTTTAGAGATTGGCGTCGAAAGTCACAATAAGTTATATCGAAACCCCTTTTTAGAACCTCTTGAAGACTATGAGTTGAAAGCTGATATAGCTACAACAAAGAAAGAAAAGAAATGAAACTTATGAATCATGATAAACCATATCCAGAGGAATATTTACAAAATATTTTGAGCACAGTTAAAACTATTGCGATGGTTGGAGCTAGCCCAGATAAAACGAAGTTTAGCTATGGAGTTTTAAGAGTTTTGCATGAAACTGGTTACAACATGATTCCTGTTAACCCTAAAAAAGGCTTATCAGAAATTAGAGGAATAAAAGTGTACCCCAGTCTAGAGGCAATTGACCAAAAAGTAGATATGGTTGAAGTTTTCCGTCGTCCAGAAGATCTACTTGAGATTGCTCATCAGGCTATTGATATTGGTGCAAATGTTTTGTGGGGACAAATTGGTGTAATCAACAAAGAGGCAGCGCAGGTAGCGGAAAAAGCTGGATTATCAGTTGTAATGAACAGATGTCCTAAAATTGAGCTATTTAGACCATTTTGGAAGCCGAAATTACACTTAAAAATTTAAGAACGTTTAGTTAAAGTGGCACCCCACTGTACCGAAGTCAAAAAAATCTGCAAAAATCTGGCTTCCAGATGGTGCTTCAATCGCTCTTATAAAAGAGCCTGATAGTATTATTTGTCCAGCTTCTATTCTTTGCCCATATATAGCCATTCGTTCTGCCAACCAAACGATTCCCATTATTGGGTCATTCAGCACCCCTGCCCCAAGACCAGTTTCCTCAACTTCACCATTTCGGCTAACGACAGCACCTATTTTCCTGAGGTCGACATTTTTAATATTATGCTTTTCATCTCCTAGTATCACCCCGGCATTGGCAGCATTATCAGAAATGGTGTCTACAATTATTCTTGCTTTTCCTGTTTCTGGATCAGTTCTCAGGATACGGGTATCAAGAACTTCTAGTGATGGCGAGACATAGTCAGTAGCATCTATTACATTCTGACGGGTTACTTTGCCAAATAGACTGGATTTCATAACAAATGCTATTTCCGCTTCAATCCGTGGTTGAATAAAATAACCACCTGATATTACAGTATTATTTTTGAATTGCATACTATCTGTTAACACACCACTATCTGGAGTATTAATGTTTAAAGCGTATTGCATCGCCTTTGACGTTAATCCTATCTTCCAACCTATAATTTTTTGACCTTTAGAAATTTTTTTATTAATCCAAGCCTCCTGAATTGCGTAGGCATCATCCATTGTCATTTTTGGATATCGAATTGACAAAAGTCCCATTTGAACTCGGTTGACCTCGGCGTCCTCCAAATTATTTGCTGCTTCCAGGATTTCCTTATCGTTCATCATGATATCACCTCATCCACAACAGAGTTAGATAACACCCCAATACCCTCGGCTTCCACCTCAATTTTATCACCTGGTTTTAACCATTTTGGGGGATCAAAACGTGCTCCTGCCCCAACTGGCGTTCCACACACTATAACATCACCTGGAACCAAAACTGTAAACGTTGAGACATAAGCAATAATTTTTCTGAAAGAAAAAATCATTCGACTTGTATTATCTTTCTGTCTGACTTCACCATTTACTCGAGTTTCTAATTCTATTCCGTCAATTTGATTAGAGTCTAAAAATGGAACAACCCAAGGGCCCATAGACCCTGAGCTTTCAAAATTCTTGCCTTGAGTCACATTGAACTTAGCATGTCTCACCCAATCCCTTAATGTTCCTTCGTTGCATAAAGTTAATCCAGCGATATGATCATACGCAGATCCTTCAGGAATTCTACGACCACCTTTTCCAATGATAATGGTAACTTCCCCCTCATAATCGAGCATCTTACTTTCCAGTGGTCTGATTATATTTTCCTGATGGCCTACAAATGAGCCTGGAAATCTAATAAATAACGAAGGGTTTAATGGTGCATCACTTCCATCTTTATACTCTTCATTTCTAGCAGGATAATTAACCCCAACACAGATTATTTTTTCAGGAAACGGTATTGGTATATCATAACGGAATTCATTATTATAAAAGTCAGTTAGCGAATTTTTCTCGTTTCTTGCTAAACTCGCCAACTTACCGGCTTCGATAACTTGCCTTAAGTTAGTATACTCTGGGAATTTAACACTTAAATCTACTATTCCAGAATCCACAACAATACCATAACGTTGAAGTCCGTCAGCAGTAAATGTCACAATACGTTCTTTTTCGAAGTTACTCATCATTGTGCTACTATCGGTGAGGCTTGTAACAGCGATTTTTTTGGCTTCAAATTCATAAAATTACTTCCCTTCTCAAACCAACTTCTAGGAGCCGGCGCACCCCACAAGGTTTGTCTTTGTGGATCTTTTAAATCCCACTTTAATAGGCTCATGATCCGGATCCACGGTCTGATAATCGGAACAGTAAATCTCTATTCTATGCCCATCAGGATCCAATATATATAGGAAAAATGCATTTGAAATTCCATGCCGACCAGGTCCTCGCTCTAAATTTTTCACGTATCCAGAGCTGGCCATTATATCACATAAATCAATTATATTAAGAGGGGTTGGGACCCAAAACGCCGTATGATGTAAGCGAGGGCCTAAACCATTTGTAAATGCCATATCATGCACGCCCCCTTTCCGGTGAAGCCATGCCGCCCAAACATTTTTACTACTATCATCTTCTGTATACTCGGTAACCCTAAAGCCCATCTCATTCCAAAATAAAATTGATTCATCAACATTACTGCTAAAGCAATTAAAATGATCTATTCGCAATGGCTTAACCCCCTTATAGAGCTTATACTTTTGATGGATAGATGGAAGTCTTTCCATTTTAAAATAAAACTCTAGTGGTATACCATGAATATCTTGAGTACGTAATGTTTTTCCTTGAAAAGGCCTTTCAACCCATTCAGTAGGTAACCCTTTGACCTCAAACCAAGTGTTAGCTTTTTCCAAATCTAACTCAGAAAAAACTTTAAAAGCTAAAAAATTTACGTCTGTATGTTTAGACTCTTTTAATATCAGACAATGGTGTCCACGCTCTTCCATCGCTCTTAAAAAAACTTCTTCCTCTGTTTCATGCGTAATCTGAAGACCTAATATTTCAGTATAAAAATGCTTACTTTCACTCAGGTTTGAAACACCTATTTCTAAATGACTAAGCCTCACTATATTAAAGTCTGGGTAAAGGTTTGGATTAGGAACTGGCATTATCTATCTCCTATCCACCTAACTTTGGTATCGAATGATGTGTTGTGGCAAAGGCAATATTTTTTGTCTCCATATAAAACTCAAAAGACCAGTCCCCTCCATCTCGTCCTATCCCAGATGCCTTAACGCCCCCAAAGGGAGCGGGTAAGTGCCGAAGGTTTTCAGAGTTAACCCATATCATCCCTGCTTCTAAATGGTCCGAAAACCTTAAAGCTCTTGTTATATCAGAAGTCCATAAATACCCACTAAGTCCATACTTTGTATCATTAGCCAACTTTAAAGCCTCTTCCTCGTTTTTAAATGGAATAGCTGTTAATACAGGACCAAAGATTTCTTCCTGAGAAATTCGCATATCATTTGTAGCATTGGTGAATAACGTAGGTGAGATATAACAGCCACCGCCTGGGCCAACCACTTTCTGCCCACCTATAGCTATCTTTGCCCCCTCTTCTTGTCCTATTTTAATATAATCCAAAACTTTCTTCTCATGAACTGGATGAATAACGGGTCCGACGACTGTATCAGGGTCCAAAGGATGACCTACGTTTATGTTTTTTGATTTTTCGACGACTAATCTTACAAACTCTTCGTATATGGATTCTTCAACGAGTAACCTTGACGATGATGTGCAACGCTCTCCATTTAACGAGTAAATCATAAATACTGCCGCATCAGCAGCTCGGTCCAAATCAGAGTCTGCAAAAACAATAATTGGGTTTTTTCCACCCAACTCAAAATGCACTCTTTTTAATGTTTGAGCCCCTTGTTTCATGATTAACGAGCCAGTTTTACCCTCTCCAACAAAACCTATCGCTTTTATGTCTGGGTGTTCCGTGAGTGCTTTCCCAGCTTCCTCGCCCAGTCCATTAACAAGGTTCCATACGCCTTTTGGAAGACCAGCTTCTTCTGCTATTTCAACTAAAATACTCGCAGAAAGTGGTGAAAACTCCGCAGGCTTGTGAACTATGGTACAGCCTGCCGCTAATGCAGGTGCTATTTTCCATGTTGATAACATGAATGGAGTATTCCAAGGGGTTATTATTCCAACAGGTCCTATCGGATAACGAGTAGAAATATTTAACTGACCCTTTGCTCTCATAGACTTACCGTCTCTTGCCTCAGTTACCCGGTCTGCAAAGTATCGGAAATTCTCCGCACCTCGAAGAGCCGCTTTAGCCATGAAACGTAAGGATTGACCGGTATCAACGGCTTCAATGAATGCTATTTCTTCAGCTCGCTTTACAATTAAATCAGCTATACTATGAAGTATTTTCTTTCTTCTTGGCCCCTCTATATCAGCCCATTCCCTAAAAGCACCTTTAGCAGCTTTTGCGGCATTATCGATATCAATAGAATCACCCAATGAAACTTTTGACAAAGTTTTTAAATCAATTGGGGAAATTGTTTCAAATGTTTTAGCGTTAGCACTTTCAACTTTAGAACCATTTATATGATTTAAGACTCCGTTTACCTTAAAACGCTCAAGGTACTGCGTTGCCTTTTTTTTATTCTCTTCAAAAAGATTTTTACTATTATTACTTCCCAACTATGCCTCCTTTAAGAAAGTCTATTATGAATAGAGTTTACTTTCCAACTGTAGCTCTTTTCTATCTCAATTATCTCTAAAGATAATGCAAAATATTTCTCTTCCAACAATTCATCAAAGATTTTTTTGGCTTCTTCCATCAGAGCTTCGCCAACATCAATTCGATCTTGTTTTGAGCGGCCCTGTCCTATCCGAAAAATCATATCACAAAAAGTATTCATTTCATGTTTATCTGCTATTGAAAAATTACCAGCTCTAAAAGCTCTAACTCTAATACCTCCTAGAGGGAATATCCCTGTTTCTTTTAAAGTATCTGAAAGTTTATTACATACTGTGTTGAGGTCAACGCGAGCCTCAAGGCCAGCAGAATATTCTAATCTTAAATGAGGCAATTGAAACTCCTAATAAGCCTTTTTTTTATTTATAAACAAAGAGGAATTAGTAGCAAGGAATTTTGAATACTTTAGTTTAAAAATCTATCTTAATAGCTCGATAAAGCACTTGTTCAGTACAAACAAATCCCATACCACTTAAGTAGATAGAACTATTTTGATTAGAGAAAAGGCTGTTGATGATAAAACTGGATATACTGTCGGACCCCATCTGTCCATGGTGCCTAATTGGAAAGACAAATTTAGATAAAGCTATATTAAAATTTCCAGAAACCAAGTTTCAAATCGAATGGCACCCATTTCAGTTAAATCCAGAAATGCCGTTAAAAGGTATGGATCGGCGTGAATACTTGAAAACAAAATTTGGAAGTGAAGAAAACGCATATCGCGTTTATTCTAGAATATCTAAAACAGCAGTAGAATCCGGTTTAGAGTTAGAACTTCAAAAAATAAAAAGAACTCCTAACACCATTAATGCACACAGATTAATACACTGGTCTGGTTTGGAAGGCTTTCAAACGGCGACAGTAGTTGCATTATTTAAAGCCTATTTTATTGATGGTCGGGATATAGGAAACATCGCAACATTAATCTCTATAGCAAAAGGTATTGGACTAAATGAGTCGCTAATTAAACGACTTTTAGAGAGCGACGCCGATAAGAAAATTATAGAACAGCGTGATCGTAATTCGCGAGAAAAAGGTGTAACAGGAGTTCCTACATTTATTGTAGAGGACACCCATGTTCTGCCGGGAGCACAATCTGAAAACTTGTGGATAAATGTGATAGAAGAATTAAATCAACTGAAAGGCGGCACAAAATAACACTTTTGAATATTTACTATGAATAGAAATAAATTATCCACCGGAGAGTTTGTCATTATAATAGCGTTGAACTTCTCGCTTATAGCATTTTCTATAGATGCTATACTCCCTGCATTACCAGACATAGCCTCAGAATTAATACCATCGTCACCTAATAAAACACAATTCATCATTTCAAGTTTCTTAGTAGGGATGGGTATTGCCACTCTTTTTGCAGGTCCGTTATCTGATAGTTTTGGAAGAAAAAAAATAATTTGTATCGGAGGTACAATATTTCTTTTTGGAACAATAATAGCTGGTACAGCTAACAATCTAGAAGTAGTTTTAATTGGTCGTTTCATTCAAGGATTAGGAGTGGCAGGCCCTAGAGTAGCAGCTCTTGCTATAGTGCGAGACCTATACGCAGGGCGCAAAATGGCCCAAATAATGTCTATATCAATGATATTCTTCACCTTTGTACCTGCAGTAGCTCCAATGATCGGCGCGCTTATACTAATAAATTTTGGTTGGCGAAGTATATTCACTGGATTTATAATCTTTTTAATTATTGCTGTTGGGTGGTTGCTTTTACGGCAACCAGAGACACTAGTAAAAAACGACAGAGTGTCTTTTGCATTTTCTAGAATTTACAAATCACTAATTGATTGTTTTACAGATAAAATTTTTGTGATTTCTACTATCCTTCAAACATTAACCTTTTCTATTCTGTTTGCATCTATAAGTACTATCCAACAGGTGTTTGATATCAGTTATGATAAGGCTTCAAGTTTTCCCTATTGGTTTGGTCTAATAGCCCTGATCTCTGGATCTGGGAGCTTTATAAATTCTTACTTAGTAGTAAAAATGGGAATGCGAAGGTTAATAAGTGTGGGATTTGTGATTGGAACTGGGGCATCGTTATGCTTGATATTGTTTAATTTATTTTATCTTATTCCATTTTCATTATATTTCGTCTGGCAACTCTGTGTATTTTTTATGATTGGCCTAATAATAGGAAATTTGAACGCACTAGCAATGCAACCAATGGGACATATTGCAGGCCTTGCAGCTTCAATCATTGGGTCTGCATCAACGATATTTGGTGTTCTTATAGCGATTCCAATAGGACTTTCTTTTAAAAACTCCCCAGACCCATTAATTATCGGCACATTGTGTTTATCCTCTTTAAGTTTTTTAATCCTGAAATTATTAAAAGAGTAAAATTTCTTATTCTTTAAGTACGGCTTTTGACGCTAAGTCTCTAGCGATAGAAAATGCTCCTTTAATTTTGTCCGCGTTACTTTTCCAGTCACGTTTAACTATCAATTTATTATCACGTATCTGAGCCAACCCTCGCTGTTCTGAAATAAACTCTGCTAAACCTATCGGGTTATCAAATTTATGATTTTTGAATTCAATAGTAGCACCACGAATACCACCATTAAATTTAAGAATACTGGCTTTTTTGCACATTGTCTTAATTCTAACAACTAAAAATAATGTGGAAACTTCGCGCGGTATCTTTCCGAAACGATCTATCAATTCTGCTGCAAAACCTTCCAATTCTACTTTAGTTTTTAAATCAGACAAACGTTTGTAGAGGCCTAATCGAACATCTAAATCAGATACATATGTCTCTGGAATCAATACTGGGACACCCAAACTAATACTCGGAGACCAATGCGTATCATTAATCACTTCAACATTATCTCCAATTTTGATTTTAGATACTGCCTCTTCCAACATTGATTGATAAAGCTCATACCCAACCTCTCTAACATTTCCAGATTGCTCTTCTCCTAAAATATTACCAGCGCCTCTAATATCCATATCTTGGCTTGCTATGTTAAAACCAGCCCCCAAAGTATCAATATTACCTAAGACGCGAAGCCTTTTTTGAGCTACCCGAGTTAGCCTTTTGCCAGGCTTAGTAGTTAAATATGCGTAAGCTCTTACCTTAGCTCGTCCAACTCGACCTCGGATCTGGTAAAGCTGACTTAAACCAAACATATCAGATCTATAAACAATAATAGTATTTGCGGTTGGCACATCAATTCCAGATTCAACGATACTTGTTGATACTAAAACATTAACCTTTCCATCGTAAAAAGCATTCATACGAGTATCTAACTCCGTAGCAGATAATTGACCATGTGCGACGTCAAACGTAACTTCGGGCACCTCATTAGACAAAAACTCTTCTATCTCTGGAATATCTGCAACTCTTGGCACAACAAAAAAACTCTGACCACCTCTATAAGTCTCTCGTAAAAGTGCCTCCCTCACAACGACAGGATCAAATTCTGTAACGTAAGTTCGAATTGCCAATCGATTAATTGGTGGGGTTTCGATAATTGATAACTCCCTTACCCCTGATAAACTTAGCTGCAACGTTCTTGGTATTGGTGTCGCTGATAAAGTAAGAACATGAATCGTCGATTTTAACTGCTTTAACTTCTCTTTATGTTGCACCCCAAAATGTTGCTCTTCATCAATAATCAATAAGCCCAAATTTTTGAATTTGAGCTTGTCAGAAATAACTGCATGCGTACCAATAACTATATCAACTGTGCCGTTTTCTATCCCTTTCCTAGTTTCTGCAGAATCTGTGCTACTAACGAATCTGGATAACTGTTTTATATTGACAGGAAAGCCATTAAATCTATCCTCAAAGCTTAATGTGTGTTGTCTAGATAATAATGTAGTTGGGACAACTAAAGCTACCTGATAGCCAGCATTAGCCAACAAAAATGCTGTCCTCATAGCTATCTCTGTTTTACCGAACCCAACATCACCACAGATCAACCTATCCATGGGCATACCGCGGCCTAGATCACTAACTATCGAGTCAACTGTACTCAATTGATCTTCTGTTTCATTATAAGGAAACCGCGCGCAAAAATCAGACCACATTTCTGATATAACTTCAATTTTTGGTGCTTTTTTTGTTTCTCTATCAGCTGCTACCTTGATTAGTCTTTCAGCCATATCTTTTATACGTTTTTTAAGTTTCGCCTTCTTTGACTGCCAAGAACTACCTCCAAGTCGATCCAAAATTCCAGTTTCTTGCCCATACTTACTTAATAACTCAATATTCTCTACGGGAAGGAAAAGTCTATCACCCCCAAGATATTCAAGCTCAATACACTCATGTGGGGCGCCAATCGCAGTAATTGTTTTTAGCCCGGCAAATCGTCCTATCCCATGATCTAAATGAACCACTAGATCATTAAGGCTTAACGACGTTAACTCAGTTAGAAAGTTATTAGCTCTACGTTTCCGTTTCGCACCTCTTATCAAGCGGTCACCTAACACATCTTGCTCCGAAATGACTAAATAGTCTGAAGTTACATAACCACCAGGCAGGTCCCAAATAGCTGCCGAGACGCCTGCTACAATTTCACTGTAATTTGATACTAGCTTAATATTTGAGTGGCCTTCGTCACTAAGAAGTTCAACCAAACGAGATCTAGACCCTTCGGAGAAACAAGCCAAAATGATAGGTATTTTTTTAGACATAGTAAAAATATAACTAGCTAAAATTTTAAAAATATTTTTATTACCTGCTAGTCTTTCTGGAGCAAAATTTCGACCGAGACGTCCACCTGCATCTGTAACTTTATTTCCGGTAGGTATTGGAACTGTGACGAATTGAAATTGGGCTTTACCTTTGAGACAACTACTCACATCATTAGGGTCAAGATATAGAGTTTCTGCGTTAACCGGCATATAGGGTGAACCTAGATCTCCCTTTCTAACCAAAACGTCCTTTCTATTTTTATATTGATCAGTAATACTATCCCATCTATCCTGAACAAGTGCTTCAAAGGTTTCTTCAAAGAAAACGGTTGCCTCTGGTAAATAGTCAAAAATGGTAGATAAATTATTATAAAAAAACGGAAGCCAGTGCTCTATCCCCTGGTACTTGATGCCTGAAGAAACAGCTTCATAAATACCATCACTTGATTTAGGGACGCCAAATTCAGATCGATAATTTTGTCGAAATTTACTGATACTATTTTTATCTAAAATAACTTCTGAAGCAGAGCTCAAGATAACCGAGTATAGGTTTTCTTTTCCTAGTTGAGTGTTGGGATCAAACCTACGTATCGCTTCTACATGATCTCCGAATAAATCTAAACGAATTGGGTACTCATAACCAGGTGGAAAAATATCAATTATTCCACCTCTAAAAGAATAATCTCCAGACTCGATTACAGTCGAACATTTAGAAAAGCCCATATTATTTAAAAATAACGATAACTTTTCAATATCAAGAAGTGAGTCAGAAAAAATTGGAAAAACAGCCTCTTTTATAGTAGCTGCAGTCGGAAGTCTCTGGGTTACAGCGTTAACAGTAGTTAAGACCAGGAGTTGTTTTCTTGAGTTATTAGCCAATTCAGAAAGAGTGGATATTCTTTTTGAGGTAACGTCCGAACTAGGTGATATTCGATCGTAGGGCAAACAATCCCAAGCTGGAAACTCTAAAATTTCTAGTTGAGGATTAAAGAACGCTAAAGCTGTCTTAAGTTCTGAAAGACGTTTATCATTGCTTGAAATATGAATTAATGAGGATCCTTTTAAAATCTCTTTTACCAATAAATCAGCATCGAGTCCTTCTGGAACACCACTAATTTTTGAAAAAGTATTTTTAATCATTGAATTCACCTAAGGCATTAATGGCCTGTGTCAACATCACTTCTTTAATTTTCTTTAAAACTACTTTAAAATGAAGATAATCTAAATATTCAATAAATATTATAAAAATTAAGTACATATAGAAAATGATCACAGCTGATAACACAAAAAAGTTCACGAGATTTCGTCGTTTACGCCAAAACGCGAATATAAGAGACTTAATCCAAGAAACTACGATATCGGTTAAAGATTTAATTTGGCCAATATTTATAATAGAAGGAGATAATATAGCTGTTGATATAAACTTAATGCCAGGTATTCAAAGATTAACGATAGATAAAGCGATTGAAGCCGCAAAATACGCTAGTAATCTTGGAATTACTGCTATTTGTTTGTTCCCATGTATTGAACGTGAATTTAAATCAGAAACATGCGCAGAGGCTTGGAATCCAAATAATTTAATAAACCGTACCATACGTGCTATAAAGTCTGCAGTTCCGGAACTTTTGATTATGACAGATGTAGCGTTAGATCCCTATAATATCCACGGGCATGACGGATTAGTCAGAGACCATAAGATATTGAATGATGAATCTGTTGATGTGTTAGTAAAAATGGCTGTGGCACAAGCTAAAAGCGGAGCTGATATTATTGGTCCTTCAGACATGATGGATAATAGAATTAGTTATATTAGGAGTGAACTGGAATATCTCAAATTTCACGATGTAATTATATTAAGTTATTCTGCAAAGTATGCTTCATCTTTTTATGGGCCATTTCGGGATGCTGTAGGAGCAACTAGTCTCCTCAAGGGAGATAAAAGAACATATCAAGCTGACCCCGCCAACTCAGACGAAGCTCTAAGATTAGTAGAAAGAGATCTTAATGGAGGTGCAGATATGGTTATGATTAAGCCAGGCATGCCCTATCTTGATATTTGTAGAAGGGTGAAAGAGACATTCGGTGTTCCAACTTTCGCATACCAAGTGTCAGGAGAATACGGGATGATCATGGCTGCATCAAATGCTAAGATAATAGATAAGGATAGTGCTATATTAGAAAGTCTTTTGTCTTTCAAAAGAGCTGGCTGCGACGGTGTTCTCACATATTTTGCTACCGATTTAGCCAAACTTTTAAAAAAATAAATACAATTGACCAAAAATACAAAATAATTAACGCAATATAAATTCACCAACAAATTTAGATTATTTATAAATATGAAAAAAATTAAGACTATTAACAAAAGACAATTATTCCTAACTTTATGCTTAGTAATAGGTCTCGGTAGTTGTTCAGTTAATCAGAGGGAACTGGATAAAAACGCTATAGATGTTGAATTTGATAGAGCGTTAAACCTTTTACACGAACAATGGCCAGAATCCCAAAAACTAACAAATGATGCCTCTGCAATATTACTAATACCACGAATAACTAAGGCTAGTTTGGGGTTTGGAGCAGCATACGGAACCGGTAAATTAAAATCAAAACAGGGAAACAATGATTACTATAATTTTATAGCAGGTAGCTGGGGATTAAACGCTGGGTTTAAGCAGTACTCACATATTCTTTTTTTTATGACAAACGAGAGTCTAGAAAAATTTAAGGTGTCTAATGGTTATAATCTTAGTGCCGATTTTACTTATGCAGTTCAACGAGATGCTTATACTGTTGGATTTGACTTCAAATCGATAACAAAACCAATTATAGCAGTTGTATATGGACAAAATGGATTAATGGGAGGATTCAATTTTGAAGGTATGAAATACAGTAAGATAAAACCTTAATTTTTTTTATCAAACGCTCGTAATCTAGCTATAAGAGACGAGGTATCCCATCTACCACCACCTAAGCCCTGAACTTCCTTGTAAAATTGATCAACCAAAGCTGTAACCGGTAGATTCGCCCCATTTTCTTCGGCAGTACTCAAGCATATTCCAAGATCTTTTCTCATCCAATCAACAGCAAAACCATGATCGAAATGACCCTCAGTCATAGACTCAAATCTATTTTCCATTTGCCAACTTCCTGCAGCACCAGCCGATATAACATCCACTACTTCTTTACAGTTAAGACCAGCCTTTTCAGCAAAATTTAAACCCTCAGATAAACCCTGAACCAATCCAGCTATACAAATTTGGTTAACCATTTTAGTTAGCTGGCCAGCACCAGATTTTCCCATTAATTTACAAACTTTAGAGTAACAACAAATTATACCCGCAACTTTATTATAATCGCTTAGAGTTCCTCCACACATTATGCCCAGTTGCCCATTTATTGCGCCGGCCTGTCCACCTGAAACAGGTGCATCAACATATCCTATATTCTTAGTAGCGGCATAGTCATGAAGTTCTCGTGTGACTTTGTCAGAGACAGTCGTATGATCTATGAAAATTGAACCACTTTTCATTCCTTCAAAGGCTCCCTCTTGACCCAAGCAAACTTCTCTCAAATCATTATCATTGCCTACGCAAGCCATCACGAAATCTGCGTTATTCGAGGCAGCACAAGGTGTTAATGCTATCTCTCCATTATGCTTATCCATCCAAAGATCAGCTTTTCCTTTACTTCTATTAAAAACTGTAACTGAGTGTCCAGCCTCAGAAAGATGCCCTGCCATTGGGAATCCCATAACCCCTAAACCTAGAAAACTAACCTTGGCCATAATAAATCTCCTTGAATATTTGAATTTATCCGCACATCAATGTATCGAACTTATACTTTGGTCTAATGGTGGGTAGTTATGTTGTCAATTTTTAGATGGTCACTCCGTATTGCTATAACAATAATTCTATTATTTACGATAATAATTTTTTCAAGTTATTTTCTCGTTATACGTTCAATCCCTGATTATAATGCTAATTATGAATTGAAGGGCTTACGAGAAGAATTACTTATCATAAGAGATTCCTCTAACGTTCCCCATATAATTGGTGACAATGATAACGACGCGTTCTTTGGATTAGGATTCGTTCATGCGCAAGACAGATTATGGCAAATGGCTTTATTACGCCGGGCATCACAAGGGAAACTGAGCGAAATGTTTGGTAAAGATACTCTTGATTCTGATATTTTGTTAAGAGAATTAGGAATTTATTTAAATGCAAAAAAATCATTAGAAATTCAGGACTCTGATACTATTTCTGCTCTTGTTGCATACTCTAATGGCGTTAATGAATGGATAAATACAATTAATAATAAAGCTATGGGTAGAGGTGCTCCTGAATTTTTTCTTTTTTTAAAAAACTTAGATCCTTGGCGACCAGAGGATAGTTTAGCAATTATTAACTTGATGGCTTTTAGATTAACCAGTTCATATCAAGAAGAATTGATCCGAGCTCTCGTAGCAAAAAAGCTTACTTCGTCAGAATATAATTCTCTTTTTAATATAAAATCAGCGCTGCAGAAGCCTTTAAATAGTACGACGAACCAACCTGATGTAATTAACAACAGCTATCAAAATATAGTAGAAAATGATGCTCTAGTGTTTAAGGAGTTACAAAACAAATCACTAAAAGGAGCATCAAATGTTTTTGCAGCATCTTCGGAGCGCGCAGCTTTGAAATACCCCATACTAGCAAATGATCCACATTTAAAATTAAGTTCTCCCGCTATTTGGTATCTTGCTAGGCTCAACCTTGAAAGTGGCGCGGTAATAGGCGCTACTATCCCCGGTATTCCAACTATTTTGAGTGGAAGATCGAAAAAACACAGCATGGGGTATAAGTTCCGCTTATGTTGATGATCAAGATTTATATTTTGAAAAACTAAACCCCTCTAATAAAAATCAATATAAAAGTGAAAAAGGTTTTGTTAATTTTGAAGTACGAAACGAGGAAGTAAAGATTAAAAATTCACCCCCGCAAGAATTAATAATTCGTAAATCTCAAAATGGTCCAATATTAACTGGTAAACATATTAATCTTAAATCTATTACACCCGAAGGCCACGTTGTGGCTATGAATTGGACAGCTCTATCAGAAAAAAATACTACTTTACAGTCTGCTATAAGAATCATGAAATCAACTTCATTAATGGAAATTATATCGTCTGGTGTTGGGCATTTTGCTCCAGCTCAAAATTTATTGGCTATCGATAAACAGGGTATAGCATTAAAAACGATAGGAAAAATCCCCAAGAGGAACGCGAATCATGAAACGCGTGCTCAAATACCGTCAAAAGGTTGGAAAATTGAGAATAGGTGGATTGATTTTGTACCCTATCAATCAAATCCAGAAATTAGATCTCCAAAGAACGGGATAATCTATAATACTAACAATCGACTAGTTAGTAAGCCGTTTCCAGACCATGTAAGTTATGATTATGGCGACACACAGAGACACTTTAGATTAAAAAAATTACTGAATAATCGATCTATTCATACTATTGGTAGTTTTATTGAATACCAGCAAGACATAGTCAGCCCTACAGCTCAAACTATACTCCCAATCGTAGCTAGTACTCTATGGACGAAACTGTCGACACAAAACGGAAATGACTTTTCCATTATAGAAGAAACAGCTTTACGTCTACTTTTAGAATGGAATGGCGAAATGTCTAAATATTACCCAGAGCCATTAATCTACACTGCTTGGATGCGTAATTTACAGAGAGATATCATAAAGGATGAGTTAAAGGAGTTAACTAATTATTTTAATAAATTTGATCCTGATTTTATCAAACGCGTTTTTTTATCAAGTAAAAAAAGCCATATTTGGTGTGATATAATTTTTACGGAAAGTTTAGAGAATTGCGGAAAAATAGCTGAAATTTCTTTTAGAAATACTATCAAGGAGCTATCAGTAATTCACGGCAAAAGGCCCGAAGTGTGGCAGTGGGGAAGTGTTCATCAAGCGATGCACAAACACTCGGCTTTAGGCAATGTCCCAATACTCGATATTATTTTTAATATAAAACATCCTGTTAGTGGTGGTGAACACACTTTACAACGTGCAGGATTTAGTAACGTGGGTAGTAATCCTTTTGAAAACACTCAAGGCGCCGGATATCGTGGCATTTATGATTTAGCTAACCCAGACGACTCACTTTATATAATCGCTACAGGTCAATCTGGTAATCCGTTATCAAAATACTATGATAACTTAAATATACGATGGAACAGAGGCGAATATATTCCAATGACCTTGGATATTAATGAGGTAAAATCCGGATCAATAGGAAAAAGTATATTAAAACCAAAGTAATCTTATGATTAAAACCTCTTAAGGTATTTCTGTTTATGTTGAGATGTCCAATCAACTTTCAAACATAATTCATCGTGATCAAACGTTTCCTCAAGGACATTAACATTTTTATAAAGCCATAACCGCTTGTCCCAAGAACCTGGAGAAATTTTTAACCACTCTATTGTCTTACCATTATTTAAAGCTTTGGAAATTCCATTTACTAATTTTTCGAATCCCTCTCCGTTTATTGCCGAAACTAAAAAAATATTTTTTCGACGCTTAATAACATTTAGCAAGCGCAATTTCTCTGAAGAATTTAATAAGTCTGCTTTATTCCAAACTTCTATAATATTTTTATCTTTGGGTACTCCAATAGTCTCTAAAGTTTCATTAACATTAGTGAACTGATTACAAGTTTCTTTATGAGAGATATCTCTTACATGGAGAATCAGATCAGAACTTAAAACCTCTTCCAGCGTCGCGCTAAACGCAGCAATTAACTCAGTAGGTAAATCAGAAATAAAACCAACGGTATCACTTAATAAGGTTTGAATATGATCAGGCGTCACAAAGGAGCGCACTGTTGGATCTAAAGTTGCAAAAAGCATATCTTTTGCAAAAACATTTGCACCAGTCAGATAATTAAAGATAGTTGATTTTCCAGAGTTTGTATATCCAACGAGAGATATTATCTTTCGTGTTTTTCTTTCCTTAGAAGACCGATGCAATCTTCTAGTTTTAACAATTTTTTCCAAATTTTTTTTTATCTTAAAAATAGCACTATCTATTGCTCGTCGATCAGATTCAATCTGTGTCTCGCCTGGTCCTCCCACAAAACCTAAGCCACCCCTTTGTCGTTCTAAATGAGTCCATGCACGAACTAATCGGGTTCTCTGATAAGTTAAAGCGGCCAACTCTACCTGCAATACTCCTTCTCTTGTTTTTGCCCTATCAGAGAAAATTTCTATTATTAATGCAGTCTTATCAAGAACCTTTAAACTCCACGCCTTCTCAAGATTTCTTTGTTGAACAGGAGTTAGGACACCGTCAATCAAAATTAACTTTATCTCTTCTATTAATATTTTTTTACGAATTTCATCTATTTTACCAGAGCCGAAGAGTGCGCCAGGATTTATCTTCCCTACAGCTTCAATTGAAGCACCCTTTAGTTTTATAGATGGTAAAGCCCTCGCTAATGACTTCATCTCTTCTAAAACGATTTCAGGATTTCTTTCAGCCGTTTTCCTTTTAAATTTTAAGCAAATTACCCAAGCGGATTGCTCTTCAAAGAGTTTTTTCCGAGTTATTACTCATCTCCATTATACAAATTTATATCCTGAGAGGGCATAATGGTAGAAATTGCATGCTTATATACAAGTTGAGACTGCCCTTCTCTTCTCAAGAGCACACAAAAGCTATCAAACCATGTAATTATGCCTTGTAACTTTACGCCATTTATCAAAAACACTGTAATTGGTATTTTTGTTTTTCGAACATGATTTAGAAATGTATCTTGTAAGTTCTGTTTATCAGAAGCCATAATTCGACTTTCTATTGTTAAATTAGATTTTGTCTATACTACATGTATAGAATACTCTTACTCAAACATACCACCCTGAAAATAATAAAAGTTAAAAAAATTAATCTTAATTCGAATTCAAATTAGGAAGAAAAATGGCAATAATAGCTAGGATTTCAAAACGTCCTACTAACATACCAATCAACAAACACCCTTTTATCGGAAGGCTTAACTCTTGGTATCTAAAGTTTTCTATTGCGGCAAATGCTAAGTTGCCATTCGTAGACAGTGCTGATGCGGTTAAAACTACTGAGCTCTCCACTGAAACACCAAAAAAACTGAGAAATAAAACCATGCTTGCACCTATTAATACAAATAGCATAAAAAAGATCCATGCAATGAAAGCACCTTCTTTTCTAATATCTCTTCCAGTACCACCAAAGCCAGTCACAGACCTTGGATGGGATAATTTATTAAGTTCATTAGCGCCGTGTTTATATAAGGTATAAACTCTCAATAACTTTATCCCTCCAGCTGTAGTAGCAACTCCACCTCCAATTAAGGATAATCCTGCTAGGACAGAAACTGGAATAATCAAAAACTGTTCATAAATTGGTTTAAGCATAAACCCCGTCGTTGTGATAAAAGAAAATAATGAAAATAATCTTACCCACATTTTATAAAAAAACTCATTCAAAGTAATACTATTATTGATACCCACAAAGTTAAAACCATCTATCAAGGTGAAGAGTACGAACGTAATGGAAACTAAAATAACGCCAACTCTGAATTCTCGTTCCGATTTTAACCTCTTAAAGACCGATGAGTTTTTAAGAGTCGAAAAAGTGTGAGAGAGACTTATAGTTAAAAATATCATTATTATCAGTTGACTGAGAATACCGACCTCTAAAAATTTTCCTGTATTGTTTGGTAATATACCGCTAGTTGAAATTGTGGAAAAAGCTAAACATAACGAAGTAAACGCTCTATTCCCAGTAAAGATCATTAAAATGAAGATTACTCCAGTAATAAGGAAATATACTGGAAAAAGCTTTCGACTGTACTTTAATAATCTTTCTTCAGAGTTTTTTGTCCTTATAATTCTAGTAGCAAAATTAGACTCCGAATTAGAACGAAAAATTTCAAACCCTACGAGATTCATCGGCTCTAGAATAGCAAAGGCTATTACCAAAAAAATAAATCCTCCCAACCAACCGACTAGAGCCCGCCAGAGATGTATCGGTTCAGCAATAAGACTAGAGGAGTCAAAAATTGTAGCGCCAGTAGTTGTTAAACAGGCAAACATCTCAAAATATAAATCTAAAAAGTTTGAACCACCGAGTGCCTCATTTAATGGAACTGTTAGTAAAATGGGTAGTAGGATATAAAAACCTAAAATTGTATACAGTGCTCCTCTAGGGCTTGATCTGTCTCTAGGCCTTTTTATAGCAATACCAAGAAAAGTTGTTAAAATGAAGAAAAGAAGAGAGCTATAAAAAAAAGGTTGAGCTATCCTATGTAGCCCTAAATAAAGGGCGTGAATAGCTGGAACCATCATGGCTAAAGAAAAAATAGCCATCAAGATAATTAGAAAGGGTATTTTATTATTATTTTTCAAATTGATGACTAAAATAAATCTATAGAAACTTGTAAAAGTTTCTCTAACTCTGGAATATCCTTAGATATCGCGAATATTACCACTACATCTCCATTAGAGATCTTAGTTCTGCCATTAGGTTTTATATACTCATCACCTCTCTTTATCGCACCAATTATAGTACCCTCGGGAAGTCCTAGTTCTTTTATGTCTGTACCAGACATTGGAGAAGTTGACAAAACTTGGGCTTCTATAACTTCAGCCTCTGCATCTCCAATCGAATAAACTTGACTAACTCTGCCATGACGGACATGTCTTAGTATCGAACTAACAGTGGTTGCCCGTGGATTTAAATGGGCATCAATTTCTAGTGGTGTCATGAGTGGAATCAACGTTGGGTCATTAATAAGTGAGATTGCTATTGCACAACCAGCTGTTTTTCCCCTTACCGCTGACAATAAATTTGTTTTATCATCATCTGTGACCGATAAAATTGCATCAGCAGTACTGATATTTGCTTCAGCCAGTAAATCATAATCCAAACCATCACCATGAAGAACTATGGTCCGCTCAAGTTTTCCAGCAGCAAATTCAGCAATTTCTCTATCTTTCTCTATTATTTTTATTCTAAATTTATCTGACCTTTTCTCTAAAGATTTTGCCACCGAAAGACCAACTGTTCCACCACCTATAATTACGATCCTTTCTTGCTTTTGGCTTTTTTTTCCAAATATTTCCATAGTTCTAGAGACATCGTCCGAGTTAACGATTAGATAGATTTGGTCTCCTCCAAACATTTGATCATTTGATGTGGGAATAAAAAGTTTGCCATTCCTCCTTATAGCTACGACTAAAGCTCTTAAAGTGGCAAATAAATCAGTTAGCTGTTTTAAGGGGGTATCAATAACTGGGCAATCTGATCCTATTTCAATACCAATAATTTGAACCAAACCCTTTAAAAAGGTCTCCGTGTCGAAAGCCGCAGGGGCGGCTAATCTTTGTAGCGCAGCCTCAGCCACTTCCTGTTCTGGACTTATAACAACATCTATTGGTAAGTGATCTTCTCTGTAAAGGTCTGAATAAATCGCATTAAGATATGATTGGCTCCTTAATCTTGCAATTTTCCTTGATACGGAAAAGACAGAATGTGCAACTTGACAAATTACCATATTAACTTCGTCTGAATTTGTGGCAGCGATAATCATATCTGCATCCCTAGCTCCAGCTCGCTCCAAAACATCTGGATAACTAGCTGAACCTAATACGCCTTGCACATCTATACTCTCAGTAGCTCGTCTTATTAGATCTGAATTATTATCAACGATCGTAACATTATTATTTTCACTAGACAAATGCCTAGCTATTTGCCATCCAACCTGCCCAGCTCCACAAACAATAATTTTCATAATTAAACCCTATTAAACACTAAATTATTTATTAATTTTTAGCGTAGTAATGACCAAGACATTTATTCACTGTCCGAAATTTCAGCGACCCTACTACCAGTACGAATATTTGTAACAATATTTAAAGACTTTAATTTTCTATGCAAAGCTGATCTCTCCATGCCAACAAAGGATGCAGTTTTTTGAAATGTTACCATTAAATCTATTAATCTGCAAAAGAAGATAATCTCTTTCAAAGCATTCTCGGGCTTCTCTGAGTGGAAGCTTTGCTAAATTTGGATCCATAGCCAAACTATTTAATTCAGATCCAGGCTCCTCTTCGGATAAAATTTCTGTTATCTTTATTGATTCTTTATCAACTCCAAGAATAAGAACTCTTTCAACTAGATTTCTAAGCTGCCTTATATTCCCAGGCCATTTCATTGTTTGCAAAAATGCTAATGCTTCTTCAGATACAGACCGGTTCGGCAGACCCTGGTTAGTATTAAAGCTGCTCACAAAATGTTCGATCAGTAAAGGTATATCTTCCCTCCTATCCTCTAAACTCGGTATCAAGATAGGGATAACATTGAGTCTATGAAAAAGTTCACTTTTAAATCTACCTTGTTCAACTTCTAAACTCAGGATTTT
Organism: Paracoccaceae bacterium; assembly: GCA_045565015.1. Lineage (GTDB taxonomy): Bacteria > Pseudomonadota > Alphaproteobacteria > Rhodobacterales > Rhodobacteraceae. The sequence continues at coordinate 48,459 of JBJLGD010000036.1, forward strand.
ATTTGTCGTTGAAATCACTCTAAATTCAACATGTACTTTTGATTGGCCACCAACTCGTTCAAAACTTTGTTCATTTAAACAACGTAACAGCTTTTGTTGAATATCCATTGGTAACTCGGAGATTTCATCAAAAAGAATTGTCCCTCCATGCGCCTCTTCTAAAAGCCCAGTTGTGAATTTTTTTTCACTATGCTCAATCCCAAATAAAATTTCTTCAAGTTTATTCGGGTTTGAAGAAGCGCAATTGAAGATAATAAAAGGACTAGCTTTTCTAGAGGATAACTTATGTATAGTTTTTGCTGCCAATCCTTTTCCGGAACCAGCACCACCGGACAACATAACTCTAGCATTAGAGCTCGCAACTTTCTCTAATTGCGATAACATCGCGCGGAATGTTTGGCTTTGACCAATCATAGAATGATCTTCGGCATCCCCTTGTTTTAATAATACATTTTCTTGTAAAAGTTCTGAGTGTTCATAGGCACGCTTTACCACAACCAAAAGCTGATCGGTATTGAATGGTTTCTCGACGTAATCATAAGCTCCTTGTTTTATGGCAGCCACTGCAATTTCTATATTTCCATGCCCCGAAATAATTAAAATAGGAATGTCAGGGTTTTTTCTCCTGGTAGCTTTTAGTATATCAATACCATCCATCTCACTATCTTTTAACCAAATATCGAGTAATAATACAGAAGGCTTTTTCGCATCAATCTCTGCCATACAATCTTCAGAATTGCCCACTGATCTAACATTAAAGCCCTCATCTTTTAGGATTTCACTTACCAAATCTCTAATGTCCTCTTCATCATCAACTACCAAAATATCAGTCAATTTTTTTACTCCCAGAAAAATACTAATGGATACTATACTAAATGTGGTAAAATAACAACAACTTCTGTACCAGCGTTTAAGGGGTCGTTAATCGGATTAGATTTTAGTAATTCAATTGTACCTCCGTGCTGCTCTATAATGTTTTTGACGATAGATAGTCCGAGACCAGTGCCACCTTTACGTGTTGTTACATATGGCTCGAATAAACTGATATGGTTCTCAGGTAATCCTATACCATTATCTTTTATAGAAATTCTAATAGTGTCATCTAACCTTTCAATCCTTAAAATGATTCTGCCTGAAAAGGAGCTGTCCTTAATCTCGTTAGCTTCAATAAACGTATCTATTGCTTCGCCAGCATTTTTTATTAAGTTTGTAAACACCTGCCCCATCATTGTGAGGTCAAAAAAGCCTAAGACAAGTTCTTTATTTCTTTTGAAATAAATTTCCTTATCTGGCATAGCACTTTGCTGCAACAAGACTATATCATTTACTAGTTCTAACAAATCAATTTTACGTTTCTCTGGCTCCGGCATTCGCGCAAACTTAGAGAAATCATCTACGATACGTTGTATATCATTTGTTTGCCTAATTATCATATCAGTATATGGCTTTAACGTATTATCATTTTCAGGTACCAAAGGGCGCAGTTTTTTATATAAACGCTCAGCTGATAACTTTATCGGAGTAAGCGGATTTTTAATTTCGTGCGCAATCCGACGAGCAACATCTCCCCATGCCGCCATTTTTTGTGCACTAACAAGTTCACTTACATCGTCAAATACTACAACAAATCCGTCAATTGAGCCCAATTGATTAACTCTAGCTCGGATTCTGACCAGTAATATCTCTAATTTTCCACGACGGATAACCTTTACTTCACTATAAACTTCACTTTTAATTGAAGTGTTAATTTTTTTGAGAAAATCTGCAAACTCTGGGACTAAGGTCTCTAGGTCTAAACCCAAAGCTTCTTCCTCAGTCATATCCAACAGCGATATTGCGGATTTATTAATAAAAGTTATTTTTCCATTTGGCAGAATACCAATAACACCAGTAGAAACGGAGGATAAAACAGAGTCAAATAAAATTTTTCGTTGCTCTATTTGGTCTGTTTTTCCTAATAATTCCCCTCTTTGTATTTCAAGCTTCGATGTCATTTGATTAAAAGACCGTGCTAGGACTGAGAGCTCATCGTTTCCTTTGGTTTCTAAAACCCTAATACTTAAATCGCCTAAACCTATTTTTTTTGATGCATCTGCTAAATTGCCAATTTGTTTGGAAAGTCTCTCTGCAAACCAAAACCCTGCCCAAGTTGCCGCTAAAATCAATATTAAAGCAAAACCCAAATACAAAATACCAAATTCAAACAATAGTTTACCTCTATCATTTTCTAACTGCCTGTAGAATTGAACCGTAGTTTTTGTATCGTCTAAAAGTTGAAGAAAATTTCCATCAACATTTCTGCTCACATATAAGTACCGATTGGGAAACTTTTTTAGGTTTACCAGTACTCTTAGTTCGTTGTTTTTCCAGTCCTCAATTAAAACCGTTTCGCCTGCTGCAGCTAATTTAAGCTGATGAGTTGTTAAATCATCAAGTCAAAAAGATAACTTCTCTCGCCTCTAGCTCGAATTTCTCCAGAACCATCAATAATAAATGCCTCTTTTAAACCACGTTGTATTTTCTCTTGGTCTCTCGATAGAATTGCACGCAAATCAGAGTCTCCCAGTAATCTGTTGGATTGTTTTGCATCGTTAATATAGCCAGTAAGGATCTTTACGTCTGCAATAAGGCTATTTTCTTTCTCTAAATGATATGCCTCTGCAGCGGAGAGAGAACTCCCAAGCGCTAGCCGAACTTTTTCAGAGAACCAACCTTCCAAACCGAAATTAAGCGTTATAATGGCGAAAATCGCAACCAATACGGCGGGGATTAAAGCAATTATTGAAAAAATTCCTGCTAATCTTAAATGTAGTTGCGCACCACTGGCTGTTTGTCTTCGTTGAGACATTAGCCTTAAAATTCGCCTCACAATGGCTGTAGCTATAATTAAGATATAGGAAACATCTAGTAAAATTAATAGTCTCAGTCCTTCTGAAGAGGGGTTAAAATTTAAAGGTCCCATTCCCAGATATGTTAAAACTGCTAGTATAGGTCCGAGCGAGACTAAAAAAAATACAAACATATTTCGTAATTTTCGATTAACAAAAGTTCTTCGAAAAAAAGTTTCATTCGATCTGTTAGAAAAACTATGTTCCATTTATCTTTTTCAAAACAACTTATAGTTACAAAAGCACTCTTGAGTGAGACTCTTAACCAATAATTTGACCTTTTGTTATATTTATTTTTTGTTCAAATATTTTTTTTCTTAAAGTATTCCTGTTAATTCCAAGCATTTTTGCACATCTGGCTTGGTTTCCAGACGCAAATTTAAGGGATAGCTCTAAAAGTGGGCCTTCAATTTCTTTAATAACTCGATCATATAAATTAGCTTGAGGCATAACTGAACCATGAAGATCAAAGTAACGGATAAGATACGAGCTGAACATTTTGTTTAAATTTTTTTCCTCTAATCTTGTATTGTCTATTCCAATGTTTGGCTGACTTGACAAAGCCAGCGCTACATCTCTTTCAGATATTGTATTATTCTCACAAGTATACATTAAACCTTTTATAAAATTTTTAAACTGTCTTGTATTTCCAGGCCAAGTATAACCCCTAAGTTTATCGATAACAGATTTGGATAAAACTACTTTAGAAGTGCTAGTATCAGAATCTAATGAGATGAAATATCGTGCTAGTAATTCTATGTCTTCTGTTATTTCTCGCAAAGGTGGAACAAGAATAGAAATTCCGTTGAGCCTGTAAAACAAATCTTTTCTAAAAATATCTTTTTGCATTAAATCTTCTAAATTACGTTGAGAAGTACTTAAAATTTTTGGCTTTCCCCCTTTAAATTCATCTAAAGCTTGAACTATCAGGGACTGAGCATCTTGCGAAAGGTCAGCCACTTCATCCAGTAGGACCGTTCCGATATTGTCATCATGGAAAAAAGATGAAATATTTTCTATCTTATTCAATTCTTTAGCATGTATGGTTTTAAATGAATGGTTTTTCAAGTCAGAGAAATTATGAATCATGTTAGCAATTAGACTTTTACCCACACCACTTTCACCTAAAATTAATATTGGTAGTTCAATGTTAATTACTTTGGCGATCTTTTTATAAAGCGATTGCATTTTTATAGATTGCCCAACTAATGGGATATCTAACTCCATTTCTGGAACATCTTGAACTTCTAAATCATTAATATCATTTTTCAAAATATTAGAAACTATTTTTAAAATATCAGGTAAATTGAAAGGCTTTGGGAAATAGTCATACGCCTTGGATCTAGAAGCCTCGACAGCTATTTTCACATTACTTTGAGCAGAAATAATAATCACAGGTAAATTTGGCCTTATCGAATAAATAGTTTCAAGAGCTTCCAAACCGTTACCATCAGGCATAAATATATCTGAAATTACTACGTCTCCCTTACCTTCTCCAACCCACCGTATTAAAGTGGTCAAAGAGGCAGTTGCATGAACCTTACAACCAGCTCTAGTGAAAGCTTGCACTAAAACTGTACGTATTGTTTTATCGTCATCAGCAATTAAAATAGTACCTTCCATCTTATTTATCATCCCTCTGTGTAATGGGTAGAGATATTCTAATAACCGTATCTCCAGGGTTCGACTTTATACTTATCCAACCATTGTGCTCTCTTATTATTCGTGAAACTAGCGCTAGTCCTAAACCACTTCCATTAGTTTTACTCGAAACAAACGGCTGAAAAGCTTTAGCCAATATTTTTTTTGAAAACCCTTTACCATTATCACGTATTTCAATATTTAATGGTGTCGGTATACTTTCTCCTGTTTTGTTTTTTATATTCATCAAATTTTCATAAAAAGTGCGTACTTCGATAATAACTGAACCATTTTCTGACGCTTCAACGGAATTTTTAAATATATTCAAAAAAGTTTGTAATAAAAGGTCAAAATCTCCAAGAACATTAGGAAGCGATGGATCATATTTTTCTTTTATAACTACGTTAGACGCAAAACCATAAGTTGCGATTTTTCTAGCTCTATCTAAAATTAAATGTATATTTTCCGGCTTTTTAGATATTGGTTTAAATTTTCCAAATTGCCCCACATGACTTAAGGTTTCTTCTATTCTTCTGGACTCTTCAACTATCAAGTCTATCAGTTTATTATCTTTTTTAGATAAATTCATACTTAGTAATTGAGCAGCACCAATAATTCCTGCAAGTGGATTCTTTATTTCATGGGAAAGCATTTCCACAAGACCAATCGTTGGATGACTTGCCTCCAAGCTGTCAAACACTTTTTCAGTAAGATCGTCAATTTCTCTTACATCCAATCCAACTAAAATAAAATCTGTAGTATCAGTCAATATCGATAACTGAAGATTACACTGTATATTCGAACGCCCTACAATTTCGATGTTAATATTACTTATGTAAGCGTTTGTTTGTGAGTCCCTAACTGCTAGTAAAGACTCTGTTAAAAGGTTATTCATTCCCAACCTACTACTAAAGTGAGACCCTTTAATATTTCGATTTGATACATTGAATAATGACTCAGCAGCAGGGTTAATCGCAAAAATAAAATCTTTTTCATCAATTAAAATTAGAGGATTAGGGATAGTTGACCAAATTTTATCTAGAAACATCTCAAACATTTAAATCTATGTATTTAAAGTTACTAAGCTTTAGTATCATTGACTTAATATGACTATTACATGCGGTAGTTAATATTTCATGCTTAAAATTAGCCGAAATATCAAAATTTTTCATATACCAATTTAAATGTTTTCTAGCCAATCTCATACCAAGATCTTTACCATAAAATAACAATATACTTTCGTAATGTTCTAAAATTAAATTAATTTTTTCAACTATGGACATATTATAATTAATGTTTTGATTTGAAACAGAACTAAAAATATTACGTAATATCCATGGCTTTCCACGCGCACCTCTACCTACCATAAATCCATTCGCTTTAGAATTTAAAAGAGCTGCTCTCGCAGAATTAGAACAGATTATATCACCATTTATCACGACAGGGATTTTAGTTGCCTCAGATATATCTGAAACCTCCGACCATTCCGCCCTATAATTAAAAAATTGACACCTTGTTCTCGCATGTATTGTAATTAACTTTATGCCACCTTCTTCAGCTATTTTAGCTAGGAGAGAAGCATTCTTACTAAGTTGATCCCAACCGAGCCGCATTTTCAGCGTTACCGGAACATCAACACTTTCAACCACGCTATCAATAATCGTTTTTACTAAATCTGGATTTTTCATTAAGGCTGCTCCAGCTTCTCCCCTGTTAACTCTCTTTGAAGGACACCCCATATTGATATCCACAGCGCGAGAACCGATAGAGACTACATACTTAGCAGATTCAGAAAGCCAATATGGATCACATCCGGCCAGTTGCACAATTGAGTTTTTAGGATCACTTACAAGTTTCAATTTTTTTGACCAGCTCGGCAAATCAGACATAACTGCCTTACTTGCAATCATCTCACTTACGATATTACCTACCCCAAGGCTTGATACTAGTTCACGAAAAGGTAAGTCAGAGATACCAGCCATAGGCGCTAAATACACCAGCGGTGAATTATTTTGTGCTTTTTTATTAGGCAAACGTTTAATCCTTAACCTATTAATTCTCATATAATTCAATTATAATTTATGCAACAGAAATAAAACATAACCTTATTTTCTGAATACGGTTCTAATTGTATCCATTTACCAACTTGATATAATAAGTCATGGAAAACGATAAAAAAATAGCAGTTGTTATAGTGGCTGGAGGTACTGGTGATAGAGTTGGTGGTAAGGTAAACAAGCAATGGAAAATAATTTCGGGGAAACCTGTATTAGACTGGACAATTTCTAAATTTAAAAATCACTCCAGAATAAGTCAAATAATATTAGTGTTAAAAAATGCTGATCAATTCAAAGATTATAAGAAAACTTTGGAAATCCTTAAGATAGTTCCTTCAGGAACTACACGAACTAAATCTGTGTTAAATGGTTTACTGGCAGTTTCCAAGGATACTTCATATGTATTGATCCATGATGCCGCTAGGCCTTGTGTAAGCAAAACACTTATTTCAAGGGTTATAAGTGAGTTAGAGTTTTCTGATGCCGTGATACCTGTAATGGAAATAACCGACTCCCTATGGAGAATAACTTCTGAAAAAGAAAACTTTAAAGAACCTTGCATACGCGAAAACTTTAGAACCACCCAGACACCTCAAGGTTTTAATTACAAAAAAATTCTTGATGCTCACAAAAAAAATGAAACTTCCACAACGGATGATACAGCACTAGCTATTAAATCAAATATGAGTATTACTACGGTTGAGGGGGATTTAAAGAATATTAAAATTACCTTTCAATCGGATTTTGAGTTAGCTAAAATGTTTTTGGAGAATTAATTGGATTTTCGATTTGGACATGGGTTTGATGTACATCGGTTTATAGCTGGAGATTTTATTGTTTTATGTGGCTTAAAAATAGCCTTCCCAAAGAGTTTATTAGGGCATTCTGATGCAGATGTGGGGCTACATAGTATAACCGACGCCCTATATGGCGCTGTTGGGTGTGGTGATATAGGTCTTCATTTCCCATCAAGTGATAAAAGTTGGCAAAATGCTGATAGTAGAATTTTTATAAAACACGCCCAAAAGATCGTTCAAGAAAAAGGGTACGAAGTTTCAAATATCGATGTTACATTTATTTGCGAAGCTCCAAAGATTAACCAGTACAGAGACGAGATGGAGAAAAAACTTTCTGAAATATTAAAAATTGAACTAAATCGGATAAATATAAAAGCTACTACAAGTGAGGGTTTAGGGTTCACCGGCAGAAAAGAGGGGATCGCGTGTCTTACCACTTTAGGTTTAATATCAAAGTGTTAGAATCCTTTATAACTGTGTTTTTCATTGGCTACATAAAAGTTGCTCCTGGTACCTTTGGATCACTGATTGGCGTCATATTAACGATAGCGATATGTTTAAATGCTGGTCCTTACTTGTTTTTTGTAATCATATTGGTTTTAGCTTTACTAGGAACAATCGCAATACATCACTCAACAAAGAAAATTAAAAACAAAGATCGTAAGGAAATAGTCATTGATGAAGTAGTTGGACAATTAATTAGCTTGCTTCCAATATCTTTAATGGCTTACACACACGATTTAGACCTATATGATTTATGGCCATTTATTTTTTTTGGTTTTTTAAGCTTTCGTTTTTTTGATATCTTTAAGTTTGGTCCCGTAAAGCAGGCTGATAATCGTAATGATGCGATAGGCGTTATGCTTGATGATGTGTACGCCGGAGTTGTTTCAGCTCTTTTATTAATGGCTTTGATGGTGATCATTTATGGATATTAGTCCGAAGCAAATAATTAATTTAGCGTTAAAAAAACAGTTTAGAATATCTATAGCCGAAAGCTGCACAGGTGGTCTATTAACTGCCTCCCTAACGGAAATACCAGGTTCCTCAGAGGTTATTGATAGAGGTTACGTAACCTATTCTAATCAATCTAAATTAGATTTATTAAACGTCAAAAAAAGTACTTTATATCAACACGGGGCCGTTTCAGCTGAAACGGCTAAAGAAATGGCTCTCGGAGCGCTTGAAAAGTCTGACTCTCAGCTGAGTATTTCAATTACTGGTGTTGCTGGACCAAGTCACTCTGAACAAAAGGAAGTTGGATTAGTATATTTTGGTTGGGCAGGTATCCATGTCCTAACCGATTCTGAGCATGTGAATTTTGGGAACTTAGGCCGAGAAATTATTAGACTTAAGTCAGTTGAATACGCTATACACATTTTATATCGAATTTTAAAAATTTAATATTTAATTTTTTGACTTAATAAAGTTATGTTCCAGATAAGAAATGTTTGTTTTATTTTAAAGTAGTTGATACAATATTATCCTTGGGAAAAAAATAAACATGAGACACTCAACATCAATAATTCCACAATTTTTTGTAACTGCTTCTCAAGAGTGTCCATATTTAGAGCACCAAAACGAACGAAAGCTTTTCACTCCAATTATTAAAAAAAATGGTGATTTGATAAATAACACATTGAGCAAACAGGGCTTTAGAAGATCACAAAATGTTTTGTATAGGCCTGCTTGTACAGACTGCGTTGCGTGTTTATCTGCGAGAATTTCAACAAAAAAGTTTATAATTTCACGTAGTCAAAAACGATTACTGAAATCCAATAAATATATTTTTAGAGAATACAGTCAACCCAAAGCTAATATGGAACAATTTAATCTTTTTACGAAATATATCGACACTAGACATAAGGAAGGAGGCATGTCCGGCATGGACTACTCGGAGTATAAATCAATGGTTGAAGAGACTTACGTAAATACTCGTCTGATGCATTACAGAAATAAAGAGGGAGAACTTTTGGGAATCTGCTTAACAGATATATTGGATGACGGCTTATCCATGGTATATTCATTCTATAACCCCTGTACAAAGTATAAAAGTTTAGGAACATACATGATACTAGACCACATAAAATTTGCTCAAGAAACTAAACAAGATTATGTTTATTTAGGTTACTGGGTAAAAGGATCTTTAAAAATGAATTATAAAGCATCTTTTTCCGGAACAGAAGTATTTGCTAAAAAAAATTGGGTCCCATTAAAAACGTTTAGTAATAAAGTTGGAGAACAGAATATTTCGACTGTAGACCCTGTGTCAAAACAAATTTCACAAATTAAGTTTGAATAATTGATATTTATTACCAAGTCTTATTAAAAATACTATTTTAATATTTTTCATAGTTACTTTTATATTTTGTAAAGAAAAAGGACAAATAATGAAATAAAAGTTCATTATTTATGATTTTTTTAACATTATATTAAAATTCTATATTGACGGTAGGTAGTTGGAACTTTAATAACTTTCATAAAAATACTAACTTATAAATCTTATTTTCAGTGGAGAATAATATGGATAGGATTATTACAGGCGCTGAAATTGTTGTTCAGGCATTGATTGATCAAGGGGTAGATACTATTTTTGGCTACCCTGGAGGTGCTGTTCTACCCATATACGATGCTATTTTTAAACAAAAAAAAATTAAACATATATTGGTAAGACATGAGCAAGGAGCAACTCATGCTGCCGAAGGCTATGCTAGATCAACGGGAAAACCAGGGGTAGTTTTAGTAACCTCTGGTCCGGGTGCTACGAACGCTGTAACTGGTATGACTGATGCCTTGATGGATTCAATACCTTTAGTGGTACTCACGGGGCAAGTCCCGACATTTATGATCGGAAATGACGCTTTTCAAGAAGCGGATACAGTTGGTATCACTAGACCTTGCACCAAACATAATTGGCTTGTAAGGAATACGGATAAATTATCAAATATAATACATCAAGCTTTTCATGTAGCTAAAAATGGGAGGCCTGGACCAGTACTAGTAGACATTCCAAAAGATGTTCAGTTTGCAAAAGGTAAGTATAGTTCTCCCCGTAAATCAAATAACGCTAATTACACCCCAAATATAAAGGGAGATACTAATTCAATCATTAAGATGGTCGAACTCATAGAAACAGCCGAGAGGCCGATTTTTTATACGGGTGGAGGAGTGATAAACTCTGGACCAGAAGCTTCAAAATTATTGCGTCTTTTAGCAAGGGAAACAAATTTTCCCGTAACCTCAACTTTAATGGGTCTTGGAGCTTTTCCAGCTTCTTCTAAACAATGGATGGGCATGCTGGGTATGCACGGGCTTTATGAAGCTAACATGGCCATGCACGGGTGCGATCTAATGATAAATGTTGGAGCTCGTTTCGACGACCGGATAACTGGTCGATTAGATGCGTTTAGCCCCAACTCGAAGAAAATACATATAGATATCGACCCCTCCTCAATAAATAAAACAATAAATGTGGACGTTCCAATTATTGGTAACATATCCAACGTGCTGAATGATGTTATCAAAATTTGGAAGTCGCGAGGAAAAAAAACGAGAAAGCAAAAGATCGATAAGTGGTGGGATACAATAAACTCTTGGAGAGAGAAAAACTGTTTAAAATATGAAGCTTCTAAAAATTCTATTAAACCTCAGTTCGCTCTTGAAAAACTTGAAGAATTGACGGCCAAATTTTCAAACAGGTATATATGTACAGAGGTTGGTCAGCATCAAATGTGGGCAGCACAATATCTAAACTTTGAAAAACCTAATCGGTGGATGACATCTGGTGGCCTAGGAACTATGGGCTACGGATTTCCAGCATCAATTGGTGTTCAAGTGGCTCATCCGGAGAGCTTGGTTATTAATGTTGCAGGAGAAGCTTCGTGGTTAATGAATATGCAAGAAATGGGTACAGCTATTCAATACAACCTGCCTGTAAAGCAATTCATTCTTAATAACGAAAGACTAGGCATGGTTAGACAATGGCAAGAACTTTTACATGGCGAGAGATACTCACAGAGTTGGTCAGAAGCATTACCAGATTTTGTTAAACTCGCAGAGGCTTTTGGCGCAAAAGGAATTTTATGCGAGAAACCTGAGGATTTAGAGGACGCAATTAACGAAATGATCGAGTATAAAGGCCCCGTAATATTAGATTGTTTAGTTGAAAAACATGAGAATTGCTTTCCGATGATACCCTCTGGTTCGGCTCATAATGAAATGATTATGGCAGATAGTGAAAAAAAAGAGAGTATTGGGGAAACCGGAGCGGTGTTAGTTTAACAAAAATTTTTGGGAAACCGATGAAAATGAAGAAAGGTGACTTTAATGAGTTCTTTAAATATAACAAAAGGTACGTCAAAACATTCCGCCTATGATCTCAAAGACCCAAATTCAGACATAATCGAGACACACACGTTAGCAGTTATAGTTTCGAATGAATCTGGAGTTTTAGCAAGGGTTATAGGTTTATTTTCAGGTAGAGGGTATAATATCCATAGCTTGACAGTTGCTGAAATTGATCACGATAGCAATAAATCTAGAATTACAATTGTAACAACAGGAACACCACCAGTTTTAGCTCAAATTAAAGCTCAGTTAGATCGAATGATTCCAGTTTTTGAAGTTCATGACTTAACAGAAGAAGGTAAAACCGTTGAAAGAGAACTAGCTCTATTTTCTGTAAAAGGCACAGGAAATAAGAGAGTGGAAGCCTTGAGATTAGCAGATATATTTCGAGCTAATGTAGTAGACTCAACGCTTGCGAGCTTTATTTTTGAATTAACTGGAACGTCAGAGAAGATTGATGCTTTTGCCGACCTAATGAAACCATTAGGATTAATAGAAATAGCTAGGACTGGAATAGCTGCACTAGGCAGAGGTAATATTTGATAAAAAAAATTTATGGCGAATTAGCATTAAAGTTGTTATCATAAACTGGTTTTTTCTACATCTCAAGATTTTAGACTGTTTAAAACCTAAGTCGCTGTATTAAGTAATTCTTCAGGAAGTATGTTGCATGTCAAGCTATCTTAAATCAATTTTACAGCCTGTAGAGCAAGCCACAGGTTTACCAAACAAGCATTATATTAATCCCAAAATGCATCAATTGGAAAAAAAATCTTTATTTTTTAATACTTGGGCCGGTTTATCAGTAGCAGCCGCAGTTCCTAACGCTGGGGATGCGAAACCAATAACTTTTTTTGACATACCACTGTTGATTATTCGCGATAAAAACCACGACATAAGGGTTTTTCAAAATATTTGTAGACATCGCGGTATGATCTTAGTGAATGAAGAAAAAAATATAGAAGGTGCGATACGCTGTCCCTATCATTCATGGTGTTATTCTCTAGACGGTCGTTTGATTGCTACTCCCCATGTTGGTGGCCCCGGGATGAATACGCATCGTAATATAAAAAAAGATAATTTAGGGCTTATTGAGGTGCGTTCCCATATATGGATGGATGTAATATTTATAAATATATCCGGTACTGCTCCTCCATTTCAATTGGTTAACAAACAGTTAATTGAGAGGTGGAAAGAATTTGATCAACCTATTTATCATGGAGGGTTAAATAGTAAATTCACCTTAAAGGTAAATTGTAATTGGAAATTAGCAGTGGAGAACTATTGTGAAAGCTACCATCTCCCATGGGTACACCCAAGTTTGAATTCTTACTCGAAATTAGAAGATCATTATAATATTGAAAGCCCCGGTATTTATTCGGGTCAAGGTACGTATTTATATCAACAGTATCAATCTTCTGGAGGTAGTGTTTTTCCCAACTTTCAAAATCTAAGTAAAAAATGGAACAAGGGTGCTGAATATATAACGGTTTTCCCAAACGTACTTATGGCCTGCCAGAAAGATCATGTTTGGTCTGCTGTTCTAAGCCCAGAATCTCACGATAGTACAGTAGAAGAAATAAACATTTATTATGCTAAACCAAACTTATGCGACAATATGAAAAAAAATAATATGGAATTATGGAAAGGTATTTTTCTAGAGGATATTTTTGTTGTTGAAGGAATGCAAAACGGTAGGAATTGTTTTGGATTTGATGGTGGTAAATTTTCTCCAACTATGGACGGTCCAACGCATTTATTTCATGCTTGGGTGGCCGAGAATTTGATAATTTACAAGGAATCTTAATTTATTGTCCTTTAATAAGAATCTCAACGACGAGATACTAGAACATTATTTTAACAATAATAAAGTAGGCTTAATGAGCTGCTATAGACTGGCTGCTAATCACTCAAAAGACGTTAATGAGGTAGCTTTTTTTCTAACTCAGGCCTATATTTTCTCATTAGAAACTGGGGATAGCGTAGTTTCTAACTCGATTTTTCTCGAGTTAGAAAAGATGAAACGCATATAACTTATTATCCGTAGATAAAAATTTAACTGTCCAGGGACTATAAGTTTTCTCTATTCATTACATTTCAACTGCACCCAGACGTAGAACCGCACGTATTACATTTCATGCACGTCCCATTACGTACCAATGTGTAGTTTCCACACTCACCACAAGCTTCTCCCTCGTAACCCTGCATTTTTGCTTTTGCTACTTGATCTAAGCCAGTTGACATTGGATTTGAATTTTCAGTAATGCCAAGTCCTTCCTGGAAGTTTTCATTACTGGATATGGGTTCCACTGCTAGTGCCTCTACTCCTTTAGATACGTTAAGACCACCTTGGAGAACTTGAAGTTCATGGGGGACTCTCTTTCGCAAATATCCGGATGAACTTATCTGTTTTAATACTGCTAATGATTTAGATTCGTTGGCTTCTGATACTTTATTTATGTTACGAATATCGTCCTTTTCACCCCGTCCCAGATCATCAAAACTAGCTCCCTCAGGTTTAACATGGGCAAGATCCGATCTATCTAAATAGGAAACAGCTAACTCTCTAAAGATATAATCCAAAATTGATGTAGCATTTTTGATGGAGTCGTTACCCTGCACCATTCCAGCCGGTTCAAATTTTGTAAAGGTAAACGCATCTACAAACTCTTCCAAAGGTACCCCATACTGGAGTCCTACTGATACCGCGATTGCAAAGTTATTCATCATCGCTCTAAAACCGGCTCCTTCCTTGTGCATATCAATAAATATTTCGCCTAATGCCCCATTTTCATATTCTCCTGTTCTAAGATATACTTTATGTCCACCAACGGTGGCCTTCTGGGTGTAGCCCTTACGCCTATGCGGCATCTTCTCTCTGTTTGACGTGCTTAACTCTTTTACTAAGATTTTTTCAACAACCTTTTCCGCTAGCACTGATGCCTTTTCGTGAGGATTTCCAGATTCTAACACTTCGGCGGCGTTATCATCATCCTCTATTAGTGCTGACGCAAGTGGTTGCGAAAGCTTTGATCCGTCCCTGTAGAGAGCGTTTGCTTTAACACCTAAAGTCCAGCTTAATTCGTAAGCTTTTTGACACTCCTCAATAGTAGCATTGTTTGGCATATTTATAGTCTTCGATATTGCTCCAGATATAAATGACTGCGCTGCAGCCATCATGTATATATGACTATTAACCGACAAAAATCTTTTACCTTTTTTCCCACATGGGTTAGCGCAATCAAAGATTTTATAATCTTTTTCTTTTAAATGTGGTGCTCCTTCAAGTGTCATGGTTCCACACACGTGGTCATTAGCTAAGTCAATTTGTTCTTTCGAAAAGCCTAAGTGAGATAACATATCAAAAGACGGGTTGTTTAACTCTGAAAGTGGTATTCCAAGTGTCTGGGAACAAAACTCTTCTCCCAAAGTCCATTGGTTAAAAACAAATTTTATGTCAAAAGCGCTTGGAAGTGCTTCTTCTATTTTTGCAATCTCAGTTGACCCAAATCCATGGCCAACCAGTGAACTGTGATTTATCCCTGGACAATTTCCCAATGTTCCGTGACCGACCGCGTGTGATACTATTTCTTCAATCTCTGAGGAGGGATAACCCATTTTTTCAAGTGCTGCTGGAACACTTCTGTTTATTATTTTGAAGTAGCCTCCACCCGCAAGCTTTTTAAACTTCACTAACGCAAAATCAGGTTCAATACCTGTGGTATCACAATCCATGACCAAACCTATGGTTCCCGTTGGCGCGATAACTGTGGATTGAGCATTACGGAATCCGAATCTTTCGCCCAGATCTAGAGCATTATCCCAATGCTTCTGTGCTAAAGAAACCAATTCTTGAACTGGGCAAGACAATATATCCAAAGCCACAGGGTTAACTGATAAACTTTCGTAGTTTTCCGTTTCTCCATACGCCGCTTTCCTATGATTTCTTATAACTCTAAGCATATGCTCTGCGTTTTTCTTGTATTTAGAAAACGGCCCTAACTCTTTAGCAATTTCTGCTGAAGTCTCATATGATACACCTGTCATTAATGCTGTTAATACAGCACACAGTGATCTTCCCTCGTTACTGTCATAGCCTAGCCCCATACTCATAAGTAAACCGCCTATATTGGCATAGCCTAGACCCAGAGTTCTAAAATCATAGGATCTCTGAGCAATTTCTTTAGATGGGAATTGTGCCATCATTACAGATATTTCCAATGTCAACGTCCAGAGCCGTGTAGAATGAATATAAAGCTGAGAATCAAACGAATTATTCTTGTAGAAGGTTAACAAGTTCATTGACGCCAAATTACATGCGGTATCGTCCAAAAACATATACTCTGAGCATGGATTTGAGCCTCTTATTTCTCCATCTTCAGGACAGGTGTGCCACGCGTTGACTGTATCATGATACTGAATACCAGGATCAGCACAGGACCAGGCTGCATGCCCTATTTTGTCCCAAAGTTCCCTGGCATTTATTTTTTTTGCAACCTGTTGATCTTTTCTGTTTATTAGCTCCCAATCTTCATTAGCCTCGACTGCCCTCAAAAATGCATCAGTAACTCTTATCGAGTTATTTGAATTTTGCCCTGAAACTGAGTTATAAGCCTCAGAGTCCCAATCAGTATCATAGACCGAGAACTCAATACTTTCATATCCCTGTTTTGCATAATCAAGGACACGTTTTATGTATGTCTCCGGTATCGCAACCTTCTTTGCTTCTCGAATAGCAGATTTTACTTTCTGATTCTTTGTTGGACTTACAGCATCTTCCAGAGCTCCGTCCCATTGTTTAATTGCCTCAAAAATGATATTTAACTTCTCTTCATGCATTTTGGAACCAGCAACAATACTAGCCACTTTTTGCTCTTCAAGTACTTTCCAATTGATAAACTCTTCAATATCCGGATGATCGGCATCAACAATGACCATTTTTGCAGCTCTTCGCGTTGTTCCGCCGGACTTAATCGCTCCTGCTGCTCGATCACCAATTTTCAAAAAACCCATAAGCCCACTTGACATACCACCACCAGAAAGCTTCTCGCCGGCTCCTCTCAAGGATGAGAAATTTGTGCCTGTTCCAGAACCATATTTAAATAAACGCGCTTCCCGAACCCAAAGATCCATTATTCCACCGTCATTCACCAAATCATCACTAACAGATTGGATAAAACAAGCATGTGGCTGGGGGTGCTCATACGAGCTTTTTGACTTCGTCAGTTTCCCGCTTTCGTGGTCTACATAATGATGCCCTTGTGCTGGCCCATCGATGCCGTACGCCCAATGTAGTCCTGTGTTAAACCATTGTGGACTGTTTGGTGCAGCCATTTGGAGCGCCAACATGGCACGCATTTCATCCATATATGCTTTGGCATCCGCCTCTGTGGTGAAATATCCACCCTTCCAGCCCCAGTAACACCAAGCACCGGCCAGTCGATTGAATACCTGCTTAGCGGATGTTTCTCCTGTGTACCTGGATTCCTCGGGTATACTCTTTAATGCTTCCAAATCAGGAGTGCTTCTGAGTAAAAAATCAGGTATTCCTTTTTCTTTTACTTTTTTGATTTTAACTGGGACTCCTGCTTTTCGAAAATATTTTTGCGCTATCACATCTGCCGCAACTTGGCTCCAAGACGCAGGTACTTCTAAATCTTCTAATTTAAAAACTATTGTCCCGTCCGGATTTCTAATTTCCGATGTTCTCTTGCTGAATTCTATTTCTGAATATGTTTCTTTGCCTGCGCGCGTTAATTTTCGTTGTATTTTCATTTCATTATTTCCTAACCCTGTGTTCCTCTTGCGGAATTCAAACTCCTGCCTGACGCCTATTTTACTTTTTTACTCAATCTAAAAGTTACTAACACGTTTATATTTAATATTTTTATAGTATTAGAGACTGTAACTTCTCTGACCGGCTACACAACATCTTGTGCCCAACCAGCTGAGTACTACTACTTGACGTGTTTATGAGCTCAAGGTCAACGTATTTTTTTACTAATTTTAAAATTTTTTTTATTGACTAAAGGATTTTTTTTTGAACCATTTTTTTTTCCTAACACCAAAATTGAAACTGAACGCTTCCTAAAAAAAAAAAAAGTTAATTAGATTATAAACTTAGCGAGGTATTTTAACAATTTCCTCCAAAAAGTTAAGATTCGTTTAAAAATATCTAATTTAAAAACTTGAGAAATCAATTTAAAAAAAATTGGTCGGGACGGTAAGATTCGAACTTACGACCCCCTGTTCCCAAAACAGGTGCGCTACCAGGCTGCGCCACGCCCCGACATTTGAGACTTTCTAACGCCACATGACAGGATTGGAAAGCCCAAAAACTAAAAATTGTTATTTAGTACAGGGCCATAAGGTTGTTTTATTATTAAGACTATTAGTTTGGATCGAGTCTCCTTCGGCTATACCTAACTTAGACGTCAGCCCGCCGTTTATCTCAATTGCTCCAATCAAATCGTTTCCGCCAAAAATTAGTTTGTCACTGAAGGGCTCAGCATTTTCATAAATGGATCTAATTAAGCCCTTTTTATCAAAAAAGATGATATCAAGTGAAAGCGGAGTATTCTTCATCCAAAAGATTAATTGTCCTGGTTTATCGTACATAAATAACATACCGCTCCTAGTGCCCAAGAACTCTCTATACATCAAACCTTCGGCCCTCTTGGTTGGAGTATTAGCTATCTCAACATCAAAATCGTATTAAATCCATTACTTATGATTGATAGTTTATTCTTCTCACAAGATGGTAAAGCCAACTTTACAGAAGAAAATAATGTAACACTTAACAATAGGATGAGTCTTACCTTTTTAAGCATTCAATAAAAACCCTAGATTATCTCTCGATTCATAATAATGAACAAATTTTTAAGAAATCAATATAAACAAATTATGGTTGCAATCTAGTGATCGTCCAATCGGAACTAGGATTCGCGCGGTGCCATCTATATCTGTCATGCAACCTAGCAGGGCCGTCAGCCCAAAACTCAATCTCTATTGGTTTTATACGGAACCCTCCCCAGAATTTAGGTCGTTTTGGGTTCTCACCTAGCTCCTCGGTAAATTTCTCTACTGATTTTAACAATAACTTCCGAGACTCGATCGGCTTGGATTGCTCGGAAGCCCAAGCCCCAATCCTACTTTTTAGCGAACGCGAGGAATAGTAGTCATCAGCAAGCTTTCCTTCTTCTTTCTCGACTAAACCGCGAACTCTTATTTGCCTACGTAAAGATTTCCAATGAATGACAAACGCCAACTTTTGTGAACCGAAAATTTCAGTCGATTTGACACTACCATAATTAGTGTAAAATAAAAAATCTTCACCATCGATGTCTTTCAATAAAACCATACGCACATTTGGGAACCCAGAATCATCTACGGTTGACAAAGCTATAGCGTTTGGATCGTTAATTTCTTTCTCTACAGCTTCATCCATCCACTTCTTAAATAAAGAAATTGGATCTTTTTCTAAAAATAAATTACCATTATCTAACATTTATTGCCTTTTTAAATTGATATTCTTAATGATTTACTACTAAAATATTTGAGTACACACAAAATCTCCCGCCTTGATACCGCTCGACCTTTATCATAGGTAATAAACACAAAGGACTTTGGAAAGAAAATAATGTCTAATAATTTACTAAAAGGCAAGCGAGGCTTAATTATGGGTGTCGCAAATGACAAGTCTATAGCTTGGGGAATAGCTAAGGTGTGTGCTGATCAGGGCGCAGAGCTAGCATTTTCTTATCAAGGGGAACAGCTTTTAAAGAGAGTTAAGCCTTTGGCTAAAGAAGCAGGCTCAAATCATATTATCGAATGCGATGTGGGTTCCTCTGCCTCTTTGGACAACTTATTTAAATATTTATCTGAAAAATGGGGGCAAATTGACTTTGTAGTGCACGCCATTGGTTTCTCAGATAAAAACGAGCTACGGGGACGATATGTTGATACCTCTCAAGAAAATTTTAAAAACTCTATGGATATTTCAGTTTATTCATTTACTGCCGTTTTAGCCAGAGCGGAAAAACTTATGCTAAATGGTGGATCAGCGCTTACCTTAACTTATTATGGAGCAGAAAAAGTAATGCCTCATTATAACGTTATGGGTGTTGCTAAAGCTGCTCTGGAGGCATCTGTGAAATATTTAGCAGAAGATCTCGGAAAGAATAAGATTAGAGTTAATGCTATTTCTGCAGGCACTATTAAAACTCTGGCATCTTCTGGGATAGGCGATTTTAGATATATTATGAAATGGAATGAGTACAACTCTCCGCTGAGACGAACAGTAACTCAAGAAGAAGTTGGGAATTCAGCATTATACCTTCTATCTGATCTCGGATCAGCCGTAACGGGAGAAATTCTTCACGTTGACGCAGGTTATCATGTTGTAGGTATGAAAGCGGTGGACGCACCAGATATAGAGAAAATATGACAGATAGATTACCATACGAAAAAGGATTTCACATAAGTTGGGATCAAATTCATCGGGACTCGAGAGCCTTGGCTTGGCGATTAGACGGGAAAGGTCCTGAAAACGGACACTGGAAAGGTATTGTAGCCATAACTCGTGGTGGAATGGCACCAGCGATGATAGTCGCTAGAGAATTAGACATAAGAATAGTAGAAACAATTTCCATTAAGTCTTATGATCACCAGTCTCAATCTGACGCTCAAATACTTAAAGAACCGTCCGAAAGCCTTATGAAAGATGGAGAAGGGATTATAATTATTGATGACCTTGTAGATAGTGGAAAAACACTTGATGTTGTACGCAAATCCTATCCAAAAGCACATTATGCAACCGTTTACGCCAAGGCTAAAGGTAGACCTCTTGTGGACACATTCATCACTGAAGTAAGTCAAGATACCTGGATCTTTTTTCCGTGGGATATGGCACTTCAGTACGTCGAGCCGTTTCATGGCAACTAACTAAAACATGATTTACGCTTTTTTTAATAGATGAATGATTTTAACAAAAACATATTAAGTACTACGAGGCCTCCTATTATAGAAGTTTTGGAGTGGCTTGACGAGGTACAGCTATCACGTCGTGTTAAACTTCTTGATGTATCTCAGGCAGCTCCATCGACGCCGCCTCCATTGAGCATGAGGAAACATCTAAGTGAATTAATTATAAAAGATAATTCGGTTCATTTTTATGGCCCTGTACTTGGTAGAAAGGACTTAAGAATTGCTTTTAGGGACCATCTAAAGTCATTTTATTCCTCAAACCTTATAGATTTTCATAATGTTGCAATCACCTCAGGCTGCAATCAAGCCTTTGGAGCAACAATTTCCACTCTTGCTAAGGAGAGTGATGAAATAATTTTACCAATTCCCTGGTATTTTAATCATAAAATGTGGCTTGATATTTTTGGTATCAAAGCAATCCCGCTACCAAACAATAAGAACTTAACTCCCTGTATCAAATTAGCGGAGAACTTAATAACTGAAAAAACTAAGGCAATAGTTCTAGTCACGCCGAATAATCCAACTGGAAAGATATATCCTAAATCATTAATTCATAAATTTTTTAAACTCTGCGTCAAACGCAACATTCAACTAATTGTTGATGAAACTTACAAAGATTTTGGTCCAAACCAAAGTCCTCCACATGATTTATTTACGAAAAAGGCTTGGGAAGATAACTATACATTATTATATTCCTTTTCTAAAGTATTCCACTTAACCGGCCATCGTGTTGGGGCAGTCGTAACGTCAAAAACTCGTTTGACCGAAATGGAGAAATTTCTTGATTCATCTACTATTTGTCCAAGTCAATTAGGCCAACAAGCGGCTTTATATGGGTTAAATGAATTATCAAATTGGGTTTCAAATCAACGGAATACGATAAATTTAAAACGTAACGAACTTATTAAATGCTTTAAACCTCTGCAAAAAAAAGGATGGAATCTGTCAGGACTTGGGGCGTATTTTGCCTATCTGGAACACCCGTTTGATATTGACTCGAAGAACTTATCCAAGCTTATGTTAAAAAAAATAGCTATCTTGGTCGTCCCAGGAGCTTTATTTTATGAAAAAGATAACACTGATGGTGATAGTTTCATAAGGATAGCTTTTGCTAATATATCAGTTAAAGAAATCAAAACTTTATTTAAAAGATTAGAATCTTTTCAACCCTAACACTTGCCCAGTCGATAACAAAGGTTTACTTGGTTGATTAGTTAAAATGTTAAGGTAAATAAAATGGCTACTTCTATAGGTTCAAAAACATCAAAAGTTTTTATTTGGATAATTTTATTATTATTGATTATTGGTTTGGGGGGCTTTGGAATCGGTGGTTTTGGTCGATCTTTAAATGTTATAGGTAGTGTTGGAGACAAAAAAATCTCGGCCAATCGATACATTGAAACACTTCGACAAGAAATCTCAGCTTTTGAACAACAGTCTGGGAGCTCTATAAGTCCTACCGAGGCGATAAAACTAGGGCTTGATGCTCAAGCTTTGGAAAAATTGATTGCGACGACCGCACTTGATGTAGAAGCCTCTCAAATAGGTCTTTCAGTTGGAAATAAAGAGTTAGCGGTTTACTTGAATAAAATAAGTCAATTCCAAGGGCCAGATGGAAACTTTAATCAAGATACTTACCGCATGGTTTTAACTCAGATAAATAAAAATGTTTCGGACTTCGAACAAGACGTTAGGGAAGGCCTAACTCGTGATATGTTAAAAGACGGGTTTTCTAGTGGTGGCCTTCAAACAAATACTTATGCAGAAAGTATATTTAATTATATTAACGAAGAAAGAATAGTAAAGACAGCTGTTTTAACGAAAAATGATCTGATTAATAATATACCTTCGCCATCAAATGCCGATCTAAAAAACTTTCTCTCTGAGAACGAAGAACGTTTTACCGTGCCAGAGAGCAAAAAAATAACCTATGCTATTCTAACTCCTAAATCTCTTCTAACAACCGTTAAAGTATCAGAGCAGGAACTTAGTGAGAGATATGAATCCGATTATAAAATATATAATCGTCCAGAGTTCCGCCGTGTTGAACGGATAGCGTTTCAAGACTCAGCGACGGCTCAGCGAACGTTAACTAGTTTAAAAGCTCAGGATGTTTCATTTGATACTATTCTTGAAGAAAGAGGGTTAACAAAAAATGATGTTAATCTAGGCTTAGTCAGTAAAGAAACCCTTTCAGATAAGGTAGGGGGTAGTGTTTTTGCATTACCTTTATTTGAAGTTAGCCAAGTAATCGAATCTGATTTAGGACCAGCATTGTATCGCACTGTGGAAATAATAAGCTCAACTAAAAGGTCATTTGAAGACGTTCGAGAGGAACTGGAAGAGAGTGTTCTTACCGACAAGTCAAAAAAACTTATAATAAATAAGAAAGACTTATACGAAGATTTGTTAGTTGGTGGCGCCAGTTTAGAGGATCTAGTAAAAGAAACAGAGTTCGAATTAAAGTCTGTTTCTTTCCACTCTAGTTTTGATCATCAACTAAGAGATAGCGTATTAATTTCTGAAGCAGAAAAACTTAAATCTGATGACTACCCTACCCTCTTTGATCTTAACGATGGAAGTATCGCGGCTATGCGTTTAGATGAAATCTTACCTTCTTACCTACCGAAACTGGATAATATTAGAGACAGGGTTTTAAAAGAATGGGAATTGTTTACTCTCAAGGCACACTTAAAAGAACTAGCGGATGATATAATTAAAAAAACTGTTCCAAATTCTGATTGGAACTATTTAGATACGAAAACACCCAAAATAGTAGTGTTGAATCGACTTGGAACTAATCCTGATAGTTCGTTTCAGTTAACTAATGCCGCGTTTAATACTAACGAAAATACTCTTGGTTATATTGATAACGGTGATACAGGAGTTATTTTTGAAGTCACAAAAGTTAACCTACCAAATTTAGATTCCAATGAAGCAAAAATCTTCGTAGAACAGCTTAACAAACAGACCAGAATTGAGTTTGAGAATGATATTTTTATATACTTTGTAGAGGCTCTTCAAAACAAATTAGGGTTTAAATTAGATAGAGCCGCACTAAACTCTATCCATCAACAATTCTAGGTAAATTATGCTGGTCCTGCCAACTTTAGAAGAGTTCTCAGAGGAATACGCACAGAATAAAAACCAGATCATATATTCGCGTTTAGCGGCAGATCTGGATACCCCAGTTTCTTTGTTACTAAAATTAACTCAGGCAGCCACAAATAGCTTTGTGCTTGAGTCAGTTACGGGAGGTGAGGTAAGAGGAAGGTATTCTATAATCGGTATGGCTCCAGATTTGATTTGGCGTTGTAAGAATGGGAAATCCTATCTAAACCGGCAAATCAAGAAGAACCAGAATAGTTTCGAGGTAACCGAAGAGAAACCACTAGACTCCTTAAGGAACCTTCTTCACGAGAGCAGAATAGAAATACCTGATGAGTTACCTTCATCTTGTGCTGGGCTTTTTGGATATCTGGGTTACGAAATGATTAAACTCGTAGAGGAAATACCGGATGATCTGCCAGACCCCTTGAATGTCCCTGATTCCATTTTAATGCGGCCCTCTGTTATAGTAGTGTTGGACGGAGTGAAAGGTGAAGTAGTGGTGGTTAGTCCTGGTTGGCATTCAAACACGTCGACCGCTAATGAAGTTTATGATCTTGCGTGTATTACGGTTAAAGAAACGATAAAAACACTGGAAAACTCTATGCTTTCGGAATCTCGAAACCTGTCAAAAAGCGATACAGACTTAAAACCAATTTCGAACTTTACTAGATCTGAATACATGCAAGCAGTCAATAAAGCAAAAGAGTATATCAAAGCGGGAGATGTATTTCAGGTTGTACCGTCTCAAAGATGGGCACAGGAATTTTCCTATCCTCCATTCTCTTTATATCGGTCTTTAAGGCGGACCAATCCTTCTCCATTTATGTTTTATTTTAATATGGGAGAGTTTCAAATTATTGGGGCAAGTCCCGAAATACTTGTTAGAGTTTTTGGAAAAGAAATTACCATAAGACCTATTGCTGGTACACGGCCACGAGGTAAGACAGCCAAAGAAGATTTTAAATATGAACAAGATCTTTTATCTGATCCAAAAGAGTTAGCCGAACATTTAATGCTTCTTGACCTAGGTAGGAATGACGTTGGAAAAGTTGCACAATTTGGAACGGTAAAACCAACAGAAAAATTTATTATCGAAAAATACAGCCATGTAATGCACATAGTGTCAAATGTAATTGGAACCTTAAAAGATGGTGAGGATGCATTATCGGCGCTTTTAGCTGGCCTGCCGGCTGGAACAGTTTCTGGTGCTCCCAAAGTTCGCGCAATGGAGATTATAAATGAGCTTGAACCTGAAAAACGGGGAATATACGGCGGCGGATGCGGGTATTTTTCATCAAATGGCGATATGGACATGTGTATTGCTTTGAGAACTGCCATTATAAAAGATCAAAAATTATATATACAAGCGGGTGGAGGAGTAGTATTTGATAGCGATGCTGCCGCTGAATTTGACGAGAGCGTAAATAAATCTAAAGCTATCAGTACAGCGGCAAGCCAAGCAAAAATGTTTACAAGTGGGGATGATGCTAGTTAAACGAAAAATAAACTAGTACAGTAACTAACAGGTTCCCAGTGGAGTGGCTTAATGATTGTGATGATAGACAACTATGACAGTTTTACTTACAACTTGGTACAGTACCTTGGAGAACTAGGGCATGAGGCAAAGGTTATTAGGAACGACTCATTAAGCGTAAACGCAGTGCTAGATTTAAATCCGTCTGGAGTGCTAATAGGGCCCGGCCCTTGTACACCTGACGATGCGGGTATCTGTGTTGGTTTAATCAAACAAATTTCAAAAACTAACATACCCTTACTTGGTATTTGCCTTGGCCATCAATCTATAGCTCAAGCATTTGGAGGCCTAATAATACAACATACCGAAATATCACATGGTAAAATAGCTGAAATTCATCATGAAAAGACTGATATATTTGTGGGTATTAACTCTCCTTTTAACGCAACAAGATATCATTCTTTAGTAGTTTCAAAAAACGAGTTTCCAGATAATTTTTTATCAATAACAGCGTCCCTACCTGATGGAACAATTATGGGGGTTAAGCATAAACAAAAAAATATTTTTGGGCTGCAGTTTCATCCAGAAAGTATCGCATCAGAAAATGGTTACGAAATATTAAAAAATTTTATTGATATAATAGAAGGTGAAAAAAATGAGTAATATAATTAAATCTCTTTTACCTAAAGCAATTTTAGAGCCATTATCTCAAACTGAAGCCAAAGATGCATTCGACTCGCTGTTCAGAGGTGAATCCTCCAATGCACAAACTGCGGGATTTTTGATAGCGCTTAGAGCAAGAGGTGAGAGTTTAGAAGAATACTTAGCAGCAACCGAGGCAATGAGAGCAAAAGCTACACCTGTAATTGCCCCCTCTGACGCAATTGACATTGTGGGTACCGGTGGTGATGGCAAAGGAACTTTAAACATCTCAACTGCTGCAGCGTTTGTTGTTGCTGGAGCAGGTGTTACAGTCGCAAAGCACGGAAATAGGAATTTGAGTTCAAAATCTGGATCTGCAGACCTTTTGAGTGAAATGGGGATAAACGTTTTCACCGAAAAAGAAATCGTTAGTAAAGCCCTAAAAGAAATAGGTATAGCGTTCATGATGGCTCCTTTATACCACCCGGCTATGGCGCATGTAATGCCCGTAAGAACCGAATTAGGGACGCGCACTATTTTTAATATCTTAGGACCCTTAACCAACCCCGCCAAAGTGAAGCGCCAACTAACCGGTGCTTTTAAAAAAAGCTTAATAAGACCTATGGCAGAAACCTTAAAGAGAGTTGGTTCAGAAAAAGCTTGGCTAGTATTTGGTGATGATGGTACTGACGAGATTTCCATCTCAGGTCCAACTTCGGTAGTTCAATTAGATAATGGGATAATTAATGAATTTATTATTGAGCCTGCGGATGCTGGTTTGATAGAACATGACTTCAATCTAATTAAAGGTGGATCACCGTCTGCTAATGCGGCCGCATTTAGGGAATTATTAAATGGTACAGAGTCTGCCTATCGAGATGCAGTTCTATTTAACTCAGCTGCGGCATTATTAATAGCGGGATCAGTTCCTAATTTAAAAGAAGGTGTCGAACTAGCAAAACAAAGCATTGATAATGGGAGCGCTAAGAAAAAAGTTACAGACCTCGCAAAAATTACATCAGGAAAATGAGGCATGGAAACATCTATACTAAATAAAATTAAAAATTATAAGCTCAAGGAAATAAATAAAAGTAAAAAAATACTTACCCTAACGGAGCTCGAAGAAAAGGCTCGTTTGTCGGAACATACTAGAGGTTTTGTTAAAGCTTTATCTGTCAAGAACTCAGGAATGTATAAAGTAATTGCAGAAATAAAAAAAGCTAGTCCTTCCAAAGGGCTTATTAGAGACCAATTTAATGTTGAAGTAATTGCTCAGGAATATACAAAAGGTGGTGCTACTTGTTTAAGTGTGCTCACCGATGGGCCATCTTTCTGCGGTAAACAGGAGTACGTTTCAATTGCAAGAAAAGCTTCCAATTTACCTATTTTAAGAAAAGACTTTATGTTTGATCCCTATCAGGTATTTGAGGCTCGCGTAATGGGCGCAGATTGCATACTGATAATTATGGCCGCAGTTAGTGATAGGCAGGCTCATGAACTAGAAAGTGTGGCGTATGAACTAAATCTTGATGTTTTAATTGAAATACACAATGAGTCCGAACTAGAAAGAGCGTTAAAACTAAAATCCCCTATTTTAGGTATTAATAATCGCAATTTGAACACTTTCGAGGTAGATTTAGCCACGACAGAAAAACTTGCAAGGCTTATACCCACTGGGAAAGTAATTATATCGGAAAGCGGTCTCACAGACTCAGCAGATCTTGAACGAATGTCTAAGTGTGGCGCTCAAGGTTTTCTAATTGGAGAAACACTGATGAGACAAGATAATATAGAAGAAGCAACTAAAAAACTCATCTTAAAAAATAAAGTTAATTAAATGAAACAAAGTAAAAATTTAACTCATTTTAATACTGATGGAGAGGCTCATTTGGTTGATGTATCTAGTAAAGATACTACAGCGAGGACAGCTATTGCTATTGGTTCAATATCAATGGCTAAAGTTTCCCTGGATATTATCAAAACTGGGATCACAAAAAAAGGAGACGTATTAAGTATTTCTCGTATTGCTGGTATAATGGGCGCAAAAAAAACCTCTGAACTGGTTCCATTGTGTCATCCCTTACCCTTAACCAATGTCTCGGTAGATCTTACAGTAAATGAAAAACTTTCATGTATAGATATCTCTGTGAAAGTTAAAACGCTAGCACAAACAGGTGTCGAAATGGAAGCATTAACTGGCGTGGCTGTTACAGCATTAACAATCTATGATATGGCTAAATCTATAGACAAGGGTATGGTGATCGGAAATATGAAACTCAAGCTCAAGGATGGTGGGAAATCAGGACGTTTTGAGGTGTAGCATTGATTAGCGTAGATGAAGCAATCAAAAGTATTCTTAGGGATTTACCAATACCTTCAACAGAGAATATTTCAATTTTTGATGCTGTAGGTCGGGTTCTAGCACAAAAGGTTAAATCTAAAATAAATCAACCACCATTTTCATCATCTGCTATGGATGGTTATGCTATTTCTGATAAAATGCCGAAGGTTGGTTCCGACTATAGGATAATAGGAGAAGCGTCCGCAGGTAAGACATTCAATGAAGAGATCGGCAATGCTGAAGCAGTTCGTATTTTTACAGGAGCCCCTATACCAAAAGGCGCTCAAAAAGTCGTAATTCAAGAAAATATAAAACGATCAGGCGAAACAGTAAAAATAATTTCTGATGATAATTCTAACAACTACATTCGACCTCAGGGATGTGACTATCAATCTGGCGCTAGTATAGAACCGAATATTATTCTTGATGCTTCCACTCTAGCGTTAATTGCATCCATGAATATAAGTAGTGTTACAGTTTATAAGAAACCAACAGTAGCAATCATTACAACTGGTAATGAACTCATTATGCCCGGTGAGCGGCTTGAAAAGGGAAAAATTGTTAGTTCAAATAGCGTAGGAGTTTCTGCAAGACTTCTGTTAAATGGAGCAAATACTAAAATACTACCTATAGCTAAAGATGATCCTGATTCTTTAAGGTATATCATAAATATTTCGTTGGCTTCTGATTTTATTGTGACTATTGGTGGTGCATCAGTGGGCGAATATGACATTGTAAAAGATGTACTACTTGAGTTAGGCCTTAAAATAAAATTCTCAAAAGTGTCGATGCGTCCTGGGAAACCACTTTTTTCTGGAAAGTTAGGTTCTAGTACCGTTATTGGCCTACCAGGAAACCCTGTATCAGCTCTAGTTTGTACTGAAATCTTTATTGTGCCCGCTATCAATAAATTCTTAAAGTTGAATTCCAATAACCATCGAACCCGATACGCTAAGCTTTCAAATATTATACCAAAAAACGGATCGAGAACACATTACATGAGGGGACAGTTTGATGAGGATAGTAATCTTATTAAAGTTAGTTGCAAACAAGATAGCTCCCTACTTTCGGTTTTAGCTAAATCCAACGCTCTGGTAGTAAGAGAGCCATATGCTGAGGCAATCCAAGAAGGCAGGCTTGTTCCTATTATTCTTTTAATTTAAGTTCTTTCGGTATTGACACAAACCGCGAATATATGTAGAACATAAGAGGAACAGATAGAACTAATTTGTGGAGAAAATCCCGTGTTAACCAAAAAACAGTTCGAATTATTGAAGTTAATCGAAAAACGTATCAAATCCGACGGTATCTCGCCCTCCTTTGAGGAGATGAAGGAAGCCCTCAATCTACGTTCAAAATCTGGTATACATCGACTAATTTCTGCTCTTGAGGAACGTGGTTTTATAAAGAAACTGGCTAATAAAGCTCGAGCTCTCGAAATTTTAAAAGTTCCCAGTATTCAAAACGACGAAAGTATTAATGGCTTATCCGTTAAAAAACCTCATGTTGAAAGTAACAAAAATATAATAGAGTTTGTTAAAAAGCCTTCTAAACTGCCAGTCATGGGTAAAATAGCTGCGGGTACACCAATTGAAGCAATAAATGAGTTTTCGCATCATATCTCGGTACCTCATGAGATGCTTAGTAACAGTGATAATCATTATGCTTTAGAGGTAAAAGGTGACTCGATGATCGAAGCGGGGATAAATGATGGAGATATTGTGATAATAAAAGAGCAGAAAACTGCGAATAATGGTGATATTGTTGTAGCGCTAATTGAAAATACAGAAGCAACTTTAAAAAAGTTTAGGCGACATGGAAGATCAATAGCCTTAGAGCCCGCTAATGCTTCTTATGAAACTCGAGTTATTCCTGATAATCTTATTGATATACAAGGTCGGTTAGTGGGACTCATTAGGTCGTATTAATTCTTTTAGTATTGTAAAAAATATACCTTTAGAGTAATTTTTAATAACTTTTATATGCAATAACTGCGTGTTAAAAGATTATTTAACTTACTTACATCTCGGAATTTATTATGCCAAACAATCATCACCAAGTCGTAACTCGCTTTGCGCCATCACCAACAGGCGATCTACATATAGGTGGTGCTCGAACAGCATTATTTAATTGGTTATACGCAAGAAAGCACAATGGAAAATTTCTTTTAAGAATCGAAGATACAGATATTAATCGATCAACCGAAAAAGCGAAAAATTCCATTTTAAATGGGTTAAGTTGGCTTGGTCTTGACTGGGATGGTGACCCAATAAGTCAAAGATTATTAGTTGAAAGACATAAAAATATTATTAAAAAACTATTGGAGGAAGAAAAAGCTTTTAAATGTTTTTCGACCCAAGACGAAATCAATAAAGTTAAAGAAAAGGCGAAACAACAGAAGACTTCCACAATTTTCAATTCTCCTTGGCGAAACAAAAAACCAAAAGATCATCCTGATCTACCCTACTCAGTAAGGTTAAAGTCTCCAAATGAAAACAAATTGGAAATTAATGACGAAATTCAAGGAAAAGTAATATGGAATAATAGTGATCTTGATGACATGGTGCTACTCCGATCAGATGGCACTCCTACTTATATGTTAGCAGTTGTCGTTGATGATCATGATATGGGGATCACACACATAATCAGAGGGGATGATCACTTGTCAAATGCTGCGCGTCAAGTTTTACTATATAACGCTCTTGGGTGGGAAATACCAAAGTTTGCTCATATTCCCTTAATACATGGTGAAGATGGTCAAAAATTAAGTAAACGTCACGATGCACAAAACATTAACGAGTTTGCAAAACTGGGTTATATACCAAGTGGATTACTGAACTATTTGTGTAGATTAGGATGGAGTCACGGGAATGAAGAAATATTTTCAATAGACCAAGCCCAAAAATGGTTTAAACTGGAAAAAATTGGAAAAGGTCCGTCTAAGCTAGATACAAAGAAAATGATTTATGTGAATAAGCAACACATGGGTCTTGCTACTCCAGAAAACTTAATTCTTCATTTTAAAAATTATTTAGAAAAAAATGATTTTACACCTCTAAATGAAAAACAAATAATACTTCTAGAAAAATCTTTTGAATTTCTTCAACCTAAACTTAAGAATTTTTCTGATTTACAAGAGCAAATAGCGTTTATTATTAATAGTAACCCTGTCAAAATCGAGGACGAAATACTAGCTAGTTTAGTTCGTTCAAACAGAAAAATTCTAGAAGATTTGACGTTACAATTACAAAGTGTTATTTGGAGCCGTGATAAAATAGAAAAGCTTTTAATAAAGTTTGCCGAAGATAACCAGATAAAATTTGGAGAACTAGCGAAACCGATTAAGGGAGCGCTACTTGGAAAAGCCAAATCTCCAAGCGTTATTGACATAATGAATGTCCTTGGACGAGAAGAAACACTTTCTAGGATTGAAGAAAGTAAGAAACTATAAAATATTTCCAATAGCTTCCAACTCAGATAGCTATCTAATTTAATAAAGACGTTTGAAAATAAAGGAAAAAATATGTCGCAAAAGACAGCTAAATTAACATTTGGTAACAAAGAAGTTGAATTACCAATGCATACCCCAACTGCTGGACCAGATGTAATTGATATCAGCAGACTTTATGCTGAGGCTGACATTTTTACTTATGACCCAGGATTTACTTCTACAGCTGCTTGCGACAGTACAATCACTTTTATTGATGGCGAAAAAGGAGAACTACTTCATAGAGGTTATCCAATTGATCAACTATCATCACAATCTCACTTCTTAGAAGTTTGTTATCTATTATTGTACGGAGAATTACCCTCGTTTACAGAGCTTGCAGATTTTGAAAATCGAGTTACCCGTCACACGATGTTGCACGAACAGATGATGAACTTCTTCAGAGGTTTTAGAAGAGATGCTCACCCTATGGCTGTGATGACTGGAGTAGTGGGAGCGATGTCCGCTTTCTACCATGACTCCTTAGATGTCAACGATCATTGGCAGCGGGAGGTAGCCTCCATTCGTTTGATTGCTAAGATGCCAACAATTGCCGCAATGGCTTTTAAATATAAAACTGGCCAACCCTTTGTTTATCCAAGAAATGATCTAGATTACTCAGCTAATTTTTTGAGAATGTGTTTTGCTGTACCGGCCGAGGATTACGAGGTTAACCCAATATTGTCACGTGCTATGGATAGAATATTCACTCTCCACGCAGATCACGAACAAAATGCATCAACTTCGACTGTAAGGCTTGCATCTTCTTCTGGGGCGAACCCGTTCGCCTGTATCGCTGCGGGTATTGCCTGTCTTTGGGGCCCTGCCCATGGGGGAGCAAATCAGGCATGTTTAGAAATGCTTACAGAAATAGGAACTGTCGAAAAAATACCCGAATTTATAGAGAAAGCCAAAGATAAAGATGATCCTTTTCGGTTAATGGGTTTTGGTCACAGAGTATACAAGAATTTTGATCCTAGAGCTAATGTGCTTAAAGAATCTGCTGATGAAGTATTAAACCTCCTGGGAATAGAAAATAATAAAATTCTTCAGGTAGCAAAAAAACTTGAAGAAACGGCTTTAGCTGATGATTATTTTATTGAAAAGAAGTTGTTCCCTAATGTTGATTTTTATTCAGGGATTATTTTAGAAGCAATGGGGTTTCCAACATCAATGTTCACACCCATATTTGCTGTGTCTAGAACGGTTGGATGGATTTCTCAATGGAAGGAAATGGTTGCAGATCCTAAAATGAAAATTGGACGACCCAGACAGCTCTATGTCGGTAAAACTACTCGTGAGTATGTGAAAATAGAAGATAGGTAAAAATTATCTGCCCTCAAATCCTGCACTACGGTTTTCTAAAAATGCAAGAACGCCTTCTTTAAAATCATATGTATGACCGCATTCTCCCTGAAGCTTTGCTTCGAGTTTAATCTGTTCTTCGAATGAATTCTTAAAACTTTCTCTTAGAGCCGCCCTGGTCCTAATAAACGCTTGTGTCGGACCCATTGCTAGATAATGCGCTTTTCCTTTCCAAAACTCTTCAAAATCTTTGTCCCTCACACATCTCCAAATCATACCAATGTCTTGAGCTTCACGTGCAGAGATTTTATCACCAAAAAATGATGCTCCTAGAGCTCTCACTAAGCCTATATTTTTTGGTACAGAATAAGAAAATCCGGAGTCTGCGATTAATCCCACCTGATTAAGTGTTTGAGAGAAGAAAGATGACTCCGTGGCAATAACTATATCAGTACAAAAAGCTAAACTAGCTCCTGCACCAGCAGCTGAACCATTTACAGCGGCGATTGTTGGGACTTTACAATTATAAATAGTTCTCAATAAAGGTTCATATTCTTCTCTAAGTGTTCTCTCTAAATTTAAATTTGATAGCTTTGAATCAGACCCTAAATCTTGTCCTGAACAGAAAATCTTTTTAGAACCAGTTATCACAATACATCGAGAATTATTTTCAGCATATTTAACGACAGCTGTTAATTCGGCTCTCAATAAAGCATCCATGCTATTGAAGACGTCTGGTCTAGATAAAACCACTACCGCTAAATTATTTTTTATATTTAATTCTAATGTCTGATATTCCATAGGCTTTTAATTCCTTTAGATAAAGTTGAGAGATTATTATTAATCACTTACAGTGGTTGACTTAAATACGCCCTGCTCTTTTAATACATCAATAACTTCGATCGGCATATATTTTTCATCATGTTTCGCTAGAATTTCCTTAGCTACAAATAAATTACTCTTAAAATAACCTTTACCTATCATTCCCTGTCCCTCGGAAAACAAGTCAGGAAGGATACCACTGTACGATACTAAAACACTTTTATTTCCATCGGTGACTTTGAAGTTTATACCCCCGTTACTATTAATTAATAAAGATCCTACTTCTACTAAACCTCCAATTCTTATTAATTTAGTAGAGCTAGGTGGATTATTAGTTAAGTCGGTAGGCGACTTAAAATAACTAATACCATCTCTCAAACCATATCCTATCAAAATGGAAGATATAGCTAATGAAATAATCAGAATTATAATTATCTGGATCCGTCTTTTCTTCTTAAGATTTTTCATAGTATTTGGATCACGGGAAAAGAGGAACTATATCTAAACCCAGTTTCTCGTCCATACCTAACATCAAATTAGCATTCTGTATGGCTTGTCCGGAGGAACCCTTCGTTAAGTTATCTAAAGCTACGATGATTATTGATCTGCTGCTTTCTCTGTCTCCTGAAACACCAATATTAACAAAATTTGAACCCCTAACATGTTGTGTAGAAGGAAAATCACCAATGTTTGGAAGGACTTTCACAAAATACTCATTTAAATATGTATCCAGAAGAATTGAATGAACTTCTTGCGGATTACCCTGTACATAAATAGTCGCTAGAACTCCACGATTAATGGGTAATAAGTGGGGTGTAAATTGCACAATAACCTGTTCTGAAGCTAGTTCTGAGAACTCTTGATCGAATTCTGCTAAATGCCTATGCGTACCCCCTATTGCATAGGGTTGTACGCCCTCTGAAAGCTCTGCATGCAGGAGATTTTCTTTTAGTGCTCGGCCTGCTCCACTGACCCCAGCTTTTAAGTCTATTATTATGTTGTCAAAGTTTATTGCCTTTGAAGATATTAATGGTCTTAAAGCATATTGGCCAGCAGCGGCGTTGCAACCTGTACCAGCCACTAAGCGACTTGATTTAATTTCCTCTCGGTAAAATTCTGTAAGCCCATATACAAACTCTTTCTGTAACTCTTTGGCTATATGAGTTGAGCCATACCACTTTTCGTATGCAGCTGGGTCCTTAAGTCTAAAGTCTGCGCTTAAATCAATAATTTTTAAACTTTTAGGTAGATTAACGATAACTTCTTGGGAAGTTTTATGCGGAAGTGCACAAAAACATATGTCAATATCAGAAAAATCAATTTCCTCAATCTTAACTAAAGAGGGTAGGTCTGGATAATCGAGATGCGGAAACACATCAATTAGCTGAGATCCCGCTTTTCGATCAGCACTCAAAGCGCTGATAGTCATGTTCGGATGATTTTGAATTAGTCGCACTAATTCTGCGCCTGTGTAACCGGATGCTCCCAAAATTGCGACTGAAAAGTTCATAATAAACCCTTACATAAAATTTAAAAAGTTATCCATGCTTCTATAGTTATAATAATATGGAATTAAAAGAGATTGATGTATTTTACTTAAACCCATATACGAAAAGTGTTTAAGCAACGATGAAAACTGAAAGTATATTATGAGTCTACAGACAGAATTCCTTGACGCAATGAGCAAACTTGTATCGTCAGTACATATCGTTACGACAGATGGTGTATTTGGTAAAGCTGGCGTCACTGTATCTGCGGTAACTAGTGTAACAGTTGATAGCAATAAGCCGGTAATGCTTTGTTGCTTACATCAGGAATCATCCGCCGCGCCAATCCTAATAAAAAATAAATGCTTCTGTATTAACTCATTAAAAAATAACCAACGCGAAATTGCTGATACTTTTGCTCGCAAATCTATTGATCATAAATCAAATAAGTTCGGAGTTTCAACTTTTGAAGTTTTGACAACTGGAGCACCGGTTCTATCGCAATCACTGGTTTCTTTTGATTGCAATCTCTTATCATATGACCTGACTGGTTCACATCATATCATTCTGGGTGAAGTTCAGGCGTTGAAAGTTAATCAGGGAAATCCACTACTTTACACTAACCGGCATTATGTTGATTAATCTATTAGAAAAGGTTTTCAAAAAATTAATTAAATGCAAAATCCAAAATTATTAAATAAAAACTTAGCTAAGCTATGCGATACTGTGGCTAAATTAAGAAACCCTGAATCTGGGTGTCCTTGGGACAAAGAGCAAACTTTTAAATCCTTAGCACCCTTTGTTATCGAGGAAGCTTATGAAGTTTTAGAGGCTATACTCAATGAAAACTGGAGCGAACTTGAAAAAGAATTAGGAGATCTCTTATTGCAAATCATTTTCCACACTCAAATAGCATCAGAATTAAAGTTGTTTGATATGAGTAGTTTAATATATAAAGTTAATCAGAAAATGATTGATAGACATCCACATGTCTTTGACAGCAACGTCCCTCAGCGGACATTGGAAGAACAGAGATTAGAATGGGAAGATATAAAATATAAAGAGCGACAGAAATCAGACAAAAAGAAAACTTTTGATGATATTCCAAATTCTCTGCCAGCCCTTAAGCGTAGCATAAAAATCCAACAACGAGCCTCTAAGAAAGGTTTCGACTGGAAAGATATGGGTAAAATTTTTCTTAAATTATCTGAGGAAGTAGATGAGCTCAAACAAGCTAAAACAACAAACGAAACAACTGAGGAGTTGGGAGATATACTTTTCACAGTCGTTAATCTTGCTAGACACTTAAATATAGATCCCGAAGAGGCCCTATACAAATCAAATGCAAAGTTTGTTGAGAGGTTTGAAGCGATTGAAATAATTGCCAATAACGACAAAACAGAGTTGGAAACCTTATCTGAAGTCAAAAAAAACAGTTTATGGAGAAAGGTTAAAAAGGCTAAACAGTCATTATGAATTATATCTATTTCTAATAAACCTGATTAAAATAATCAGGATTGACAGGATTATATATATCTTGATAAAGCGTTTCAATATGGAAGCCTCAATACGCCACCATATTACCACGTAAATTATCAAGGATTAGAAAATGAATTTTACACAAATTAAGAAAGGTTTACTGGGAGCGATAGTTGCTGCTTCGGTACCTACGCTTTCAATTTCAATAGCAAGTGCGGACGGACACGTTTATGGTCCATTCCCAATAACTCTCAAGGGATACTCCGGAGATAAAACAAATTCAGTGTCTTACACAGGTCAAATGGCCCGACATGTACTTCACGATAGCTTAAAAAAATTAGCTGGTACTGGCACAGGGGAAGATAATCCAGCCCTAGAGGCGGAAATGATGGCATATTTCGCAGGTTCAAAAAAAAATAAAGCTATTATCTCACCAGTTTCAAAAGATGGCTTTAAACTAAAACAAACTCTTGTTAACAGTATTTCTTCAGGAAAGAACTTATCAGGTAAATCTTATAAAGGTGTTGTGAATGGCTGGCCTGGTCAAATGACCGGTGCAGAAGTTTTAGAACATATGATTAAAAAAGCAGCGTCAGCAAAGGGAGGTTTTGATCCAAATACCGGATATAATTATCCGCAGTTAATTTCTAAATTTGCGATGGGTGCCGTATTTTATAATCAAGCTGTAGACGGCTACTTAGATGAAAAACTCGCAGCAGATTCAAAGCCAAATGGGAAACCATACAAGGATGGAGCATACTATACTGGCAAAGAACACGTTTGGGATGAGGGCTTTGGTTATTGGGGAGCTGCCGCTCATGCGATGCACCTTAGCGCTAAAGAGAACTATGACGTAGCTAAAATGAAAAACTTTGCAGCGGCAGACTTTAATAGTGATGGAGAAGTAGATCTAAAAACTGAAATGACTTTTGCTCATGCTTATTACGCGTCAAGCTATGATAAGGGTGGTAAGACAAACTATTTAAATACCGTAACCCAGGCCTTTGTTGATGGTCGAAAGTTGATAACTTCGGCAAATGGAGAGAACCTAACAGACACACAAAGAGCCCAACTAGTGGATTACGCTGCTGTCATTTCTAGTAACTGGGAAAAAGTCATCGCAGAATCGATATTTAAGTACGCTGGATCAGTTTATAAGGATATCGTAAAACTAGAAGAGATACTTGAGGCAAACGGTGACCCGGAAAAAGCTTTTGCTACTTATGGTAAGCATTGGGGAGAACTTAAAGGTTTCGCAATGGCCATACAGTGTGGGAAAATAAACTTAGGTGAAACTGCTGTTAAAATGAACAGAATGATAGGCTTTGGACCAGTCTTACTTAATGCATCACAAGTAACTGGAGTAGATTCAGCAGGTGATTTCATAAAGGATGAAGCAATGTCATGGGGGGAATATAAACTTCATATGCTTAAAGTTCAGAAATTGATGATTGATGCCTTTGGGGTAGAAGCGCGTGCCAACGATCAAACTGAAGGTCTAGCGGCCTTAGCTGGCTCATTGGGGAGCGCAAGTAGCGCTGAGAACGACTAACTAAAACTCGGTTAGCCCAAACTGTATAACTACATTTGGGCTAACCCACCACAAATTAGAAAGTAAGTGGGTAAAAATGATGGAATTTTTTTTAAGCATATTTGAGCATTTTATTGATCCCAAAAAGAGAATTTTCTTAGGCTACATCTTAGCTTCTCTTTTAATAGCATTTGTGTGGTTGATTTACGCCAAAAAACTTAGCCCTATCGCGGCTTTACGTAAAATATTTGATAAACGCATATTTTTTTCAAAATCGTCGAGAAGTGACTATTTAGTTTTTTTCTTCAATAGAATTTTTACTCTTTTTATTTCACCAATGCTTATAACACAACTCGTAATAGCTACAGTTATTTTTCACTCTTTGCACAAACTAACATGGTTAAATTTAGCTATTTTTCAAGATATACCAAAATTAGCTGTAGTGGCCCTATTTACGTTGACTATTTTTTTACTCGATGACCTTACCAAATATTTTGTTCATCGGTGGATGCATAAATTTCCTATGCTCTGGGCACTTCACAAAGTTCATCATTCTGCTACAGAGTTAACCCCTTTGACTATTTACAGAACACATCCACTCGAAGGGATAGTGTTTTCACTTAGAAGTGCCTTTACTCAAGGTACTGCTATCTCTGTATTTTTCTTTTTGTT
Organism: Paracoccaceae bacterium; assembly: GCA_045565015.1. Taxonomy (GTDB): domain Bacteria; phylum Pseudomonadota; class Alphaproteobacteria; order Rhodobacterales; family Rhodobacteraceae. Next base: position 87,525 of record JBJLGD010000036.1, read on the forward strand.
TGGAGATAAGGTCACATTAGCAACAGTACTTGGGGTTAACGTTGTAATATTCATTTTTAATGTCGCTGGGGCTAATTTACGTCATTCTCACATAGGGATAAGGTACTGGGCTTGGTTAGAATATATACTGATATCACCAGCACAGCACCAATTGCACCATTCTATTGCTGAAGAGCATCACGATAAAAATTTTGGAGCCACACTGGCAATATGGGATTGGATGTTTAAATCTCTACATCAATCTACCGATACTGAAAAATTAGTATTAGGGTTAGACAATGATGAAAAATCAAATAATCATACTCTGTTTGCAATTTATATTTTACCGATAATTGAAATAATTAGAATTACAAAAATCACTACGTTAAAATCTTATTTAGGGATAATTAGTTTGGTTAATAATCTTTTGAAGTTATGGCAAAAACCACTTGGGGTTTTAATTAAAAAGAACAAGGATAAAAGAAATGTTAAAATTTAAGTTATTATTAGTCATATTATATTGGTTATTTTCAAATTTTGCGTCCGCTGCCGAGGTTAATATATATTCCCATCGTCAACCATTTTTAATAAATCCATTTTTAGAGAAATTCACTGAGAGCACGGGTATAAAGACTAATGTTGTTTATTCAACAAAAGGTTTAGCCCAAAGATTAAAAGCAGAGGGTAAAAATAGTCCAGCTGACTTAGTATTGACCGTTGATATAGGGCGGTTATATATCTATCGAGACATGGACTTATTAGCATCCATAGAATCTGAAAAATTAGATAAATATATACCAACTCATCTAAAAAGTAATGACAACACTTGGTTTGGCCTATCCAAACGTGCACGCATAATTGTTACCTCAAAAGAAAGAGTTCCAGCAGGCTCTATCAATAATATAGAAGACCTCTCAAATCCTCGTTGGAAGAATAAAATTTGTAGTCGGCCAGGTAGCCATGTTTATAATAGAGCCTTACTTGCATCAATAATTGCAGAGCATGGAGCAAAAAAAGCTGAGGAATGGGCAAAAGGATTAGTTTCAAATTTAGCTAGACGTCCACAAGGAAATGATAGAGCTCAAGTGAAAGCTATTTACCAAGGTCAATGCGACATTGCCATAATAAATAATTATTATTTTGGAAAACTAAAGTATTCTGAAGATACGGAGCAGCGAAAATGGGCAGAAACTCTCAATCTCATTTTCCCCAATCAAGGATTAAATGAACGTGGAGCTCATATTAATATTTCTGGTGGTGGTGTTGCAAAGTTCTCAAAAAATAAAAAAGAAGCTATTTTATTACTCGAATTCTTAACCGACTCGATAGCACAAAAACTTTATGGTGACATAAATTTTGAATACCCAGTGAACCCAGGTGTTAGTGCAACTGATGAGCTGCAGTCATGGGGTAAGTTTCGTGAAGATCAACTTCCAATATTAATGATTGCAAAACTTTCAAGAGAGGCCCAGAAAATAATAGACAGAGTTGGTTGGTAAGTTATTGTATTTTCTAGCTTTAAAGGATAATATTTAAATCCTAATTATGGGGGTAAAGAAAATGGCAAAAGGTTACTTAATAGCTAACATTAGAGTCCATGATAAAGAAATATTTGAAAAGTTTAAGGCTATGTCTAGTCCTGTTATAAGTCAGTATGGCGGAAAATTACTTGTAAGGAACCCGAGCCCAGATCGTAGAGAAGGTGATTTGACAGGTTTGGTTGTTATGCTTGAATTCCCAAGCGTGGAAATGGCTAAAACTTTTTACGAGTCTGACGAGTATACCGCTGCGAAGTTAGTCAGAGAAGATGGTTCAAGCACGGACTTATTAATAGTTGAAGGTGTTGAATAAGGCTCCATGAAATTAAAGCTAACGTAATTAACGGCTAAAAATGCCTTCAATAGTCTCATCATTAACCATTTGGAGAATAATAGTTTATACGATTTCTATTATTCTAATTTCTCCAATTCTATTTTTGTTTTTTATAAGTTTTGGAAATACAGATGGGCTTTGGTTACATTTAATATCGACGGTCCTACCTAAGTACGTAACTAATACAGTCTTGTTAATGCTAGGAGTAACTATTTTATCCGCAATTTTTGGAATAACGGCAGCGTGGATTATTGCAAGATACAAATTTAGATTTTCAAATATTATTGATTTAATGATGATCCTACCTGCAGCGTGTCCAGCGTACTTGGTAGCATATGCTTATACTGACTTCTTTGAATATGCTGGTCCCTTACAAGTCCAATTAAGATCTTTTATGGGATGGAGTAGTCCGTCAGACTATTTTTTTCCTGAAATTCGATCTCTTGGTGGTGCTATTTTTGTATTATCTTCAGTTCTTTACCCATACATCTACTTACTCTCAAGAACAGCTTTTCGACAAGTACCAGAAAGTCTTTTAGAAGTTTCAAGCATGTATAACAAAAGTACATTCTGGGGGTTGAGCCTACCACTTGCACGACCAGCTATTTCTGCAGGTGTAGCATTAGTATGTATGGAAGTTATTTCGGATTTTGGTACCGTTGAATATTTCTCTCTTGAAACTCTTACGTTGGGTATATTCAATGTTTGGATAGGTATGAATAGTATTACTGCCGCAGCTCAGCTAGCAACTTTTAGCTTTATTTTTGTGATTTTACTATTAGTTCTTGAAATGATATCGCGATCAGGAAGGCGGTTTAATGATACTAGTAAGAAACAGCGTTCATCAAATGCGATTAAGGTAAAGGGCTTTGATTGTATATTATATCCATTGATCTGCGTTGTTCCAGTATGTTTTGGTTTCTTTATTCCGATAACAATTTTGATAATAAATGTTATAAATTCCGCAACTATCAATAATATTTTTGAAAACCTAGTAGTGCTTAAAAATACTCTTTTTGTATCCCTTGTTGGTTCTATTTTAGTCATAATTGTTGGAGCTACTTGTGCTTCAGTAGCAAAAACATCAGGTGATAAAAACTTACAAAATATATCTAAACTTTCTGCAACAGGGTACGCATTTCCTGGTACTATTTTAGCTATAGGCATAATAATATTTGTGGGCTACTTAGATCAACTCATCGAAATAGTAACGATGGGAAGTAAATTCAATAATTTCTACATAAGCGGCACTCTTTCGGTTTTGATATTTGCTTATTTAACTCGATTTTTAGCTGTCGGATATGGGTCGACTCTCTCGGGATTAGATAAAACCTCACCAAATCTAATATGGGCGAGTAGAACTCTCGGGATGAGTTTTTTTGGTACCATTACTTCTATTACAATACCTCTTATCAGACCTTCTATACTTGCCGGTGGAGTTCTTGTATTCGTAGATATTATGAAAGAATTACCAATGACTTTACTTCTCCGACCATTTAACTTTGACACTCTAGCAACTCAAACCTATCAGTTTGCTCATGATGAACTTATGAACGAGGCTTCTCTGCCAGCGTTAATGATAATTTTTGCCGGATTGATTCCAATATTTTTTCTAAATAAAATTCTTCGTAATTATTACTAATAGAGAATAACTACTATATAATATCGAAGTGATTTACTTAATTAGCATGGGGAAAAATGATTTATTTAAAAAAATTAATTTCGACAAGTATTTTAATCAAACTTCTGTTAACATTATCACCGTTAACCTTAACATCAAATGCACAAGAAAAAATAGATTTAGGCGATCCTTATTATGTATCTCAACATGACGACTGGTCTATAAAATGTATAAAAGCTCCGGAAAATTCCCCTGATCCTTGTCAGTTATATCAACAACTGTACGACGAAAACTCCAATCCTGTAGCTGAAATCCATATTTTTAATTTAGATCAAAAGTCAGTTGCTTTTATGGGTGGATCACTAATGACCCCGCTTGAAACTCTCTTAACAAGTGGTCTCGTATTCTCAATAGATGAAGGCGTTAGAAAAGTTTACGAATTTTCGTTTTGCACATTATCTGGATGTATTGCGAGAATTGGCTTCACAGAGGATGAAATAAAGTCTCTAAAAAAAGGCAAATTTGCTCACGCATATTTAGTTTCTGCTAGGAATCCAGATTTTGAGGTTAAGGCTACCTTATCGTTAAAAGGTTTTACGGCCGCTTATAAAGCCCTTAACGACAGAAACGAAACTGACTAAAAATCATATCTAATACCATCTTAACATTCCTATTACTCCTGCGGTGGCGTAAAATAGCTGAAGAAATAGGATTCCTCGATGTTGTCCAATATAAGACCACCACCCTATTAATCCTGCTGAAATAAAAAGTAACAAAAAACCAACAAATTCTAATCCAGTGTTACTGGCTACTAAAAGAGAGTACAAAATTGCAGTTACCGCCCCACTCCACTCAAAAAACTTTTCATTAGACATTAAAAACCCTTAACCTTTCATTAACCATTGTAGATATACAACTTTTAATGGATAAAGTTATACAATTAACGTGTGTTTAAAAACCTTTTTTTTAAATAATTTAGGAAAGAATAATATGAAGTATAGTGATTTACGGTACTGGCTAACAGAATCAGCTAAATGGGTTGATTCATATTATTCAAGCTTATCAAAACGTCCTGTTAGGCCCGATATTTCTCCAGGAGAATTTACAAAAAAATTAACTACAGAACCTCCAGAAAATGCTGAGCCAATGGAAAAAATATTTACTGATTTCAAAGAAATCGTTCCAGATGCAATGACTCATTGGCAGCATCCAAAGTTTTTCGCATACTTTCCAGCTAATGCAGCTCCCGCCTCAATATTTGCTGAAAGTCTGGTAAACGCTATGGGAGCCCAGGCTATGCTTTGGCAAACATCTCCTGCAGCAACAGAAATGGAAACAGTCGTAATCGACTGGTTAAGACAAGCCCTAGGCCTTAAAAAAGGTTTCAGAGGAACAATACACGATACCGCAACAACAGCAAATTTATCTGCAACGCTGACAATGAGAGAGAAAGCGCTGAACTTTCAGGGGTTAAAAGAAGGTTTGTATAACTCAAAAAAATTAAGAGTTTATGCCTCGATTAATGCACATAGCTCTGTAGAGAAGGCTATCAGGCTTTCCGGCATTGGAGAGAATAATTTAATAAAAATAAAATTAGATAGTAACTTATCAATTGATAAAAAAGCACTTAAAAGTCGAATAGATGAAGATCTCGAATTAGGGTATCAGCCAGTTGGATTAATTTTAAGCGTTGGAGGTACGTCAATTGGCTCTTCAGATGAAGTCTTACCCCTTCTAGAGTTAGCCAAAGAGTACAATCTTTATACACATATAGATGCGGCATGGGCAGGATCAGCTATGATTTGTCCAGAAATGCGTTACCTCTGGGAAGGTGTTGATCTAGCAGATTCAATTGTATTCAATCCTCATAAATGGTTGGGCGCTCAATTTGATTGCTCAATACAGTTCCTAAAAGATCCAACGCCACAAATTAATACTTTAGGGTTAAGACCCGCGTACTTAGAAACATTAGATGCTGAAGACGTAACAAATTACAATGAATGGACGATACCGTTAGGAAGACGCTTCAGAGCATTAAAAATTTGGTTTTTAATACGTGCCTATGGGCTAAACGGCTTAAAAAGTATGATAAGAAACCATATCACATGGTCCAAAGAGCTAGAGCAGTCCTTTAAAAATAACCCAAAGTTTGATGTTATTACTACGAGTCCGTTTGGCATGTTTACGTTCTGTCTGTCAGGGGGCACTGAAAAAGATAATGAAAACACAAAAAAGCTTCTAAATCTTATTAATGCGGATGGGGAGTGCTATTTAACGCAAACAATAATTGACAAAAATTTTGTAATTCGAGTTTCAATAGGAACGTTTGAAACTACCCGTGAGGATGTAATGGCCGTTCACAAAATAGCAAACAAATTCTACAATATCGCCGTAAAAAGATAGTAGAGTCAGTTATGTACACTTACCAAATTAACTCTAAAATTTTTTTACTTTGTAAGCCATTCTCTTCCCTTAAGCATCAAACTCCAATAAACAGTCGGTAATATAGATTTCTTCAATATCCACGCTAGACGTCGTGGTTTTGTCGAGTCCCAATTAAAAGTCGGCATAACCTTACCGCCATATCCAAATTCAGCTAAAATTATTTTTCCTTTTTCAACGGTTAGCGGACAAGACCCATATCCGTTATATTCTATTTTAGGCACAGTTTCATTAAGAGTTGATATAACATTTTGAGCTACAATTGGGGCCTGTTTTCGTGCCGCCGCTACTGTTTTTGCGTTAGATGTTGAACAAACATCACCAAGACCATAAATATTTTTATACTTTGTATGCTGTAAGCTTGCGGGATCTACATCCACCCAGCCCGCATCATTACTTAATGGGCTTTCTTTTATAAAGTCCGGCGCGCATTGTGGGGGACATACATGAATCATATCAAAACTACGTTCAACAGTTTCAGGTTCAGCACCTTCTTTGGCCACTGTAAACCAAGCTTTTTTTGACTTTCCATCTATTTTTACTAAGTTATGGCCAAAATCAAGATTAATGGAATATTTTTTTACATACTCCATTAATGCAGGAACATAAGCCGCGCATCCAAATAGAACCGGACCAGCATTACAAAAAGCTACGTTTATATCTTTAAGAATATTTTTTTTCATCCACTCATCACAGGAAAGATACATTGCTTTCTGAGGCGCACCAGCGCATTTTATAGGCATGGGCGGTTGAGTGAAAATAGCATTTTTACCAGACATACTCTTAACTAACTCCCACGTGTAAGGAGCTAAATCATACCTATAATTAGAAGTTACCCCATTTGCACCAAGGGATTCCTCTAAGCCCTCAATTGCTCCCCAATCAAGTTTTAACCCAGGCGCAACAATTAAAACCTTATAAGTCAATTCTTTCCCAGACTTTAAAGTAAGTGATGAATTATCAGGATCAAAAGATACTACTTCATCTTTTATTCTATTGATCCCCGCAGGCCAAACAGAGTCCATAGTGCGTTCTGTATCTTCTTTATCGAATACACCTGCTCCCACCATTGTCCAACCGGGTTGATAATAATGTTTTTCTGCTGGCTCAATAACAGTTATATCTAATTTAGAGTCTCGTTTTCTCAAGCTTGCGGCAGATGCTAAACCGCCAGCTCCTCCACCCACTATTAAAACTTCATGAATTTTTGTCATTTTAGCCCCCCTAAGCCAACTTAATTAATAGCTAAAGTTTTTACATCAATCAGGCGCTTTACAAACGAATATTAAGTTGCTCATAGACAAACTTTTTTTAATTCATAAAAGTTTGCAAGTTTTAAATATTTTATAAAATATCTGCATGATGCTTTATATGGTCCTCAATAAAGCTCTGAATAAAGAAGTAACTATGGTCGTAACCTGGCTGAATTCGAACATCGAACAATTGTCCCCGAGATTCCATTGCCGCCTTCATAGAATCTAATTTAAGTAAATCATGAAAATTATCGTCTTCGCCTTGATCAATTAAAACTTTATTTTTGTAACCTTTATTCTGCATTAGAATTGAGCTATCGTAATTCTCCCATTTACTCTCGTTCGAACCAAGATAAGACGAAAATTGCTTTATGCCCCACTCAGATTTTGTCGGGTTACAAATCGGTGAGAAGGCTGAAACTGACTTGTAAAGATCGGGTAAATGCATTGCCATATTTAAAGCCCCATGACCGCCCATAGAATGCCCCATAATAGCCTGTCTGTTAGTATCGATAGAGAATTTCTTTGCAACTAATTCCTGAAGTTCTGATGTAATATAGGTCCACATATTATAATTCTTAGACCAAGGCGCCACAACCGCATCAACATAAAAACCTGCCCCCTGCCCTAAGTCGTAAGCTTCATCATCTGGTATATTTGGACCCCTCGGCGAAGTATCAGGGAAAATAATCGCCACACCATATTTAGCAGCCCAACCTTGAACTCCAGCTTTAATCATAGCATTCTCATGAGTGCAGGTCAGCCCAGAAAGAAACCAAATGGCTGGAACATTACTAGATTTTGCCTGAGGCGGTAAATATAATCCAAAAACCATTTCGCAATCGCACGATGTTGAAGAATGTGAATAAACTCCTTGCACTCCTTCAAAACAAATATTTTTAGAAATTTCTTGCACTTTAATGGTACCTTTTTTTTGAAATATTAAAGTTTATTTATTGGAATTTTTAAAAACTGTGTTCCATCATCCTCGGCAGGCGGTAGGTTGCCAGCCCGCATATTAGTCTGAATAGATGGTATTATTAACTTTGGCATCGATAGCTGGGAATCTCTTTTGGTTCTAAAATCTACAAAGTCTTTTTTTGATTTTCCACCACCTACGTGTACGTTAGTTTCTTTTTGTTCTTTTACTGTAGTCTCCCAAGCAAAATTTTCTCGACCAGGCGCCTTGTAATCATGACATAAGAATAATCTAGTTTGATCTGGCAAAGATAGAATTTTTTGAATCGAATTGTATAGATCAACGGCAGAACCACCAGGAAAATCAGCTCTGGCGGTTCCAAAATCTGGCATAAAAAGTGTATCTCCGATGAATGCTGAGTCACCAACAATATAAGTTACGCAAGCAGGTGTATGCCCTGGGGTATGGATAACCTTCACATCTAAACTTCCAATTTTAAAATTGTCATTATCAGAAAATAGTCTGTCAAATTGGCTTCCATCCATTTGAAATTCTGTTCCAGCATTGAAAATTTTTCCAAAGACCTCTTGAACAGTTCCAATATTTGAACCAATCGCTATTTTCCCACCAAGCTGTTGCGCCAAATAGGGTGCAGCGGACAAATGATCGGCGTGCACATGTGTTTCAATTATCCATTCTAAATCAAGCCCCTTTGTTTGAATATCTCTAATTAACATATCTGCATGTTTTGTCGTTACACGCCCAGCGGCCAAGTCAAAGTCCAATATTGAATCTATAACTGCACATGAATTGGACGAAGGATCTTTCAGGATATAACACGCCGCATTAGTAGTTTCATCAAAGTAACTAAATACCTCTGGTTTCTCAAGTTTAGCCATTTAAAATTCTACTACTGCCCTAATTGATTTACCCTCATGCATTAAATCAAATCCTTTATTTATATCCTCTAGCGGCATTGTATGCGTAATCATGGGATCTATCTCAATTTTTCCGTCCATATACCAATCAACAATTTTGGGAACGTCTGTTCGACCTCTTGCTCCTCCAAATGCTGTTCCACGCCATACTCTACCAGTAACTAATTGGAACGGCCTTGTCGAAATCTCTGCCCCAGCAGGAGCTACACCGATAATCACACTCTCACCCCAGCCCTTATGAGCACTTTCAAGTGCCGTCCGCATAACTCCTACATTGCCTGTAGCGTCAAATGTGTAGTCACCACCACCATTTGTAAGATCGACAAGATGTGCTACCAAGTCTCCCTCAATCTTTGATGGGTTCACAAAATCTGTCATTCCAAACTTAGTAGCCATGTCAGACTTACTATCATTCAGATCAACCCCTACAATTTGATCAGCACCAGCTAGCCTTAAACCCTGTACAACATTCAAACCAATTCCACCAAGTCCAAAAACAATCGCCGTCGAACCAATCTCTACTTTTGCTGTATTAATTACGGCCCCTATTCCAGTAGTTACACCACATCCAATATAGCAAATTTTGTCAAAAGGAGCATCTTTTCTAACTTTTGCAAGCGCAACCTCAGGCAGTACTGTATAATTTGAAAAGGTAGAACAACCCATGTAATGAAGAATGGGAGTCCCATTAAGCATTGAGAACCTACTGGTTCCATCAGGCATTACACCTTGTCCTTGGGTACTCCGTACAGCTTGGCACAAATTAGTTTTAGGGTTCAAGCAATATTCACATTCTCTACATTCAGCTGTATACAATGGGATGACATGATCACCAGCTTTTAAAGACTTAACTCCAGCACCAACTTCGACAACCACCCCAGCGCCCTCATGACCTAGGATCGCTGGAAAAAGTCCCTCTGGATCATCACCAGATAAAGTAAACTCATCAGTATGGCATATTCCAGTTGCCTTGATCTCTACTAAAACCTCACCCAGCTTGGGCCCTTCAAGATTGACTTCCATAACTTCAAGTGGTTTTCCTGCTTCCATAGCTACAGCTGCGCGAGTTCTCATTTTAATCTCCCAAATAAAATAATTTTTAAAAACTAATCATCACTAACATAAAATGGCAAGAAAATCTTGGGACTCAAATTAAAAAAATAACTTATACAACGAAAATAGTTATTTATTATAAGTATAGATTAAATAATATTTATCTATAGAGTCATTAATATTCGTTTGTCTTTCCGAAGTTTCAGGTTGAAGTTATTTATATATTTTCAGGGAGGAAAAATAATGTCAAATGAAAATGGCGCGTGTTGCGCTGGACCAGGGTATGCATCCCCACAGGAGGCAATCAAAGCACCTAGAGAAAAAATTGTGTATACTATATGCATCTATACCGGTACTGGGATTGAAAAACCAGATTACCTTGCAACTATTGATGTTGATGAGACTAGCTCAACATATGGTGAGGTGATACATCGTACTGAACTTGGAGTTGCTGGAGATGAGTTACATCATATGGGCTGGAATGCCTGTTCTTCATGCAATAACGATGGCGATATGGAGCGTAAGTATCTGATAATTCCTGGTGTTAGAACCTCGAACTTCTATATTGTTGATACAGCGACTGATCCACGTGCGCCTACGCTCTTTAAAACAATAGACGGAGAGGAAATTAAAGCTAAGACAAACTTATCCGGACCTCATACCGTTCACTGTTTAGGGGCTGATATTATAGTATCGATGCTCGGGGACGCTGATGGAAATGCACCTGGTGGTTATCTTCACCTAAATAAAGATTTTGAAATAATGGGGCGCTGGGAAGCAGATACAACAGGCATGAATTTTAGCTATGACTTCTGGTATCAGCCTCGTCATAATATGATGGTGTCTACTGAATGGGCTGCTCCAAACACCTTTATGCCTGGGTTCGATCTAGAGGATGTAGCTAAAGGTAATTATGGGCGTCATATTCACTTCTGGGATTTTAAGAATAGAAAAATTGAAAAGTCTGTAGATTTGGGTGAAGAAGGAATGATACCTCTCGAGGCACGCTTCCATCACAATCCAGATTCAACCCATGGCTTTGTAGGGGCAACATTGAGTTCAAATATCTTTCACTGGTACAAAGATGACGCTGGTGAACTCCAAATTGAAAAAGTTATCGATGTGGAGTCAATTGATAACGGTATATTACCAGTACCGATGCCCGGGCTAATTACAGATATCCTAATATCAATGGATGACAAGTATTTATACTTCTCAAATTGGCTTCACGGTGATCTGAGGCAATACGATATTTCAGATCCATCAAATCCAAAATTAACTGGACAAGTTTGGTTAGGCGGAATGTTAGGAAAAGCAGATACTGTGAATGGACGAACAGTTGATGGTGCCCCTCAAATGATCCAATTATCCTTAGATGGTAAGCGCTTATTTGTAACTACTTCCTTATTTTCAACTTGGGACAATCAATTCTATCCAAGTATGAAAGAAAATGGCGGAATGATGCTGATAGTTGACTGTGATATAGAAAACGGTGGAATGAAGATACGTGAAGATTTCATGGTGGATTTTGCTAAAGAACCTCACGGCCCCGCTCGAGCACACGAGACGAGATACCCTGGCGGAGACTGTTCTTCGGATATATGGGTTTAATAGATTAAGGGACGCAAATGCGTCCCTTAATTTTTCTAATGGATAAAAAACAACATAAGGTTACTTTTCGTAACAGAAAAAATTATACTTTCTATGTATCTCAGAATGAAGCTATTTTGGATATTTCTGAAAAAAATGGATGCACGTTACCAGTCGCATGTAGATACGGAGGTTGCATAACTTGTGCTGCGAAACTGATTTCTGGTAAAGTCAAACAACCTAACGGTACCGCGATAAATAAACGTCAATCACAAGAAGGCTACGTGTTGCTGTGCGTTGCCCGCCCTCAAGAAGACTGTATTTTAGACGTTGGCGTCGAGTCACATAATGATTTATACATAAACCCTTTTTCTCTTTCTAATGCACAAGATTTGATAGACAAAGGTAAGTCACGATGAGCATTACGAACCCAAGCTCTAAACAAGCGGTCGCTACAAACTTTACAGCAGTTACAATAATTTTATTATTAATAATTTCTGGTTGGACCTACTCGATACTTCAAGTTCTTACGGTCGACTCACTGGGAAGCTTCCTTGATGCAGGTCCTGGAATGCAAATCCTTGCCTCAATGAAATATTATCTTTTTAAAGACCCATTTAGTTTTGAATCCTCACTTTCATTTTGTACGACTACAGAGTTAAACTGGCAGATTAACGATTTTATTAAAGCTTTTATGATGTGGACTGGTATGATTTTTGCTATGATGCTGCCTTGCATTTATCCCTTTATAAAAGCTAAAGGTTCTACGAATACTAATTCTCTGCGCTTTATCTTCGGTTTTGTATTTGTCTGGCTTGCATTTGCCTTAGTTGCTGTTATCACGCAATGGGCTCTGAGGATGCTCGATTTTATCGATGGGCATATGGTGATGTCGGATAAATTTCTAGCTGCAGCTCTTCTAACCACTGTAGCAATTTATCAGTTATCCAAACATAAAACTAAGAATCTTTACAACTTAAAATTGCTGTATAATAACATTGATTTCAGACCTTGCTGTAATAACAGGTTAACAACTTCAGGAACAAGTTTTGGAATTGCTAGTTTGAGATGCTGTTTTCCTTTAATGATTACTATGTTTGCGTTCGGCTTGATGAATATAATCGCCACAGTATTATTACTTCTCGTAATGTATGTCGAAACGACAACAGGAAAGAAAGGCGGCGTAACAATATTCTCTTCATTTACACTACTAATGATAGCACTTATGTTTTTTTATTTCTTTTATTTTGACTTAAATTTAATTTTAAATGCTTTTTAACTTTTCATACTGAGGAGAATTTATTCTTATGAACTTAACTATTTTTTTTAAATAAAAAAACTATTTTGTTAATTCTAGTAATGCTTTTGGGAACTTCCGCTCAAGCGGATATAATCCAGGAACGTAAAAATGCCTTTAGGGATAATAGTATCGCTCTTAGAGCAATAACCAAAAGTATTAGAAGCAAAGATTTTGAAAATATTATCAAAAATGCTAGGGTAATTGAAAAATGGTCAATCATTATGTCAGAGTACTTTCCAAAAGGTAGTGGCCAAGGGAATACAAACGCCAGTGAAAATATTTGGCTAGATTTCAATTCGTTTAAATTAAAAATTTCAGAAAATACAACTGCCACAAGAGCTCTAATAGCTGCAGCTGAGGCCAAAAGTATATCTGATATCAAACAATTAACAAATAATCTTGGTAGTACTTGCCAATCATGTCATATGAAATTCAAACGCTAATTGGTCTCTTTTCTTTATTGATTATAATCCGCAATGGGATTTGAACTTACCAGTAGCGAAATTTGCATTTATAGCTAATGAGGTACCGGTCGCCTTTGCATCGATTTCTGGGATTAAGTAACCAAAATTAATTTTAGACTGCACGTTGGCAATTATGTAATTTTTTAAATATTAACTTGGTAAAATAAAAAAGCACATATCTTCATAAGTGCTTTTTTTAATTAAATATATTGTAATAAGTAAATTATCGCTTTGAGAACTGGAAACTTTTTCGAGCTTTAGCTCTACCATATTTCTTTCTCTCCACAACTCGGCTATCTCGAGTAAGGAACCCAGCAGCTTTTAGTGCGCCACGCAACGCTGGATCATAAATCTGCAATGCTTTTGAAATACCATGTTTCACTGCTCCAGCCTGCCCTGACAGACCGCCACCTTTTACCGTTGCTGTAACGTCAAACTGTCCGTCTACCCCTGCAATCGTAAATGGCTGTCTGAGTATCATCTGAAGGACCGGCCTTGCAAAATATTCAATCATCTCTTTTCCATTAACTAGAACTCTACCAGAACCTGGCCTGATCCAAACACGTGCAACAGCGTCTTTCCTTTTACCAGTTGCATATGACCTACCGAGATTATCTCGAACCGCTACGCGCTGAACTGGTAAGCCTTCTTCTGTTTCAGTTTTTTCTACTAAACCGGCATCACCTAACTCATTTAATGTTTTTATTTCTTCAGCCATTATTATTCACTCCGCGTGTTTTTTTTATTTTTTGAAGCAACATCTAAAATCTCAGGTGATTGTGCCTCATGTGGATGATCATTCCCAGGGTATACACGAAGGTTTGTCATCTGTTGCCTTGATAAAGGGCCACCAGGTAGCATACGCTTTACAGCTTGAGTTACCACTCGTTCAGGATTTTTTCCATCTAATATTTCCTGATTTGTACGAGATTTTATTCCGCCAGGATGGCCAGTATGCCAGTAATTAGGCTTGTTTCGTTTATTACCCGTCAATTGAATTTTTTGAGCATTAATAATAATTACATTATCACCTGTGTCCATGTGAGGTGTAAAAGTAGACTTATGTTTTCCTCTAAGACGAGAGGCCACTAATGATGCCAAGCGACCCAAAACGATACCCTCTGCATCTATTAGTACC
>JBJLGD010000037.1:0-26060 GCA_045565015.1 Paracoccaceae bacterium
CATATATTTACCCAACTAAGTGAGCTTGGATTAGATATCAATGGTGTTTTCACGCTCCCAAGAAGAAAAGTGAGCCGTAAATGAATTCCATTCCTTCAACTTTAGACTTATGTACGCAGCTGAAAACTCTTCTCCTAGAGCTGATTTTAAATTTTTGTCTTTATCGAATTCTCTGATTGCATCTAGCATGTTTAAAGGCAGCTTTGGGGCTCCTTTAATCTTATGACCATCAGCATACATGTCTATATCATATCTTTTCCCTGGATCGGCGTTATGTCTGATGCCATTTAAACCAGCGGCTAAGATTACGGCTTGCAAGAGGTAAGGGTTTGTAGCGCCATCTGGCAGCCTTAATTCAAAACGACCCGGGCCAGGGACTCTAACCATGTGAGTTCTATTATTCCCTGACCATGTTACGGTGTTGGGTGCCCAGGTAGCACCCGACGCTGTTCTTGGAGCGTTAATCCTTTTATAGCTATTTACCGATGGGTTAGTAATAGCGGCCATACCAGATGCATGCTTCATTATACCACCAAGAAAATTCCTGCCTTTATCAGATAAACCAAGTTCTTTTGTATCGTCCGCAAAAATATTAGTTTTAGATGCGTTGCCGGGTGCATCCCATACTGATATGTGGGCATGACAGCCATTCCCAGTAAGACCTTCTATAGGTTTAGGCATGAAAGTTGCCTTTAGGCCATGTTTTTCAGCTACAGACTTAGTCATGAATTTGAAGAACGAATGTTTGTCTGCGGTATTTAATACATCGTCAAATTCCCAGTTCATTTCAAATTGTCCATTAGCATCTTCATGATCATTCTGGTATGGTCCCCAACCAAGTTCCAACATATGATCACATATCTCCGCTATAACGTCATAACGACGCATAATGGCTTGCTGGTCATAACATGGTTTGATAGCGGTATCTCGGTCATCAGAAATTTGGTCTCCTTGCTGTGTTAACAGGAAAAACTCTGCTTCTATGCCGGTTTTAACATGCAGACCCTCAGATGCGGCTCTATTTATAAGTGTATTCAAAACATTCCTCGGGGCTTGATCGACAGTTGCTCCGTTCATCATAAGATTGCCTGGAACCCACGCAACGTCACGTTTCCATGGAAGTTGTATGACTGCATTAGTGTCCGGTATTGCTAACATATCTGGATGAGCTGGAGTTAAATCTAAATAAGTAGAAAACCCGGCAAAACCTGCACCCTCATACTGCATTTCATTTATAGCTTGAGTTGGAACAAGTTTGGCTCTTTGTCCACCAAATAAGTCTGTATATGAAATCATGAAGTACTTAACATTTTTGTCTTCTGCAAATTTTTTAAGGTCAACAGCCATCTCTTTTCCTTTCTTTATAAATTAATTAAATTTTAATATGCTTGTCCAATTTTCCCGGGCCACCAGTCTGTGCCTGCAAGAGGAACCCGTGCCATTGCCGCAGCTTCTAGCGTAACTGCACATAAATCTTCTGGTTCGAGGTTGTGAATATGGTTTTTCCCGCAGGCCCTGGCAATAGTTTGAGCTTCCAGTGTTAGAACTTTAAGATAATTATGTAACTTTCTCCCGCCCTCAATAGGATCTAATCGAGACATAAGGGTTGGATCCTGAGTGGTAATTCCAGCTGGGTCGTTCCCCTCATGCCAATCATCGTAAGCTCCACTGGTTGTCCCTAGTTTATTGTATTCATGCTCCCACTTGGGGTCATTATCACCGAGAGCAATCAGAGCGGCTGTACCAATAGAAACAGCATCTGCTCCCAAAGCTATAGCTTTTGCAACGTCAGCGCCGTTTCTAATGCCGCCAGAAACAACAAGTTGCACTTTACGATGAAGCCCTAAGTCTTGAAGAGCTCTTACGGCTTCTCTAATGCAGGCCAAAGTCGGTAGGCCAACGTGTTCAATAAAAACGTCTTGAGTAGCTGCAGTTCCACCTTGCATACCATCAAGCACGACAACATCTGCTCCAGCTTTTACCGCTAAGGTCGTATCGAAGTAAGGACGAGCTCCAGCTATTTTTAAATATATTGGTACGCGCCAAGCTGTAATTTCTCTCAACTCTAATATTTTTATTTCTAAGTCATCAGGACCAGTCCAATCAGGGTGTCGGCATGATGACCTTTGATCAATGCCCTTTGGTAAGTTTCTCATTTCGGCGACCCGATCACTAATTTTTTGACCTAAAAGCATACCCCCTCCGCCAGGCTTAGCTCCTTGCCCAACGACGATTTCGATGGCATCTGCTTTTCGGAGATCAACTGGGTTCATTCCATATCGAGAAGGTAAGTATTGATATACAAGTTTTCTCGAATGCTCTCTTTCCTCAAGCGTCATCCCTCCATCTCCAGTTGTAGTAGATGTACCTGCCAATGTAGCTCCGCGCCCTAATGCTTCTTTTGCATTTCCTGAAAGAGCTCCGAAGCTCATACCAGCGATGGTTATGGGTATTTCAAGTTGGATAGGATTTTCCGCAAACCTACTTCCCAAAACAACATTTGTATCACATTTTTCTCGATAGCCCTCCAGCGGATAGCGAGAGATTGATGCACCAAGAAAAAGGAGATCTTCAAAATGCGGAACTCTACGTTTTGCCCCGCCACCACGTATATCATAGATACCTGTAGCTGCCGCACGACGGATTTCAGAATTGATTGAGTCTGTAAACGAGGATGACTTTACGGGCTCTGTTCGTGGGGTATCGTTTTTACTTTTTGGCATTATTAGGATCCCTCAATATGCATTATCGATATTAAAATTATATAATTTTCTAGCTGAACCGTAACGTCTAAACTCTCTTGCTTTAGCATCTGAGCCGGACTCTAAAAGTAATTTCTCTAGAATATCGATATGCTCTTTTCGCATATCTTTTTCTACACAATCAGCTCCGAGAGACTGCACCTCACCCCTTACAAATAATTTTGCCTCGTATAATGAATCGCCGAAGGCATCGCCAGCATCACCACAGACAACCAAATTTCCAGATTGCGCCATAAACCCGCTCATATGCCCAACACTTCCGGAAACAACTATATCGATCCCTTTCATAGATATTCCACATCTTGATGATGCATTTCCTTTTATCACTAATAAACCGCCATGCCCGGTTGCTCCGGCATATTGACTTGCATCGCCTTCAACAAGGATCGAACCTGACATCATATTTTCACCCACGCCAGGACCAACTGAGCCATTAACAACTATCTTTGCTTTTTGATTCATACCACCCAAGTAATACCCTGTAGAGCCTTTAATTATAACCTCGATTTGGGCGTCTATTCCGACTGCGAGAGCGTGGCCTCCTTTTGGATTTTGGATTTCCCATTTAACTTGATTAGTTTTCGGGTTTTGGTTCTGAAGTTTAGAGTTCAAATCTCTAATGCTTATTTCTTTTAAATCACAAATCTGCATTTAATGACTCCAAAAATAAACAGTTGCTGGTTCTGGTTCCCATACTTTTGCACATTCGATACTAGGTAGACTGGCTAACGCTCTATACTCTGAACCGAACGCTACGTACTGATCTGTCTCGGCCATGATAGCTGGTTTGCATGCAATGGGATCTCGAACAACCCCAAACCCATCCTTTGTCCCTACTAAAAATGTAAAGAAACCATCAAGGTCAATTAAACAATTTTCTAGGGCCTCTTTTAGACTGCTCCCTTTATTAATCTTGTTAGAAATATATGCAGCTCCAACCTCAGTATCATTTTCTGTTTCAAATAAGATGCCTTCTTTTTTGAGTGATCTTCTAAGAGAGTTATGATTACTTAAGGATCCATTATGTACTAAACATTGATCGTCTCCAGTAGAAAATGGGTGTGCTCCCATTGTTGTAACTACTGACTCTGTAGCCATACGAGTGTGACCAATGCCATGACTTCCAGACATTTTAGAAATCGCAAACCGATCTGCGACATCGGTCGGTAGGCCTACCTCTTTGAAAATCTCTATTTTTTCCCCAACGCTCATAATTTTCACATCTTTGCATAGGGTTGCCAAAGCTTTACGGACTTCCACTGTTTTATCTCTTTCGAATTTAAGCACAGCGTGAGTATCTTTTATGCTGATCGAAACCGGTGTGTTTATAAGTGAAGACAAATTACTATTAATCAAAGAAAAATCTACATTAGGGTTTATAGATTGAATCGTTATTTTTATTTTACTGTCGGCAACTGAGTTATATATTGCAATACCCGCACTATCTGGACCCCTTTCAGTCATAGTGATTAGCATACTTGACAACAGGGACCCCAATTCCGGGTGTAAGCTACTATCCTTTAAGAAAAGGCCAACGATTCCACACATTTTTATACCCTTCAGAATGATCTGACGATATGCGACCTAATATAAGCAAGTCAATAAACCTTTATTGGATTATTCTATTAAATTTTGAAAAGTGAAAACTTATTTTTTAACTTATGGTGAACGCAGCAGGATTCGAACCTGCGACCTACTGCTTAGAAGGCAGTTGCTCTATCCAGCTGAGCTATGCGTCCACGATTAAGTTCTTTAACTTCAACCACCCCAAACAGTCAATACCGACACTTTTACAGAGCATGCAATAATATTAAATTTAATCAGCCCCTCGAGCTAACCGTACGTATTTATATTAGGGATATCACAGATTTTGCAAATATTTCATTACTATTTTCACATCTGAAACATTAATAATGCAACATTTCGTTTTAGCTCTTAAGCATTATAATTATAAGAAGGACTTTATTTATGAAGAGGGTTTTTATGGCGATATTATTTTGCCTATTTGCTAGTTATACGGTTGCTGGTGGCATGCCAGATAAAGAACCAATTACTGAAAAAGAAAAAATATCAGAGATCGTAGAAGTTGAGGAAACTGGAAATGCGTTTAAAAAATTTATATTTCTACTACTTTTGTGTATAATATGAATCTTTACTTCTTTGATTAAAAGATTGTTCAATGTACATCTAACTGAATAATTAATCTTATTTAAGGGTGTTTCAATATGCTAAAGAAAGATCGTGCAAAATTTATCCTCAATAAATTGGAGCAACTCTACCCCAAAACCCCTGTGCCTCTAAATCACAAGGACCATTATGAGCTTTTGGTAGCTGTACTACTTAGTGCCCAATGTACAGATGAAAGAGTGAATAAAGTAACGCCTGAACTGTTTACTCTTGCAGATAATCCGTTTGACATGCAGCATATACCCTTGGAAAATATCTATAGTGTTATAAGGCCTTGTGGTTTAGCACCGCAAAAATCAAAAGCAATATCTAATCTTTCTAAAATATTAGTAGATAAATACGATGGTAACGTCCCGTCAGATTTGCCAGCCTTGGAAAGTTTACCTGGAGTTGGGCATAAGACTGCAAGTGTCGTTATTTCTCAGGGCTTTGGACAACCGGCTTTTCCTATTGATACCCATATTCACCGGCTTGCCCAGCGATGGGGGCTGACAGACGGTAAAAACGTGCAGGTTACGGAGCGTGATTTAAAAAATATTTTCCCTAGAGCTTCTTGGAATAAACTCCATCTTCAGATTATTTTTTATGGGCGACAATATTGTACTGCGAGAGGATGTGATGGCCGAGTTTGTGAGATTTGTACAACTTGTTATCCCAACCGTAAGTCAGCATTTAAGGCTCTAAAGGCTTGAAGAGTACTTTTAAAACTTTAAAAACCTGTATCTACCTTAACCTTTAGGCCGCTCTCCGCTGATTTCCCTATAGCCTCCATGGCTGAAACGCCAGCAAGGGCTTCTGAAATTTTCACAGGGAAATCCGTTTCTCCTAGTATCGTTTCAGCAAATGAATTTAATTCTAAGGCCAAAGTGTCTATAAACTCGAACTCGGTTGTTTCTGTAATATTATCGATTTTTGTGAACTCAAGTTTATGTTGGTTGGGTAGATACGCAGATCCCAATGAACCGAATAAATGAAGCTTCCAGGTTGAAGAAGTCGCCGTCATGGTTGTTAAATTTGCGGTAGCGCCAGAGTTAAATTCAATTTGGGTTGTAGTTGTATCATGTACGGGGGTATTAACTACTCTGCGGCTACTGTTGGTTGTAACTGTTTTAACCTTCCCCAAAAGATCAATCATTAAATCTAAAATATGAATACCCATAGCACCCATACCACCTGCAGGATTTTCAGTGACTGAACCCCGCCACATATCCTTAGTGTAATTATTTCCAAAGGATCCAGAAAAATTACCTTCGATATGTAAAGGAGTCCCTAACCTGCCATCATTTAAGAGTGCCTTTAATTCATTATAGGCTGGTAGAAAACGTCTATTAAAGCCTACAGCTAAATTTACTTTTGCTGCCTTGCAGGCTTCTACTGCTGCTAAACCATCTGCTAGAGACAAAGTAAAAGGTTTCTCGACGAACACATGCTTCCCAGCTTTTGCGGCAGCGATGACTTGATCTGAATGCTGACTGTGAGGTGTGGCCAGCACAACTGCTTGAATTGACTTTTCTCTTATAATATCAGCAAAACTATCTATCAAAATTAATTTATTCCGATCACAATAATCTATTACCTTATTGGGAGTTCGAGTCATCGCATGCGTAAAACATAATTTATTTTTAGGATCGGAAAGCGTACTATCAACCAAGTTCTGCCCCCAGCGCCCTAGTCCTATTATAGCGGCGGGAATTCTGTTATTTTTATCCATAGCGACCTCTGCTGTAACTTTATTAAACACTTAAGGATTAAAGTAATGGATAAATAAAAGGTTTAGTAAACACAATGTCAGAATATATTTCCAGATCTTTTTGATATGTAACTGAGTTTAAAAAGGAATACTTACAATAAGTTATTTACTTTTCTTGTTACAATCTCCTATTCGGAATCAAGTTAAGGGTTTCTATACTTGGAACCTAACGGTAAAACGTGCTCCACTAAGCTTTTTTGATCTCTCAATTCGTATGCTTCCATTATGTGCTTCAACAATTTGTTTGCAAATATAAAGGCCTAAACCTGAGCTGTTTTTTTTAAAACTCTCGCCCGCTCTATTAGTATAAAATCTTTCAAATATTTTTTCCGACTCAGTGCTGGGAACGCCAGGTCCGGAGTCTTCTATTATCAGTTCAATGACGTTTCTAAATGATTTTTTTAATATAATATTGACTTTACTTCCAACAGGACTGAACGTAATCGCGTTTTCGATCAGGTTGACTGCAACTTGAGCGATTCTATCCGATAATCCTAGAAATTTTATCCGTGGGTTAATTTTAGCATCTAAAACCACATGAACTGCATTAGAGTTTTCGGTCATATTGACAACAATGTCACTGATCAAAACGGATAAATCGAAGCGATGCCATTTTGTTTGTACTAATTCTGCGTCTACCAGTGCAGAGTCAGAAATTTCAGAGATTAAACGGTTCATACGATCAGCTTGCTTAGCGATTGTATCTAGTGCATTTCTTGTCGATAGGTCTGACATGGGTGGAATATTTTCTAAGTTGGCTATGATTGAGGCTAATGGGTTTTTTAATTCGTGGGATATATCGGCTGCGAACACTTCTTTGTCTGAAAATAAATTCGCTAACTTATCATTAAGTATTAGCAAGTTTTGATACATTAAACCGACTTCGTCTCCTCGACCTTCTAGGCCTCGAACCTTAAAATTAAATAAGTCCTCTGAAACACTTTTTTTACTGATACTTCGATTTAGTTTTTTGGATAAACGCCTTAGTGGTAGAGCTATCGAGAATGCTAAAATTAACCCAAAAATTATGGTTAGACCACTAATTGTAAACAGAACAAAGAGGCGCCATGAGTTTCGTTTTAAGTAAGACTCCTTTAGATTATAGT
The DNA here is from genome assembly GCA_045565015.1 of Paracoccaceae bacterium. GTDB lineage: Bacteria > Pseudomonadota > Alphaproteobacteria > Rhodobacterales > Rhodobacteraceae. Next base: position 7,806 of record JBJLGD010000037.1, read on the forward strand.
GGTCGATTAAATCTATTGTCGCGACTGTCTCACCGGTAATTTTGAAAGGTACTATTAGACGTATCTCATACATATCTTTACCATATGGTATTACATGCTCCAAAGGATCAGTCCTTGTTCTTTCGACTTCAATTTTTTGGGTTAGTATCTTTTGATCAAAAAATATTTTACCAAACCAGAACACAATATTGAGTATCTCAGATTGGATACTCTTGTCGAAAGTTTCGGTAAGACGGTCTTCAAATAGAGGTACAACCATGATTTCAGATATAAGATTTGGTTCAGAACCATCAAAGAGCGGTGTTGGGAGTTCTACTAGGCGCCCAGCTTTATAGGGTCTTATGATGAGGTTTTTGTGGATGGCTAAGGGTAAAGGTTGTAGCCGTCTCAATATTTTTAGGCCTTTTGAATCGTTGTCTTGATTGAGGTTTTCTAAGATAGGTCTAATAATCTCTGCTATTAAATATGAGCGTTCGTTTAACAGTTCTTTTCGCTGATTTATTTCAACTTCTGCTGTATCTTCTGTTGCAATTAAAAAAGATATTAATAAGATATTAAAACCAAAAATTAGAATAAATATTTTTGTTAATATACTATTATGCATGTTAGATGTTGAGTTTGTAACCCAAACCATGAACCGTTAAAATAATGTCACAAGCACTATCAGCTGCTTTTAATTTATTTCTAATATTTCGTATGTGACTATCGATGGTTCTATCACTAACATATATCGTTCCATCGTAAGCAGCATCCATTAATTGGGATCGATTTTTTACCATCCCCGGCCTTATGGCGAGAGACACTAAGAGCATACTTTCTGTTACCGTTAAGTCTACCGGGATTTCTTTCCATGTCACGAGATGGCGTTCTTGGTCAATTTCTAGAGCATCGGCTTTTATTATTTTTTCAATTTTTGGTACAATTTTAGTTTGATGCCTCCTAAGCACTGCAGTTACCCGTGCTAGTAAAAGATATTTACTAAAAGGTTTTGTTATATAGTCATCTGCTCCTAAAGTGAAACCAATCAATTCATCTTGTTCTTCTATTTTGGAAGAAAGAAAAATAATAGGCAGTGTTGGATTGTTTAACCTTACTTCCTTTAGTAGTTGATATCCGTTAAGTTGGGGCATTTTGATATCAAAAATTGCTAGGTCAGGGCTATTTTTTCTAAAAAATTCTTTTGCATCAATACTAGATTGAAAAGCTTGTACCTTGTACCCCTCACTCTCCAACTGCTCAGTTAGTGGTGTTAGTACAGAAATATCATCATCAACTAATACGATAAAAGCCATAATCCCTCTTTTTTCTACTATAATCACTATGGATCAGTTTTGCTGAATGTCGAACAAAAAAAACCAAATGCACAATAAATGCACCACGTTATAATCTTTTTGCAAATTTAGGGCATATATTTTGCATAGGTAAAAAGTATACGAAGTTTGGCACTTGTTAATATCACGTACATAATTTTAGTTCATTTTGCATGTTTCTTGATATTGATCACAGCTTGTCGAGTAGTTCATTTTGGTGTAGCCATGGTTTCTCTCCCAAATCCTGTGCTCCAAATTTATGAACATAGCCCATGGTAAATTACCCTCCAAATCATTACCATGGGCACCCCCTTAATTAATATTTTTATTCGTTCATTATAAAGTTATATTAGGTAATGTTTCCCTAGTGTTATTGAGTATTAACATTTATGTTTTTATTTAATTATCACTTCTAGATCCGATTACTACGGAAAGGTATCAATGCCCTCAAACAAAGAAAATAAAGATTATGGAAAGCTTAGATGTAGTTTTACTGATGGTTCAGTGCTGCATCGATTTAAGTTTGGCGGGGGACGAAACCAAGATTTAGCTAGAGCCATTGGACTAAAAGGTAAAAAAATGCTCAACATCGTGGATACAACTGCTGGTTTGGGTAAGGATGCTTTTCTTCTAGCATCTTTGGGCGCAAAGGTCACATTAATTGAACGTTCTAATTATATGCATCAACTTCTTGAAACTGGAATGAAGGAGGGGTTGGAAGCCGGTGGTGAAATAGGTGAAGTTATCAAAAGGATGACATTATTTTTTGGAGATTCTAGGATATTGTTAAAAAATCTTTCGCCTGATGTTATATTCATTGACCCAATGCATCCACCTAGAAAAAAAAGTGCTTTAGTCAATCTAGAAATGCGATTGGTGCGTCAAATTGTAGGTGATGACTTAGATCACTTAGAATTATTAAAAGTAGCTCTAGAGGTAGCAAAAAAAAGAGTTGTGTTAAAGTTACCTAAGTATACTGAAACAAGTCAAAGTGACATAAAAGCGTCTCACCAAATTTTAGGTAAGTCGACCAGGTATGATGTTTTTATGATCAACTAGAGTTTATAAATTCTGTTGAACTACCTTTCCGGAATGTACTATGATTAAGATTGAATCTAGGGTGGTTTATTAGGCATGCGAATTTTTTTATCTTTTTTCTTGCTTTTACTCTTTACGGCTAAGCTTCAGGCTAAAGAGATACAACTAAACTGTGGATTTGTTGAAAATGACGGCAAGATGTTAATAATAATAAATCAAGAATTAGAAACCTTGGATTTAATAATCAATAATCAAAAACCTCATAGCTTAGCGATTATAGATGCTAATAGCCATTTTGTTAAGGCTAGAGCATCTACTATAATCTTTAGTTATCAGCGCAAGGCCAAAACGTTTGTTATTGCCTTAGCCACTAGAAATAATAATGATGAGCTTGGAGCTGAATATTTTACGGGTTCTTGTTCCTAGCAATTTTATTTTAAAGTGAGTGAATTGGCTCCAACCTCGAAGTTGGGACGCCTAAAAATACGGTATCAGTTACTTTTATTTGATTTAACTTGGTTGGCTCTTGTTCCGTAGGATCACGATCAAGAATACAAAAATCAGCTTTTTTTCCTACTTCAATAGAGCCTATTTCTCGCTCTAGTTTTAACACATAGGCTGCGCCTAGAGTAATACAATATAGAGCCTTTTTTATGTCAATTTGTTGAGTGGATCCTAAAACTCGACCTTTTTCTGTTCTTCGATTAACTGCACACCAGGCTGTCACCAAAGGAGAAAGTGGTGTTACCGGAGAGTCTGAGTGAATGGCAAAATTATTATTGAAAACCTCAGCAGCATCTCTACAAGCGTCCATCCTACTTGCTCGATCTGGTCCTAATGTTGTTGCCCAATGAACATCACCAAAGTAATACAGATGATTGGCAAATAAGTTCACACAGATTCCAAGTTTGTTCATTTTTATAAAATCGAATTTATCTGCTAGCTGAACATGTTCTAAGGTATGCCTGTGATCAGCGTCAGGAAAAGCACGAATTGCGTCTTCCAAAACGTCTGTTGCATAATCTGAGGCAGCATCTCCATTTGTGTGAATATGCATTTTAACTCCAGCTTTATGTAGCTCGAGAACTGCTCTTCTAAAATGACTGTCTTCCATATTCCAAATACCATTATCGGGGCCACTGAAATAACCGGGCTCATTAAGTTTAGCCGTGAACCCTTGAATTGCACCGTCCGTAAAAAGCTTTGCTGTCCCCATTCGTAATTTTTCAGAGGATTTAAGTTTAAGCTCCAAAGCTTTTTGGGCTTCCTTTACGGGGTCACCCCGCATCGCATTCATAATTGGTACGTATCTTATGGGGAAGTTTTTGTCGGACGTTACATCTTGGAGCATTGCTACCTCGGGCGGGTCGAGGTCTGATAATAAGTCAGCTATGGTCGTTACCCCCACGTTTCTAGCCATCGTAGCATAATTTCTAACTGAACTGGGTTTTGTGGATAGTTCGCCAATTGTAATGCCACCTATATTAAGAGCAGGTTCCATGGCCGCAAATTCTTGTAGCTCACCATTTGGGGTACCATCCGTGCCTTTTTCGATACCCTCAATATTTAGGCCGGCGTTTATCCCGCTTTTTTCCAATGTAATTGAGTTTACTGTAGCAAGATGAAAATTTGAATGAACCAATATAACAGGTCTATCCTTTGAAACTTGATCAAGTTCTATTTTGCTTAGGCGAGGGCCTTCTAGGAAATTTGGATCAAACCCCCAACCGACGATTGCCCCCCCACCTGGGCTTTCTTGAAGTTTTTTTATCAGGGCATCTTTTGTTGATAGTCCTTCAACAATTTCGCCTGCTGGGTCTATTCGATCATAATGCCCACAATAAATATAGTCCCAAACACCACCAGTAGATACGTGAGCATGCGCTTCTATTAAACCTGGCAACATAACTTTGTCCTCGTAGCTTGTATCAATGACAACATTATCGCTCCACCCATTTGCGCAATTTTCATCTCCAACGGCCAAAATTATACCATTCCTAACTACAACATGGGTCGCTTCTGGGTTGTTGTGATCCATAGTAATTATTTTCTTTGATTTAAAAACTACCACTTGATCGGACATTTTTTCCCCTTTGTTAAAAATATTGATTGATTACTATTAATTTTTTTTGAAAACTTTTCCATTTGGGCCCAGTCTTACATCTGAACGCAATTTCGTATATTTTATTTTGTCTACTCTAACAGGGTTTTGACCTGGAGCTTCAGCAAATAATACGGTATCTGCTATTGGCTCATAATCGGCAAGAAAATGAATTGCACTTTTTAGAACTACTATTCCGTAATCTTTCGGGTCATAACCAATATGTTTAAAAATTTCTTGATCCGCATTCTGTGCTCGATTAGATCCTAATAAAATTATTATCTCAGATTGAGTATCTAGCCTGATGTGTACAGCAGCCATTTTTCCAAGATTTGCATTTACCCCTAAACTATAAGGACCCTTACATAGAAATTTTCCATCGGACAGACTTTTTATAACGCCGGTAATCGTTAGAGCAGGGCCGTTTTCTCGTGGAAATTTACCACCAATATCGATAGTAATAGTTTTCCCAAGCCCTACCGTATGGCAGTGGTTAGCGGCATTTGGATCCCAAAACATCCCCACAAGTGCAGGTACTTTACTTTGGATCAATTGGGACAATAAGCCAGTACTATCACCGGACGCTCCTGCGCCGGGGTTATCTTGTGGATCTGCTATAATTACAGGTCTTGTTGTTTTTTGAGAAAGTTCTTTCGCAGTTCTTATAGCTTCACTGGCGCTAACTAATTGATCATTAAATTCTGATTCCTTTGAGTAAATCCGCTCTAGGATGGAGCTTGCAGCGTCTCTAACTTCTTGAGGGTCAAAGCCACATGCGAAAACAGATATACCAACATTAGGTATATCAGCTGGTGCAAAACCAAATGCCATATCTACCGATAATAAGCCTATATTTTTATATGATTCAAGTTCTGAATATAATTGTCTTCCAGGCTCTCTCATAGTGGATTGCGAGGTTACTGGAGGAATAAAATTTGCTTGCTTAAACACCTTATGAATCGGAACTTTTGAGTCTAAAATCTTTTTTAGTAAATGGGAGGCTCTCTTTCCGGTTTCTGCCATATCAACATGGGGGTAAGTTCTGTAAATTGTGGTTGCGGAGATAAGGCTTATAAATTCAGGGCTTAGATTACCATGTAGGTCGAGGCTAGTTACAATAGGAATATCTTTACCAACTTCTTGTCTTACCCGACGCATCAATTCTTCTTCACCGTCATCGTAGTCCTCGGTAACCATTGCTCCGTGAAGGTCAAAATATAAACCGTCAATTTCATTAACATTTTTAATACCCTGCAAAATGGAACCACTAATTATATCGAACGCTTCTCTAGTTACTAAGCCACCCGGCTCCGCTGAAGCATACGCTAATGGTATCAATTCAAAGGAGTCAGAGGCCTCCATAAAACCACTAATTGGTATATTTTGTCCTGAGCAAACTTTTTTAATATCTTCTCCGATAGTAAAGGGGGGCATATTTCCTGGATTTATAAAGTTTTCTAATACCGTTTTGAAAGGAGCGAAGGTATTTGTCTCATGCTGAAAACCTGCAAAAGCGATTCTGTATTTTTTTGTCATTAAGCAAGTTTCCTTTTGTTAATTCTAATATTTTCTATTATTCGAATTGGTAACTACATCTAGTTTCATTAGTGAAACTTTTAATATGATATTTGATTCAGTCAACGAAATAAGTTGTTTTATCCTACAATGTTCATATTTTTTTATATATTAAAAATATATTTTTTTTTTCTATTAAAAATTTATCTATAAGAGTCTTGACAATCTTGCACAAAATAACGTGTATTTGGGGTCTATTCACTTCCAGGGTAGCACATTAGAATGTTATCTTAATGTGTCTGGTTTATTTAGAATGAAGGGAAATACAATATGTTTAATATACTTACTAATGTAAGGGGAAAGATCGTTGGTGGTCTTACAGCCTTACTTATGGGGGGGATGAGTGTATTCTCATTTGCTCAAGCAGGTGGGCATGAATCTGTACTGAAGATCATTCCTCATGCAGACCTTAAAAATTTAGATCCAATTTGGACAACGGCTTATATCAGTCGAAATCACGGTTATATGATCTACGATACTCTTTTTGCAATGGACGAAAGTTTTACACCACAGCCACAAATGGTTGATACATGGACCCAATCAGACGATGGAATGAATTGGTCATTCACATTACGAGATGGTCTAAGCTGGCATGATGGTAGTCCTGTTACTGCAGCTGATTGTGTAGCTTCTTTAGAGCGTTGGGGTAAAAGAGATGGAATGGGCCAAGCTCTCATGAAGCACATGGGAAGCATGACAGCCATAGATGACAAGACTTTTGAGATGAAACTAGCTAAACCTTTCGGTCTAGTTTTGGAATCAATCGGAAAAATTTCATCTAACGTGCCGTTCATGATGCCAGCGCGTGTTGCTGCAACTGATGCGTTTGAGCAAATTTCTGATTTCACAGGATCAGGGCCTTTCATGTTTAATAAAGATGAGTGGGTTCCAGGTAGTAAAGTTGTTTACAAGAAATTTGAAGGTTACAATCCAAGAAGCGAACCTGCCTCAGCAGCTGCTGGAGGTAAATTAGCTTTGGTTGATGCTGTAGAGTGGACATATTTCCCTGATCAAATGACAGCGATGAATGCTCTAATGGCAGGAGAAGTCGATTACTTTGAATCTCCAGCAAATGACTTGGCACCGATGATGGCTGCTAACCCGGACATCACAGTTGAGGTTAACGATCCACTTGGAAACATTGGTTTCTTGCGGTTCAACCACGTGCAACCACCATTTGATAATGTTGCGATCAGGCGTGCAGCTTTGATGGCCGTAAAGCAAGAAGATTACTTGGCTGGTGCTGTTGGTGATCAGGCGTACTGGTCAACATGTTACTCAGTATTCCCGTGTGGAACACCTATGGCAACTGATATCAATAACGATATCATCCAAGTAGCTGATACAGCAAAAGCTGCTGCTGCTCTTAAAGCCGCTGGTTACGACGGAACGCCAGTAATAATCATGCAGCCAACAGACGTTCCTGTACTTTCAGCATTCTCTTTGATCACAGCTCAAAAGCTTCGTGACGCAGGTATGACTGTTGAAGTGCAAGCTATGGACTGGTCAACACTTACTTCGCGAAGAGCGAAGCGTGACCCAGTATCTGAAGGCGGTTGGAACATATTCCACACTTGGTGGATTGGTGCAGACATCATGGACCCAACTTCGATTGCGTTCTCAGGTAATCCTGACGCAGGTTGGTTCGGCTGGCCTACAGATCCAGTGTCAGAAGAAGCTCGTATGGCATTCTTTAGTGCAGGATCAATGGACGAGAAAAGATCACTATCCTCAACGGTTCAAAATCAAGCATGGGAAAATGCTTTTTCCGGACATTTGGGACAGTTCTTCTCCCCAGTTGCATATCGTAACAATGTGAAAGGTCTTATTAAGTCTCCAGTACAATTCTTCTGGAATATGTCCAAATAAGATTATACAAATTAGTTGATTGCCCAGTATGGGCAATCAACAATCTTTTATTTTTCATATATATTAGGGATAATACATGCTTTACGTAATCAAGAGAATATTAGCTACAATCCCGGTAATGGTAGTCGTTGCACTATTTGTTTTTTTTATAATTCGTTTAGGTCCGGGAGACCCGGCTTCAGTTATTGCTGGAGATTATGCTACTGCAGAAGACATTGAAGAAATTCGCATAAAGCTTGGTCTCGCAGACCCAATACATGTGCAGATGGGCAAGTGGATGGTGCAGCTGGCATCAGGAGACCTTGGACACTCATATCATTCTAACCTTCAAGTTACGACGCTTATATCTCAGCGTCTTGAGCCAACTCTATTATTGGCTGCATCTACCATAATATTGACAGTTCTTGTTGCTATTCCTTTAGGAACTCTTGCTGCATATAAAGCTGGTAGCTGGATCGATAAATTTGTTATGGTTTTTTCGGTTGCTGGTTTTTCGATCCCTGTTTTTGTTCTTGGATATATACTTGTTTATTTCTTTGCAATGGAACTCAGGTGGTTGCCAGTTCAAGGATATAAGAGCCCGTTTGAATATGGCATATTACCATTTTTAAAGCATATAACTATGCCCGCAGTTACACTTAGTGTTATATACATAGCTTTGATATCGCGAATGACCAGAGCATCAGTAGTAGAAGTACTAAATGAAGATTACGTTAGAACCGCAAGAGCGAAAGGACAAAGTGAATTTAAGATACTTTTACGACATGCTTTACGAAATGCTGCTGTTCCAATCGTAACCGTTTTAGGTATTAGTGTGGCACTTATGATTGGTGGTGTGGTCGTCACAGAGAGTGTTTATAATGTTCCTGGGCTTGGTAGATTGGTTTTAGACGCAGTGTTAGCTCGTGATTATGGAGTTATTCAGGGCTTAATATTATTCTTCAGCTTTATTTACATCTTTATAAATTTATTAATTGACCTAAGCTATACATTTATCGACCCAAGGATAAGATACTGATGACTGCTACAACAAATATACATGTAAAAGAAGACCCAAGTCTTCTTAAAATCATATTATCTAATAAGTCATTAACAGCTGGATTAATCATTCTAGCAATTCTGGCTTTAATAGCATTGATTGGCCCCTTTTTCACAGGGGACCCTATAGCAATAAATCCAATTAAGAGGATTAAACCTCCTGGTCCAGAAATGTGGTTTGGTACAGATCCACTGGGTAGGGATATATTTGCTCGGGCAATATCTGGCGGTAGAATATCATTAACTGTGGGTGTTGCGGTTGCTGGTGTGTCAGTTTGTATAGGTTTATTTTTAGGACTTTTAGCTGGTTATATTAGGCTACTGGACGCTATAATAATGAGAGTTATGGATGGATTAATGGCAATTCCCGGTATTTTATTGGCAATCGCATTAATTTCTTTGTCAGGTGCCACGATTTTGACGGTTATAGTTGCTATAACTATACCAGAAATCCCTCGTGTCGTACGGTTAGTTAGATCGGTTGTGCTGACTGTTAGAGAGGAAGCATACGTTGAGGCGGCTATAGCTGCTGGTACAAAGTTACCTAGTATTATGATTAGGCACATTTTGCCAAATACAATCGCTCCTCTAATTGTTCAAGCGACTTACGTTTGTGCATCTGCGATGCTAACTGAGAGTATATTGGGTTTCCTTGGAGCTGGAATTCCTCCTGAGATTCCAAGTTGGGGGAATATTATGTCTGAAGGTAGAACCTATTTTCAACTGTGCCCGTGGATTATATTCTTTCCAGGTGTAGCTTTGGGTATAACAGTTATGTCGGTTAACATAGTTGGAGATGGATTGCGTGATACACTTGATCCCCGAATTGCAAAGAAAATGTAAATACCAGAAATTTATCAAGAAAGCGCTACGAAATGGTCCTAAAGATTGAAAACTTAACCGTAAGACTTCCAGAGGGTGGTGATCGTGAATTTGCGATAGAGGACGTCACTCTTAACGTTGAAAAGGGAGAAATCGTCTGTGTGGTCGGTGAGTCGGGGTCAGGAAAATCCGTTACAGCCTTTACAATCATGGGGCTCATACCTCGAAAAGAACTTACCCCCGTTGGTGGAAAAATTTTGCTAGAGGGTGATGATCTTTTAACTAAAGACAATGCTCAAATGCGAAAGTTTCGCGGAAGTAGGATTGGGATGATATTCCAGGAACCTATGACAGCACTAAACCCTGTAATGAAGGTTGGAAAACAAATTGCAGAGTTACTGACTATTCATACAAAACTTAATGAACAGGATAGACGAAAAAAGATTATGGATGCTATGAATGCTGTAAAGCTTCCAGAGCCTAAGAAAATATATGATGCATACCCCCATCAGTTATCCGGTGGGCAAAGACAAAGAATTATGATTGCAATGGCGCTAGTTTTGGAGCCTAGTCTATTGATAGCAGATGAACCCACCACCGCACTTGATGTAACAACTCAAGCTGAGGTTTTGTCTCTTGTTAGTGAGATTCAAAAAAGCAAAGGGATGGGTGTTTTATTTATTACTCACGATTTTGGTGTTGTTGCCGAAATTGCGGATCGAGTAGTTGTTATGCAAAATGGTTTAGTAGTAGAGCAGGGTACTAAGGATAAAATTCTTCACTCCCCAGAGCACCCATATACTCAAATGCTTATCGGCTCTGTTCCATCATTAGAACCGCCTGATAGATCTGGTCAAAAAATTGAAGATACAAAAGTTGTCGAGATGTCTGCAGTTTATAAAACCTATGGGAAAACTGGAATTTTCGGTGGTGGTAGACTTGTAAAAGCCGTCCAGGATGTGTCTGTAGAACTTTTTGGTGGAGAATTGGTTGGGATTGTTGGAGAGTCAGGGTCTGGAAAGTCCACTCTAGCAAGGTGTTTAGTAAGATTAATTGACCCAACGGATGGAGATATTACGATAAACGGGAAAAATATTTCCATTTTACCGCCTGGTCCATTAAGACCTTACAGAAGTGAATTTCAAATAGTCTTTCAAGATCCGTATAGATCTCTAAACCCAAGGCGAACGATAGAGCAGTCATTGATCGAAGGCCCTATGAATTTCGGAATGAGTAAAGTGGATGCAATATCAAAAGCAGGCGAGATATTAGAAATAGTGGGTATTTCACCGGACGCTATGGGGAGGTTTCCCCATCAGTTTTCGGGAGGTCAAAGACAACGTATTTGTATAGCAAGAGCAGTTGTGATGGAGCCAAAACTTATTGTTGCTGATGAGGCTGTTTCAGCATTAGATGTATCTGTTCAAAAACAAGTTTTGGATTTATTCCTCGATATTCGAAAACGTTTTGGAATGGCAATGCTTTTTATAACTCATGATTTACGGGTTGCGGCACAAGTATGCGATAGAGTCGTTGTTATGCAGCATGGTAAAGTGGTTGAACAAGGAAAAACAACAGATGTTTATAACAATCCTCAACATCCTTATACACAAGATTTGTTAGCTGCTGCACCAGGAAGAGATGTGAAGTTTAATCAACTTTAAAATATTTTATATTCAAAAAAGTATAATGCGTAATACGACGTATTGCACAGTTAATTCAGTCAGACTATGAAATCTTTAAATATTACTACAGTTATTCAAAGGACTTTATCATGGATACCGGGTTAAGAAAAAAAAATGCTTTAGTTTTATCATCTAGTAGAGGACTTGGTTTAGGTATTGCTGAAGCCCTAGCCGACGAAGGAGCCAATGTTTTATTAACGGGTAGATCTGAGGAAAGATTAAAAGAAAACGTCACACGAATTAATAAAAAAGGTAAAGGGAGAGCAGAGTATGCTCGTATTGATTTAAACGATGTTGAGTCAGTTTCAGTTATTAAGAAAAGTGTAAAAGAGTTTTTTGGTGGGGCCGATATATTAATTAATAATACTGGAGGTCCACCCCCAGGGAAGATGGTGGATGCTGATATCAATACACTACCAGAACAAATAGAGGCAATGGTTACGCGAATAGTACAAATTACGGATATGATTATCCCCCATATGAGAGCGCAAAAATGGGGACGTATTGTAACAATCGGTTCATCAGGGTTAATCCAACCCATCCCCAATTTAGCTTTATCAAATTTGATTAGAGCATCTCTAGTTGGATGGTCAAAATCTTTATCAAACGATTTAGGTCCTGAAGGCATAACGGTAAATATGCTATTACCAGGAAGAATAGACACAGAGCGAGTTGGAGAGATAGATGAAGCAGCTGCTAAACGGACAGGGACAAGTGTTGACGCAGTCCAAAAAGCTTCAATGGCAACTATACCTCTTGCCCGCTACGGGACTGTTTCAGAGTTTTCTGCTGTCGCGACTTTTTTAGTTAGCGAAGCAGCAAGTTATGTTACTGGGAGTCAAATTCGGTGTGATGGTGGTCTAATTAGATCTGTATAATTAATGCAAGCTAACGAACAAATATTTCTATTTGTTGAATAGCATTATTTGCGAACCCGCCAATATCAAATACCTGAGTATCTGGCTGTGTTTGGCCACTGTTATCTGTAGCTCTGCAGCCTAGTATATAATGGCCCTCACTCGCGTTCCAATCAAGTGCCCATTTTATCCACGAATATTTACTATTAGAATTATAAAGTTTAGCCTCGAACCACTCACCGTTAACTGAAACCTCTACTTTCTTAATTTTTCGTCCGCCGCCTGACCACGCGCGTCCAATTAAAGATACTTCACCTTTTGGTACTAATCTTTTTCGAGAAGTCCAATCAGGTATCCCCGGGGGTTTCATCAGAGACTTTACCCGAATATCTGTTATGGGTATCCCAGGCTCATCCCGAGTTGTTCTAAAACAATACGTTCCCGTTTGCTGATACCCATCGAATGATTCATTTAACGCCTTGATTTCTGTTAACCACTTGACACTTGCCATTCCGTACCAGCCGGGGACAATAACTCTTAATGGGGCGCCGTGCTGCGGCAACAGAGGAATTCCATTCATTTGATAAACTAGTAAGACATCTAACTCTTCAATTTGTTTAAGAGTTAAACTTCTAGCGAAATTATGTTCATGACCGGAGTCATACCCACGATCAGCACCTGTGAAACTTATATCAACAACATCTGATTTTGGTGCAGCTTTTTTTATGAGAGCCCTTAACGGTGTTCCCGTCCATTCTGAAGTGCCAATAGCACCATATTTCCATGGCATGGAGAAGCTTCTGGGAACCACATTAGATCGACCATTACCAGCACACTCAAGGGTTACGGCCATTGTCTTTTTAGGAAGAGATTTTATCTCTTCTAAATTTATCGAATAAGGATTTGAAAATTGACCCCTGAATGAGAGTATGTGGTCCAAATTACTTAATTTTGGAATATCAAAATGTGTAAGAAGATAATGTTGACCAATCGGGGTTACATCATAGTCTAAGCTTTCTAGTGGCATACCAGAATTTCGGTTTGCGAGCTCTACTTCAGTTTCGCTGAAAATACCCTGTGCAGTAGTCGGCCGAACAAATTCTTTGAAAGGATCATATATTTTCAAAATTTGGTACTCTAACTCTACTTTATGTATATTTATATTCTTAGATCTATGATTTTCTAAGTCTTATGACTACATCAACTTTTGAAACTTTGGTTCCCTTTGGGGCGTTTGGTAATCTTGTAATCTCAAGCTCATTATTTGGAGCATCTGTGAGTATACTTTCATCTTCCCAATAAAAGTGTGGGTGATCATCTATGCGAGTATCAAAATAGGACTTAGTTCCGTCAACCAAAATTTCTCTAATTAATCCTGCATCAGAAAAAACCTTTAGTGTATTATATATGGTTGCTAATGACACATTTTCGTCAGATTTTTTTACTGCAGAATATAGACTCTCTGCTGTGACATGCCTGTGGCGACCATCTCCAACTAAAAAGTTGGCAAGGGCTAATCGCTGACGTGTGGGTCTTAGACCAGCCTCTGTAAGCCATGACGTTCCTTGTTTTACTATCGCTGTATCCATTTATGCAGACCTTAATATAACAATATTGTTAATATATTATATTATTTTAAATAATAATTTACAATAATGATTTGATACAAAGTTTTACTGGGACTTGCGCGAGCGTCGATGCTAGTGTTAGACGCAAACAACAAAACAAGCTAAATTTTTTTAAAGGGTAAAATAACATGTCTCAAAATCCTGACAGTTTAAGTAAAGAGCAACTTCTAGAATGTGCTTCAGGACATATGTTTGGTGAAGGAAATCCACAGTTGCCAATGCCCCCAATGCTTATGATGGATCGGGTTACAGAAATAAGCTCAGATAATGGAATGTTCGATAAGGGCCATGTAATAGCAGAATTTGATATCGATCCCGATTTATGGTTTTTCAAATGTCATTTCCCAGGTGACCCCGTAATGCCAGGATGTCTTGGGCTAGATGCATTGTGGCAACTTACTGGATTTAATCTTGGTTGGCGAGGAATGACTGGAAAGGGTCGGGCTTTGGGTGTTGGCGAGGTGAAATTTACAGGTATGGTTACCCCTAAAACAAAGCTTGTTACCTATCATGTTGATTTTACTAGAGTAATTGATCGAAGACTGAAAATGGGTATAGCAAATGGTAAAATGTTTGCTGATGGTCAAGAAATATATAATACTGAAAATATGAAGGTTGGATTATTTTCTAACTAAATTAGGAGCATCAATGCGTCGAGTTGTAGTTACAGGTCTAGGATTAGTTTCACCAATTGGGTGTTCTCAATCAGATGTTATTACTTCCTTAAAGAATGGATCATCTGGTGTAGAATACTCAGAAGATATGGCAGAACGAGGATTTCGTAGTCAGGTTGCGGGTACATTAAAAATAAATTTAACAGAGCATATTGATAAAAGAATATTGCGGTTTATGGGACCAGGAGCTGGATATGCTTATATAGCGATGTCTCAGGCAATATCCGACTCTGGGTTGGACGAGAAAGATGTTGTTAACTATCGTACAGGTTTAATTGCTGGCTCTGGCGGTCCGTCAACTTCTTCAATGCTTACAGCACATAAAACGGTCTTAGAAAAAGGATCTACTAAAAGAATTGGCCCATTTGCAGTTCCGAAATGTATGTCTTCCACTGTTTCTGCAAACTTGGCTACCGCTTTCAAAATTAAGGGAATAAATTATTCTATTACCTCAGCCTGTTCGACATCATTACATTGTATTGGTGTTGCTTCCGAGCAAATTCAAATGGGTAAACAAGATATTATGTTTGCCGGAGGAGGAGAAGAGCTTGACTGGACCCTATCCTGCCTTTTTGACGCAATGGGTGCGATGTCTTCTAAATATAATGATACTCCAGAGAAAGCTTCAAGAGCATTCGATGCTGATAGGGACGGTTTTGTTATAGCGGGTGGCGGTGGAATTCTTGTCTTAGAAGAGTTGGAACATGCAAGAGCGAGAGGAGCTAAAATATACGCAGAGATAACTGGATTTGCTGCGACTTCAGATGGTCACGATATGGTTGCGCCATCAGGAGAAGGTGGAGAAAGGGCAATGCGTCTGGCTTTAGAAACTCTCTCACCTGATCGAATGGTAAATTATATTAATGCACATGGGACCTCCACACCTGTTGGAGATGTTGGAGAGGTAGAGGCCGTTCGGCGCGTTTTTGGTGAAGGATCTACCCCCTTAATATCTTCGACAAAGTCTATGACTGGGCATGCTCAAGGTGCGGCGGGGGTACTAGAAACTATATACAGTATTTTGATGCTAGAAAATAATTTCATTGCTCCCTCTATAAATGTAGATAATCTAGATCCAACTTTACTGCGGAACGAAATAGCCCTTCAGCTCAAACAAGAGATCGAGTTGGATACAGTAATGACTAATTCGTTTGGCTTTGGGGGTACTAATGGTTCAATGTTGTTGAGTAAATTGTATGAGTAATCGCTATGGCTGATTTAATGACTGGTAAGCGTGGCCTGGTTATGGGTGTGGCTAACGAAAGATCAATAGCGTGGGGAATAGCATTAGCGTTATCTCAAGAGGGTGCAGAATTAGCATTCTCTTATCAAGGCGAGGCTTTTGGTAGAAGAGTAAAGCCATTGGCTGAAAGCTTAGGTTCTGAGTTGGTCGTAGACGTAGATGTGAGCAATGATGACTCTATGGATGAGTGCTTCACTACGCTTAAAAATAATTGGGGGACGTTAGACTTTGTGGTTCATGCAATCGCATTTTCAGACAAAACTGAGTTAACTGGTAGGTTTATAGATACCTCAAGAGAGAATTTTAAGAATTCGTTATCCATATCATGTTTTTCTTTTATTGATATTGCTAGAAGATCTTTGCCACTAATGCCACAAGGTGGTTCTCTAATTACGCTGACTTACCAGGGCTCTAATAGAGTGACCCCATTTTATAATGTAATGGGTGCTGCTAAAGCGGCACTTGAAAGCTCAGTCCGTTATTTAGCAAATGATCTGGGTCCAAACGGGGTACGAGTTAATGCGATAAGCCCTGGCCCTATGAAAACGCTAGCAGGTGCTGCGATCGGCGGTGCACGAAAGACCTTTAGGCAAACTGAAGCAAATGCTCCTTTGCGTTCTAACGCAACCCTTAATGCAATTGGAAGTACGGCAGTATATTTAGCGTCTGAAATGGGAGCTTCTACAACTGGGGAAATAATTAGAGTTGATGGGGGATATCACGTGCTTGGAATGCCACAAAGTGAGAACCTTTAACAGATTTTTTTGACCGAATGTTTTTTTTGAAAAGGTAATACTAAATGTCAATCAAAGTTTGTGTTTTTGATGCTTACGGTACTTTATTCGATGTGGGCTCTGCTGCCAGAAGTTTGGCTTTTTCATCTAGTAATGAGAAATTGAAAGAGACTTGGGAAAAACTTGCAGCTGACTGGAGAGAAAAGCAGCTTCAATATTCTTGGCTTAGAGCAATTATGGGTAAGCACAAGGACTTCTGGAGTGTCACACAAGATGGTTTAGATTGGGCATTAGAATTTAACGGCCTTCGTGGTGATCTGGATCTTCGAGAAAAATTGTTAGATTTGTATTTTAGACTGGCACCATATCCTGAGGTTTATGAGATGTTATCTAATCTAAGGGCTTTAAATCTTTCTACGGCCATCCTTTCAAACGGATCCCCTAATATGCTGAAAGGAGCTGTTGACTCAGCTTGTATCAGTGATCTTCTTAACGAAGTAATTAGTGTTGAAGAAGTTGGTATTTTTAAACCTGATGTACGTGTCTATAAGTTAGTTGAAGAAAGATTCTATTGTCAGCGTGAAGAAGTCTTGTTCGGTTCGTCAAATTGTTGGGATGCGATTGCGGCAGCTGAATTTGGCTTTAAAACAGTGTGGGTAAATCGGTCGAGGCAACCAATTGATAGATTGTCTACTAAAAAATTAATAGAAGTCTCAGATCTTTCAAAGATTTCTGACTTTATATGTTAAACATTCTTGAGGTGAAATATGAATATAGAGATGATTGAAGCTGCAAGGGAGCGTATGATTAATTACGCAAGGGTTACACCCTTTTTAAGTTCATCCTTTATTGATGAGCTTGCAGGTAGAAAGGTGTTCGTAAAAGCGGAGGCTCTTCAACATACTGGATCTTTCAAATTCCGAGGAGCTTGGTCGGCTATATCAGCAATGGACCAAAATAAACGCGCTATGGGTGTTTTAGCCTTCTCCAGCGGGAATCATGCTCAAGGTGTTGCTTTAGCAGCTCGAAAACATGGAATATCTGCTACAATTATAATGCCTACGGATGCTCCTAAGATTAAAATAGATAATACGCGTGGTATGGGTGCTGAAATTATTCTTTATGATAGAGTTAGGGAGAGTCGCGAAGAAATAGGTAAAAAAATAGCATTAGAACGCGGTTTAACACTGATCAAACCTTACGATGAACCCTACGTGATAGCAGGCCAGGGAACTGTTGGTTTGGAAATTAGTGAACAAATTGAAGAGCTAAAGGTGAATGCTAAAAATCTACTAGTCTGTTGTGGTGGAGGCGGCCTGACGTCGGGTATAGCCACTGCTATGGCGTCGCATAACCCAGATATTATAGTGAGACCAGTGGAACCCAAAGGTTTTGATGACGTGGCCAGATCCTTAATCGCTGGTAAAATTGAAAGAAATACTAAAGCAGCTGGCTCTATATGCGACGCGATCGTGACACCTCAACCTGGAGAGTTAACGTTTCCGATTATGAAACAATATTGTGGGTCAGGGCTGGTCGTTTCAGATGAAGAATGCTTAAAGGCTATGGTGATAGCGTATTCACGTCTTAAAATCGTTTTAGAACCTGGTGGTGCAATAGCATTGGCAGCAGCAATATTCAAAAAAGAGCTTATAGAAGGTGACGATGTAATCGTTGTGGC
>JBJLGD010000038.1:0-100976 GCA_045565015.1 Paracoccaceae bacterium
TTACCTTCAAGTCTAGCAGATAGATTCACAGGGCCACCAAGGGCTGTATAGTCCATGCGTTGACTCGATCCAAAGTTTCCAACGGTACAGTATCCCGTAGCGATACCCACTCTAATATTAAGACCTCCTTTGACCCCATTACGACTCCAATATTCACGCAACTCTTCAACACGAGTTTTCATACGTAAAGCCATTTCAATACAGTTAAGCGCATCCTGCTCTTCTCCTAAAGATTCCGGATCACCAAAGAAAACCATAACTGCGTCACCAATAAACTTATCAATTGTCCCACCACATTCGATTGCAATCGTAGTCATTTCAGAGAGATAATTATTTATAACTTGAGCTAATTTTTCCGGCTCTAGACTGTCACTTAGATCAGTAAAGTTTTCAATATCTGAGAAGAAAACGGTTAGATTTTTTCTTTTATGAGTAGTTTCGTCAGGAGTTTCACTTGAGAATATACTTTGGTAAACTTGAGGTGAAAGATATTTTGCTAACCGATTTGCTATGCTTTCTAGTCGTTCGCTTTTTTCTTCTATAATTTCTTGATCGCGTAATTTTTGGTCTAATAATTCTTCTTTCTCAGCTCTTAGTTTATTTTCTACTGTCCTATCAACAAATTGACCTTGAATACCATTTAAGAAATCAAAATCAGAGTTTGTTGTTTTTGCTGATAATAGTGAAAAAACCTTCTCCTCACCATCAATTTTTAATTCAATTCTTGGAATAAGGACGCGACCTTTTTCTTTTAGGTTTTCTTGAAATTCGTCAATTTGATGCCCTGGTACTCCTAATTGTTCCAAAACACTGGGAAATAATACATTATTAACATTTTCTAAAATTGGAAAAAAAGTCTTAAAATTTTGATTCACTCTTAGGACTTCAAGATCATTGGATGCAAAATAGGCTGCCGTTATAGCATTTGAAAAGTTAAAAAAACTAAGATCTAACACCGCCTCTTTTTTTATGAAATCCTCAATTTTCATATTTATATACTCAACTCTTATAATTATCCAAAGGATAATACTGTTAACGAAGCAAAAATAGAAGAGGTGAAAATAATATTAGATTTAAAATTTGATTAAGTAGAAGGGTTTTATTATTAATCTCAGCTAAGAGTCTTATTAGACAAACTTGGGCCTAAATAAATCAGTAATTAATAGAAAAATATTGATTTTCAAGCTATTAGGTCTTTAGGTATAATATGTATTAAAAAATTACTGATGGAGAAAATAATGGTTCAAAATCAATCTAACGCGATTGAGAAATATATTTCGGATTCTTTAACGGAGTCCTTGAAGACACCAAATATACATAAAACGAATGAAACGCTTAAAATTCAGATGGTTGGAATTATTGGTGCTGGAACCATGGGCGGCGGAATAGCCATGAACTTTGCTAATGTTGGTATTCGAGTAAAAATTGTCGAAGTTGATAAAATAAAGCTGAAAGAAGGTCTAAACCGAATTAGAGAAAATTATCAACGAAGCGCTGACAAAGGTAGATTTCCGCAAAGTGAAGTTGAAAACAGAATGGGTCTTATTGAGGGATCTACTGCATTAGAAGAATTAGCGATCTGTGATTTGATAATTGAAGCTGTTTTTGAAAATATAGAGATTAAAAAAGAAATTTTTTCAAAACTTCAAAGGATTGCTAAACCTTCCTCGATTCTTGCTACAAATACATCTGGATTAGATATCGATAGTATTGCTAATATGACGGATCGACCTGAGGATATAGTTGGGCTTCATTTTTTTTCACCAGCAAACGTAATGAAGTTACTCGAAATTGTTCAAGCAAAACAGACGAGTTCGAGAGTTATTAAAATATGTATGGAACTAGCTCAGAAAATTAACAAAATACCAGTTCTTGTTGGCGTTTGTGATGGGTTTGTTGGAAATCGTATTTTGTGGGCAAGACAGGACCAGGCGAATAAATTAGTTCAAAACGGTATTTTACCTTGGGATATAGATAAAGCTTTAAATGAATTTGGATTTAAGATGGGACCTTTTCAGATGGCAGATTTGGCAGGTTTAGACTTGGGTTGGTCAAAAGGGATACCGACTGGTAACCCAATTAAGGACGCCCTTTGCGAGGCTGGAAGGCGTGGCCAAAAAACAGGAAAAGGTTATTATGATTATGATAGTAATCGAATGCCAACACCATCTATCGAAACAGAGAAAATTATAGTTGATTTGACCGGAGCACAAAACTCTATCATGGCAAATGAGCAAATTATTGAAACGTTGATTTGTCCAATGATAAATGAAGCCTTAAAAATTTTAGATGAGAATAAGGCTCAAAGGCCCTCTGATGTGGACGTTGTTTGGTTGTATGGTTACGGTTGGCCGCGCGATAAGGGGGGGCCTTTATATTATGGCGATAAAGTCGGTGCTAAAAAAGTTCTCCAGGTTATGGAGCGACTTGCTGTCACTGATAAAGATCTAAAGGTTGCTAAGTTACTTTATAAATGTTCTGAGGAAAACCTCAAATTCCTTGATATTGACGCTGGTGGTTTAATTGCAAACTAAAAGGAAAGATTTTTTGACTCACAAATTCATCAAGACAAAGAAAATCGGTAAAATTCTTATTGTTACAATGAATCGACCTGAAGTACACAATGCAATGCATCCTCCGATGCACGCTGAAATGGAAAAGGTTTGGAATGATTATTCAACTAACCCCGATTTGTGGGTGGCAATCTTAACGGGTGCTGGTTTAAAAGCCTTCTCTGCTGGTAATGATTTGAAATATGCAGCATCAAATAAAAATACCTCAATGTGTAAAACAGGTTTTGCTGGGTTGTCATCTCGGTTTGATCTGCAAAAACCAATTATTGCAGCAGTAAATGGGTTTGCGATGGGTGGTGGTCTTGAAACAGCATTAGCTTGTGATTTGATCATTGCGTCAGAGAATGCATCTTTTGCGTTGCCCGAGGTAAAAGTGGGTTTTTTAGCTGCTGCTGGAGGAATTCAAAGACTCACTCGTCAAATTGGTCGAAGTGCAGCATTGGAAATGCTATTAACGGGTCGACATATTGATGCTTCCGAAGCTCTTTCTTTAGGATTGGTCTTTAAAATCGTTAAACAAGATCAGCTGATAGAAGCAGCTCTTGAAGTTGCAAATAGAATTACGTTAGTTTCTCCGTCTGCAGTAAAAGCTACTAAAAAGGTTTTAAATTCTATGGATAATGATATTAATCTTAAATCTAGCTTAAGTTACAGCAGAGACGTAGTTGATGAACTCAGAAATACCGAGGATTTCAAAGAAGGGGTAAATGCCTTTGTAGAAAAGAGAAATCCAATCTGGAAAAATAAATAATTAATTACTCATTCAGCAGAACTAATACTTGGATTTAAATAATTTTCTACCAAATATTGGTCGACCACTAGTCAGACAATCTCAAACAATCCAGCAGCTCCCATGCCACCTCCTACACACATTGTACAGATAACAAATTTAACACCGCGTCTTTTCCCTTCAATGAGTGCGTGACCTACGACTCTAGCCCCGGTCATTCCGAATGGATGGCCTATAGAAATTCCGCCGCCATTAACATTTAAGTTTTCATTTGGTATTCCTAATTTGTCTCGACAATATATTACTTGGCTGGCAAAGGCTTCATTTAATTCCCAGAGTCCAATATCGTCCATGCTAAGATTATGTTGTTTCAAGAGTTTTGGTACCGCAAATACTGGTCCAATACCCATTTCATCAGGGTTACAACCAGCAACAGATATACCTCGATATATGCCTAATGGGGTTATACCTCTTTTTTCAGCTTCTTTTGTTTCCATTAAAACCGATGCAGATGCTCCATCAGATAATTGTGACGCGTTTCCCGCAGTGATAAAATTACCTTTTTTAATTCTTAGCCCATCCTTAAAAACAGGTTTTAAAGATTGCAGCCCGTTTAACGTTGTATCTGATCTGTTACCTTCGTCTTTTTTAAGAGTAACTTGTTGGCTAGTGATATCACCAGAATCTTTGTCTTTTACCTTCATGATTGACGCTAAAGGCACAATTTCTTTGTCCAAAAGGCCTAATTCCTGTGCTTTTGCAGTCCTTTTCTGAGATTGATAAGAATATTCGTCTTGTGCTTCTCGACTTATGTTGTAGCGCTCAGCGACATTTTCTGCTGTTTCTATCATTGTCATATAGAGGGCTGGTAAGTTTGATATTAACCAGGGATCTTGAGATCTATCAGAGCGGAAGGATTCATTTCTAGTCAAGGATACAGATTCAACGCCACCCCCGACAGTAACTTGCATGCCATCATCAACGATTTGTTTTGCTGCGATCGCAATTGCCATCATACCTGAAGCACATTGGCGATCGACAGACATGCCCGAAACGCTTGTGGGTAGACCTGCTCTTAATAAAGCTTGCCGCGCAATATTTCCTTGTTGGGATCCTTGCTGGGTAGCAGCCCCCACTATAACATCATCTATCTGATCTCCCGATACACCAGCTCTTTTGACTGCCTCTGATATAGAATGGCCTGCAAGCGTTTGTGCCTGAGTATCATTAAAAGCTCCTCTGTAAGCTTTTCCAATAGGTGTTCTGGCAGTGGAAACAATTACAGCTTCTCTCATGAATATTCTCCAATCTTACTTTCAGTAATTCGAGCCAGCAATTAGTGATCTCATCAGTACAGATATTTTTTAAACTTTTCTTTTAATGCTATTTCTTAACTTATTTAAGTTGTCATATAATAGTGTAGGTTGCCACAGTTTTCCACCAGTATTCATATTACTTTCTTGTAAATTCTTGCCATTAGTTGACTTAATCAACAAAATATCGTATTTTGTATCATAATATGAGAATTCTAATAAAAATCAGGGCTTAAAGCCGTCTGATTCTAAGAAAAAGGGTTAATATGGGCGATACAGCACAAAAAGATCTGATCCATCCCAAAGTTAATGCTATTTCAGATGGTCTTGCGTTCAAACTAGCTAGGCTAGTGGCTATTCATGAAAGACACGGCAATTATAATTTTAGCAAAAAATTTGATCTAAGTTTGAATGAGTGGCGTGTATTGGGTCTAGCAAATGAAATGGAGCCAGTATTTTTTCGTGATATTCGAATAATGATGAATATTGATAAGGGCCAGTTGAGTAGAGCGATAAAGCAATTAGTTAAAAAAGAGATTTTGCTAAGTACAGAGTCAAAAAAAGATGCCAGATTAATAGAAATAACTACTACTCTTAAGGGAAAGAAACTACATGATAAAATGTTAAAATTTAGTGTTGAGCGTAATGAAGAAATAATCCAAGGACTAACTTCAGAAGATTTGAGAGAGTTTTTTCGAATTTTAGAGACGATAACCAAGTCTAGTATAAATCTAGTAAATAAATCAAAACTGTAGTCAGATAATAAAGCAAACCTTTTTTTTGATAACCGTTATTCGAAGTATAACATAGGTAGCTCACTATTTTCATTTGATCAAAAACGAATCTGACCGATTAATTAGTTCTAAATTGATACTCTCCTAGTTGACTTAGCCAATATAGTAATTGAAACTAAGTTCCATTAAGAAAGTCAGTTTTTTTTGGGGAGAGTTGACATATTTTCAAATTATATAAGTAAAGCAGGATATGTCTTAGCAGGTGCTTTTTCCTTAACAGTTATTTGTGTAATTGCGTTTTTTGTCTTAGATGAGGTTACAGCTCGATTTAGTGTGATTGCTTTGAGTGCACTGATTGTTTTAATGACGCAGCCCGGCGAGAGTTTGAAGTTTTTTGAGAACAAAAAAAGGTTGGGTCTTATATTTGACTTAATAATTATCGGTTCTTTTGTTTGGTCTGCATGGTGGTTTTTTAAGGTCAAGGAAGAGCTTTGGACTGGCTTTTATATGGCAACGAATTCTAATGTTCTTGCTGGGCTCCTAGGAATTATATCTTTAATTATTTTAACCTTTAGATCTTGGGGATGGTCGCTTGTAATTATGGCGATAGTTTTTATAATTTTCGGCTTTTCTGGCCCTTGGCTGCCTGGATTATTAGAGCATTTTGGTGTGAATATCAGAGATTTTATGCAAATTGTTTGGTATTCCTTTGATGGTGTATTTGGGCGAACAACCGGGCTTGTTGCTGATAATGTTTTAATTTTTCTAATTTTTGGAGCAGTTTTAGAACGTACTGGTGCCGGCCAGAGTTTAATAACTATTTCTACAGCCTTAACGGGAAGAATACGAGGTGGTTCTGCCCATGCTGCAATTGTTGCGAGTGCTGTTTTTGGTATGATGAGTGGATCCGTTGCGGCCAATATCGCAGGAACTGGTGTTTTTACGATACCAATGATTAAAAAACAGGGTTTTTCATCAAACTTTGCCGGTGCTGTTGAGGCTGCTGCATCTTCTGGAGGTCAGTTAACGCCACCAATTATGGCTGCGGCTGTTTTTATAATGGCAGACCTTGTAGGCATGCCTTTTACTCTTGTTATAGCGGCTGCTGCATTACCTGCGCTTTTCAAATATATAGGTTTATTCTCTCAAGTTTATACAGAGGCGATAAAAATAGGGATAAAGCCTATGAACAAGAAAGATATTCCTTCTTTGACCTTAAATGATTGGGTGCAGTCTGGATTAATTATATTTCCTATTCTAACTTTAATGTTGACTTTTATATGGGGTAAGTCCCCCGCGACAGCTGGATTGGTTGGTGTCTTGACGGCTATCTTAGCCGGGTTTTTTCTTAATCCAGAATTTCGACGTCAACCTATACGTATTTTTTATGCATTTGCTGATGGCGGGATTTCATCCGCTAGGATTATGTTGGCTGTTGGAGTTATTGGTATTGTATTAGCTGTCGTAAATGAAACAGGAGTGGCTATCCGGTTTGCTAGCTCAATTTCCTCTTTTGGCGAGGATTATCTGATTTTTGCCCTTATTTTGGCGATGTTTGGTGCGATGATTTTAGGAATGGGGCTTCCAACACTACCAGCTTATTTGATAATAGCAATTATGATTGCCCCAGCAATAATCAAAGCTGGGGTTTTACCATTAGCCGCTCATATGTTTGTTTTATATTATGCGGTATACTCTTCTATAGTGCCACCAATAGCGTATGGTTGTTATATAGCTGCTCCTATAGCGGGTGGGCACCCCTTAACAACGGCTTTCATAGCTTTAAGAATATCTATTGTTGGTTTAATGGTCCCCTACGTTTTTGTCTATTCACCATCGTTACTTCTTGTAGCGGGTGAATTTAGTTGGTTGGAGCTGTCAAATACAATTTTGAGGCTACTAGCTGCAATTTGGATGTTTGGCACAGCTCTTGGAGGTGCTGACCCTCTTTTAGGTAATATTAAATTTGGACAAAGGGTTATTAGATTTATTGTTGGCTGTGGTGCGATGATAGCTTTACCAGTTATATGGATACCTGCTTGTATACTCGCATTGATTATAGGATTGTATTCTCGAAAATTGTCTTTTAACAATTAGTACATCGAAAAATTATACTTTTTTTTATTTTTTATGGAGGAAAATTAATATGTTTAAAAAATACTTAAGTATGGGGTTAGCTGTCAGCCTGTTTGTTGCGTCGTCAGTAAGTGCTGAAGTCTTCAAGGTTACATCTATTGCCCCCGGAATGTCACCATTCACAGTGAATACAGCGATTACAAAAGTTGTGAATAAGCACGTTGATGGAGTTGATTTTCAACTTAGAGCTACTGGAGCAGCAACAAAACACTTTGTTGATGCAGCAAATGGTTCGGTGGATTTCTTATTCGGATCGCCTACTATTAATTGGCTGTTAGCTAAACAAATAGGTCCATTTAAAAAATTTACAAATGGTCAAGAATTAGAAAAAAAAGTCGGCATGATTTTTAGCTATCAAATGGGTCCATATCACTATGTAACCAGAGCAGATAGTGGTATCAATTCACTCGAAGATTTAAAAGGAAAGAAAATCTTTGTTGGTCCTCCAGGGGGTGCTGCATTTGGTGTGGTTCTAAATAATATAAAAACGGTAACGGGTATAACAAAGGATGAAATGGATGTTCAGGCATTTGGTTTTGACGCCGCTATTCAAGCCTTTCAAGATGACAAGATTGAAGTAATAGTTTTACCAACAAATATCCCTTCCACAGCGATACAGCAGTTTGCACTTACAAAAAAGATTCGTATCTTGAATGTTGATCAGAGTAAAATGAAGTTGGGGCCGACAGGAGCAACTTTAAACCGAATTCCTCCGGACGCTTATGGAAGCAATCAAGTAAATGATGTGGAGACGACAACACACGGTGCCGATGTTAATTTTTCTGCTGGAATGCATGTCGATGACGAAGTTGTATATAAAGTCACAAAGGCGATATGGGAAAATCTTGGGGAGATACACGAAGTAGCCGAGTGGCTAAAAACTACAGTTATTCCTGAGGATAGTTTGAAATTAATTGCTGGACGATTACATCCAGGAGCTGAAAAATACTACCGAGAAATTGGGATGGATATTCCAGCGCCTATGGATTTTTGGGTTAAATAAATAGACTTAAAGTCAAGTCAACTTAAAAAATAGTTGACTTGACTTCGTGCATCTTAGGCTCAGATTATGGTCGTGACAAACTAAAAAGTTATCTCAATGTCTAACGCTCCTCATTACTCAATAGATTTAAACAAGTTTAGCTTAAACCCTTATCCTGACCTAAAGGTGATGAGAGACAAACAACCAATTTCGTACGTTCCTGAATTAGGAGCGACACTAATGACATCAAGAAACGATATCTTTGTAAATGAAAAACTAACAGATATTTTCTCCTCGGTTCAACCTGATGGTTTAATGACTAAACTAATGGGTGAAAATATGATGCGTAAAGATGGAGAGTTTCACCTCGAGGAGAGGAAAGCGACTTTTAAAAGTTTTTCACCTAGAACGTGCAGAGATATTTGGAGTAAAAAATTTATTAATGCGACAAGTAAGATACTAGACGCAATGGAACATAAAAAGAAAGCGGACCTTGTACTTGATTTTGCACTGCCTGTTTCGGGAGAAGCATTGAAGATTGTAACTGGTCTGACCAATATGGATTATAAAGAAATGGACCGCGTAAGTCAGGGTATGATTGATGGAATTTCTAATTATCCAGGTAATAAAAAAATTGAAGAGAATTGTAAAATGTGTACAGCGTCAATTGACGCTCATATTGATGAAATTCTTCCAACATTAATTAAGGAGCCGGATTATTCGCTAATATCAGTTCAACTTGAAGCAGGTTTAAACGATAATCAATTGAGAGCAAATGTTAAATTAGCAATTTCAGGTGGGCAGAATGAGCCCAGAGATGCTATTTCAGGTACAGCCTGGGCATTACTGAAAAACCCAGAACAGTTAAGTTATGTGAAATCTGGAGAATGTACCTGGCTTCAAGCATTTGAAGAGTTTGGTCGATGGATATCGCCTATAGGGATGTCACCTAGAAGAGTTGACCAGCCATATGTTTATAATGGCGTTGAATTTGAACTAGAGGATAGGGTATTTTTTATGTTTGGTTCAGCAAATAGAGATGAAACAATTTTTGAATGTCCAGAAACCTACAATATAAAAAGAGATACTAGTTCGTCTATTACTTTTGGCGCAGGCCCACATTTCTGTGCAGGTGCTTGGGTGTCAAAAACGCTAATTGCTGACGTTGCTCTACCAATGTTATTTACTAAATTTCCTAATTTGCGTCTTATCGAGGAAGTAAATTTTACTGGATGGGCGTTCAGAGGTCCAAAATCGGTTAGGGTTAGATGGTAATCTTAGCATTTATTAGCTTCAATCGCTCGTGTAGAAGTTTTAGATAATTAGGAATGAAATATTTTTGGTAAGGAATTAAATTATGGCTAAGACAGTAATTATATCTGAATTTGGAAACTCAAGCGTGATGAAACTTGTGGACCGTGAGGTGCTAGAACCAAAAACTGGTGAGATTAAAATAAAACATAAGGCATGTGGTCTAAATTATATAGATGTCTATCAACGTACAGGTTTATATCCCTTAAATCTTCCAACAGCATTAGGAATGGAAGCGTCTGGAGTTGTTGAAGCCGTGGGTGAGGGGATACATCATTTAAAAGAAGGAGATCGTGTTGCCTACGCCTCAAATCCCCCAGGGGCTTATTGTGAGTCGCGTACCATGTCAGCGGACCAAGTATGTTTGTTACCAGATTCAATCTCTTTTGAGGAGGGAGCAGCTATGATGCTGAAGGGCTTGACTGTTCAATACCTATTCCACCGCACAGTTTCTCTAAAAAAAGGTGATACGGTATTGTTTCATGCTGCGGCTGGAGGGGTGGGCTTAATAGCCTGTCAATGGGCGAGATCTGAAGGAATAAATTTAATAGGGACAGCAGGTTCTGATCAAAAATGCGAACTGGCTGAGGAATATGGAGCTACTCATACAATAAATTACAAAACTGATGATTTTCATAAAAAAGTAATGGAGATAACTAACGGTAAAGGTGTTCCAGTTGTAATGGATTCTGTAGGTAAAGATACTTTTGATGGCTCTCTTAACTGTTTAAGTCCACTTGGGACTATGATTACATTCGGTAACGCTTCTGGTACAGTTCCTCCTGTAAACGTTGCAACTTTAGCCGCTAAAGGGTCAATTAACTTAACTCGCCCAACATTGTTTACTCATATAGGTGACCATGCCACATGTCAGGGGATGTCTAGGCACCTTTTTGAAAAAGTAACTTCTGGTGAGGTTGAAATAAAAATAGACCAACGCTACGACCTTGATAATATTATTGAAGCACACAATGCTTTGGAGCAAAGACTTACAACCGGTGCTACTGTGATAGAGATTTAGGTATTTGCAATAATTTTTCTTGGTCTTTTGGGGAAAAGAGAAAAAATAATAATTAAATTTAGTAGATTCCAAATAATACCGTTCCAAAATGCCAGACGGTAAGATCCACTTAAGTCATAAATCCAGCCTGACATCCACCCGCCCAAGGCCATTCCAATTATAGTCATCATTAAAATAAATCCGACGCGAGCTCCTGCCTCTTTTGCAGGGAGATATTCTCTAACGATCACTGCATAACTTGGAACAATTCCACCCTGAGATAAACCAAAAATTGCGGATACAACGTATAGGGACGTAAGACCATTAAATGGTAAATAAAGAAACAAAGCCAAACATTGAAGGCTAGAACCAAGTAATAAAGTTTTCAATCCTCCAATCTTATCAGCTAAGAGGCCAGAGATTAGACGTGAGGCAATGCCACCTATTAGCATGAATGATAACATTTGACTACCAGCAGTTGATCCAAAGCCAAGATCTACACAAAACGCAACAATATGAACTTGCGGCATCGACATCGCTACACAGCACCCTAATCCAGCCAAACCAAGAAGAATTTGTAAGGTCTTTGGTGAAAATTCTATTGTTTTTGCTTTGTTTGCCGAGAGCGAGTCCGCTAGTTTGTTAGTCTGACTTGATATTTTTCGTTTTAATGCCAACGAAAGCGGTGCCATAATCATGATAGAGGCTAACGCTAAAACTAAATATACTGTTCTCCAACCATGATCTAAGAGTAAGTCCTTTGTTAAAAAGGGCCAGATTGCCCCGGATAAATAGTTTCCGCTTGCCGCTAAGGCAACGGCTATCCCACGTCTTTTCATAAACCATAGAGATATATCGGCAATTACTGGTCCAAAACTCGCTCCGGTGCCAAAACCAATTACTAATTGAATTAATGATAATGACATTATGGAGTTACTATTTGCTGCAATAACAAAACATATAGCTAAAAGAATAGATGAAAATAAAAGCACTAACGATATATTAAACCGATCAGTCGCTTTCCCCATATAATAATTACCCAAGGCAAAACCAACCATAGTGAAAGTAAAGGGTAATGAGGCACTTGCTCGATCTACACCAAATTCTGTTTGCACTGAGGGGAGTACCAAGATGATTACCCACATACCAATATTTCCTACAATGGCTATGATTAGGGTAATCGCAAGTCTTAACCATGAGTAAAAAGTGTCATGTTGAGAAATAGTAGTCATTACAGTCGGGTTTTCCTAAGTAAAGTAGTAAAGATTCTTCCTACTTTACTTATGTCTGAACGATACTAATTAGCAATATCATAACTTTTTTTTGTGGAAAGAAACGACTCAGTTTTCAATTTTAGTTATTGCTATATATTGTAATATTAGCAGATGAAGCGACCATATAGAGGTAATTATGGCACATTTAGCCGAAGTATACCTCTCATTAGCTATATTTTGGAAAAAAAAATGTTTTTTTTTGTTGACTAGGCGGATTATTGCCGATGTAAAGGGGCCAGCAGGTTTAAATGCCTGTCACATTTCAGGTTTTAAACCTGTTTCAACCTTTGTGGGGTGCTTATTATAACCTTGCAGAGACAAAAATACAGGAAGGTAAATACAATGGATAAAATGAAAAAAACTATCGCAGCAATGACAGACCTCGGAATTGCTTTACTTACATTTGGTATTATTGCGTCACTTCTAGTGGGCCCAGCTAATCTATCATTTGTTGGTAACGTAGTAGGAAATATCACTGATCTAGTAGCAGCATTAGGTTCTAATGGACTTGTTGGCTTGATCACATTGATGATAATTCTTAACTTGGTTGACAGATAAGATTTAATTAAAATTTTCTTCCCTGGCATGAAAGATAGCTCGTGGACAATTTAAGCCGGAGGCTAGCAGCACTCCAGAATATCATAATTAGTGTGACAAAAACTGGTTTGTCGTTAGTTGGCTTAATAATTCTCGTTTATCTTTTGCTGGGGGAGGACTCAGGACCATATGTGGTCTCAGTGATAACAAATATTAGCCTGTTCGTGTCAGCAGTTACATCTCAAGCACTTATAGCATTTGTTATAGTGGCAGGTCTGCTTTACTTTGGAAGAAATAATAAATAATCGATTAATTTCCGGATAGTTTTTCTTTTTTAGTACTTTTTCAGTAAGATTCATCCCAGTACTAAGTGCAGCATTTCTGGAAACCCATCGTATAACATTTTTAATGACAAATATATAAGAAAAGTTAACCCTAACCAGCAAAGCCAAGTGTATTTCACCATTAAACGCATGAACATAGTGGAGAATAAAGCCATAAACGCAATTGCGAGAACTAATCCGAATATTAGAAGTCTGGTGTCTTCCCGAGCAATTGCGGCGACAGCAACCACGTTATCTATAGACATTGAAACGTCGGCAATTGCTATAACGCCTAAAGCTGAGAGAAGTTGTTTATAGTTCGAATTGTGGTTTTTACTGGGATCTATGTGAATTGGGTTACTAATTTTTTGATGATTCTTAATACCCAAATAAAATCGCCAACAAACCCATAATAATAAACATCCACCAAAGAATAGAATACCTGGAATAGCTAAAAGAAAACTAGCAATAGCAGCAAAAAATATCCTAAAAAATGCTGCTAACCCCATTCCAATTAAAATTGCCTTTTTCCTTATGTTGTCGGGGAGATTCGCAGCTGACATACCTATCACTAATGCGTTATCTCCAGAGAGTATTATATCGGCAAAAATAATTTGTAATATTTGGCTAGATTGGTCCATAATGAAAAAGCTACTCCATGTAAAAGAATGTGATCTTTTTCTTCTTTTAATAATTAAACATAATTTGATCTAGCCTAAAATTTATTCACTGGAGTTATTTTATTGGTAGACTGCGATTACTATAAAAGATAAGTGATAATCCTACTCATAGGCTCTTGAGAAAATAGAGATTGAGAAATTATAGGCGGCTATGGAAGGAAATTAGAAAATGCATGACCCTATCGAAACTTACATGAATTTAGTCCCTATGGTGGTTGAACAAACTAGTAGGGGAGAACGAGCATATGATATTTTCTCAAGGCTTCTAAAGGAGAGAATTGTATTTATTAACGGCGTTGTTCACGATGGTATGTCCCATTTAGTTGTTGCACAGCTGCTTCATCTGGAAGCAGAAAACCCTTCCAAAGAAATCAGCATGTACATAAACTCACCGGGTGGAGTAGTTACTTCAGGTTTATCAATTTATGACACTATGCAATATATTAAACCTAAAGTTTCAACGCTCTGTATGGGGCAAGCTGCCTCTATGGGGTCTTTGTTGTTAGCTGGTGGAGAGAAGGGAATGAGATTCTCCTTACCAAATGCTAGAATAATGGTTCATCAACCTTCAGGAGGATACCAAGGGCAGGCCTCTGACATAATGATCCATGCAGCTGAGACTCAAAAGTTGAAAGATCGATTAAACCAAATATATGTTAAACATACGGGACAAACCATAAAAGCCGTTGAAAAGGCGCTTGATAGGGATAATTTCATGTCTCCCCAAGAAGCAAAAGATTGGGGACATATCGATGAGATAGTTTCCAGCCGTAAAGAGAGTCCAGTTTAACCAAAATTTCTAACTCTTTCCTCAGAACAGATATTGTTATTTTATGCATTGTACCTTTCGTCAGGCTGTCTTAATCTTAGGAAGCAATATTGCTGAAGTATATTTTAAGGTTAATTAACTTAATTATAATTATAGGTTTATGAATGGTAACTAATTCTAAAGATAATAAGAATACACTCTATTGTTCTTTTTGTGGAAAATCACAACATGAGGTAAGGAAACTGATAGCGGGTCCAACAGTATTTATTTGTGATGAATGCGTTGAGCTTTGTATGGATATTATCCGAGAAGAAACTAAAGCTTCAGGACTTAAGGCTGAAGATGGAGTTCCAGTTCCGCAAGAGATTTGTGATGTCCTTGATGATTACGTCATAGGTCAATCGCATGCTAAGAGAGTTTTGTCGGTGGCTGTCCATAATCATTACAAACGTCTGAATAATTCGGTAAAATCAGATGAAATTGAACTCTCAAAATCTAATATACTACTAATTGGGCCGACAGGATGTGGTAAAACACTTCTTGCGCAAACGCTGGCAAGAATTCTTGACGTCCCATTCACGATGGCAGATGCCACCACCTTAACCGAAGCGGGGTATGTAGGGGAAGACGTTGAAAATATAATTCTAAAATTACTACAGGCTTCGGAATATAATGTTGAAAGAGCACAACGAGGGATCGTTTATATCGATGAGGTCGATAAAATAACAAGAAAGTCTGATAATCCGTCCATTACACGGGATGTTTCGGGTGAGGGTGTGCAACAAGCTTTACTAAAAATCATGGAAGGTACGGTAGCGTCGGTTCCTCCACAGGGCGGAAGAAAACATCCTCAACAAGAGTTCCTACAGGTAGATACTACTAATATATTATTTATTTGTGGTGGAGCATTTTCAGGACTTGATAAAATAATTTCTCAAAGAGGTAAGGGGTCGGCTATGGGCTTTGGTGCTGACGTAAGAGAAGAAAATGATAAGGGTGTAGGAGAACTGTTCGCAGAGTCAGAGCCAGAAGATCTTTTGAAGTTTGGCCTAATTCCAGAATTTGTAGGAAGGCTTCCAGTTGTTGCTACTCTAGAAGATTTAGATGAAGATGCTTTAGTAACTATTTTGAGTGAACCCAAGAATGCCTTAATAAAACAGTATCAAAAGTTATTTGAACTTGAAAAAACTAGCTTAACATTTACCGATGATGCATTGTTAGCCATAGCAAAAAGGGCAATTTCTCGTAAAACAGGTGCTAGAGGGCTTAGATCTATTTTAGAGGATATTTTATTGGATACTATGTTTGACCTGCCTGCATTAAATAATGTTAATGAAGTTGTAGTAAACGCAGAAGCTGTTAAAAAAGACGTAAAACCACTTCTCATATACTCTGATGAGAATAAAGATATTGAGGCATCGGCAAGTTAGTAAACGTAAATTACGGTTTTTATAGTAAGTAATAATTTTGTATTTTGAAGTCGTAGTCACTGGACAAAAAGAAGAATGAGGGTTCTTTATGGGGATAATAAAAACGGTATTAAGATGCCTTACCTGGTGGGATAGTCAAACAGTTAACACCCAATTCTTTACCTGGCGAAATGGAATTAAAGTCGGCCAAGATTTAAGAGGTAATATTTTTTATACCTCAAAAGATTACGCTAAGCGATGGGTAATTTTTAATGGTGAAGCAGAAGCGTCTAATGTAAGCCCCGAGTGGCATGGGTGGCTACATCATACTTGGGACGAATTACCAACAGATAAACCATTTGTGAAAAAGCCTTGGCAAAAAGAACATCAGGCTAATCTTACAGGAACACTTGATTCCTATGCACCCGCTGGGTCAATAAGAAAGACCTCTCCTTTAAAAAGAAATGATTATGAAGCTTGGAGTCCAAAATAGTCAATAAACTGGGGACTAAAAATGTCTGAAAAAAATCTTGAAATTATAACTGGAACGATTGTCCTTATTGTTGCTGCAGGATTTCTGGTATTCATATTTAAGATTGGTGGTTTTAGTGCTGATAATGAAAATTATAATCTAAACACAAGTTTTCGTTCGGCTGAGGGTATCGATACAGGAACCGAAGTCCGTATGGCTGGTGTAAAAATCGGTACGGTAAAAAGCTTATCCTTAAATGCAGAGACTCTCCAAGCAGATGTAAAACTGAAAATAGAAAAAAGTATTCTCATTCCAAATGATAGTTCTGCAGTCATTAGCTCAGAAGGTTTATTGGGAGGGAGTTTTTTGGAAATTGTTCCTGGTGGATCTTTTGATAATTATGCCGCTGGTGAAATAATTGAAGATACGCAAAGCTCGATAAGTCTAATAAATTTGCTTCTCAAAATGTTTGGCGCCTCTAAAGAATGAAAATTATAACATTATCGCTATATTTCGTATGTTCATCTTTATTATTAGCGCAAACTTCAGATTTTACTTTGGACCTCAATATTACAACAGAGAGTATTGAAATAATCGAGGACTTTAGAGTAAAGACGTCAAATTCGAATACAGCATTTTTGCGAGGCTTGGATAAGATGGCTGGAAAAAGTTCTGATTTAGAGATAAATATAAATAATGATGTTATTTTTGGTTCTTTGAAAATAAAACTAAATGAATGTCGGTATCCATCTAATAATCCAACAGGTGACGGCTTTGCACATCTAAAAATTGATAATCTCCTTACCAACAATAGAGAGTTTCAAGGTTGGATGGTTGCATCAAGTCCAGCATTAATGTCACTTGACAACCCAAGATATGATATATGGCTTATCAAATGCAAAACTCTAAAGGATCCACCTCAGACGGCTGCAAGAAAAAATTTGCGTCGCCCTCCAATGCGTTCTTCAATAAATCTTGATAATTAGCTTTCAAAACTTCTATAGCTCCAAGAGTCTTTAGGTGTTCACTTTGAAATTGCACATCAAATAATAAAAATCCCCCATATTTTAATCTAGATACAAGATAGGCTAACGCAATTTTTGAGGCATTGGAACGTTTAGAGAACATACTTTCGCCGAAAAAAGCCCTTTTAATCGCCAGGCCGTATATTCCACCGATTAAGTCATCGTTCTCCCAAACTTCTATCGAATGGCAGAAGCCTAAATTAAATAGGTTGCTATAGGCTTTTAAAATATCAGAATTTATCCAGCTTTCTGGCCGATCAGCACAATTTTTTATTACACCTAAGAAGTCTGTATTTATTTTAATGTTATAATCTCTTTTTACTATTGATCGTCGAAGAGACTTGGATATGTGGAATTTATTTAACGGTATTACACCTCGAACTTCCGGTGAAATCCAGAAAATTTTATTAGTATCTTTTCCTTCTGCCATTGGAAATATACCATTGCAGTAAGCTCTGATTAATGTTTCTGGAGCCAAAGGAATATCCATGATTTTAAAATTAAATCCTTAGTTTTTGGTATGTAAACATATGTTAGGAAAAAGTATTTAACCAGTTCTCCAACCAATGTATATTATACTTTCCAGTCAATATTTCATCTTGTTGAAGTAAAGAGTCAAATAAAGGTGCCGTTGTGTCGACGCCATCCACGATAAGCTCTTCAAGCGCACGCTTCAGACGACTTATTGCCTGTTCTCTATTCTCTGCATGGACGATAAGCTTTGCAATTAGGCTATCATAATAAGGTGGTATTGAGTATCCAGCGTATAACGCGGAGTCTAATCTTATACCTAATCCTCCTGGAGCATGGAATTGGACAATTTTACCAGGGCAAGGTGTAAACTGAGGTAGTTTTTCAGCATTTATTCGAACTTCTATTGCATGACCATTGATTCTTAGATTTTTTTGCGAAAATTGCATGGGTTCTCCAGCCGCAACCCTAATCTGTTCTTTGACAAGATCTACCCCGTAGATAGCTTCTGTAACCGGATGCTCGACTTGAAGTCGAGTATTCATTTCAATGAAGTAAAATTCATTATTCTCATATAAAAACTCTACAGTTCCTGCGCCTGAATAGTTAATTGAGGCTACTGCGTCAGCACATATTTTTCCTATATTTTGTCTTATTTTATCAGTAATTCCCGGCCCCGGAGCTTCCTCTAAAACTTTTTGATGTCTTCTTTGAAGGGAACAATCTCTTTCTCCTAAATGGATAGCATTTCCCCTGCCATCACCAAAAACCTGTACTTCAATATGCTTAGGAGCATGTAAATATTTTTCTAAATACACGGAGTCATTTCCAAAAGATGACAAAGCCTCGGATCGAGCTGTTTTAAAAGCAACTTCCATATCATTTTTTGAATGTGCCAGCTTCATTCCTTTCCCACCGCCACCCGCAGTTGCTTTTACTATAACAGGATATCCGAGGGACTCTCCCAAACTGTAAGCTTGCTCTACTGATGTGACCTCACCGTTTGACCCTGGAACACATGGTACTCCTAATTTTATCATAGTTTCCTTTGCGGTTATTTTATCGCCCATTATTCGGATATGCGCAGCGGTTGGTCCGATAAATGTTAAATCATGGTCTTCAATTATTTGAACGAATTTAGAATTTTCGGATAAAAAGCCGTACCCTGGATGTATCGCTTGAGCCCCAGTAATCTCACATGCAGAAATGATAGCAGGTATTGATAAATAACTATTTCCACTATTTGGAGGGCCAATACAAATTGCCTCATCTGCCATCCTGACATGCATAGCATCACTATCTGCTGTAGAATGAACCGCCACAGTTTTTATTCCCATTTCTTTCGCGGCTCTGATTACACGAAGTGCTATTTCACCCCTATTGGCTATAAGTATTTTATCAAACATTTATGCTTACTCGATTATCATTAATGGAGCACCAAATTCGACGGGTGTACCGTCTTCAACGAGTATTCGTTTGATTATGCCGGTCTTAGAAGCTGGAATGTGGTTCATTGTTTTCATAGCTTCTATTATTAATAATGTCTGGCCCTCTATGACATTTTCTCCAACTCTAACAAACGGTTGACTGCCAGGTTCAGGTTGAAGGAAACAAGTGCCGACCATGGGAGAGGTAACAGCTCCAGAACTCAACGCTGGGTCATCAGACGCTTTACTTTTTTTCTCAGTGGTTTTTGTTTCTATTTCTGTAATAATCGGTATTTTAGTAACTGTGGTATCGTGATCAGCATTATGTCGTTGAGATAATCTTACGGAAATACCTTTTTCATCTCCATAATCTCTGCTAATTTCTAATTCCGTTAGATTATTTTTTTTTAATACTTTGGTTAAGGACTCAACGAATAAAATATCATCATCACGTATGTTTTTTGCCATTATTATACCCTTAATTTTCCTACATCATACATAATAATATTATATCAATTTATATACCACCTAAAAATTTTATGCGCTTACTAGGATTGGAATATCTACTACTTTTCTCGATTATTAATTAAATCAGCAACAACATTAGGATCGGCTAGAGTAGATATATCACCAAGACTATCAAACTCATTTTCTGCTATTTTGCGAAGAATACGTCTCATTATTTTACCAGACCTAGTTTTTGGAAGACCCGGCGCCCATTGGATTATATCCGGTTTTGCTATTGGACCGATATCTTTTCGTACCCATAGCTCTAGCTCGGTTTTTAGCTCCACATTATATTCTTCACCACTCATTAGGGTTACATATGCATAAATTCCTTGCCCTTTAATTTCATGTGGATAACCCACTACAGCACTCTCAGAGACTTTAGGGTGAGCTACGAGGGATGACTCTATTTCTGCTGTACCCATTCTATGACCAGATACATTTAAAACATCATCTATTCTGCCTGTTATCCAGTAATAACCATCTTTATCCCTTCTGCAGCCATCTCCAGTAAAATAATATCCAGGATAATCAGAAAAATAAGTTTTCATAAATCGATCATGATCTCCAAAAACTGTTCTCATTTGGCCTGGCCAACTATCCTTTATACATAGGACGCCCTCTACTGCCGAATTTTTAAGTTCTTTTCCAGTGGTTGGGTCTAGTATTACGGGGACAATACCAAAAAACGGTTTAGTAGCAGAACCTGGTTTTGTAGGTATGGCGCCAGGTAGAGGTGTAATAAGATGTCCCCCAGTTTCTGTTTGCCACCAAGTATCCACTATGGGCTTAGTCCCTTTTCCAATAATATCATTATACCAATTCCAAGCTTCTGGATTTATAGGTTCTCCGACTGTTCCTAAAACTTTTAGTTTATCAAGATTATAGTTTTCAACCCATTCATTACCTTGCCCCATCAATGCTCTTATTGCAGTTGGTGCTGTATAAAACTGATTTACACTATGTTTCTCACATATAGCCCAAAATCTACCAGGATCTGGGTAATTCGGTATACCTTCAAACATTATCGTGGTTGCACCGTTAGCGAGTGGTCCATAAACAATATAACTATGCCCTGTTACCCATCCAATATCCGCTGTACACCAGAAAATGTCATCACCTTTATAGTCAAAGGTATATTCATGTGTCATCGACGCATAAACTAAGTATCCCCCACTAGTGTGCACTACGCCTTTAGGTTGTCCAGTAGAGCCCGAAGTATATAATATAAAAAGAGGGTCTTCTGCATTCATTTCCGTAGGCTGACAAACGTCACTTATATCTCTAGTAAGCTCATGTAACCAAAAATCCCTTCCACTTTTCATACTAATATTTCCGCCGGTTCGACGAACGACAATCATTTTAGTATTTCGTTCTACTAGATCTAATGCTGCGTCAGCGCTTTTCTTTAATGGTGTATTCTTACCTCCCCGTGGCGCCTCATCTGCTGTTATTAGTATTGAAGCATCACAACCTTTTATTCGGGAGGCTAGAGCATCCGATGAAAAACCAGCAAAAACAACTGAATGAATTACCCCAATTCGCGCGCAAGCTAGCATTGCATAGGTTGCTTCGGGAATCATTGGCATATAGATAACGACTCTATCTCCTTTTTTTGCACCCATAGTTTTTAAAACATTAGAGAATTTATTTACTTCGCGAGATAACTGTTCGTAGGTTATCTTTATCGAATGATCGTTTGGATCATCAGGTTCCCAAATTATAGCTGTCTTATTTGCTAATTTTTCTAAATGTCGATCTATGCAATTATAACAGACATTTAATGATCCATCTTCATACCATTTTATATCTACTCTACCACTTTCAAATGAAACATTCTTAATTTTATTGTACGGCTTGATCCATTCAACTCTTTGCCCGTGCTTATCCAAAAACCTATGGGATCAGAAACAGATTCTGAGTACATTTTTTTATATTTTTCTTCATCAATTAACGCGGTTGAGACAAAGCTTGTAGATGGTGGAAATATTTTTTCAGTCATTTAGGTCTCCATACTATCGCTGCTAGCAGTTGTATTTACAGATTAGTACAGGAAAGTTCATATCCTTAAAAGGGATAAATCGTCTGAAATTATGCAAGTAACCAATTGATTTTTATTATAACGATTATTACGGCCAGTGTTTCTAGCTCAATTATTTCCTAAATATCTGAAAATATAACAGATCGTATCTTTCATGACTTAAATGGGTTCCTTTTTCAGGAACCCATCTTTGAAGGATACGTTAACAGCTGTAGTACATTTTGTACTCAACCGGATGTGGTGTATGCTCGTAAGCGTAAATCTCTTCCCATTTAAGTTCGATGTATCCTTGGATCTGATCTTTAGTAAAAACATCTCCTTGAAGTAAGAAATCCTGATCTTTTTCAAGAGATTCTACAGCTTCTCTTAGCGATGCGCATACCGTTGGTATTCCCTTAAGCTCTTCCGGCGGTAACTCATATAAATCCTTATCAGATGCTTGCCCGGGATCAGTTTTATTTTTAATTCCATCGAGCCCTGCCATCAATAAGGCTGAAAAACATAGATAAGGGTTTGCTGCGGGATCCGGGAAGCGTGCTTCCACTCTTTTGGCTTTCGGGTTTTCTGCCCACGGAATACGTACACAGCCAGATCTATTACGAGCCGAATAAGCTCTTAAAACTGGAGCTTCAAACCCAGGAATAAGACGTTTGTAGCTATTAGTGCATGGGTTCGTGAATGCGTTAAGCGCTTTTGCGTGTTTTAATATACCTCCAATAAAATACAAAGCATCTTGGGATAAATCCGCATATTTATCTCCAGAAAAGATAGGATTACCATCCTTAAAAATTGACATGTTAACGTGCATTCCAGTCCCATTATCACCGGATATTGGTTTTGGCATAAATGTAGCAGATTTTCCATATGCATTAGCCACATTTTGTACAACGTATTTATATTTTTGTAATTCATCCGCTTGATGAGTCAGAGAACCAAATATCAAGCCTAACTCATGTTGACAGGAAGCCACTTCGTGATGATGTTTATCAACTTTCATACCCATTCTTTTCATTGTTGAAAGCATTTCTGACCTGAGGTCATGATTGATGTCAGTTGGATTGACTGGAAAGTAACCACCTTTTATTCCTGGTCTGTGGCCCATATTTCCGATTTCATAGTTACTATCTGTATTCCACGAGGCATCCTGAGCATCTACCTCGTAGGATACTTTGTTCATTTCAACAGAAAACTTTACATCTTCAAAAAGAAAAAACTCAGCTTCTGGACCAAAATAAGACACATCGCCTATACCAGATGCTTTTAGATAAGTTTCAGCTCTCAATGCTGTTCCTCTTGGATCCCTATTGTATGGTTCTCCTGTGTCAGGCTCCACCACATTACAGTGCAAGCAAAGTGTTTTTTCGGCATAGAATGGATCAACGTAAGGCGAGTTTGTATCAGGGATTAACTTCATGTCGCTTTGATCAATTGATTTCCAACCTGAAATAGACGATCCATCAAACATCATACCTTCTTCTAGAAACTCTTCATCCACTTGATCTGAGAGTAGAGTAAGATGTTGAAGTTTTCCTCTAGGATCGGTGAACCTTAGGTCAACATATTCAATTTCTTGATTTTTTATCAGTTCGACTATTGTGTTTTGACTCATTATTAAATTTCCTCTGTTTTAGGGTTAAAAACAATCTTCTAAAGAGCATCGTCTCCAGATTCTCCTGTCCTAATTCGGATCGCCTGTTCTAAATTCGAAACAAATATTTTCCCATCACCAATTTTATCAGTTTTGGCAGCAGTAGCTATGGCATCCAAAGCTGATTCTAATAGTGCATCGGGGATCGCTATCTCTATTTTAATCTTAGGTAAGAAATCCACTACATATTCTGCTCCACGATAAAGCTCGGTGTGGCCTTTCTGCCTACCGAATCCTTTAACTTCAATGACACTTAATCCCTGAATACCAATCTCTTGCAGGGCTTCTTTTACTTCGTCGAGCTTGAAGGGTTTTATTATTGCTTCTATTTTTTTCATGATACACCGCCTTATGATGTTGTTACCTAAACACATTTTAATATTTCTTTTCAAATTTAAAGAATAATAAAGTATTCATTGTAAACTATTTTTCTTTAACTTAGATTATATTTTAATCGATTTGCATTAATATTAGGCACTTCATAAAAACCTTTACTTTTGGACTTGATCGTAGTGTTTATAGAAGCTTTGGTCTAATAGCTAAAAAAACTTTCAAACAAAAAAATAGCTATATATGGAATATTTGAATATGATTTTGAACAATTCGCATTTTGTGCGTGCATCTTATTATTAGCTTTGCTAAACGATGCTGAAACAAGCTACAATACGACGGTAGTTTTAAGTATTTTGCGGGTGTGGCGGAATTGGTAGACGCACCAGATTTAGGTTCTGGCGCCGCAAGGCGTGGGGGTTCAAGTCCCTTCACCCGCACCAAAATTTAAAGAGGTATGTATAATGCAAGTCACAGAAACTCTCAGTGAAGGTTTGAAACGTGGTTATGAAATTAAACTCACGGCGAACGAGTTAGAAAAAAAAGTTACTGAGGATCTAATTGCAGCTCAGCCAGATGTCGAAATGAAGGGCTTTCGGAAAGGTAAGGTTCCGTTAGCTTTGATGAAGAAAAAATTTGGTGAACAAGTTATGGGTGAGGCGATGCAAAAAAGTATCGATGAAGCTATGTCGAAGCATCTTGAGGAGACAGGTGATAGGCCCGCTCAACAGCCGAGTGTAAAGATGAACAATGAAAACTGGAAGCCGGGTGATGATGTAGAGCTAACAGTCAGTTACGAAAAGTTACCAGATATTCCAGAGATAGATTTTAAAAAAATTAAACTTGATAAGCTTATTGTTAAAGCTACCAAAGATGAGATAGCGAACGCATTGTCTGAGTTAGCAGATTCGTCAAAAGACTTTATTGAGGAAAAGAAGGGTGCGAAGGCTAAGTCTGGAAATCAAGTGATTATAGACTTTGTTGGAAAAGTTGATGGTGAGATTTTTGATGGTGGAACAGGTACAGATTATCCTCTTATTCTCGGCTCTAATTCGTTTATTCCGGGCTTTGAAGATCAATTAATTGGTATTAAAGCTGGTGAAAAAATTAAAGTTAGAGTTAAATTCCCGGATGATTATCAGGCTGAAAACCTCAAAGGTAAGGAAGCTGAATTCGATTGTACGTTGAAATCATTAAAAAAAGCAATACCATCAAAGATTGATGATGAATTAGCAAAAAAATATGGTGCTGAAGATCTGAAAAGTTTAAAAGAACAGGTTTCTTCAAGATTAGAGCAAGAATATGGAGTAGCATCAAGATCGTTAATGAAAAGACAATTGCTAGATAAATTAGCGAAATTAGTAAAATTCGAACTACCTTCGAGTCTGTTAGAGGCTGAAGCCAATCAAATTGCACATCAGTTATGGCATGAAGAGAACCCTCAGGTGGATGGCCACGATCATCCGGAGATTAAAACTACTGACGAACATAAAAAATTGGCTAAAAGAAGAGTTTCACTTGGCCTTCTTATCTCAGAATTAGGACGCAAGAATGAGATAGATGTTACGGAGGCCGAAGTTAGTCAAGCGGTGATGAGTCAGGCTAGGCAGTACCCTGGTCAAGAGAAACAATTTTTTGAATTTGTGAAAAATAATCCTCAGATGCAACAACAACTTAAAGCCCCGCTATTCGAAGATAAAGTTGTAGATTTT
This sequence comes from Paracoccaceae bacterium, assembly GCA_045565015.1. Taxonomy (GTDB): domain Bacteria; phylum Pseudomonadota; class Alphaproteobacteria; order Rhodobacterales; family Rhodobacteraceae. Next base: position 25,405 of record JBJLGD010000038.1, read on the forward strand.
ATTTTCGAGCTAATACAGATTAGTGATAAAGCCGTGAAAAAATCGGACTTAGAGAAATCTTTAGAGAAGTTAGAAGAAAAAACTAAGTGATTTTTAGATTTGTGAGCTTATATTAAAAATAAAGCCATACTTGTTACTAGAACGGCCTTATTTTTCTAACTTTTAGGCGGGCTCTCCTCGACCGAATCTTCATCATTTATTTCAGGAGGGGTTTCTTTAGGTGAGAGTAGTTCATCATCATCAACCGCCGCTGCTCCAATATCATCAAACAGTTCTGATATCTCAAATTCAGCTTCAGCTTCAGCCTCTGCAGCTAGCTGTTGAACTGATTTACCTTTGGCCTGTAACAAAGCTTCTTCTTCTGAGCGCGCAACGTTGAGTGAAAATACTGTATCTACTTCAGGATGTAACACTACAATTATTTCATGAATCCCTAGTTCTTTTATAGGACGGCCTAGTGATACTTGGTTCTTATCGACTATAAATCCGGCGATTGTAGCTGCCTCTGCTGCATCTCTAGTCGTAACAGAACCGTATAGTGATCCAGCATCTGAAGCTTGTCTAATGATGGTAAAACTTTGACCTTTAATTTTATTAGCAGCGGCTTCAGCTTCGGCCTTAGTTTCTAAATTTCTAGTTTCTAACTCTGACTTTTTTAAATCAAATGCCTCTAGGTTAGCTTTTGTGGCATTCATTGCTTTTCCCTGAGATAGCAAAAAGTTTCTAGCATATCCGGGTTTTACTTCGACTACGTCTCCCATTTGACCTAATTTTGCGATTCGTTCTAGAAGAATTACCTGCATAACTATACTCCCTATCTTACCGAGTAAGGTAAAAGGCCAATGAAACGCGCGCGTTTGATTGCTTGAGCCAATTTACGTTGATTTTTTGCACCTACCGATGTTATTCTTGAAGGGACAATTTTTCCCCTCTCTGAAATATACCTTTGTAGAAGTCTGATATCTTTATAATCAATTGTGGGGGCCTTATCTCCAACGAATGGATCAGATTTACGACGCCTAAAAAATGGTTGAACTGACATTATTTTTCCTTTTAATTAATTATGTGCTTGCACGACGGTCTTTGTCATCACGTTTCTGCATTTGAACACTTGGTCCATCAGCATGCTTATCTACTTTTATAGTTAGCACACGGAGAATATCCTCATTAATGCCCATAAGCCTTTCCATTTCATGAACGGCGGAAGCTGGCGAGTCTGATTTTAGGAAGTTGTAATGTCCTTTACGATTTTTTTTAATTTTGTAAGCCATAGTCTTAAGGCCCCAATATTCGTTATCAATAATTTTACCACCATTATCGATTAAAATTTTTGAGAAATGTTCAGCAAGACCTTCGGCTTGTACATTCGAAAGGTCTTGGCGAGCAATGAATACATGTTCATAAAGAGGCATGTTTTATCCTGTCTAATTTTCTTACGTGCTTCAAAGGAGGGATTTTTGTAGCCTTCGTACCCTTCCACGAGTGGCAACGTGTTTAAAATTTTAAAAACGAAGACCATCGCCGTATAACAGTTAACCAATGATATGCAAGTGAATATAATAACAATTGTGTCTTGTTCTTGTAGAGTTACACTCTCTGGTTTAGAGGTTTACTTAAAAAAGGGTTTTGATATGAAAGCGTTAGTATTTCCTGGGCAAGGATCACAATTTATAGGAATGGGAAAAGAATTATCGGACTCTTATCCTGAAGCAAAAGCTGTATTTGATAAGGTCGATGAGGCGTTGGGTGAAAAACTGAGTACTCTCATTTGGGAGGGAAAAATAGAAGACTTGACGTTAACACGAAATACTCAACCTGCGCTTATGGCGACTTCAATGGCAGTATTTGCCGTACTTTCATCTAGTGGTGTAGATTTTAAGCAGTTTCAATACGTTCTAGGTCATTCGTTGGGTGAATATTCTGCGTTAACTGCTGCTGGATGTTTGTCTTTAGAGGATAGTGCTCGGCTGTTGAGAGTCAGAGGAGATTCCATGCAGGAGTCTGTCGCCGTTGGAGTCGGGGCAATGGCTGCTATTTTGGGATTAAATATTGAAGATGTAACGGAGATAGTGATGAAGGCTTCAAAAAATGGAATTTGTGAAATCGCTAACGATAATGACCCAGCTCAAATAGTTATCTCTGGTGAAAAAGATGTGGTAGATGACGCTATCAAAATAGCTCAGGAAAAGGGTGCAAAAAGAACAATTTTATTACCAGTCAGTGCTCCTTTTCATTGTCAAATGATGAGCCCAGCTTCTGAGGTGATGAGAAATGCTTTAGGCAGTGTTCAAATTAGTAGACCAAGGATTCCACTAATAAGCAATGTCACTGGAAGACCTACAAATGATCCGAATGAAATTCGAGAATTATTAGTTGAACAAGTAACTGGAACTGTGCAATGGCGTAGGAGTATTCTTTTCTTAGAAGAGAAAAACGTTTCTCAAGCATGGGAAATAGGTGCAGGAAAGGCTCTTTCTGGAATGATTAGGAGAACTGCCAAATCAATAGAAACTAGAAGTATAATCAAGGCACAAGATATCCTAGAAGTATTACAAACTGTTAACAACTAAGGAGAGGTTTAAATGTATAATCTTAATGGGAAAAAGGCGTTGGTGACAGGAGCATCAGGCGGTATTGGGGCTGCAATTGCCACAAAGCTTCATCAAAACGGTGCTATGGTAACCCTGTCAGGGACACGAGTGGAACCTTTGATTAAGTTAAAAGAAGAATTGGGGGATAATTCATTTGTATCACGGTGTGACCTTTCTGACGGTGATGAAGTGGGTAACCTAATCCAAACTGTTTCTTCTCAAATGAATGGACTGGATATCTTAGTTAATAACGCGGGATTAACAATGGATAATTTGTTGATGAGAATGTCTGATGAACAATGGCAAAAGGTTATTAATGTTAATTTATCTGCTACATTTAGGTTATGTAAAGACTCTTTACGAGGCATGATGAAGTCGCGTTGGGGTAGAATTATAAATATTTCTAGTGTAGTGGCGCTCACCGGAAACCCGGGTCAAAGTAATTATAGTGCTTCAAAAGCGGGAATTATAGCTCTTTCAAAGTCTCTCGCCTCCGAAGTTGCAAGCCGAGGCATTACGGTTAATTGTGTAGCTCCTGGGTTTATAAAAACTTCAATGACGGAAATGCTCACAGAAGATCAGCATAACCAAATATTAAACAAGATACCTGTTAATAGAATGGGGAATGTCGAGGAAATAGCCAGTGGAGTAGCTTTTTTAGCTAGTCCAGAAGCGAGTTATATTACGGGGACCACTCTTAACATAAATGGTGGTATGGCAATGATTTGATTTTTTGTTTTTTATTATTATTTACATTTGCCTTAGCTATCTGATGTGATATACGCTGCGAAAGAGAAAAATTAGCTTTCATTTTTTTATGATACCGTTGGACGGTTCATGAAATCTAAAAATAGATTGTACCATTATAAAGTGAGGAAAAAATATGAGCGACATAGCAGATCGAGTAAAAAAAATCGTCGTTGAACACCTTGGCGTTGATGAGGATAAAGTTGTAGAAAACTCATCTTTTATAGATGATCTGGGGGCGGATAGCCTCGATACAGTTGAATTAGTTATGGCTTTTGAAGAGGAGTTTAGTATTGAAATTCCTGATGACGCAGCTGAAACAATCCAAACTTTTGGTGATGCTGTTAAATTTATATCCGAGGGATCATAGTTAGAATAGCTAAAGCGATTATTTTCGTAATAACTATCAAATACTATGATTATGATTCGTTAATTGAGGAAATCATAATATAAAAGTATATCAAAAATTATGTTTTGGACTATAATTTAACTTCTTGAAGTTTTACTTAATACTTAAGCTTTTCTCTAAATTACTAACGCCATATAATTAATGTACATGTTTTTAGTCAGAATAAGAGAGGCAGAAATATGAGAAGAGTTGTTGTTACCGGGCTGGGTATGGTTACCCCTTTAGGCTGTGGGGTAGAGCATACTTGGAAATCGTTACTGGAGGGGCAATCAGGCGCTACAACCATAAGTAGGTTTGACGCAAGTAATCTGGCTACTAAATATGCTTGTGAGGTACCACGGAATAATGAGAAAGAAGGAGCATTTGTACCGGATGATTGGATGACTCCAAAAGACCAACGCAAAGTAGATGATTTCATCTTGTATGGAATTTCTGCAGCGACCCAAGCCATCAAAGACTCTGGCTGGGCACCTAATGAAAAAGAAAAACTTGAAAGAACAGGAGTGATGATAGGGTCTGGTATTGGAGGTTTGTCATCTATTGCTGAAACAGCAGTTCTCTTAAAGGACCGGGGACCTAGGCGGGTTTCACCTTTTTTTATTCCAGGCGCACTGGTTAATCTTGTTTCTGGTCAAGTTTCTATCAAATACGGTTTTAAGGGCCCTAATCATTCAGTTGTAACAGCGTGCTCTACCGGAGCCCATGCGATCGGGGATGCTGCTAGATTGATTATTTTTGGTGACGCTGATGTGATGGTTGCAGGAGGAGCAGAAAGTCCTATTTGCGAGATTGGTATTGCTGGTTTCAATGCTTGTAAAGCGTTAAGTACTTCTAGGGAAAAAGATCCAGAGGTTGCCAGTCGTCCATGGGATAAAGATCGTGATGGTTTTGTCATGGGTGAGGGCGCTGGCGTAGTAGTTTTGGAAGAGTATGAGCACGCTAGAGCACGGGGAGCAAAAATATATGCCGAAATTTTAGGTTATGGCCTTTCGGGTGATGCGCATCATATAACCGCCCCACCTGATGATCACGAGGGTGCAGAGCGTGCAATGCGATCAGCTATTGGGCACGCAAAAATTGATTCTTCTGAAATAGATTATATTAATGCTCATGGTACTTCTACTATGGCAGATACCATTGAGTTGGCTGCTGTTGAACGATTGCTTGGGTCTTCTTCCAACGGAAAATTAATGTCTTCCACTAAGTCTGCAACAGGCCATTTACTTGGAGCCGCTGGAGCGATTGAAGCGATTTTTTCAATTCTGGCTATCAGAGATCAAGTTGTTCCACCAACTATAAATCTTGATAATCCAGACGGGACAACAAAAATTAACCTATGCGCAAATGCTGCGATCCAGGGAAAGGTAGATATAGTAATGTCGAATTCATTCGGATTTGGAGGCACAAATGCCTGTCTTTTGATGGGTAAGCTTATATAATCTATGCACAAATCTCTAGCGTCGAATGTATTCACAATATCAATTTTTTTAATTCTATTTTTATCTATTTTTATAGGTTGGACACAATCAAAATTAAAGACTGATGGTTCTTTTTTGAATCCTGTCTGTATTCAGATTCAATCAGGTGAAAATATTAATTCGATTTCAAATAAATTAGCTGAGTTAGAATTAATAAAAAGCCCTGTTATTTTTAGAATCGGTGCTAATTATTCAAAAAAATCAACGCTTCTCAAGGCAGGATCTTTTTTGATTCCAGCAAAGTCTTCTATGTTAGAAATAATAAATCTTATTACACGCGGTGGTAAAAATACTTGTGGTAAAGAGGTGCTATACAAAATTGGTATAACCTCTCAGAAGATAGTTGTTAGAAATTTCAATCCAAATACAGGTAAATATCTTGAAGTATTGAATTTTGATTTGGAGAATGATGTTAGACCAAAAAGTTATATAGGCTTAACAAATGAGCAGGGTGTACGATATCGTATTATAATTGCTGAGGGTGTTAGTAGTTGGAGAATAACTAACGCATTAAAAATTGCTGATTTTTTGACAGGCTCAGTTACAAAAGTAGCCAGAGAGGGTTCGTTAGCCCCAAACAGTTACGAAGTTAGTTTTGGTACTAGCCGAGACTCTGTCATTCAACGTATGGAAAAGAAACAGAAAGATATATTAGTTCAAGCTTGGGAAGATAGAGATTTGACAAGTCCACTGAAGACAGTGAATGAAGCCCTAATATTGGCTTCTATAATAGAGAAAGAGACGGGACTGGTTGAAGAAAGAGGGTTGGTTGCGAGTGTTTTTATTAATAGAATAAAGAATAATATGAGATTACAGACCGATCCCTCAGTAATTTATGGACTGACTAAGGGACGAAAAGTTTTGGGACGAGGCTTAAAGCGATCAGAGCTGATACTAGATACACCTTACAATACTTATGTAAATACTGGATTGCCGCCGACACCGATAGCAAATCCAGGAAAATTGGCTATCCTCGCAGCCTTGAACCCAGCGAAAACAGATTATTTGTTTTTTGTGGCTAATGGATCTGGTGGCCATGCTTTTGCTAGAGATTTAAGAACACATAATAAGAACGTAGCTACATGGCGTGAATTAAATAAATAAAAAAATAAGGAGAAACTAATAATATTTCTCTTACTATTTAAAATGAGTGTTTATTTTAATTTATACGGAGTAAAGTCATTATATACACAATAATTTGTAACATTTTACCAGTAACTATAATCTTTGAATTTTATATCTAATACCTTAAATATTAAAAGTGACTCATGATTATGGCAATTTTTTAGAGTTAGGTTAAAATAATCAATGTCTTTGGGAAATTAAAGGTTTTATATAATGAGTGAAAAGTTGTGGATAAAAATTCGAAATGATGCATCTAAAGCTATTATAACGGAGCCTCAATTAGAAACGGCTATTAATAGAATAATTTTAGATCACCAGTCCTTAGAAGCTTCGATCGCGTATCAGCTTTCGAAAAAAATATCTTCTCATGAAATTACTTCTGAGGTTATACAAGTTACGTGTTTGGAGGCTTTCAATGCTGATCAAAAAAAAATTGTAAAAAGTATTGAATTAGATTTGTTAGCTATATTAGATCGTGACCCTGCGTGTAATACTGCGATGCAACCAGTATTATTTTTCAAGGGGTTTTTAGCACTACAAGCTTATAGAGTGAGTAATTGGCTATGGAATGAAAATAGGTTTATCATGGCGCTTTTTATTCAATCTCGATTAAGTGAGGAGTTTAGTGTTGATATCCATCCAAATGCAAAAATAGGTAACGGAATTATGATTGACCACGCTCATTCGATAGTAATTGGTGAGACATCGGTTGTTGGTAATAATGTATCCATTCTCCACTCTGTTACACTTGGTGGAACGGGTAAAGAAGAAAAAAAGCGACATCCGACTATTGAGGATGGCGTACTAATAGGAGCTGGAGCAAAGATACTGGGAGGTATCAATATTGGCTATTGTTCGAAAATTGCTTCTGGTTCAGTAGTTTTGCGATCAATTCCTCCTAAAAAGACAGCTGCAGGGGTTCCAGCTAGGATTGTTGGGGACACGGGCTGCTCTGAACCATCGATGACCATGGATCAATTAATCATGGAAAATTAAAGCATTTCAGGTTTTGGATTAAATTTTTTTTCAAATGTTCTGTTAAGCTAGCATTATTTCTGGCTTTTCGAGATTATCCTTAATTTTGTTTAATAATCTCGCTCCCAGGGCACCATCTATAACTCTATGATCGATACTAAGCGTTACCTTCACGGTTGTTAAAAATTCAAGTTTATTTTTGGACTCACTAAATTTGGGTCTTTTAAAACCTTTACCAACAGCCAAAATAGCGGATTGAGGTGGATTTATGATCGCATCAAAATTATCAATACCAAACATACCAAGATTAGATATAGAGAAGGTTCCTCCGTTATATTCATTAGGAGTTAATTTTTTACTTTTTGCTTTTTTTATCAGCTTTTTCATCTCATTCGATAACGCTGAAATAGTTTTAGTTTCAGCATTAAATAGGATCGGGGTCATTAACCCATCATCAATTGATACTGCTACAGAAATATTAGAAGCTGAAAACTTTTGAATATGGTCTCCTGCCCAAATGACATTTGCTTCAGGGACTTGTTGTAAAGAAATTGCACAGGCTTTAATAACAAAATCATTTATGGTTAAATTGACTTCCTGATCTTTGAGGCTTTCATTAATAGATGAACGGATTTTTAATAAGTTATCAATTTCTATCTCAGCCCGTAAATAAAAATGGGGAATAGAAGACTTAGATTCTGTCAATCTAGCTGCTATTATTTTCCTCACATTGTCTATTGGAATTTTTTCAAAATTTGTATATTCAGAAGTATCCAAAAATGAATTTTTTGAGGAATCTCCAACATCTTTGTTTGAGGTTTTTTTTGTAATAGCTCTTTCTATATCAATCTTAATAATCCTACCTTTGGGACCGGAACCTACTATATGATTTAGATCAATACTGTTTTCCGAGGCTATTCTCTTTGCGATTGGGGTAGCTATCGTTCTAGCACTTTCAGTTCCTAAAGGTTTTACCGAGTTTTTATCAAACGGGCTGAAATCTTGATTTATATCTTTGTTACTAGTATTATCTATAACAACCTGTTCTAATATTTTATTATTTTCTACTTCGTTAGTGGCACCAGAAGTTTTTTCTGATGATTCAAAAATCATGTCGTCATTTGTACCCGGTGTCCCATCAGAACTTTCAACTATTATTGCTATTGGTGTATTAATTTTTATATTTTCTGTGCCTGCTTTATAAATAATTTCTTTTACTATTCCTTCGTCTGTGGCCTCTAATTCCATAGTAGCTTTATCTGTTTCAATCTCAGCTAACAAATCTCCAGCAGTCACTTTGTCACCAATTTTAACAAACCAGGCGCTCAGTGTTCCTTCTTCCATAGTTGGTGAGAGTGCAGGCATTAAGATTTCTATGTCCATAATTAACCTCCTAGCGGTAGACGACTTCTTTAACGGACTGTATAACTTCGCCAGTATTTACTAATGCTAATTTCTCTAAATTTGCAGCGTATGGCATTGGTACATCTTTTCCGCTACAATTGATTACTGGAGCGTCAAGATAGTCAAAGGCCTCTTGCATAATAACTGCACTTATGTAGTTACCAATTGAACATACTGGAAATCCTTCTTCTACTGTTATACAACGATTTGTTTTTTTTACACTTTCTATGATTGTAGTAGTATCCATTGGCCTGAGAGTTCGTAAGTCAATTACTTCAACACTTATGTCGTCTTTGGCTAGCTCTTCAGCGGCGTCTAATGCATATTTCACACCTATACCAAAGCTAACGATAGTTACATCCTCGCCTATTAACCTTATTCTTGCTTTACCAATTGGGGTAACGTAGTCCTTAGGTTCAGGGATTTCAAAACTCTCACCATAGAGTATTTCATTCTCTAAAAAAATAACAGGGTTTGGATCTCTTATTGCAGCTTTTAGCAGCCCCTTTGCATCGTCTGCTGAATATGGAGATAAAACTTTCAATCCCGGTATATGAGAATACCAAGCGCTATAATCTTGGGAATGTTGAGCGCCAACTCTTGCTGCGGCACCATTTGGACCCCTAAAAACAATCGGACAACCCATTTGACCTCCGGACATATAAAGAGTTTTGGCTGCAGAGTTAATTATTTGATCCATTGCTTGCATAGCAAAGTTAAATGTCATGAATTCAATAATGGGAACTAAACCACCAAACGCTGCACCGATCCCAATGCCCGCAAAGCCATGCTCAGTGATTGGGGTATCTATTACTCTTTTTGCAGAAAATTCTTCCAGCAAACCCTGTGAAATTTTGTAAGCTCCTTCATACTCTGCAACTTCTTCTCCCATTAAAAATACATTTGAGTTGGCTCGCATTTCTTCTGCCATAGCGTCACGTAACGCTTCTCTAACGGTGACACCCTTTTTTTCTTTTAGGACTAGGTTATTTTTTTCAGCACTTGTTTTATTTTGATTTTTCATCTGTGAGGAATTATTTTCAACCTTTGGATGTTCTGGAGATTTTTTTAGATTATTTTTCTTTTTGGAGCTCTCATCGGCTGTTATTAAGCTCGCTATCTTCTCATTAACTTTTATTGATTCGAGACCTTCCGGTCTAATTATTTGACCTATAATGCCGTCTTCAACTGATTCAAATTCCATTGTGGCTTTGTCAGTTTCTATTTCCGCTAAAATATCACCGGTTTTAACTTGATCTCCCTCTTTCACAAACCACTTTGCAATGGTGCCTTCTTCCATAGTCGGAGATAGTGCTGGCATTAAAATATCAATTGGCATTTAACTCTACCCTGCTGCTTGAATATATATCAGTGAATAGTTCATCTGGGCTTGGTTCTGGACTAGTTTTACTAAATTCAGCTGCCTCATTTACAACGGTTTTAATATTTTTATCTATCTTTTTTAGATCCTCTTCAGTGGAGTGTTTACCCTTTAAAATTAATTCTTTTATATTATCGATGGGATCACGTTCACTTCTAACTTTCTGGACTTCTTCTCTTGACCTATATCTTGCTGGATCAGACATTGAATGCCCTCTATATCGATACGTAACAATCTCCAGAATATAAGGTCCATGACCATCTCTGCAATGAGTAGCAGCTCTACCAGCCGCGTCTTTAACTGCTATCACGTCCATACCGTCAACTGCCTCTCCAGTTATTCCATATGCCGCACCCCTTTCCCACAATGAGGGTGATTTTGTTGATCTAAGTACACTGGTACCCATAGCATATTGGTTGTTTTCTATAACAAATATAACCGGTAAACCCCATAGCATAGCCATATTATACGTTTCATAAACCTGGCCTTGATTTGCCGCGCCATCTCCAAAATATGTAAATGTTACTGCCTTATTTTGTAGATATTTATCGGCAAATGCTAAACCTGCTCCTATAGGAACTTGTGCTCCTACTATGCCGTGACCACCAAAAAAATTCTTTTCCCTTGAAAACATGTGCATGGATCCTCCTTTTCCTTTAGAGTATCCTCCACTTCGGCCTGTTAGCTCAGCCATGACACCTTTTGGATTCATCCCACATGCCAACATATGACCGTGATCTCTATAGGATGTAATATGCTTGTCTCCATCAACTGTAGATGCTTGAATTCCAACAACAACAGCTTCTTGGCCTATATATAAATGACAGAAGCCACCTATTAATCCCATTCCATATAGCTGGCCGGCCTTTTCTTCAAACCTCCGGATTAGGAGCATGTCCTGATAATATTTTAAAAGTTGATTTTTAGTAATTTTTTTACTTTTAACCATTTTCTGCCTTATTACATATAGTTTAATATTAAACTATATGTAATATACATAAATTTTTGTGTATATGTAAACAGATAGTATCAAATTTTTTTTACAAAAAACTATGGTGAGAATTCTACTAGTTTATAATTATTTCGTTTGGCTTTATAAATCCAAGAACTTTTCTAGCCTGTGTATCGAGAAGATCAAAGTCTAGAAAATTATCTGAAAGTCGACGAGTTTTATTTTGTAATTTAGATACTTGAAACGATAATTTTTCATGTTCCAATTTCAACAAATAAACTTGTTTTTGGACTTGTATTCTTTTTAATATTCCAAAATCACCCTGTACAGATGCAAGTGTAAAATACAAACTTAAAAGTAAACATAATAAAAAAAACATAAATGGAAGTAGTCCAAATGACTTTTTAGTAAATGACATGCACTCTTTACCTCTAGCAAACTCATAATCGTTCAAACGAATCATTACATAACTGATTCGTTTTGTGAATCCCTAAAATAAAAAAGAGTTCTATATAGTTAAAGATATACTTAATTGCCTTATTTTCTAAAAATTTAACTTGCTTTGAATTTGAAATTAGGCATTAAATTATTTTATTGAATTATTGAGGATAGCTTTTGATATTAGAAATGTAACTGAAAATAAATTTTTTTTATTGAAAATCTAAACTGATAACGCCTCAAGACCTGGTAAAGATTTTCCTTCCAGCCACTCCAAAAAAGCACCGCCAGCAGTTGAAATATAAGTAAATTTTTTTGCTGAATGTGTTTGATTTAATGCGGCGATTGTATCGCCTCCGCCTGCAACTGAAATTATTTTCTCTGCCTTAGTTAATTTGGCTACGAAACTAGCAATTTTATTGGTCGCAGAGTCATAGGGTTTGAATTCAAATGCTCCTAATGGGCCGTTCCATAATAGTGTTTTTGAGTTAAGCAATACGGACTCTATATTTTTTATAGTTGCTGGCCCTGCGTCTAATATCATCTTATTTTCTGGGCATTGGTTTACATTCAAAGTAACGCTCATTGTATCATTTGGGTCGTTCGCGGTAACTAAGTCATGCGGTAGATGAACTTTACAACCAATGGATTTTGCATTTTCTAAGATTAATTTAGCAGTATGATTCATATGTTTTTCATTAAGAGACTTACCAATTTCAAAATTTTGAGCTTTCAAAAAAGTATTGGCCATACCGCCACCAACTATAAGGTGATCAACTTTTTTTATAAGATTATTTATGAGATCTAACTTAGAAGATATTTTAGATCCACCTATTATAGCTGTCAAAGGTAAAGTAGGTTTTTGAAATAGTGCTCCTAAGGCCTTCAGTTCAGCTTCCATAGAAAATCCCATGAAACTTGGTAATAGTTTTGCCAAGCCGTCAGTCGAGCTATGAGATCTGTGACTGGCTGAGAAGGCATCGTTTACATAAAAATCGCCCAAGTCAGCAAGCTTTTGCGAAAAGCTGATATCATTTTGTTCTTCTCCGGGGTTGAAACGAAGGTTTTCTAAAAGTGCTATTTTATCCTGTTTAAGACCTTTTAGGTCTTCTTTTTTTGGATTATTTAATAAAATAATACTCTTATGTAAAACACTTTCTAAGGATGGTATAATGTGTTTAAGGGATAAACTTTCAACATATCTCCCTTTGGGCCGCCCATAATGAGACATGAGAATTGGCGTTCCGTTATTCGATATTATATAATTAATAGTTGGAACAATAGCTTTAATCCTTGTTACGTCAGTCACTTTCCCATTTACAGTTGGTAAATTCAAATCAACTCGAACGAGAATCTTTTTATTAGAGATATTAAGATCTCTTAAAGTTTTATAACACAATGATTAGTCTCCAAAACTTTTGTCTATTTAACTAAGAATTTGTTGTAATCCAAAGTTATTTTTGTTGTAATCCAAAGTTATTTTTGTTGTAAGCCAAAGTTATTTTTGTTGTAAGCCAAAGTTATTATTATGTCAGTAACCTTAGTCACCTGTTATATAGTCCCCATGATCTTTGCAATATCAACCATCCGGCAAGAAAATCCCCACTCGTTATCGTACCACGCCAATATACGAACGAGCTTTTTCCCTACCACTTTGGTTTGATCAGGAGCAAATATTGATGAGAATGATGAGTGATTGAAGTCTATGGATACTTTGGGTTCTGCGTCATAGGAAACAATTCTACCTAATGCAGTAAGTGATGCTGCTTTTACTATCGAGTTAACTTCTTCAATTGAGGTTATTTTTTGGGCGATAAAAGTCAAATCTACAGCTGAAACATTTGGAGTAGGGACACGAATGGCTGATCCATCAAGCTTTCCTTCCAGATCGGGTATCACAGCCCCTATGGCTTTTGCAGCTCCAGTGGAGGTTGGAATCATTGAAAGCGCTGCTGCTCGAGACCTGTATAAATCTTTATGTCGTTTATCCAGTATTGATTGGTCGGCGGTATAACTGTGTATTGTCGTCATAATACCATGATCAATCCCAATAGAATTATTTAAAATTTTAGCAATAGGTGCCAAACAATTAGTTGTGCAGGAACCATTTGAGATAATTTTGTCTTCTGCGGTTAGTGAATTTTCATTAACTCCAAAAACTATAGTTTTATCAGCGTTTTCTGCAGGTGCAGAAATCAAGACTTTTTTTGCTCCTTGTTCAAGGTGCACTAAGGTATCTTTTTTTGAATTAAATTTGCCAGTACACTCTAAAACGACATCTACATCAGTCCAATTAAGTTCCTTAGGATTGTATGTCGAAAAAATTCTTATTGGACCGGTTCCACAATCAATATAACCTTCTCCAAAACTTATATCTTTAGGAAACTTTCCATGGACAGAATCGTATTTCAATAGGTGCACAATTGTTTCTAGGGGACCAGTAGCATTAATTGCTTTAATTTTTACGTCTGTTCTACCACTTTCTATTATACTTGATAATATACAGCGTCCTATTCGTCCAAACCCATTTATGCCAATATTAATAGCCATAATATTTTCCCTTTTTATTTTGATTCACTGACTAGTTAAAAAACATTTTTAGACTACAAAACCTAAGATGAATATACAGGTTTAGTATCAATATTACATAATTTTATTAGACGTTAAATGCTTAGTTAGTAAATAACACTAAAATATAATTTTAATATTTGGCGTTCAATATATTTTTTCTTCAATATCATTAGCTATGGCTTCAGCTTGAGTTATAAGTTCGGTCAATCTACTAAATGATTCTTCCGATATGGAGGAACTGCTATTAGAATTTATTAAAGTTTTCGAGCTTTTAGCTTGGTTTATTACTTCATCAGCTATTATCAAGCTAATAATTAACAGCATTTTTGATTCTGATAGTTTTTGATTATTTGAATTTAACTTTTTAGCTTCTTGATCTAACAGGTTTGCAGCAGATTCTAACGCAGCTTCTTCCCCTGGAGAACATGCCATTTGAAAATCGTAACCACCTATCTTTATGTTTAAATCTGGCATTAGCTTTGCCCTTGTATGAGTATCGGATCAATTGCCTTTAAGATTTCATCTATCTCGGCCAAATCCCTTGCTCTTAACGCGTTTAAATTAGTGATCTCAGCGCGAAGGGAGTTATTTATTTGATCAGATAGATCAGTTTGCTCGTTTTCTGCGAGATCAAAGTTTTTATTATGTTCTTGTAGTTCAGTAACAACTTTTAGTAAACGAATATTTTCTGTTTCTTGGGCCTCAAGTTGATCCGTAAGTATTAGTATGTGCTGTTCCAGTCGGTTCGACCTCTCAATATTTGGATGAATGTTTGATTTTGACAATGTGTTAGTAAGAGCAGCTATACGGTCTAATGCTTTCGCCAACCTTATCTCTAGTTCTTCTAGTTCTTGCATAACTCCTCCAGAACATAATTAGCTATACAATAACTATAAAAAAAAATTAAATAAAATCCATAATAAAATTCAAATAAAGAAAATATAAATTAAATACCTTTTTGATGGTAGTTTTGCTAACTGAATGTTACTTAAAACATTAAATAGTTATATAAATTCTACTAACATATTTAAAAAAAGGAAAAAAAGTGGATATCTCGTTACTTCGAAAAAATTATCCCGACCATTGGACGCTTGCTACTGCCATTAGGGTGCTTACACTTGATGCCGTTGCCAAAGCAAAATCAGGGCATTCAGGGATGCCAATGGGCATGGCTGATGTCGCAACAGTGCTTTTTAAAAACCATATGCGTTTTGATCCGGCTGTTCCCAATTGGAGTGATAGAGATAGATTTATTTTGTCTGCGGGACATGGATCAATGCTACTTTACTCCCTTTTGTACCTTACCGGCTATCCCGATATGACGCTTACAGATTTAAAGAATTTTCGTCAATTAGGAGCGAAAACAGCAGGACATCCAGAGTTTGGCTTTGCTGGTGGAATAGAAACAACTACTGGGCCGCTCGGTCAAGGGTTAGCAAATGCTGTTGGTTTTGCTGTAGCAGAAGAACATCTAAGGGCACGGTTTGGAAAAAACCTGGTTAGTCATTTTACTTATGTTATCGCTGGAGACGGGTGTCTTATGGAGGGTGTAAGTCAGGAAGCTATTAGTCTTGCAGGCCGCCAACAGTTAAGTAAGATGATTGTCTTTTGGGATAATAATAATATTACAATAGATGGTGAGGTCGGTATTACTGATCGTACAAATCAAAGACTAAGGTTTGAGGCTTCTGGTTGGCACGTACAAGAAGTCAATGGACATGACCCTAATGCTATTGACAGGGCTATAAGAATTGCAAAAAATTCTGCTAAACCTTCTATGATAGCATGTAAAACCCACATAGCATTAGGCTCTGCAGCTCAGGATACACCAAAGGGTCATGGTGCTTTGACAGATGCAGATTTAATAACTCAAACCCGGCAAGCTTACGGTTGGCCCTATCCATCGTTTGAAATACCGAAAGAAGTTCTAGAAAATTGGGCGAATATCGGTCGAAGAGGGGCTCGTGATAGACTAGCGTGGGATAAACGTTTAGAACAAACATCCAGTAGAAAACGTAAAGAGTTTCAGCGTTCAATCTCAGGTCAATTACCAATAAATTTATCAAATAAGATTGGATCTTTAAAAAAACAATTGTTTGCAGATTCACCTGAAATGGCTACCAGAGAAGCATCACAAGTAGTTTTAGAAACTATAAATCATTTGATACCTGAATCATTTGGTGGATCAGCTGATTTAACGGGTTCGAATAATACCTTAACAAAAGATTTAACTATATTTTCACCAGAAAATAGGATTGGTCGATATATCTATTATGGTATAAGAGAACATGGAATGGCAGCTGCAATGAACGGTATGGCACTCCATGGAGGTATAAAACCATACGGAGGCACTTTTATGTGTTTTACCGATTATGCTAGGGGCGCACTTCGACTTTCGGCGCTTATGCAACAGTCTGTAACGTATGTGATGACGCATGACTCGATTGGTTTAGGGGAGGATGGGCCTACTCATCAACCTGTCGAACACTTATCAATGTTACGAGCTACACCCAATATTAACGTATTTAGGCCTGCCGATGCTATAGAAACCGCGGAGGCTTGGGAATTAGCTATAAACGCTTCTGGAACTCCAAGTGTTTTGGCGCTATCAAGACAAAAACTGAAAACAGTTCGAACAAAACATACTCGCAAAAATCAAGTTTCTTTAGGAGCTTACATTCTCGCAGAGGCTGTTAATAAAAGAAAAGCTATATTAATGGCAACAGGATCAGAAGTTGGAATTGCGCTCTTAGCCAAAAAACTATTAGAAGATCAAGGAGTTGGTGTTCGGGTGGTATCTATGCCTTGTTGGGAATTATTTGAAGCTCAAGATCAATCATACCGTCGGAAAGTCCTACCTTCCGGACCTGTAAGGGTAGCTATTGAAGCGGGAGTTAATTTTGGTTGGGATAAATGGCTCTTGGGAGAAAAAGGCAAGTCTGGACGTTCGGCATTTATAGGTATGGAGGGCTTTGGTGCTTCTGCCCCAGCGGATGAGCTATATAAGCACTTCAGTATCACTCCCCAATCTATAGCTAAAAGGGTTTTAGAGTTAATCTCTTAAAGAATTTTTTTTATATTAATTTATTTTGTTAAGAGTTCGCTTCACGAATCTTTTTTGCGGCATCCTTATCATAAGTAATATTCTGTTCCTCTAATAGCGCATCTAATTCTCCAGATAACGTCATTTCTGTAATAATATCACAGCCACCGATGAACTCCCCATTTACATACAGTTGAGGAATGGTTGGCCAATCAGAATAAGTCTTGATACCTGATCGTACAGCTTCATCAGCCAGCACATTTATATCCTTATATTCAACATTCATGTAGTTCAGTATTCCTGAAACTTTATTTGAAAAGCCGCATTGTGGCATGGTCTTAGTACCCTTCATAAAAAGTACTACCTCATTACTTTTAACAGTTTCTTTGATAATTTCATTAGCATCGGACATAAGCTTTCCCCTTTAATAATATTTTGGCTAATTTGGTACTTTTGTAGTTAAAGCCAAGGCGTGTAGCACCCCATTTGAACCATCCATCTTACCTTTCAAGGCTGCATAGACGGCTCTCTGCTGTTGAACACGGTTTTTACCTCTAAAACTTTCATCGGTAACTTCGGCAGCGTAATGATTTCCGTCTCCGGCAAGGTCAGTAATTACTATCTTTGCATCAGGGAATGTCTCTTTCAGTAGACTCTCTATTTCTATAGCTTGCATAGCCATTTATCCACAACTCCTTTTACCCTCCTTTTAGAAATAGTTACTGTTTAAAGGTCTTACAAGTGGTTAGTTAACTAAAAAGGACTTTGAAGCTATTTTCATATAAGCTGTTTAATTCCCCTAATGAGGTTACATTCTCACCGATTTGTATTTCATCATGAATAAACTCTCCAATAATTTTTATTGGTATAGACTGAGAATTAGCGGAACTAATTAATCTTTTTGCCTTAGATACAGGTACCCCCACTAAGTACCTCCCCTGATCTTCACCAAAAAGTAGTTCATTTTCCTGCTGCGATATTTTAAAGCCAAGTCCAGCATTGTTAGCCATCTCAAACATAGACATGACTACGCCACCGTCAGATAGGTCAGTACATACCTCGATGAGAGAAGCGTGTTCTCTTATAAACAAACCATTTCGCTTTTCATTTACGAGATCTACTTTTGGACAGTCGCCTTCCTCTTTTTTAAACATTTCAGCCAGTATTGCCGATTGCCCTACCTCTCCGGAAGTTTCTCCAATAAGTATTGCTTGATAACCAACCTCAACCTTCCCATTAATGATATTTTTAAAATTCTTTATTAGACCGATAGCTCCAATTGTTGGGGTTGGTAGTATCGCAGTACCATCAGTTTCATTATATAATGAGACGTTACCTGAAACTACTGGCATATCTAGTTTTTTTACGGCGTCGGTTATTCCTTTTATTGATTCAACTAACTGACCCATAATTTCTGGTTTTTCCGGATTCCCAAAATTAAGATTGTCTGTGATCGCTAAAGGAATTGCGCCTACTGCAGTTAAATTTCTAAAGGCTTCTGCTACAGCTTGCTTTCCACCTTCCCTTGGATTTGCTTTAACATAACGAGGAGTTACATCACTTGTAAATGCAATTGCTTTTACTGAATTTGGAATTTTTACAATACCAGCGGATGAACCTGAAGAAAGAATAGTATTAGCCATAACCTCACCATCATATTGCTCCCAAATCCAATTTTTTTTACAATAATTTGGACTAGAGACTAATACTTTCAATCCCTCAATTGGATTAAATTTTGGAAGCTTATCTTTTACGCTATTTTTTGATGTTGCGGTCCACGGTCTATTATACTCGGGAGCATTCCCTGAGAGCGCCTTCAAAGGTAATTCAGCTTTAATTTCATCATTAAAAAATATTAAAAATTTATCTTCAGCAATAGTTTTCCCAATAATAGCAAAATCTAAATCCCATTTTTCAAAAATCAATTTTGCCTCTTCATCGGATCCTGGCTTTAGTACCATTAGCATACGCTCTTGAGTTTCACTTAACATCATTTCATACGGGGTCATGTTGGACTCTCTTGTTGGTACTTTGTTTAAATCCAACTTAATACCCAGATTACCCTTATCCCCCATTTCTACGGCAGAGCATGTCAGACCAGCGGCGCCCATATCTTGTATAGAGATTACAGCGTCGGTTGCCATGAGCTCTTGGCACGCCTCCATTAACCGTTTTTCTGTAAAGGGATCTCCAATTTGTACATTTGGCCGTCGTTCTTCAATGAACTCATCAAATTCAGTAGACGCCATTGTAGCACCTCCAACCCCATCTCTACCTGTTTTAGCTCCTACATAAACAACCGGCATACCAACACCTGAGGCAGCAGAATAAAAAATTTTATCGATATCTACTAAGCCGGCTGCAAAAGCATTAACAAGACAGTTACCGTTGTAAGAGGGATGAAAACGAGTTTCCCCTCCAACATTTGGGACGCCAAAACAGTTCCCATAACCTCCAATTCCTGCTACGACACCATTGACAAGTTGCTTTGTCTTTTCATGACTGGGGTGACCAAATGAAAGTGAATTCATAGTAGCAATTGGTCGGGCTCCCATAGTGAAGACATCTCTAAGTATACCACCAACCCCTGTCGCTGCTCCTTGATAGGGCTCAATATAGGATGGGTGATTGTGGCTTTCCATCTTGAAAACAATTGCTTGACCATCTCCAATGTCAACTATGCCAGCGTTTTCACCGGGTCCGCATACGACCTGTTTGCCCGTTGATGGAAGGTCTCGTAACCATTTTTTGGATGATTTATAAGAGCAGTGCTCATTCCACATCGCAGAGAATATACCTAACTCAGTGAAAGTAGGTTCGCGATTTAGAATTTTTAATATTTTAGAATATTCATCTTGCTTCAAACCATGTTTGGATATTAATTCATCTGATAAAAGTGGTTCTTTCATTATTTAATTTCCTATAATAAATATGTTCATAGTAAATTAATTCTAGATTATTTAAAAGATTAGTTTTAGTCGTATTGAGACAAAAAAAAATGGCTGATTTAAATTTCAGCCATTAGATTATAAGGAGGAGATAAGTATGATTGTTATGTAATTAGCTACTCTAATTATTTCTTTCAAACAATAGTAATTTCCATTTTCTGCGTCATAACAGGTATGCGCAAAACGCATGTCTCAATAGTTAATTCAAGCTTTTAAACTTAATCATAGAGCGATTTAGCTTTTTGACGTTGTATAGTAATTTCTTTTACGACAAAGTCTCTAAAGGCTGCAATTCTTTTTGATTGCCTAAGTTCTTCGGGGTAAGCTAAAAAAACTGGTACCTCGTTTGATGAAACCCCTGGTAATATTCTTACCAGTTCTGGGTTATCTATTGCCACATAATCGGGTAAAACACCAATACCTAGTCCAAATCTAACGGCCTGCAGTACACCAAAATAATTATTAACTGTCAGTATTTTTTTTAAGTCATAACTCAGTAATTCTCTGACCAGAGTTTCACCAGCTGCAACCTGTTCTGAGCTAATACTTTGGAAAACAATCCTATGGTTTCTAAGTTCTTGAAGTGATTCAGGTGGGTTGATATTTTTCATATATGATTTACTGGCGTATAAACACATTTGAACACTCATAAGTCGTTTTCTAACGAGATCCGCCTGGCTTGGTTCTTTCATCCTAATCGCTACATCCGCTTCTCTCATTGGCAAATCTAAAACACGTTCAACTAACATCAGATCAATATTCAGTTCAGGGTACTCAGAAAAAAGTGTAGATAATCTGGGCGCTAACCAAAGTGAGCCAAAGCCAGTCGTAGTAGTTACACGTAATTCTCCAAAAACTTCATCTTCACTATCTCTGATTCTAGCACTGGCGGCTTCTAGCCTTTTTGACATTGATCTAGTCGCATCAAATAAAAGCTCGCCTTGTTCTGTGAGAATCAATCCCCTCGCATGTCTATGAAATAAAATAGTATTGAGTGACTCTTCTAAAGCTCGAATTTGGCGTGAAACAGCTGATTGAGATAAGTGAATATTATCCCCTGCGTGAGTAAGGCTACCGGCATCAGCTACCGCGTGAAAGACCCGAAGTTTATCCCAATCCATACCGTTACCTCCGTTTATAATTTAACTTCAAAGTACTTTATATTTGTTTTCACAGCCAAGTACGGCTATCATAGTTTAGACTATCAGAATTTATTTGATGTGTCGGGTAGGTTTACCTAAAAATATTATTATAGACAACAGGATTTAATTTTTAATGAGTGATAATTCTTTAACGGATCGTTTTAACCTCATGAAGACAACCGTACTCCTTAATGGTACGCAGGCGTTGGTTCGATTGTTACTCACACAAAAAGCTCGAGATACCATTAAGGGTTTTAATACGGCTGGTTTAGTGACTGGTTATAGAGGCTCGCCACTAGGTGCCGTAGATAGCCAGATGGCCAAAGTTCCAAAAGAACTTGAGGAGCATAACATTACCTTTCAACCTGGTTTAAACGAGGATTTAGCTGCTACGGCCCTCTGGGGAACACAACAAGCAGAATTGAGAGGAGAGGGCCTTTATGACGGAGTCTTTGGTCTTTGGTATGGGAAGGGTCCTGGAGTAGATCGCTCGGGTGATGTAATGAAACATGCAAATATGGCAGGTTCTTCACGCAAAGGTGGAGTGCTAATGGCTATGGGTGACGATCATACAGGGGAAAGCTCCACGGTATTACACCAATCTGACTTTGCAATGATTGATGCAAGTATACCAATTCTATCGCCGGCTGGGGTACAAGAAATCATAGATTATGGCCTTTATGGATGGGCATTATCTAGATTTTCTGGTCTTTGGGTTGGCTTGAAAGTTATGAAAGATACTGTTGAAGCTACATCTGTAGTAGATGGTGACATTAATAGAATGTCTTTTAATGAACCATCATTAAAAATGCCAGAAGGTGGCTTAAATATTAGATTGATAGATGAACCTGTGGATCAAGAAGCGAGGTTGGTGGAATATAAGATAGATGCAGCTAAAAGTTTTGCGAAAGAAAATAAAATTGATAAATGTATCTGGTCCGGTGGTAAAAGTCCTACGATTGGATTTGTTGCTGCTGGCAAGAATTGGTTAGATTTGATCCATTCCATGTCGCTTTTAGGGGTAGATGAAGATGAAGCAAATCGATTTGGAGTAAGTTTATATAAAGTAGGACAGATTTGGCCGCTTGACACAGATTCATTTGATGTTTGGGCAAAAAACCTGGACCTAATTATAGTCATAGAAGAAAAAAGAAAAATTTTAGAAGGACAAATAAAGGAAACGATATTCGATAAGCGCGATGGAAAGCGGATTTATGGGGGGAAAAAGAATGGATTGGAATTATTTTCATCAAAGTTTGCCCTAGATCCAGTCGAAATAGCACAACAAATTGGAGATATTTTAATTGAGGAGGGTTGTGGTTCTGAAAAAATTGTATCGAATTTAAATCTTATCGCTCAGTCGAGGAAAACCGAAAACACGAGTGAGATTGTTAGTAGAATTCCGTATTTTTGTTCGGGCTGCCCTCATAATACATCCACAAAAATACCCGAAGGTTCCAGGGCTTATGCTGGTATAGGTTGCCACTATATGGCTCAATGGATGGATAGAGATACTTTAGGTTATACTCATATGGGTGGCGAGGGTGCTAATTGGATCGGGGAAGCGCCATTTTCAAAAAGAAATCACGTATTTCAGAACATAGGTGACGGTACTTATAATCACTCTGGGATACAGGCTATTAGAGCGGCTGTAGCAGCAAATGTAAATGTAACCTATAAAATTCTTTTTAACGATGCAGTTGCAATGACTGGTGGCCAAAGTAACGACGGTAATCTTGACTCGACCAGAATTGTTGATGAGTTGACAGCTTTTGGTATTAAAAAAATTGTGGTTGTTTATGACGAAAAAGAGGATATCAAGAGTAGTGATTTTGGAGCTGATATAGAACTGTTCGAACGCGCTGAACTAGACAGGGTTCAACGAACTTTACGAGATGTTATTGGTGTTTCAGCGATAGTTTATGTGCAGACTTGCGCGGCTGAAAAACGACGAAGACGGAAGCGTGGGGATTTTCCAGATCCAGATAAAAGAGTTTTCATAAACACTGATGTATGTGAGGGTTGCGGAGACTGTGGGGTACAATCGAACTGCGTATCGATTGTACCGGTTCAGACTGAATTTGGGCGTAAGCGTGCGATTGATCAATCATCGTGCAACAAAGACTTTAGTTGTGTGAAGGGTTTTTGTCCATCGTTTGTTACTGTAACCGGCGCAAAAGTGAAGTCCCAGGTGACAGCTGAAACAGCTTTACCTGACTTACCTTCACCCACAATCCCATTAATAAATGGCACTCATAACATAATAATTACAGGAGTTGGTGGAACTGGAGTTGTGACGATAGGGGCTATTTTGGCTATGGCAGCTCATTTAGACAATAAGGGTGCTGGTATGATAGAAATGGCTGGACTTGCTCAAAAGGGTGGTGCTGTTCATATTCATTGTCGTCTGGCAAATAAACCGGACGATATAAGTGCTATAAGAATAGCAACAGGCGAAGCTGATACAGTAATCGGTGGAGATTTAGTTGTGACTGCAGGCTTTAAAACACTCTCTCTTATGAAGGAAGGTAGAAGTAGGGCAGTAGTTAATAGCCACAATATTATAACTGGAGAATTTACACGGGATACTGATTTTGTAGTTCCAAATGATAGATTGATTTTATCTTTGGAGGCCCGCTTAAAAAATATGGTAAATTTCTTGGATTCCACCAAGTTATCTAAGTCTATTTTAGGAGACTCTATTTTCTCTAATATGGTTATTTTTGGGGCGGCGTGGCAGTCTGGGATGATCCCTTTATCCCATGAATCGATTGTAAAATCAATTGAACTTAATGGTGCTGCAGTGAACTTAAATTTGAAAGCGTTTGAAGTTGGTCGATGGGCGGTAGTTTTTCCTGATGACGTAGAAAAAAGACTTAATGCGGCTGTGATAGAGTTACCTCATACTCTGAAAGAAAAAATATTGTTCAGGTCTGAGCATCTTAGACACTATCAATCAAAATCCCTTGCTAATAAATACACTAAATTCGTTAAAAAATTTAAAGATACAGAAATAGGAGAGTCTGTGGCAGAGGGTTATCATAAAGTTCTTTCTTATAAAGATGAGTATGAAGTCGCTAGATTACATAGAGCCACTGCTATAAAATTGAAAAATGAATTCGATGGGAATGTTAAAATCAGATATCATTTATCACCACCACTTATCTCCCGCATTGGCAGCGATGGTCGTCCCCAGAAAAAAGAATTTGGGAGTTTTATAGAAAATATTTTTGTTCTACTTTCAAAATTTAAATTTTTACGAGGCAGTATCTTTGACCCCTTCGGCTATTCAGCTGAACGCAAAATGGAGAGGTCATTAATACATTTGTATGAAAAGGATATGGAGGGTCTGCTAGAAAAGAAATTATTGAATACAGAATCTGCTGTTTCTTTGGCTAAGCTACCAATGCAGATAAGGGGTTTTGGGCCCGTTAAAAAAACTAACTACGACTTAGCTATGATCAGACGTAAAGAACTATTGAAAGTATTAGAGGAAGAATATCTTAACTGTCTGCCAACAGAGACAGTTGATAGTACTTCGAAATATAATACAGGACGAAGCTTAGACCACGGCTAACGAAATTATTTTGATAAATTGAAACAGCTCAATTTTCATTTTTAGCCTTTGATTATAAAATAAATTTGATTTTGGTTGTTAATAGTCGTTTCTATAATCTTATTATTCGTCTCATTGCAATAATAAGGAACATCAATAATTCCAGCTGGATCGTCAACATGGAGCTTAAGTATATCTCCAGTTTTCATTTCCTTTAAAGCTTTCCTAGCTTTTAATACAGGTAAGGGACATAGTAAGCCATCAGTATTTAGTTCTCGATCCCAATGTTTCATATCTAGTTATCTTTTCTAAAAATGACTGTTATGTGTTTTCCGCTATTTTATAATAGTCGAGAACAAATAACCTTATTGCCGAGGCTAATCCACAGTTTGTACCTCTATCTTCGTCTATCTCAGATATTAATAGATTCACACCCTTACATTGTTTATTAGCTATTTCAGTTAAAGAGTCCCAAAATGGGTCTTCTAAACTAACTGAGGTGCTGTGCTTTTTTAACCTTATTGAACGCTTCTTGGGTTTGGTCAACATTTATATAATACTTACTATTATGATATTATTATCGAATTTAAAGAACTTATTTTGGTCCTATCATGTCTTCAGGTACTACCATTTTATCAAAATCTTCATCAGTCACAAACCCAAGATTTACGGCTTCCTCGCGAAGCGTTGTTTTATTCTTATGAGCCTCTTTTGCAACCTGTGTAGCTTTATCGTAACCTATATATGGGGCCAGCGCCGTAACCAGCATAAGACTTTCTTGCATCAGTGCTCTGATACGTTCCTCATTGGCTTTTATTCCTATCACACAATTATCTGTAAAGGCTGCCGACGCATCTCCTAATAATTTAATTGACTGAAGCAGATTATATACCATCATTGGTTTATAGACGTTTAGTTCAAAATGACCCTGTGAGCCTGCAAATCCAATCGCAGCATCATTTCCAAAGATATGTGCACAGACTTGTGTTATTGATTCACACTGTGTTGGATTTACCTTGCCTGGCATGATGGAAGAGCCAGGCTCATTTTCCGGTAAAATTAATTCGCCTAAACCGCTTCGAGGGCCCGAACCTAAAAACCTGATATCGTTTGCAATTTTGAAAATGCTAGCTGCTATGGTTTTTATTGCTCCTGACATTTCTATTATTCCATCATGAGCTGCAAGCGCTTCAAATTTGTTTGGTGCTGGTCTGAAAGGAATTTTAGTAATTTTTGAAATTTGTTCCGATACGTCTTTATCCCATCCTTTTTCTGTATTTAATCCAGTACCTACAGCTGTACCACCTTGCGCTAATTCCAAAATACTTCCTAATGCTCTGTCTATCCTATTTATTCCATTTTCAACTTGTTGAGTATAGCCTGAGAACTCCTGGGATAATGTAAGTGGTGTTGCGTCCATGGTATGGGTTCGGCCAATTTTGATGATACCTAAAAACTCATCTTCTTTAAGTTTTAAAGCCTCTTTTAAACGCTTAAGTTTTGGTAGCAGTGTGTTTATAACCTCCATAGCAGTTGCAACATGCATCGCTGTAGGGAAAGTGTCATTCGAAGATTGACCCATGTTACAGTGGTCATTTGGGTGAATAGGGTCTTTCGACCCAACCCTTCCGCCTAAGAGTTCTATTGCTCTATTAGCTATCACTTCATTAACATTCATATTGGATTGTGTGCCAGACCCGGTTTGCCAGACAACCAAGGGAAAGTTATCATTTAGTTTGCCGTCTATAACCTCATCAGCCGCCGTTATAATTGCATTTGCATACTGGTTCTTCAACTTACCAGACTTTTTATTGGAGATTGCGCATGCCTTCTTAATTATACCTAACGCCTTAATTATTTCTAATGGCTGTTTCTCCCAACCTATCGGAAAATTTACTAGCGAACGCTGAGTTTGAGCTCCCCAGTATTTTTCTAAAGGTACCTCTATTTGACCAAAACTGTCTGTTTCAGTACGAACTTCTGCCATTTGTATTCCCCACTAAAAAAATATCTTATACCGTATATTCTTATTATATTTCCTAATTAGTTTGTTATCTTATGTACGAAAACTATCCAAATTTATGACTTTTGAATTACTTGAATCTGACTGACTTTTTTCTTTAGATTCCGTTTTAACTTCGTGGTTAGCTGTATTTTTATTCGTCTCAAATTTTAATCCAAACTCAACTGATGGATCAACAAAACTTATAATAGACTCAAAATATATTGTTAGGCTTTCAGGACTATCTCCAAAATTAAGAGTTATTTCAAAATATTCCTTATAAACTTTTAGTCCTTCAAACCAATTCTGAACTATTATAGTCATTTCTTCAGGGTATTTTTCTAATAACCAATCACTAACTTTTGTACCTGGGAATTTTGGATTATAGGTTATAAAAAAATGATGATTGCCTGGAAGGCCATTCTTTTCTACATTTGACATAGTATCAGAGATTAAACCTCTCATCGCTATCTCCATTTTTCGTGTATAATCAATACTATCTGTCATTTTGACCTTATTAGTTATTTATGAATTGTTAGTAATTCCTAATTTATCCATCCACCACCAAAAACTCTAGTATTATTTTTATCATAAAAAACACAAGCTTGACCTTTAGATACTCCTTCTTCAGTTATTTCTAACTCTATAAGAGCTTCTGTATTGGAGATAGGTTTGACTCTGGCTTTTTGATATTCCTGAGTTGATCTTATTTTAACGCGTAATGACCAATATTCCTGACTTTTGAATGGTTTCCTGCCTAGCCAGTTTATCTCTTTTGCATAAAAACTTTTTACGGACAGAGCTTGGCGTGGTCCAACAATTACTTGTCTCTTGTTAACGTCCAACTTCAGGACATAAAGGGGATTTTTTTCACCACCTATCCCTAAACCTTTCCTTTGTCCGACTGTATAATTTATTATACCAGAATGAAGGCCCATCACTACTCCAGTTTCGGAAACTATTTCTCCTGGTTCAGAAGCACCTGGTCGTAACTTTTCTATTACAGCAGAATAGTTCCCATTTGGAACAAAACAAATATCCTGACTATCTGGTTTATTAGCTATATCTAAACCATATTTTCTAGCGAGCGCTCTTGTCTCAGTTTTGGACTGCAATTGTCCAAGTGGGAATCTTAGATAATCTAATTGTTGCTGGGTAGTTGAGAATAGAAAGTAGCTTTGATCTTTTTGAAGATCTATCGCTGTGTGTAATTCTGCACCTTTAGGCCCAATTTTTCTCTGAATATAATGCCCAGTAGCCATGCAGTCAGCCTCAAGATCTTTGGCAGTTTCAAGTAGGTCTTTAAATTTTACTCTCTCGTTGCATCTTATACAGGGTATCGGTGTTGCACCTGCTAAATAACTATCAGCAAATTCATCGATCACAGCACTTTTAAAAGAATTTTCATAATCTAACACATAATGCGGAAAGTTCATCATATTTGCTACACGTCTGGCATCCTGTATATCCTGACCAGCGCAACAAGCACCTTTTTTAGCTAATGCCTGTCCATGATCATATAATTGTAGTGTGATCCCGATTACCTTATACCCCTGCTCTGAGAGAGAAGCAGCTACAACTGAGCTATCTACGCCACCAGACATTGCAACTACAACCGTTGTTTCAGCTGGAGGTTTCTCAAAACCTAAGGAGTTCAATTTTTTATTTGAAATATCAAAAGCCATTTACAACTCAAAGAATGTTAATATGATTTATCCTAAATCTTTTATCTAGTGCTTTGAAGTACTTTGCACCATTTGTATACCCTTTTACTGGTGGAAAATACAAAATTTTTAGTGTATTTTTTGTTAGTAAGCAAAATCAAAATATTTTGATTGGTTAAATGATTCTGTAAAAAGAGGTAAACAGATATGCAAAAATCGGTTGAGAGTCTTTTAGAAAGGAAGGCTTTAGATGAACTGAAATTGCTGTCTAAACTAATAAAAAAAGCAAATAGAGAATATTATACTAACGACGCTCCAAAAATTTCTGATGCTAAATATGATGAATTAAAAAAGCGCAATTCAGAGCTTGAAAACTTATTTCCTCATTTAAAACTCAAACATAGTGTTAGTAACGATGTTGGAGGACCATTATTGAGTGGATTTTCAAAAATAACTCATAAGGTACCTATGTTATCACTTGGAAATGCATTCAGTGAAAAAGATATTAATGATTTTGATGAACGGACTCGTAAGTTTCTAAGCTTAGATCAAAATGAAACGGTTCTTTATGCGGCAGAACCTAAGATAGATGGGCTATCACTTTCGTTAATGTATGAAAATGGTGAGTTAGTTTATGGTGCAACGAGAGGTGATGGTGAAGTTGGTGAAAATGTTACTAATAATGCCCACGTAATCCCAAGTATACCCCAGTTTCTTGAGGGTGCTCCTGAGACCTTAGAAGTCAGAGGAGAAATATATATGGATCACTCTGACTTCGGAATACTCAATGAATTACAGCGGGAAAGTGGTTTAAAGGTCTTCTCAAACCCACGGAATGCAGCGGCAGGGTCACTCCGACAGTTGGATCCTAGTATTACTAAAGAACGACCCCTAAAATTTATGGCATATGCCTGGGGATTATCAAGTACTCCTCTTGGGGCCTCACACTATGATTCAGTTAAGTTTCTCGAACGGTTAGGTTTTGAGGTTAACCCCTTAACAAAAGTTTGTCATACCGTTGAACAGCTCATAGGCCATTATAAAAACATTGAACGCTCGAGGAGTTCATTGGGCTACGATATAGATGGGGTAGTCTACAAAATTAATGATTTAAAATATCAAGAGAGATTAGGATTTAGATCTACTACACCAAGGTGGGCTATAGCGCATAAATTTGCAGCCGAGCTAGCTTGGACAAAACTTCAAGCAATCGAAATTCAAGTTGGAAGAACTGGGGCAATGTCTCCTGTTGCTAGACTATCGCCTGTAACAGTTGGAGGCGTTGTTGTTTCAAATGCCACCTTACATAACGAGGATTACATTTCTGGTTTAGACTCAAAAGGTAAAAATTTGAGGAGTGGTGGCGATATCAGGATCGGTGATTTGGTACAAGTCTATCGAGCAGGTGATGTAATCCCAAAAATAGCAGAGATAGATGTATCTAACCGTAAAAAAGGCTCGTTACCATATATTTTCCCCCTAAAATGTCCTTCATGTGGATCTATAACTAAAAGAGAAGTGGGTGATGCTGTAAGGCGGTGCAACGAATTTTTGACGTGCCCTGCTCAAAAAATTGAAAGACTAAAACATTTTGTGGGTAGGGCCACATTTGATATTGATGGTTTAGGTGCAAAGCAGGTAGAAATGTTCTTTAATGATGAGGAGCTTCAAATAAAAGAACCAGCTGATATTTTTACACTTCAGGAACGAGACAAGCTAAATATTACAAAGTTAAGAGATAGAAATGGATGGGGTAAAAAATCGGCCGAAAACCTTTTTACAGCAATTGAAGAAAAGCGTGAAATTAGTTTGCAAAAGTTTATTTTTGCTATGGGTATTCGCCATATAGGGGAACAAGTATCAGGACTTTTGGCAAAACACTACTTAAGCTGGAACGAGTTTATCGAAGTTGTTAAAGATGCTGCTGACGGGAAGATAACTGCTTTAGAAAGTTTAACTCAAATTGACGGGATTGGAGAGGTGATGGTTCAGTCTCTGGTATCAACACTTTGCCATCCTAAACAATTGCAAGAAATAGAAAACGTAGTTTCAAAGCTTTCGATTAAAAGTGTAGAACTTCAAACTTACTTCAATTCAAAAATTGATGGTAAGTCATTAGTTTTTACTGGAACACTTGAGAATATGAGCAGAGCAGAGGCGAAAGCGTGTGCTGAAAAATTAGGGGCGAAGGTATTGGGTGCTGTATCCTCAACAACTGATATTTTGGTTGCGGGTATTGGTTCTGGGTCGAAAGTGAGAAAGGCAGAAAAACTTGGGATAGAAATCATTGATGAAAATAAATGGCAAACGTTAATCTCAATAAAGTAGAATTAGATGGCAACTAGACCAGAAATTTTATTTCCTTTATTCACTTCAACACTTAATTTAAAAGGTGTTGGTGAAAGAACCGCAAAAAATCTTGAACGTATCGATATTCGACGGGTGAGAGATGTTTTATTTACTTTGCCTATTTCATACATAGATAGAAAACCAGTAGAGTCTGTTACCAATATTTCTACGCCGAGCGTGGTACAAGTTGAGGTGGAAATTATTAGTCACCATAAGCCTGTAAAAGCCTCTATGCCATATATTATAAGTGTTCAAGATTCTGCCTGTGTTTTTAAATTAATATTTTTTAGAGCACAAAAGAAGTACTTAGAAAGCCTACTTCCAGTTGGTTCTCGTAAGATGATTTCAGGTAAAGTTGAGATGTTTGATGGCTTATTTCAGATTGTACATCCCGAATATGTCGTACCAATAAACACTAGAAACCAAAAAACAGAAAATACTATACCTAGGTACGAGCCAATATA
The DNA here is from genome assembly GCA_045565015.1 of Paracoccaceae bacterium. Classification (GTDB taxonomy): domain Bacteria; phylum Pseudomonadota; class Alphaproteobacteria; order Rhodobacterales; family Rhodobacteraceae. The sequence continues at coordinate 56,644 of JBJLGD010000038.1, forward strand.
CCCATTAACACAAGGTTTGAACCAAAAACTTTTTTTAAAAACTGTTCGCCAATCTATCAAATTTCTTCCAATTTTGAAGGAATGGATTGATAAAAATCAAAAAGATCGAGCAGGGTGGCCGAGCTGGAATGAGGCAATTGAAAAAGCGCATGCTCCAATTTCAGAACTTACATTATCTTTAGAGGATTTATCTCGTGAACGTTTATCATATGATGAATTATTTTCTCACCAGCTTTCGTTAGCTTTAGCGCGGCTTAACTATCGTTCGCAGAAAGGTTTTTCAACAAAAGGTGGGAAGGTATTAAGGGGTAAGCTTATTTCTGAATTGGATTATTCTTTAACCTACGCTCAAGAAAAAGTTCTTGATGAGATATTATCGGATATGGCGGCGCCTATTAGGATGAATAGATTGCTACAAGGAGATGTTGGCTCTGGTAAGACAGTTGTAGCTTTTTTGGCCTTAGTAACAGCTACGAGCGATGGAGGGCAGGGTGTTATAATGGCACCAACTGAAATATTGGTTCATCAACACTTTGAAAGTTTTTCTAAATTATCAAATCTAATTGGACTGAAAGTGGAAATTTTAACTAGTAGAGATACAGGGAGGAATAGGCAAAACAAACTCAATGCACTGTATAAGAATGACGTTCAAATATTAATTGGAACTCATGCGGTTTTTCAAAAAGATGTAATTTTTCCGAATCTCAGATTAGTTATCATCGATGAACAACATCGCTTCGGTGTAAAACAACGTGAAGAATTAATTAATAAGGGTTTTTTGGCGGATATTTTAGTCATGACAGCGACACCAATACCAAGGTCATTAGCATTGGCAAGTTATGGTGATATGGAAATTTCAATAATCAATGAGAAACCTTTTGGCAGAAAACCTATAAAAACAGTCCTCGTTTCAAATAAACGCATTTCTGAAGTTATAGAAAAATTATCACTAGCTGTGAAAAAAGGAAATCAGGCTTATTGGGTGTGCCCATTGGTTGAAGAAAGCGAAATAAGTAATAAAATTTCGGCTGAAGTAAGACATGCAAGTTTATTAAAAAGTTTTGATAAGGGAACGGTCGGATTAGTTCATGGACAGATGTCTAATCGAGAAAAAGACGAAGCTATGGAGGCATTTGTTTCTGGTGCTACTAAGGTTTTGGTTGCTACTACTGTTATTGAAGTTGGGGTGGATGTTCCTAATGCAACAATTATGGTTATTGAAAGAGCTGAGGGTTTTGGTTTGTCTCAATTGCATCAACTTAGAGGAAGAGTCGGTAGGGGAAATTTAGCATCCCATTGTCTTTTGATGTACGAGCATCCATTATCAGAGGTTGGTTATAAACGGCTGAATACTGTGCGTGAGACCGAAGATGGTTTCGAAATAGCGGAGCAAGATTTAAAAATGAGGGGTGCTGGTGATTTAATTGGTACTGCCCAGAGCGGAAGGCCTGGATTTTTATTTGCTAATTTAGAAACTCAAGCTGATCTTATGGAAGTAGCGCATACCGACGCTAGAAAATTAATTTTTGAAGATCCAAAATTACAGTCAGATCGAGGTAGAGCTGCACGAGTTCTGCTATGGCTTATGGAAAAAAATAAAGTCGTAAAACTCTTAAAGATAGGATAATTATTAAATGTTCTTGCTTTGTTCTTTTTTGTGTTATAGGATGAAGATCCTATGATTTTATGAGGTTTATGATGTTAAGAGATTTTAGATATATTTTTAGTGGTTCTTTTAGAGAATCGATCGCAGACATTTCTGGTATAATTGCAATAATTATTATAATTTCTGTTGGGCTCCATATTCCAGGCTTTTAAAAAAATCGAGGCTCATTAACATTTGTTAAAAGTTTGGCTAATTTAATTTAAAGTCTGCCAACCTTCTATTATTGCCTCTAGTGGGAGCATTATAGATGCATGTCGGTTCTTATAGTCTTTTGCGGGCGTTAGTACCTCAAGTTCCTCAAATGGTTTGTCTGGTGTATTCCCGTTTGTCGTTAACATGTTCAGTAATTGAGTCCGAGCCGTTCGAACTTCATTAAAAGATATACCAATTATTGAGTTAGCAACTATTGATGCGGTAGCTTGGCCTAAAGCACAGGCTTTAACATTTTGAGAGAATTCACTAATATGATTATCGCTCACTTTAAGCTCTATCGAAATTGTAGACCCGCAAACTGGAGAACGTTTTGTAATTGAGATATCAGGATTAGTTAAAGGAGATGTAAAAGGTAGCTCTGTTGCTAATGACAGAATTCTCTGTGAGTACAGCTTTATCATATCTGTATTATTTGGCAATTTAGTGACCTCAAGAATATGAATTACTGGTATTCAATAACAGTTTATTCCTTTTTGTTCTAGACCTTAAATAGCTTTAGAGGTTGATTAAAGCTAGTATATTTTGTTTAGTCATGCCTTCACTTTTAAGGTGAGATATTGATTTTGCTTTATCGCGTTTTGCTAAACGCTTTCCCTGAGAGTCTGTTATTAACCTGTGATGGTGGTATGTCGGTGTTGGGAGCTTTAATAGATTGAATAAAATTATATGGATTTTTGTTGCCTCAAAAAGGTCTTCACCTCTGACAACGTGATTTATTTTTTGCGCGGCATCGTCTATCACTACTGATAAGTGATAAGATGCTGCTAGATTATTTCTTGAGAGAACAACATCACCTATATTAGTTATCGCCTCCTCTCTACAAAAAAACTGCTCTTTGTTTCCATCGGGCAATGGTTTTTGGCACTCCTTAAATGATAGATATTTTAGATTTAAATGGTCCCAAGCTTTTTGCATATTTAGCCGTAATGCGTAATTAGTTACTAAGTCGAAGTTCTTAGTTATGTTTTTGTTCCTGCAAGTACCGGGATATACATACCCATTTGGTCCAAACGCAGTCTTTCCATAATGTGGGGCTGTTACAGCATCTAAGATATCTCGTCGAGAGCATCTACATGGGTAGAGTACACCAAGTTCCCAAAGTTTCTTTAAAGTCTTTTTATAAATATGTGCTCTTGTGGACTGGTATAGAACTTTCCCGTCCCATTTTATATTTAACCATTTAAGATCTTCAAAGATTTTATTTTCAAAAATTTTCTTTGACCTTAAATGATCTAAGTCGTCTATCCGGAGTAATAATTTACCAAAGCTCTTTTTAGCGAGATTTGCTGCAAATAAGGCAGAGTACGCGTGGCCAAGATGTAATTCACCAGTTGGTGAGGGGGCAAATCTTGTTCTAAAAGTCATTTTTTCTCTAAAAGATAAATCATTGCCTTTAGGCCGATCCCTGGTAAGTGAGGGCCATACTCTTTAAAAACGATCTTTCCTTTTTTCTCTTGTATATAATTGTTTAGTTTCTTTGGATAGCAAGGAATGGAAAGAGCTTTGTCATTTAAAGAGAATAAAAAGCTACCACCGGTATTCAGTAATGACACTATCGTATCGAATAATTCTATAGATGCAGCGCCGGGGCCTATTAAGCCACTGCCTATAATAATAGAGTATTCACCTTTTTTTATCGGTATAGGATTATCTAAGTTAAGATTAATTAAAGACTTATAAATTTTTTTTTCTTCCGCTTTTTGGAGCATTTCGTCAGAGGGGTCTATGCCAACTAAATTTCTAAAACCAACTTTTTTTAAAGCTAACCCTGATAGCCCAGTACCGCACCCGTAGTCTAAAACTTTGATACCTTTGTTAGATTCGGTTTGTGCCAAGATTGAGGCTATTCTATTTGGCGTCGAATAAAGGTTTTTTTTAATTTCTTGATCATATGTTTCAGCCCAATTTTTATATAACGTTTCGACAAACTCCCTATTAGAAGAAACGTGAACACCAGATTCTAAAAATTTTTTTGACATTAGTAAGTAACCTAAATTGCATGTGGTTTATTAGATAGATTGACTATTAATCCAACCCATAAAATAGTGCTTAGCTCTATCAGTATACATTTTATATCGTAGAGGTCTATTTTTTCTACCATTTTTTGCATCAACACCTGGAAACAAACCAAAGTTTATATTCATAGGTTGAAAGGTGTTTATATCTGCTCCGTGTAAGATATGATTCATTAAGGCACCCATTGCAGTTTCAGGCGGAGGGTTTTTCATTTTTATATTTAAGGCTTGTGCTGCAGCTAATCGACCTGCGATTAACCCAATCGCAGCGCTCTCAACATAACCTTCAACGCCGGTTATTTGCCCAGCAAAACGAACACATTGATTACCTTTAAGTCTTAACTGGTTATCTAAAAGTAATGGAGAATTAATAAATGTATTTCTATGTATTCCACCTAAACGCGCAAACTGTGCATTTTCTAAACCAGGAATGGAACGAAAAACCTTTTTTTGATCGCTGTATGTCATTTTAGTTTGAAAACCCACAATATTAAACAAAGTTCCAAGCTTATTGTCTTGCCTAAGTTGAACCACAGCATGCGGTTTAACATTTGTGTTATGTTGATTTGTTAACCCGACTGGTTTCATGGGCCCAAACCTTAAAGTATCTTTTCCTCTTTCTGCCATTACTTCAATGGGTAGACAGCCGTTAAAATAATTGGCTGTTTCGCCCTCTTTAAATGTTGTTTTATCGGAATGTATTAGGCATTCGATGAAATTCTCATAGGTTTTTTTGTCCATTGGACAATTAAGATAGGCCTTTTTATCTGCTTCTGTTTCACCTTTGTCATAACGCGACTGAAACCATGCCTTGTCCATATTTATTGTTTCATAGTAAACTATGGGTGCTATTGCATCGAAAAAGGCTAGTGAGTCCTGACCAGTAAAATCAGCTATAGATTGTGCCAATTTATTCGAAGTCAGCGGCCCAGTTGCAATTATCCAATTACCTGTTTTGGGTAAATCTCGAATCTCTGAATAACTTATTGAAATTTTAGGATGTTTCTTTAATTGCTTTGTTATCTCTGCTGAGAACAGGGTCCGATCCACAGCTAATGCACCACCAGCCGGTAATGAATATTTATCAGCATTTTTAATTATTAGCCCATTAGCTTGACGCATTTCCCAATGTAATAATCCAACTGCATTTTGCTCACTATCATCTGAACGAAATGAGTTTGAGCAGACCATTTCTGCTAAGTCCCCTGACTTATGAGCAAATGTTCCTACCTTAGGCCGCATTTCATGAAGCGTAACTTTAACACCCATTTCAGCAGCTTGCCATGCAGCTTCAGCCCCTGCTAATCCACCACCTACGATATTAATCTCTGCTGTCATGCTTGTTATATAAAAACTTTCGTCTTTTTCTTAATAAAAAACTGAGCTGATGTCATTATTCTGAAAAGCTTTCGTCTTCCTCTACTGGCTCAGCAATCCATGCAACCGATACTACTGATTCTTTTTCCGCAGTGTTGAATACTTTAACTCCACCTGCAGTTCTTGACCGAAAAGATATACCATCTACTGGACAACGTATCGATTGACCTGCAGAAGTAACCAACATAATCTGGTCGTGTAGCTCTACTGGGAAGGAAGCGACCACTGATCCGCCTCGCATAGTTTTATCCATTGCTGCTACCCCAACCCCTCCACGACCTCGTAGTGGATAGTCATGGGATGAACTAGTTTTCCCATTACCTTGTGACGTCAACGTTAAAATTAGATCTTCTGCTGCAGACATTTCTGCATATCTATCCTGCGACAGTGAGATATCTGGAACACTATCCTCATCGTTATGCTCTAAATCTTCAGTTATCCCTGCTACTGCTCGGCGCATTTTAAGATACGCAACTCTTTCTTCTGCTGAAGCAACAAAATGACGGATTATTGACATTGAGACAACTTTATTTTCTTCTCTCAGTTTTATCCCTCTAACACCCGTAGACGCCCTTCCAATATGTACTCTAACATCGGAGCTCTTAAATCTGATTGCTCTACCGGAGTCTGTTACTAACATAACGTCGTCCTCTTCCGAACAAATCCTGGCATTAACTAAGTTAACCCCTTCAGGTAACTTCATCGCTATTTTCCCGTTAGACCTAACATTTGTAAAATCCGAAAGTGCGTTACGTCTTACACTGCCCTCAGAGGTTGCAAACATAATCTGCAAATCTCCCCAATCATCTTCATCTCGATCTACTGGCATAATAGCAGCAATTGACGTTCCCTGTGGTATCGGAAGTATATTTATAATCGCCTTACCTTTTGAAGTTCGACCACCTATCGGTAACTTCCATGTTTTAAGTTTGTAAACCATACCATTTGTAGTAAAAAATAAGAGTTGAGTATGGGTGTTAGCTACAAATAACGTTGTGACAACGTCATCTTCTTTGGTAGCCATTCCTGATAACCCTTTTCCACCTCTTCTTTGTGCTCTGAAATCGATGAGTGGTGTTCTTTTTATGTATCCACCTGATGTGACTGTGACTACCATATCCTCTTTTTCAATTAAGTCTTCATCTTCAAGATCACCAGACCAATCAACTATTTCAGATCTTCTAGGTACCACAAACTGATCTCGTACTTCTTTTAACTCTGCAGAAATAATTGACATTATTTTTTCTTTTGATCTTAGAATTTCAAGATATTCTTTAATTCTTTCTGCAAGCGTTTCGAGCTCTGTTGTGACTTCTTTCACACCAATTTGAGTTAATCTCTGTAGTCTCAATTCTAATATTGCGCGAGCCTGCGTTTCAGATAGGTTATATGACCCGTCGTCATTGATTGGATGCACTGGGTCGTCTATTAACTTTATATACGGTAAAATATCAATTGCATTCCATGCTTTAGTCATAAGTTTTTCACGTGCTTCTGCCGCATCAGAGGATCGCCTGATTGTAGTTACTATTTCGTCTACGTTTGAAACTGCTACCGCTAAACCACACAGAATATGGGCTCTTTCACGAGCTTTTTCTAACTCAAATGCAGTACGCTTTGTTACAACTTCTATACGAAAATCAATAAAATTCGTTAAAAAAGAACGTAGTGTGAGTTGTTCCGGTTTACCCCCGTTTAAAGCCAACATATTACAGGCAAATGAGGTTTGCATGGGAGTAAATCGAAAGAGCTGATTAAGCACAACTTCCGCAGTCGCATCTCTTTTTAGTTCTACTACAACTCGGACCCCAACTCTATCTGACTCATCTTGAACATGCGCTATACCCTCAATTTTTTTATCCCTTGATGCCTCTGCAATTCTTTCAATCATAGTAGATTTATTAACTTGATAAGGTATTTCGTTAATTATAATCGCGTAACGATCTTTCCTTATCTCATCTACTTGGGTCTTTGCTCTTATAATTACGCTTCCTTTTCCCTCTAAATACGCTTTTCTTGCACCACTTCTACCAAGAATTATTCCTCCAGTTGGAAAGTCTGGCGCTGGCACGAATGATATTAACTCTTCGGCCTGTAGATGTGGGTTTTCGATCAGGGCTAAGGTCGCATCGATAACTTCGCCTAAATTATGTGGTGGTATATTTGTTGCCATTCCCACAGCAATACCTCCAGCGCCATTCACTAACATGTTTGGAAATCTGGCAGGAAGAACTGTTGGTTCTCGATCTTTTCCATCGTAGTTATCTTGGAAGTCTACGGTATTTTTTTCGATATCCGATAACAGGAAAGAGGCGGGTTTATCCATTCTTACTTCTGTGTACCTCATGGCTGCAGCATTATCGCCGTCCATAGAACCAAAATTTCCCTGTCCGTCCAACAGAGGTAATGACATTGAAAAGTCTTGTGCCATGCGAACTAATGCATCATAAATCGCACTATCACCATGTGGATGATATTTACCCATAACATCACCCACTGAACGAGCTGATTTTCTATAAGATTTATCATAAGTATTTCCAGTTTCATGCATGGCATATAAAATACGTCTGTGAACTGGTTTTAGGCCATCTCTGAGATCTGGTATAGCTCGCGATATAATCACGCTCATCGCATAATCTAAAAAAGATGTCTTCATTTCATCTGTTATAGAAACTTGGGGCCCATCATGTTCCATTTTAGGCGTGGGAGTGTCATCATCTGTTATTTCAGTTTTATCAGTCACTTATGTTCCAACATATTTATTTTATCTACATTTTGTATAAACCAGTATAGCCTTAACTACGGGTTGTGTGCAATCAAAAGCTCAGTTAATTAACAATATATTTAAGCTTTATGTTTTTGGTTGAGTTTAATAGAATAGAACCAGAACAGTGCTAACATGAAAGATAGAAGCGCGTTCCAATTGGCCATTGAAAACCCTAAAAAAGACCAGACTACTTCATCGCACCTTACTATTGGTGCATTCATAATTTTTGAAAATAATTCATCTGTTGATAGATCACCAATGCCCGCTGAAGTGCAACTTTGTGGCCCTAACCACCATTTTTGTTCAATGCCAGAATGGTATATTGCTAAAGAGACTGCCACTAGTGTTGATAGTAGACCTAAAATTAGAAGGCGAGTATCTTGGGCTATTAGCCAAACTATGCCGATAAGTATTGCTAGTGCGTGGGGCCATCTTTGCCAGATACAGATTTTACATGGACTATAGCCCATAAACTGAAATGCAAAAGCCGCAGCGAGAATAGAGGTTGACCCAACGATGGCCATTATTAGAGTTGAACGCGCGGTCAAATTAATTTTACCAATCCAAAGCCTATCAAAAGGGTAATTATAAATAATATAAATAATATAGTTAAACGTTTTTCAATGAAACTTTTAATCTTTTCACCATACCTCCATAATAATATTGCGAGGATAAAAAATCTTAGCCCTCTGGCAATAATTGACGCAAACATAAAAGAACCAATAGGAGCTGATGCCCAACCAGACATTATCGTTACAATTTTATATGGTATCGGCGTAAGTCCTGCTATTAATACAGGCCAAAAACCTAAATTATTATATCGAAGATTGAATTGATCAGCTAATTCCTGTTTTCCAAAAAAACTAATTATTGGATAGCCGATTTCCTCGTAGAGAGCAGAGCCAATAAAGTATCCAAGTAGACCTCCCAATACTGATCCGAGTAGTGCGATACTGGCGATAGTAAAAGCGCGTCTGGGTTGAACTAATATCATAGGTATCATTAATATATCGGGTGGAATAGGGAATATAGAGGCCTCCAAAAAGGCTATTACACCTAATGCCCACAAGGCTCTTCTATGGCTGGCTAGCGATACTGTCCAAGCATAAAGTTTCTTTATCATTGTAAAGCTAATTGTTGCTCTATGTCTCGAATCAATTTCCTGCTATTAGGCTTTGTTAAGGACCCATAGGTATTAACTAATTCCCCATTCTTGGAAATTAAAACTTTATTAAAATTCCATTTTGGGGTAAATCCACTTTGGTCTTTGACCCATTGAAAAAAAGGATGTGCATTTGATCCTTTCACAGAAGTGATTTCAGTAATTGGTATATCTAAACCTAGATCTAATTCACAAAAATCTTTGACTGCACTATTTGACTTCAGCTCTTGCTTGAAGTCATTTGACGGTACTGCAAGAACAATTAGTCCCTCATTTTTATAGGTATCAAAAAGTTTCTGTAACCCCCGGTATTGTTTAGTGAAGCCACATTGAGAAGCCGAATTAACTACTAAAAATGGTTTACCTTTCCACTCACTGGTATTAATCGTACCGCCGTCGATATTAGAAAAAGTAAATGACATTGCTGAAACGGCCCCCAAAAAAAAGGTCAAGGTTGCATAGAGTAGTTTGCGCATAATTATTTTAATCCAAAAAAATTTATGGGTTAGATCTTTCATATAGAATAAGTATTCACACCCTTTAATTCAATAGGTAGATTGACCTTTATTAACGCCTTAGATAGAGGAACATATAAGCTTGGTCTCTAGGATCAATTATTCAATGCCCGAGTGGCGGAATTGGTAGACGCAGGGGATTCAAAATCCCCCGCCGAAAGGCTTGTCGGTTCGAGTCCGACCTCGGGTACCATTGTAATAGCTTTTTGGCACGGTTGTTAATGTATTGTCGAATTTTCAGGTTCTGGGAAACCATAAAGTGATTGTGTGTTTTCTGTATAATTACAGATTTTCTGTAAAGCTGATCCAAATTCTACAGAGTAGGTAACCAAATCGGGAGCAAAAGTTGGAGCCACCAAAAGAGTAGCTATCAGCATCGCGTCATCATTTTCGCCTTTGATTGCCGAAACTACTAGATTTGCAAAACAGGATTCATCAGCACCAACGCACTTACATTCTGAATCGTGACGCATCAATGGTCTGCGCCCATGATCAGATATTAATTGGTAAATATTTTCAAGAGATTTAAGAGACTCCTTAGCTATCTCGGTACCTAGCACATTAAAGAAATCTCTGTACACCTTGGACTGAGAGTCGGGTCCATCACACCATAGCCGAAAATAAATAACTGTGCTTGCTTCTAAATCACTAAATTCATTTAGATAACCAACAGGTGAACCACCTCTGTGTGGATTACCATTATTCATTTAGTTAAAATTAGTTTGTTTGAGCGTGTGATCCTCAAGACATATTTTTGATCTCCTAAAATAATATGCGCCTGATTTCCTGTTTTGATCAAATGTTCTGCACGATAAGCACTGATTTCTGGTGTAATCTCTTCTTTTTGATTGAAATGTATTTCATGTCTGTCTTGTAATGTCATTTGTTCACACTCTTTTCTTTTTATCGGCATCCAGTAGCCATTCAAGGCTTGCTGCTGCTGATATGTTGTTAGACTCGAGAAATATACTAATTTCTATTGGTTCAAGCTTGAGACATTCGTCCATTTTTTTTGGGTATATCGTTTTGGGTGTGGTATTATAATTCATTGGGTAAGCTCCTTGTATTTATCCTAGTGCTTCCCATCAAAACGATAAGGTGGCTTGAATAACTCTTATTCTGAGTAAAACAGTCAGATATGTCAATAAATAAATAAATGTTTTATTAAAAATTGTTAAATTTGAATTTTTTCTCAAAGGTTAATTAAAAGTATTTATTTTTGGGCTGAATAGCTGAATTAACTGAAAACTGTTAAAATTTCACTTAACGGCTTCTTAATTTTAGCAACTTCTGGTACTGTTGCATTATCTGCAGGATACCCCACCGGGATAATCATCACAGGCTTTTCATTAGGTGGTCTACCACATAGAGTTCCCAAAGATTTCATTGGGTTTGGTGTATGTTCTAGACATACTAACCCTGCGTGATGCAACGCTGTTATAAGCATTCCCATAGCAATTCCAACACTTTCAGGAACATAATAATTTTTTTGCTTAACGCCACTTTTAGAAATTCCATACCTTTGAGCAAAAACTATAATTAACCAAGGTGCATCGGTAAGATGAGGTTTTGAAACCCCAGTACCAATTGGTTCAAGAGCCGCAAGCCACTCATCGCCAGCTCCACCACTATAAAACGTTTTTTCTTCTTCCTCAGCTACCAAGCGAATTTTGTGCTTCATTTCTTTGTTGCTAACGGCAACAAAATACCAAGGTTGACGATTCGCCCCCGATGGTGCTGTTCCAGCCGTTGCAATAGCGGTTTGGATAATCTCTTCTGGAACTGATCTGGTAGAATAATCTCTAACTGAATGTCGCTTTTCCATATATGAAAGAAAGCTTTCGATGTCTTTTTGTGCAATATTATCTTTTTTCTGGACACGATCAGGCAGAGCTATGCCATTGTATATTGGGATTTTTTGATCTTTCATCACTACACTCCAATTCTTGGATTTTATATCTGACAACTATTTATTGTCCAGCAATACTTAATTCCGACTTTTTTTATCAGAAAAGGGTGTTGAACTCTTTTTTTTTCATGTTAAAAGTAAAATATAATTAGAAATTGGAAATCATAATGTCCCAAAGGACACTTCTTCTGACAGGAGCAAGCCGCGGAATTGGGCACGCTACAGTAAAAAGGTTTTCCTCGGAGGGTTGGCGTGTATTAACTTGTTCCCGAAAACCGTTTGATGAGAGATGCCCTTGGCCGGGTGGTGAAGAAAACCACATCCAAGTAGACTTATCAGACCCAAACAGTACGATCAAAGCCATTCCAATTATAAAAGAAAAAGTTAATGGCCGTTTGGATGCCTTGGTAAATAATGCAGGAATTTCGCCAAAAGGACCAAATAATGAGAGACTGAATAGTAGCGATACAGATTTAAAGACTTGGGGTCATGTATTTCATGTTAATTTTTTCTCATCAGTTGTTTTGGTAAACGGCTTGAAGAATGAGTTAACAGAAGCAAAAGGCTCTATAGTTAATGTTACTTCTATAGCTGGTTCGCGAGTTCATCCATTCGCAGGAGCCCCATACGCGACGTCTAAGGCAGCTTTAGCGGCCTTAACGCGTGAAATGGCGCATGATTTAGGCCCCCTAGGAATTAGAGTTAACGCAATAGCACCTGGAGAAGTGGAGACTTCTATTCTTAGCCCAGGAACAGATAAAATTGTTGATACGTTACCCCTCCAAAGACTGGGTCAGCCATCAGAAGTTGCCTCCGCCATTTTCTTTTTATGCTCTGGACAAAGCTCATATATTTCGGGAACTGAAATCCAAGTAAACGGAGCCCAACACGTTTAAAATTAGTTGATTTTTGCTAAAAATTATTTTTTTAAAGCACACCATTCGTCTTTATTTATTGGATACAGTGCCTCAATAGCTGCAACAGCAACAACATGAGTAGTATCGTTCTCTATATCAATTACATTTTGACCACCAAAAACTATCTCAGCGGAAGCAAGGCCTCTGGGTAGGGATGCAACTATAATTCGTTCGTCAACCTTATCTGGTTCCTGAACCCCGATGGTGACATTCACGATCAAATCTTTGGAGTCCAGGTTAAGTGATTTAAATAATGTGAGTGACGAATGATGAAGTGCATCCTGAACAGCTCGGCAAGCTGCTTTTGTGTAATCCATACCATATAAGTCATTTCCTATTCCCATCTCTAGGATTAATCTATTTGACATTTATTCTCTCCATATCGAAAGAAACAATAATCGCTACATTTGCGATTATAGTGATGCCATTCTCATTGGGTTTCAGGATATCTAGACCGCCATGCACAACTTTAAATGTTGATCTTCCGTATGGTAATATTTTTTTTAAATCTTCAATTTCAACTGACCTAGGTTCCTGTACACCAATCTCAACATCTATTAACATTTCCTCTTTTTTAAAGCCAAATGCATCGGCTAATGATAATGAATTATGCCATAATGCATCTTTTAGACCTCGTATAGCAGCACCGGTATAATCTTGTTTTCTGAGTGAAGTTCCCATCCCAAACTCCACCGCCATTCGTTTTTTGGCCATCTTTGAAACTCTCTTTTATCTCTTAACAGTTTAGCAATATAGATTAAGTTAGAGTTTATAAAGCCAATTCTCCATTAGGTTGCTCTCGCTTAAAACCACGGTGAGCTTTCTCAACTAGACCAATTTTCCAGTATTCGGATATATAGGAGTCATTTTTTGGAATTTGTTTTACTTGATTTAAAAATGCTGGCTTGGCTTTGTCAGGGAGGCCTGGCTTGCGCGGAAGCAACTTAATTAAAGGGAGTAAGTTCAATTCCGCCACTTATTACTTCTCATAACTCATTATTTTAGTCAACAAAGTATAATGCAAAAATGTTAATAATTGTCTATTTTTGTAAAATCTGTTGATTTGTAAAATAATAAACGATGCTGTGGAGGTTGTTTATTTTTTTAACATAATAATTATGGTTTTCTTTCAATATTTCTTCTGTATTTTGTGAGATATTAGACCAATTAAAGCGCTTAGTATGATTAAGAATGAACAACCCTTTAATAGTAATAGCTTGTGGAATGCTACGGCTAATAAGGAATTATTTTGTAATTCGCTTACTAATGATGAGGAGGCTGAAGTTGTGATCATCGGAGCCGGATATACTGGCTTATCTGCTGGACTTCATCTCGCTGAAAAAAAAATGAAAGTTATAATCTTAGATTCTGAAAATCCAGGTTGGGGGGCTTCTGGCAGAAATGGCGGTCAAGTAAATCCTGGTTTAAAAGAGGATCCTGAGGAGATTGAAAAAAAGTTTGGTAGTGAAGTAGGACGAAAAATGGTTGAGGTTTCAGGCAATGCCCCAGATCTTGTTTTTTCAATTATAAAAAAATACAATATCCAATGTAACGCTATTCGGTCGGGGTGGATAAGGGCAGCTCATAATAAAGAGGCCTTTAAAAAACAAAAAAAACGAGCAAAAGACTGGCAAGGTCGCGGTGTCGCAATACAAATACTCGAGAGGGATGAGATAGCAGCGATGCTCGGTACGGATGAGTATTGTGGCGGGAGCCTTGATCCGCGAGGTGGAAACCTACATCCGTTGAACTATGCACTTGGATTAGCTGACGCAGCAATGGATGCAGGCGCTGTGATCTACGGCAACTCCAAAGTGCTCGACATTAATACCTCTGATGACATTCATATAATTCGTACCAATTCTGGAACAGTTAAAACCAGTAGAATATTACTTTGTACAAATGGTTACACTAATAAACTAGTTCCTCCTTTAGAACGTACAATTGTGCCTGTTCATTCTGTACAAGTTGCAACTTTGCCTTTGTCAGATAACATATTAAAGTCTATTCTTCCAGGGAAACAGGCTCCATCCGATACAAGGCGATCTTTGCTTTATTTTCGTTTAGATGACAGTGGGCGGTTTATTATAGGAGGTCGAGGAGCCTATTCAAAATCAGAAGCTGAAAGTCAACAAGAGTTCTTACGACAGGAAGCAGAGCGGATATTTCCTCAACTAAAGGGAGTGGAGTGGCAGTATGCTTGGGGAGGTTTTATAGCGGTTACGGCGGATCATTATCCTCATTTGAATATATTAAGGAAGGGTATTATTGCAGGCTTAGGTTACAATGGCCGTGGCGTTGCGATGTCAACAGCGATGGGCAAAGTAATGGCAGACTGGGCCATGGGGGTTAATGAGAGCAGTCTTTCTTTTCCTTTAACCTCACCTCGACCAATACCCTTTCATAAGTTTCGCAAACTTGGTGTCAAGTTTATGCTAGCAAAATATAAGCTATTAGATTTTCTGCGATTATAGAAAGTTGATATACTTCAAACAGAAAAAAGGTAATTGAATAAAACATGGGCTCTGCTAACAATTTGAATAACATTGCGAAAGGATAATCAAAAATGAAAACGCCTTACGAAAAGATAATGCAGCGAATAGCTAGTGGTGAGGTAATTATCATAGATAGCGGATTATCTACCGAACTAGAAAAACGGGGTGCCAAAATGCAAGATACGCAATGGTCTGGCAGTGTTTCCATAGAGTCTTTTGATTTACTGGTTGATACCCATAGAGCCTATATTGATGCGGGAGCGCAAGTAATTACAGTCAACAGCTATGCCTCTTCCAGATTAGTTTTAGGGGGGACTAAAAGTGAAAAGAATTTTGAGGAAATAAATAGAAAAAACATAGAGGCAGCTCTCCTTGCTAGAGAAAAGTCGGGAGTAAAGGAGTTACTAGTTGCAGGGTCGATTTCGCATCAGGCCTCATGGCAGAGAGACGGAACTCGCGTAATGCAGCAAATTGAAACCAGGATTCCCGGAGATAAGTTACATAGTGCATTTAATGAAATTATTGGATTTCATGAGGCAGGTGGTGTTGACTTTTTACTTCTAGAGATGATGAACATTCCGTATAGAATGACATCACTATTTGATCGTGTGTCTCTATCTCAACTACCGGTTTGGTGCGGCTTTTCGGCAAAACAAAAAACAAAAACTAGCCCGATAACTACATTTCATGATGAACAAATTAGTTTTGAAGAAATTGTTAAGCTTTCATTAGATTATAACTTTGATGTATTAGGTATTATGCATACCTCAGTAGATTTAATAAGTGATTGTATTGAATTAATTAAAAGAAATCACAAAGGATTTTTAATGGCTTACCCTGATAGTGGTTACTTTAAATCGCCCAACTGGCAATTTTCAGAAATTATTTCTCCCGAAGACCTGGCTATATTTGCATCAGAATGGATAAAATCAGGTGTTAATATTGTTGGTGGATGTTGTGGTTTAGGGCCCAAGCATACTAAGGCTTTATCTGATCTAAAGTAGCATAAGTTTTAGCAGAATTATTATTGGAGCAAAAAATGACAAAGGCTATGATTTCTGCACCACAACCAGAGGCAGTAGAGGCCGGCTTAGAAGTTTTAAAAAATGGTGGAAATATTATCGATGCCACAGTTTGTGCCGCTCTAGTTCAAACTGCTGTAGATCCGCAAATGTGCGGCATTGCTGGTTTTGGTAATATCCAAATTTTTTTACCAAAAGCAGGTATCCATACTACATTTGACTTTCATGGGAGAGCACCATTTGCGGTAGAACCGGACATGTGGGAAAGCTTAATTGAAAGAGAGTCAGAGGATGGTTGGGGTTTCATTCTTTCGGGAAGAGAAAATGAGATGGGATATGGAGCTATTAGTACCCCTCGAACTTTAGCTACTTTGGATACTATTTTAAAGTTGTATGGTACAAAGTCATTAGCAGAACTAATCCAACCGGCAATTAAATATTGTTATGAAGGCGTACTAGTCCGACCCCATATGGTCTCTTATTGGAATCAACCAGCGAGTGCGGGTCGTGATCCAAATATAGGTATGGTCAACAAATTTGAAGAGACTAGAAAAATTTACTGCAACGAGAACGGGGAAGTCAAGAAAGTTGGTGATATACTTATAAATATCGATATGGCTAATTTATACAATGATATAGCTTTGAACGGTGTAGATAACTTTTATAATGGAGAAGTTTCTGAAAAAATCATTCTTGATATGAAGGAAAACGGCGGCTTATTGGCAAAGGAAGATTTTGGAGAGTGCCAACCCGAAGAAAACCCGCCTTTATGGGGAAGTTATCGTGGTTATCGTATTGCAACCAATAACCCTCCGGGAGGAGGGGTGATGCTAATAGAGATGTTAAATATCTTGGAAGAATTTGATCTAAAGGGAATGGGCCATAATTCTGTTGAGTATATTAAAGTAGTTTCCGAAGTAATGAAGATCGCAACTATCGATAAAGACACTAAAGTTGGTGATCCAAAATTCACTGATGTCCCAATAAAAGAGTTGGTATCAAAAGAATATGCCAAAGTTAAAGTAGCACAAATTAAGAATGGTAATAGAGTTTTTGTCGAGCGTGTAAACCACGGTAGTTCTGAAAGTAAATGTACCACACAGCTTGTTTTGGCAGACTTAGAAGGGAATTGTGTGACCATGACACACACTCTTGGCCAACCTTCTGGAGTTATTACAAAGGGTCTTGGATTTATGTACAACGGCGCGATGACTGTTTTTGATCCGAGACCGGGTCTTCCTGGCTCCTTGGCTCCTGGCAAAGCAAGATTTACAGCTATTTCACCAACTATTATATTTAAAGACGAAAGCCCCTATCTTGTTCTGGGAGCGCCAGGAGCAACTTACATTACTATGGGTAATTTACAGGTTATATTAAATGTCCTTGAATTTGGAATGACGGCACAGGAAGCTGTCAGCGCACCAAGATTTGCGGCAACATCAAATGACATTGAATTATCTAACCGTATTTTTCGATCCACAGAGAAGAGCCTAAAGGACCAAAATTATCCTGTTATAAGAAGACCTGAAAGTCATACGTTTGCCTGGGTGCATGCCATTAGGATTATAAACGGTGAAATGGATGGTGGTGCGGATCCTGCAACTGATGGAATGAGTGCCAAGTCTTATTAAATAGGATAAGTAACATAAAATAATATAACAAGGGTAAATAGAATGCACTGGAAAAAATGGAATAAGTTTGATTTGGAAATGCAATTTAATCCTCGAGTGGCTATTGGAAACGAAATTGCAGAGGTACTTGATAATTGGGAAAGGTTATCCAATCAACGTAGAAATGACTTAATAGGTGAGTTTGACATATCCTATGGAGATCACCCATTAATGAAATATGATTGTCATATTAAGAATTCAGATAGGTTAATTCTGATTAATATTCATGGTGGTTATTTTAGGGCTTTTGATAAGTCTGGCATGGACCGTCATGTTGCTGACTTGGTAGATAGCGATTTTGGTGTCGTAAATCTAAATTATCCATTATGCCCGGAAGTGACAATTACTGAGATAGTAGAAACATTACATGTGGGTCTGAGACATATTGTTGATTATCTACAATCAAAAAACTTTGATCAAAAAATTATTCTAATTGGCCATTCGGCAGGGGCACACTTATCAATGCATTTATCTCATAGCAAAGCTCTCAAAGATAAGCTGTTCGGAATTATAGCTATTTCTGGAGTTTATGAATTAGGGTTTATTAAAGAGATTTCGGTTCAAGACGATGTTCATGTGAGTGATAATGAAGTAAATTCGTTGGACTGCCTCAAGTTCCCGCCATTGCAAGGATTAAAGTATTATATCGCAGCAGGAGGAAAAGAGCCGTCTGCATGGATTGATCAATCTTGGATTATGACAGAATTTTTATTAAAGAGAGGTGATGACGTTAAATTTCACGTATGCGCTGACGCACATCATTTTAATTTGGTAGACCGCCTATGTGATGGTAACCACTTGGATGGTATGATTTTAAAGGATTGGTTAAATAAGGAATTTGACGGTTAAAAATTTTATTTTTGGAAAGCGAACGGAGCATTTATTGGAGTCATTTGACTTTTCCCAATTATTTTGTCGGCAGCTCTTGCCGCTATCATTTGAACCGGAGCATTTAAATTCGCAGAAATTATTGTTGGCATCACAGATGCATCAATTACTCTTAACTTCTTTACTCCATGAACACAGAAATTTTCATCCACTACCGCTTGATTACCAACGCCCATAGCACACGTACAACTTGGATGGTAGTCAGTTGCGACTGTCATTCTTAACCATTCTGTAATCTCGGCGTCAGTTTGCACTCCTGGTCCTGGACTAACTTCTTGGCCACGAAATGCATCGAAAGATTTTTGCGATATGAGTTCGCGAGCTTTTTTCACAGCATTAATCATATCCTTAAGATCATCAGGTTCTTTTAAATAGTTAAAGGTAATACGGGGTTTATCTTTTGGATTTGATGAATTTAACATAACTTCGCCGCGGCTTCGGGGTCTTAGCTGATCTATAAGGAGTGCGAAAGCTTGACGTAAATGAAGCTTTGTACCTTTGTACTCATAGCCGATGGGTGCAAAATGATATTGTAAGTCTGGATAAGCTTTTTCAGGTGTACTCTTTATTAATCCACCAGCTTCCCAAATATTTGAGGCTGCTATGCCTGATCTCGTAAGAATCCACTGGATACCAGCAGTTAACTTATTGAGAGGCCTATCCACTTTTTGAATTGGAAACCCTTTTTTTGATTCATACTGTAATTCAATTTTTGCATGATCTTGTAAATTTTTTCCAACACCTGGCAAATCAATAATAGTAGAGATATCATGTTTATTGAGGTGTTCAGATGGTCCAATTCCAGATAGCATTAAAAGGTGGGGTGAGTTTATAGCGCCACCGCAGAGTAATATTTCTTTGTCAGCGTTTACCTTATATAAATCACCTTTATGTCGATAGGAAATGGACTGAGCAGTTGTTCCGTCCAGGTTTATTTTTTCTACAAAAGCTTCGGTAATCAGCGTTATATTTCCTCTAGCTAATGCTGGGCGAAGGTGCGCTACCGCTGCACTACACCGACGTCCGTTTCTTTTTGTGGAGTCTAATCGTGCTATACCCTCGGGGTTAAAGCCGTTCAGGTCATCAGAGTGTCCTTGGCCAGATTCTTTTCCAGCTTCTTCAAATGCATCGAATAAGGGGTTATCGAAAGAGGCTTTTGATACTCCTAGATTGCCGGAGGTTCCCCGCCATGTATCCTCACCTCTATCAGAACTTTCGCCTGCCTTAAAGTAAGGTAAACAATTTTTGAAACTCCATTCGCTAAGACCAAAATTCTTTTCCCAATTATCGTAATCCATTGGATGTCCACGCATATAAACCATTGAGTTTATTGAAGATGATCCACCAACTACTTTCCCGCGTGGTGTAAAAATATTACGATTAGCAGCAAATTCTTCATTTTCGGTGGTATAATTCCAGTTGAGGCTCGGATCAGTATATACGCTGTATACGCCAGCTGGGATATGTATAAGTAACTTATTATCCATTGGACCAGCCTCAAGCACTAGTATTTTGGTTTTTGTATTCTCTCCTAACTTATTAGCAAGGACGCACCCAGCAGATCCTGCCCCAACAATTATGAAATCAAACGTTTCCAATTTTAAAAAACTTTCTTTAAACTTAAAGATATAATTTTTAATGGTTTTTATTTCCAAAACAAGTTAAATTATTAAAATATTTTTTATGTATTCTTTTAGTTCAAATATTTGACGAGAAGTATTGTAAAACAGATAAAATTGAGTGGGATAAAGTAAATTATAATGAAAAATTTAGACTTGAGCGACATACGAATTCTTAAAGAATTACAAAAAGACGCATCTAGTAGTATTGAAGAAATTTCAGAAATTGTTTCGTTATCCCGTAACGCATGTTGGAGAAGAATCCGACGTCTCGAAGAGGATGGTATTTTAAGCAAGAGAGTTGCTCTTGTTAACGCCGAAGCACTTAATTTGGGTCAAATGGTGATTGTTCTGATCAGTACGAATTCGCATGATCCAAATTGGCTGGGGCAATTTCGTTCAGCGATAGCTAGTATGCCCGAAATAATGGGTGCCCATCGCATGAGTGGAGATCTAGACTACATCTTGCGCGTAAGAGTAAGTGATGTAAGAGCATATGATAAATTTTATCAAAAATTAATATCAAAAGTACCTATTTCTAATGTTTCAGCAAGCTTTGTAATGGAAGACCTAAAGGATACTACAGAATTACCACTTTAGTTTTAAAAAAAGAGAAAATACTATTAGCAATGGAACTTATGTTATTAGTAAATAAAGTATTTATAAGTTCGGACTAATTTTTGAAAGTAAAACTCATGATTGATCGTTCAATATCAGATTTAGCGTTTGCTGCAAAACTAATTGATTTCGAAAAAGCTGCTATGCAAGTATCAAAAGACGTGTTTGAAACACCACTTCTACCTTTGCGGTTAGATGATCGAAATTTAATGCTCAAAGCTGAATGTTTACAATCTTTAGGATCTTTCAAAATACGAGCTGGAGCAAACGCTATCGAAACTGCGGAGCCTACAACTTTGACAAAAGGGGTTGTAACTGCAAGTGCAGGAAACTTTGGTCAAGGGGTTGCCAAAGCAGCTTTAAACCGGGGTTTGCCCGTGCACGTTATCGCTCCAAATACTGCGTCTACTGTTAAAATTGAGGCACTGCATAAGCTTGGGGCTAAGGTTGATACTGTCTCATTCGATGATTGGTGGGAAATAATGATGACTCGAGAAGTCGAAGTGGAAGGTTTTTTTATTCATCCAGTGGAAGAACTATCGGTTATAATGGGAAATGGCGGAATAGGATTGGAGATCATATCTAAGTTTCCAGAGGTTGATGCTGTTGTTGTCCCAGTTGGAGGTGGGGGTATGATATCTGGTATTGCTC
The DNA here is from genome assembly GCA_045565015.1 of Paracoccaceae bacterium. Taxonomy (GTDB): domain Bacteria; phylum Pseudomonadota; class Alphaproteobacteria; order Rhodobacterales; family Rhodobacteraceae. Next base: position 78,148 of record JBJLGD010000038.1, read on the forward strand.
TAGCGATGAAAGCTTTAGGAAAGACCCCGCGTATAATTGCTTGTGAAATAGAGAGCTCTACACCCTTGCATTCTGCAAAAGAGGCTGGAAAACCAGTAAGTGTTGGGCGTGGAGCTAGTTGGATTGATGGTATTGGTTCAACAAGTGTATTACCTAAAATGTGGCCACTATTAAATGAACTTGTTGATGAGGTAATTGTAGTAAGTCATTCGGAGGCAGCCCATAGTTTGCGAGTTTTGGCGAGAGACTCGCACCTTGTTGTAGAAGGGGCTGGAGCTGTAGCTCACGCAGCAGCTATGCGCTCCAAATTTTCTGGAAAAAATATTGTCTCTGTAATTTCGGGTGGTAATATCGATTTCAGTACATATTCCCGAATTTTGAATGGTGATGATTTTTGAGTAGCTGATAATTTATCACTTTTGGATTAAAAGAACTTAGGAGACATTTTTTGAAAAAAAGACAGCTTTGGAGTTTAACAGCGTATGAAGTGGTATCTCTATTGAGGAAGAAAGAAGTTGGACCTCTAGAAGTACTGGAGTCTTCAATTGCTCGGATTGAAGAAGTAGATTCCACAATTAATGCTCTTCCAATAAAATGTTTTGAAAGAGCTATAGAAAAAGCAAAAAAAATCAATATTAAGAGAGAACTTACAAATCCTAAAAGTTTATTAGGTTTACCAATAGCTATAAAAGATTACAATGATCTTGAAGGTGTTAGAACTACCTATGGTTCTGATATTTTTAAGAATAATATACCAATAAAATCTGATGCGACTGTTCATCAATTGGAACTCAACGGAGCCAACCCAGTTGGTAAATCCAATGTACCGGAGTGGGCAGGGGGGCATACTTTTAACCCAGTGCATGGTGTCACACGTAATCCATTTAATTTGGAGCGAACGGCGGGGGGGTCATCAGGGGGTTCAGCGGCAGCTTTAGCGAGTGGACAGGTTTGGTTGGCTACGGGTAATGATCTAGGTGGTAGCTTAAGGACACCTGCTGCCTTTAATAATGTTGTAGGGCTAAGGCCAAGTATTGGCTTAGTTCCACGAGGTCGAAGATTACAACCTTTTGATAGTTTATGGGTAGAAGGTCCAATGGCACGAAATGTTACAGATGTAGCACTGATGCTTGATTCTAGTGTGGGGCATGCTGATGAAGACCCCTTATCATTTGGCTCTCCGTTCAATTCATTTTTAAAAAGCCTAGGGAAATTCCCTTTGCCAAGCCGAGTCGCATTCAGCGAGGATTTAGGGATTGTACCAGTCTCCCAAGAGATTAGATCTACTACAAAAAAAGCCGTTCTGAGCATTCAACATTTGGGAATTCAGATATCTGACGAGATTCCAAATTTTTCCGGTGTGCTAGACGCATTTCATACACTTCGAGGATTATTACTAGCGTCCATGATGGGTGATCTAGTTTCAGAACATCGATCAAATATTTTACCGGATATTATAAAGAACGTAGAAGTTGGTCATAAAGCGACAAGCCATGATATAATAAATGCAGAAATCATCAGAAAGAAAATTACACATAGTATGATTGATTTTTTTAAGACACATGATTTTTTGATTTGTCCTACAACCTCAGTTGCTCCATTTAGTATAAATGAACCATTCGTTAGTGAGATAGATGGAGTTAAATGTAAAACTTACATTGATTGGTTTGCTATAACATTTGCTCTAACTATGACTGGCTGCCCTGTCTTAAGCCTACCCTGTGGCTTCACAGAAGCTGGCTTACCTGTTGGAATACAAATAGTTGGAAATCCCAGGCAAGAGGGAAAATTGCTGGCATTTGCAAAATCACTAGAAGATCATTTTAATGTTTCAAAGTTTGTACCGTTAAAAGTGTTTTAACTTAATTTGATTTCTTTTCTGAGTAAAGCTTCCCTGCTTTTCCCCAGTTATTTTTTTCTACATCTGTAATGATTACGTCTACAGATTCTCTGTTTCCACCACACGCGTTTATAAAACTATCGGTTAATTGTTTTACTAAATTACTCTTTTGATCTGCTGTCCTACCTGTAAACATCTCTACCCGTATAATTGGCATCATAAAACTCCCATGTTACCGATATTTTCCGTCCCACTCTTTAACTTTTTCGAGATTACCCTCTTTATCTAAAGTTGGTCGATTTTTTGAAAATGTATTCTCTTTTCCCATAACACCATAGTTCATATACCCTAATCTAGCGAGTGGTCTAGCTAGAGCTGTATCGAATATTCCATCTTTAATAAAGCTATCATTAATAAAGATCCCAACTACTTGACCAAATACAACATAACTTCCTTTTCCATTGGGCCGATCGACATCTGGTAATTCAATCGTTTTCCAATATCTACACTCTAGTGCTGATGGGCTTTCTGATACATAAGGAGCATCTACGAATTTTCCCATCTTTGCTGTCAATCCTGAAAGTTCAAACTCATCAACCTTAGACTCAGCTGGAACGGAGCTTCCATTCATACTGTCGAATAGAGGTTCAGAAGCCATAGAAGCTGTAAAAACACCTGTTTCTTCTATATTTTTAATTGAGTCCTTTATATCAGTGGAAGAAAACATAACAAAATGTGGTTTGTCTGAAACTGCGTTAAAATAACTATAAGGTGCAAGATTTCTATCACCAGATTTACTAACGCTCCCAATCCAACCGATGGGCCTTGGTGCTACGATGGCCTTAAAAGGGTCATGGGGGAGGCCATGGTTGTTCACGGTGGCATCATAATGCATTACTATCTCCCTAAAATTAATTTTATTTTAAATCTTTTTTTTCCTAGTCCAGTCATATGTACCTTCGTCTCGTTCAGCAACAGCTTTTTTCCATCCAACTTCATCAACTCTTCTTTTAAATTCTAAACCTTCTGGCGAGTGGCGAGATATACCATCAAATAAAGTTGACATTCGCTGCATTTCCATAAGACCAGATGACTCCATTGCCTGATTGATAATCATTTTTTGCATAGCAAGTTGGTTTACAGGGACGCTTGCCATTCGTGCTGCTAAATTTTCGACATATTCATCCAACTCTTTAAGGGGAACCGATTTTAGGACCAATCCTATTTCAGCAGCCTCTTTTCCTTTAATTCGATCCCCTGTGAAGAGCATTCTTTTAGCACGCTCTGGTCCCAATCTTTGTACCCACATCGCCGTTGTTGGCGTACCCCATACTCTAGCTGGCATATATCCAATTTCGGCGTCATCAGCCATGACCGTCATATCGGAGCATAAAGCAATATCAGATCCCCCAGCAACAGCATAACCATGGATTTTACATATAACTGGCTTCATCGCTCTCCATAAAGACATGAAATGTTGAGTATTTTTCCACATGAACTGATAATCTTTCATTGGATCCCATGGCATACCTTGAATGACGTTATTTGTTTCACTTTCCTTTGAATAATGCTCTAAATCATATCCAGCACAGAAAGCTTTTCCTGCGCCTGATAAAATAATCACGTGAATGTCAGGATCTGAGTCTGCAAGTTGAATAGCGTTTTCAATCTCTTTTGGCATTGAGTCATTGATTGCATTCATTTTATTTGGACGATTAAGTATAACCCGACCTATTCGATCTTCTTTCTTAAAAATAACTGATGGCATTCGCTATCCTTTTTATAAGTTTTATCAAGGGAGTTATAGGTTTTGACATAAGCGTCTAGCATCTAATATCGCAGCATGTATGTTACGACTGGCAACAGCGTCACCGATTGCATACAATTTAAATGTTAAAGTATCATTCTGTTTAAATGGCTGACGTTGATTTTTTATAAGTGCATTAATGTCAGTTACTCCATTGTTAATAGAAAATATTCGAAGTTCCTGATACAGATCATCTAAAGGTAGCGTCCCATGTTCAACTACGACATGATCAACATATTTTTCTATTGAATGGCCCCCATAGTCACTTAAGAACGCTGCTTTTAATTTATTTCCCGATTGGTTGACGCTTCTTAATCTATAATCAGGCGTTATCTTTACATTATTATCTTTAAAATTTTTCATATACATTGGAAAGTTAGAAGCGCCCATTTCTGCTGTCATATGCCTGTCTGGCGTAACTAATTCAACTTTATATCCTCTTTTAACAATTTCTGTTATTGTTGATGCTGCTTGGTGCTGTCCATGATCATCATAAACTAGTACAGTTGGGAATGACGTCTCCTCAAATGAATTAGAATTTCCCATTAAGGCTTGCCCAGAAAGAACATCCCAAGTACTCAGACAATTTTTTAATCCTTCTATATATTCTAAATCAGGAAGTCCGCCTGTTGCAATTATTACAATATCTGGATTTTCTTTTTTGATATATCCGATATCTGCAAAACATTGAGTGCGTATATCAACCTTAAGATGTTTTATTTCAGCTTCTAACCAAGAAACTATACCTATGAGGTCTTTCCTTATACTGGCCATTGACGCTATCTTCACTTGGCCTCCAAGCTCTGCGGCTGCCTCTAATAAGACAACCTCATGGCCTCTTTCAGCGCAAACACGAGAAGCTTCTAACCCTGCAGGGCCGCCTCCCACGACGATAGTTTTAAAACGTTTTTTCGCTTTAGCGATCAAGTGAGGAACAGTTTTTTCTCTAGTCGTTGCTACATTATGTAAACAGAGCATTTCACCCTCGCCATAGATGCGATCTATACAATAGCCCGCACCCACACATGGCCTAATTCTATTTTCGTTACCTTCTAACATCTTTTTAACAAGATGCGGATCGGCAATATGAGCTCTAGTCATTCCCACAAGATCTAATAGATTTTCTTTTATGGCGTATCTAGCCGTGGCAAGATCAGAGATCCGTGTAGCGTGAATAATTGGTAACGATAGCTCTGACTTGAAATAACCAGCTAACTGAAGCCAGGGTGACAATTTTTGAAACATTGCGGGTACTGAATAGTTAGCCAGCATAAACTCTGTATCTGAACGACCAATGTTTACATTAAAATAGTCTATTGTTCCATCTAGTTCGATAATTTTAAGTGCTTCAAGAGCTTCATCTGGCTGAAGGCCTTCCTGAAGCTTGCTGTCCATTTCAACTCTAGCACCAATTACAATACTATCTCCTAATTCTTCCCGAAGTTTATCGTACAGTTGCCTTACAAATCGTAACCTATTTAAGAAAGTACCTCCATATCTATCTGATCGAAAGTTAGTGTCAGGTGACAAAAATTGTCCTGGAAGATGACCATTTTGTAATATTTCAATACCATCAAGACCAGAATCTCGGCATCGTTTTGCTGCTAATACATAATCTGAAATAACGCGCTTAATATCATGTTGATCCATTTCCTTTGGAAAACCTCTATGTGCAGGTTCTCTTACTCTTGATGGAGCAATTATTGGCAGCCAATGCCCATCGTTCCACGTTGTTCGTCGACCTAGATGGGAAATTTGACAAATTATTTTGCAATCCTCTTTATGAATTTGATCGGATAACTTAGTGAACCATGGTAATACTTTATCAGTACTAAGATCTATTTGCCCAAAAACAGAGGGCGAGTCTAAACTCACACATGAAGACCCTCCAATCATTGTCATAGCTATGCCGCCCTTTGCTTTTTCCAAATGGTATAGTCTGTATCGTTCCTTTGGCATGCCATGTTCTGTTAACGCTGGGGCATGTGGGGTACTAACAATTCGATTTTTCAGTTTCATACCTGCTATCCGGTATGGCTCGAGGAGGGGATCATGGGATTTTTGTATATTCATCGGCTGTACTTGAACTCCGAATTAATGTTGTGGAGATTGCAATATGGCTCATATCAAATTTAACTATAGCAAAATTAGACTAGAATTTATCGAATAGTAAAGAACTTGATTTATTTATTTTGTTTTTTTGACAATGGAACAAATAACCCGTTAAGATCTAAAATAGATGTTAAAATAAATATTTTTTTTCTTTAACGAAAGTTGAATGCCATGGATAATCCTAGCCCTGATCGTATAACCCAAGAGATTGGCGTCCTTAAACGTCGCGAAACAGAAGCGAGAATTATAGCGCCAATAATTGATGCTCTAGCTGATAGGTTTGGAAGAGAAGAGGTTTTGGAGATTATTAAAGACAAAATCATTAAGTTATCACAGCAGCAGGGAGCAAGTCTATCACAAGAGTATGGAAATGATGTAGATGCCTTTTTAAAAACATTGGAATTTTGGACGCAAGATAACGCACTTGAAATAGATATAATCAAAAAAGACGAAAATACACTGAACTTTAATGTTGTGAGATGTAAGTACGCAGAAATGTATAATGCCCTTGGTATTAAAGATTTAGGAGCAACGCTGTCATGTAATCGTGATTATGCACTTATCGAAGGTTTCAATCCGGAGGCAACTTTAACTCGAGAACAAACGATAATGTCTGGTAGTGATTGTTGTACCTTTAGATATAACTTTGGCTCAAAGAAATAATTTTGGAATAAAAAATATGTGAAATGTCTAATGGTTTAGGTTGAACCAAAAATACAAAATTAGGGGGATTAAGATGTCAGAATTTGGATTCGTAGGTTTAGGTCGAATGGGTCAATCTATGGCGATTAATATGTCCAAGAAAGGTTTTGGACTTGCAGTGTTTGACATAAGAGAAGATGCGATGAAACCTTTTACTCAATTTAATAATTGTAGACAGGCAATGAGTGCTAACGATACGATCGGGTCAGGTGCAAATATCATAACAGTTTTGCCAGGGCCGGCAGAAGTGGAGTCAGTAGTTCTTGCAAAAGGTGGTCTTCTAGATGAAATGAAAGAAGGTTCAGTCTTAATGGATCTCTCTACGGTACTACCTGAAACGACTGATAAACTAGCAAAAGCCGCAAAGGAACGAGGATGCCAATTCGTGGATGCGCCAATCGGTAGGCTGGCTCAACATGCAGACTCTGGTGAGAGCCTGTTTATGGTAGGTGCAGAAGATGGAGCTTTTGAAATAGTTCAACCTGCCTTGGAAGCTATGGGAACAACTATTTTACGATGTGGTGGGCCAGGTACAGGAACACGTACTAAACTTATTAATAATTATTTGGTTTTATCTTCGGTACAAATGAACTCAGAGGCCATTGCTTTGACTCAAAGATTTGGTCTTGACTTGGAAACTACTTTAAATGTTGTCCATGGAACAACAGCTACTAATGGTCAGTTAAAAATCAACTTTGCGTCTAAAGTTTTTAAAAATGATATCGAGCCTGGTTTCTCAATAGATTTAGCGCACAAGGATATGACTTTAATAATTGAGAGTGCAAACAAAGGGGAAATTCCAATGCCAATAGCGGCGTCTACTAGAGAAAGTATGAGTCTCGCACGAGCAAATGGATGGGGAAAGAAAGACTTTTCAGCTTTAGCTGATTTTTGGTGTGAAATGTCTAAAGTAAAAAAAGCACGTCTTTAAAGGGCCAGCAAAATCATGCAAGATATTTCTTATTCAAAGCGGCTACCAATTACTGGATATCTTAACAATATTTCTGGTCGACCTGGTGATAAATTCGAAGCAAAGATTAGCTCTGATAAAGAGGCTAAATATTCCGCAGAGATAGTACGTATTATTTGTGCAGACCCTAATCCAGAAGGCCCAGGATTACGTTATGAACTTCAAGATTTTGGTTTGTTTGGGTCCTATCAAGGAAGAAGACAAGAAATAGACATAGGATCTTATGCTGAAATTCCCCCACATAAATGTTTTACGGCTAAAAAGATGTTACTTGGAACTTTAATTCAACCCGGACTGCTCAGGGAATCTTTTTCTGTTATTGCCTCATCTACAAATATAAACACCGACGGTTGGGCCTTAAAAGTAAATTCCAATATGATAAAGTTTACTTATTATTCAGGTGAAAAGAAAGAAGAAGTATATATCCCGATCCAATTAAATATCTCTTCTTGGTACCATGTATGGGCTGGCTATGATGTTGAAAATAGCCAGTTAATTTTAGGATATCAGACTAAAGTTGGTGGAAATAAAGTTGTCCAGAAACGAAGTGTTAAACTAAACGAATTAAAAGGTCTGTCTGGATTAATCTTAGCAGCAAAAAAAATTAATAATCTGTCCAAACAGCATTTTAATGGTCGGCTGGAAGGAACGTCTTTATATAACTGCCTACCTATCTCCGATGAAGTGCCGTGTCTTCCAGAAGACTCGCGGCACGGAGAATTAGTTGCTTGGTGGGATTTTTCTATTGCTGTTGGAACACAATCTATCATTGATCGAGGACCACTTGCACTTAGTGGTCGATTGAAAAATATTCCGTATCGCGGAATGCGCGGGGCTCGTTGGAGCGGTGGTTCAATGCATTGGAAAAATACACCTAAAGAATATTCTGCAATTCATTTTCATGAGGATGACTTGTATGATTGTTTTTGGGATACTGACTTCACTTTTGAAATTCCGCACAATACTAAGAGTGGTGTTTACGGTCTTAAATTAAATCAGGGTCATGACGAGGATATAATTCCTTTTTATATTCTACCTGCCAAGGATCAAAAAAGGAATAAAATTTGCTATCTTGCATCTACTTTTACCTATCAAGCTTATGCAAATCATCGAAGAGGAAACTGTGATCGTGAAATGCGCAGCCGTATGGTCGAATGGGGAGCTAACTTACATAATCCAGACGATTACACAGCTTATGGTCAGTCTACTTATAATTTTCATCCAGACGGTACTGGGACATCGATTTCATCGAGACTTAGGCCTATTCTTACTCATAGACCAGGACTTCTTACGTTCACAGACCGAGCTGGATCAGGATTAAGACATTTTTCAGCTGACTCCCATCTTTTAAATTGGTTTGAAGATATTGGATTTGAATTTGATGTTATTACGGACGAGGATTTAGATAATACGGGTCTTAGCTTAATTTCTGACTATAACACTATTATCACGGGTTCGCATCCTGAGTATCATACGTCAAAGATGCTTGATACATTGCAGTCTTACCGTGATAACGGCGGCAAACTAATATATTTGGGTGGTAATGGCTTTTATTGGAAGATTACCAGAGTGCCAACGCTTCCAGGAGTTATTGAGGTAAGAAGAGCTGAAGGTGGAATTAGAGCTTGGGCTACTGCGCCAGGCGAGTCCTATCATCAACTAGATGGTGACTATGGGGGCTTATGGAGACGAAACGGCCGACCACCTCAAGCGTTGGTAGGTGTAGGTTTCTCTGCGCAAGGTTTGTTCGAAAGCTCTTACTATCGGCGGATGCCTGATAGTTATAAGTCTTCTACTAAATGGATCTTTGAAAACGTTACAGAAGAAAAGCTTGGGGACTATGGTCTTAGTGGCGGAGGTGCGGCAGGTTTTGAATTAGATCGGGCGGATTATGAACTTGGTTCTCCAGTAGAGACTATGATACTTGCTAGGAGTGAAAACCACAGTGATAGTTTTGTAGCAGTTCCTGAAGAGCTTTTAAGTCATATAAACACTGTTACGGGAGAGAATCCAAATGATCTTATTAGGGCTGAAATAGTATATGCTAAACTACCTAAAGGTGGAGAAATTTTTTCGGTTGGTTCTATTTGTTTTTGTGGAAGCTTGAATCACAATAATGGTAAAAATGGTATATCCCAAATGTTAGAAAATGTAGTGCGACGCTTCGCTAATCTTTGATCTTCTTTAACCAGATCTAATTTCACTAACTGCAGTTAATTGTTCAAATAATTGAGCATGCTCTTTCATTAAAGCTTTTAGGTCTTCTTTTTTAAGTTTTAGTAATTTAACTTCCTCAACAGAGGTAATTGATGCATTTCTAGGCTCGTTTTTTAATAACCCACGTTCTCCAAAGAAATCTCCTGGGCCTAGAATTATGGGGTCTTCAAGTTCCACTTTGACCGATCCAAATTCAATTAGAAACATTGCATCTGCTTCATCACCCTTGTTAATAATTGTTTTACCTGCAGATAATAAAACGGCTTCAAGTTTTGAATTAATTTTGCCTATAGCCCCAACTGGTAATTGTTCAAAAAGAGGAATATTGGAAAGAGTTTCAAGTGATATAAGAAAATTCCGCTTTTGTATCTCCTCATAATAGGTGGACGCTAGAATAGCGACTGGTAATGCAAAAATACCAATACCTAAAAACATGGTTAAAGAGGCAAGTAACTTCCCAAACCCTGTAGTTGGTGTTATGTCGCCATAACCTACGGTTGTTAAAGTTGTAATTCCGAACCACATCGAGGAGAGTATGCTACCAAATGCTTCTGGATAGACGTCTTTTTCCAAAAAATGTATCAATGTTGAGAAAATTAATAACACAGAGAATACCATTATCTGTGATCCCAAAAGTGCATAACGCTGACGGTAGACTGTTTTTATCAAAATGTTTGATGGTAATAAGACCTCATGGTTGCTAAACGCAGAATACGCTCGGAAAAGCCGAAGCATTCTTAGATCTAAAATTCCTATTAGGTAATAGTTTGCCAGAACTACAGTATCCACGATGGTTAAAAAAGTTAATTTGCGTTCAATAAATAATCTTAAAAGTAGTTCAATTATAAATAGAAACATAGAAATTTTATAAAAAACGTCAAAGAAAGTTGAAGTGAAAAATATGTCTCCTGACGAAAAAACTTGATGACCGAGGTTCAATAGTATTAGGAAGCCAAAAAATGGTCTTAGATATTTATTAAATACTTTGGCATTTTTATTCATTTATACCTCGGGAGAAAATTAAGGTTATTTCATCCAAAAAAGTCTTGCAGTTCATCGATAAAAAAATCAATATCCTCTGATCCGTAACCTAAATGTGTTACAAGCCTTATTTTGTTTTGGCCTGGTCCAATTATAATACCTTTTTGACGTAGATGGCTTCTCAACTTATCAGCAATACCATCTTTAATATCAAAAAATACCATATTTGTTTCTACTGTTGAAAGATCAACACTCAGTTGTTCAAAGTCATTTATCCGATTTGCTAAGAGGAGCGCATTTTCATGATCAATTCTCATTCTTTCAATATTGTTTTCTAAAGCATAGAGGCCTGCGGCTGCCATAACACCCACTTGACGCATAGCTCCACCAAGGAGTTTTCGTGTCCTATGAGCCCGCTTAATAAAGACCTCTGAACCTGCTAGAATAGTACCCATCGGAGCGCCAAGACCTTTCGATAAACATAAAGATACCGTATCTATATTTTTCAGCATATCTGAAAGGTTTACGCCTTGTTTAACAACAGCGTTCATCAGTCGCGCGCCGTCAAGGTGTGTGACAAGGCCTTTATCTTTCCCCAGTAACGCAAGCGCATCGATTTCTACGGCACTCTGCGTCATTCCATCATGAGTATTTTCTAGGCACAACATTTTTGAAACCGGATAGTGAGCATCGTCTGGCTTGATTTTTTCTATTATATCACTGGATTTAATACTTCCATTTTTAGTATTTGGAACCGTTGCAAACATTATACCTCCCAACGCAGATGCTCCCCCGGCTTCAGAGTCAAAAACGTGATAATGCTCTCCTGTTATTATTTCTTCACCGCGTTGACATTGGGTTAGCATTGCACAGAGGTTCGATTGAGTCCCACTCGACAAAAATAAGGATGCTTCTTTACCTAATAACTTTGCAGCAAATTGTTGTAGTTCGTTTGCCGTTGGATCATCTCCGTAAACATCATCTCCTAATGGAGCGGACACCATTGCGTCTAACATTCCCCTGGTTGGTTGAGTAACTGTGTCACTCCTCATATCTAATCTCGCATGATTATTTACTTTAATCATATTCTGATAATCCATTTAACACCCTATTGAGTCAGATTTTCTAAGACGTAAAAAATTTATAATTGCTATAATAATAGTGTTTTAAACTTGTACAATATATCAATTTGACATGTAACTAAAAAAAACATTTCGTTTTCTTTTAATAACTCATGATATGCTTTTGGAAGCAATTAAAATTGTTGTAACTTGAATAAATTAGTGGCATCCTTTGATCCACATTTTTGTGAAATCTATTATAAAAGTTAGGGAACAGCCATATGGAAAGAAAATTGAGTACTATTTTGGCGTTAGATGTAGTAGGTTTTAGTAAGCTAATGGCTACTGATGAAGATATGACATTAGCTGTATTGAAGCAAAGACGAGAACTTATTGACTTGATAATTGTTGAACATGGTGGTCGAATGTTTGGCAGCGCTGGCGATAGCGTAATTGCTGAATTCCCAAGCCCCGTTAAGGCAACAGAGTGTGCTGTAAAAATCCAATCTAAGATGCAAGCCATAAATGAGAATATTCCAGAAAACCAGAAAATGAGATTCAGAGTAGGGGTTAATATTGGTGACGTAATGATTGCAGATGATAACCTTTATGGGGATGCAATAAATGTTGCGGCAAGATTAGAGGCCAAGGCTGAACCGGAAGGAATATGTATATCGAAATCGGTTTTTGATATGGTTAGCGAAAAAGTTAAAGCTTCATTTGAAAATGCAGGTAAGTTGGACCTAAAAAATATCGAGGTACCCGTCGAAGCGTATTTTGTTATTCAGAGCAAAGGTGCGGCTCGTTTTATGCAGCATACAGAAGCACCGGCACTTAAACTGGACAAAGCTGAAGCGGGATCCTTGGCCGTGACCATGTTCAAAAGTCTTAGTAGTGATGAAGAGCAAGGTTATTTCTGTGAAGGATTTTCTGAAGACCTCGTGTCTGCACTGTCAAGATATAATAAGCTTTTTGTTGTTTCGAGTGCTGCTAGTTTCGCCTATAGAGAAAAGGCTAAATCTCCAAAAGAAATTGGGACCGAATTAGGTGTAAGATATATACTTGAGGGTAGCGTTAGAAAACTTGGGCCCAGAATGCGAATTAGTGCAAGCTTAATATCTGCTGAAAAAGAAAACACATTGTGGTCTAATAATTTTGATACAACAATGGATGAAATTTTTGATATTCAAGATGAATTGGTTGAAACAATAGTTGCTACATTAGTCGGTAGGGTGGAAGCGGAAGAGGAAAAACAATTGAGTCTCGTCAGACCTGAAAATCTCGAGGCTTATGATCTTGTTTTACAAGGATTGGTTCATCATAGACGTAGTGGTATTACCAAAGAAAATGCGCAATTAGCCCATGATCATTTTGCGAAAGCTGTAGAGTTAGATCCAAACTACGCCAGAGCTCATGCTTGGAAGGCATGCTCATTGTCAAATTTAGCCTCTTGGAATGCTAATGAAATGGACTTTGATTGGTTTTCTGAATGTGATGCATCTGTTTCAAAAGCTCTAGAAATAGATAGTAATGATCCGGAAGCACATAGAATTATGGGTTCTATAAAATTGTCACAGCGAGATTTTCAATCAGCTAGATATCATCATGATAAAGCAAAAAGTTTGTGCCCTAGTGATTACTATATAAGTGCGAAATGTGCTGAGGCATACACTTATATGGGAGAGCCAGAAGAAGCACGTCAAGAAATTACGAGAGCTATGCGCCTAAACCCATTTTGTCCAGATATTGTCTTTGAGGATGAGGGAGTGATTAATTTTTGGTTAGGAAGTCATAATGAGGCATTGGAAAGTTTTAATAAGCTTAAATCACCTACTGTGAAAAGCCTTTTTTATTCTGCTGCTAGTCAGGCAAAATTAGATAATGAAGTAAAAGCAAAAGAATCGCTGTCGCAAGCCTACACCCAATCAGGTTTGTCACTAGATCAATTTTTGGAAACTCAGAAGTATAAAAAACAGGAACAGATTGACGAGTTACGAGTTACTATCTCTTCAATATAGTATTTCGGAAAAATTAAGTGCGTTTAAACCAACAATAAACAAATTCCTGGGTCGTGTTAAATGGAGTATGATGTTCCTCTATTTTACTTCCTACAAGCTTAAAGTTTGAGCCAAGTTCTTTTGAGAGTTTTGTAACACTATATCTTTCGACGGTTAATCCACTACATTTTAGAGGACCGTCAGCACTAAAAGTAGCAATTAAAACGTACCCTCCTTTTTTGATAGATTTAGATAATAACTCTTTATACCTTTGCCTACTTTCAGCTTTTGTTAAAAAGTGAAAAACTGCTCTATCATGCCAAAAGTCAAATTGTTCATCTAAGAAACTATACTCAGTAATATCACCAGTATGCCATTTTATTTTGTCAGAGTGCTCTACGAGGCGATTTTTTAAAAAGTTGACAGCAGAAGTAGATATATCGATCAGACTAAGGTTCAAGTGACCCTGCAAAATTAAGTCATCTAAAAGAGTTGACTCACCTCCACCTATATCGATGAGAGACTTTGCTTTGTCTGATTTCAGTTCATTAATTATAGAGAGCGAGGTTTTCAGATGTGGTGTATACCAACTCACAGAGTCAAAGTTCTTAGTTTGATAGACCCTTTCCCAGTGTGTTGCGTCAGAGCCCATGGTACCTCCAAATAAAATCCTGATAAGACATTGTATAAATCAACCTTATTTTAAATATAGTTAAATAACGAGTCTTTCATAGATTTAATTAGTGAAGGTAATTTGCTCTGACTTTTTTTAAAGTAGTTTTTTGATTGCCAAAATGAGATCAAAATCTAAGTAAGGCTTTAGAAATTAATCTAAAGGTAACAATTATCAAAGATTTTGTAAGACCCGAGATTTTTCCAATGTTCCAAGCTCGTCTGCTTTCATCACTAGTGATACGAACTCATCATTTGTAACCATTTTATCTAGAGTTTCACCCCAATGATCGAGTGATTTAAACCGATAAATTACACGCATCATCTCATGATCTGATCCGTGAATTACATTTCCTACCGCAAGACTCACGTTGTGTGAACTCATCAACTTATCTAATTGTGGACATAGGGCCATTACGGATGCCATATTTGAGCGTGGCATACGATAATCTCTATGGACAGATATTGGGGTGGGCGTACTCGCAGGTGATCCGTACGTTAAACGTCCAATCCAAGGACCATTCATATTTGCTGCTTGATCTGATTGAGCTTTGCTCATTAGCTTAATCATATTTGGGTCGTTGGAAAATGCTTGAAATGCCTTTGCTCCAGCTGAGAAATTTGGATATGCTGCATAAATATCAAAATCGCTAACCCTATCTCCTACTATTACTTTAGTTGCCCAAGCGTTTGCTCCATGACTTCTCATGATCTCAACACCTTCGTGTACTCGAGACTGTGCCTCTTGCGCGCGTCCCGGTAAGGGACTGACTTCTCTTACGGACATTATAGTCATCTTGTATTCCTTTCTCAATTTAAACAACAAATGATTTTGTCTTAATCTTTTTATCAAGTTTTATTTTTAAAGATATAAAAAAAAATTAAAGTTTTGACTCATAATTTTATTAGAGACATTTGAAAATTTTAGATTTCTTTGCGAAAATATGACAATCTTATGTACTTTTTTGTACCTTTTGGTAAAAAAAGTGATTATTTATGGTTTTTTAAAAAAATTATGATATAAATTCATCCATAGGTAAAAAAACAGCAGGTATACAAAAATGTTAAACCCTAATTTAAGAGGTAGGCCTAGAAAAGCTTCGAAAGACGACTTGTCTGCCAGAGCAATGAAAATTTATGGTGAATATGGTATTTCAAATATTTCATTTAATGAGGTGTGTAGAAAACTAGATATTGCTAAACCGAGTATTTATAGAACTTTTGGTGATGAGGACGGATTAGTTGCTGCTACTCTTGAGAATTATGCTGCAGAGGTAATTCCAAGTATGCTGGCAATTATAAAAAATGATCACGATTTTTCTGTACAGCTCGAGGAGCTTCAGGATTTAATTATGGCCGTTACGGAAGAAAATAGGGAGGGCTGCCTTTTACTGCAAGCCAGACGCCAAAAAGGAAATCTGGGTGATAAAGCTAAAACTCTACTATCAACTATAGATAAGAAGTTCACAGCGAGTGTCATGGTTTGGCTTGAGGAGTCTAAAAAGAGGGGGCAAGTTAGAAAGAATATAAGGGCTTCAAGTGGAGCTCAATTGATATTGTCTCAAATCGGCTTTGCCCAGTATAGTTTATCTATTGGTTTTTCGATTAAAGAGACTCGTGAAGTGATGGCTTTATCGCTTTCGTCATTAGTACATTAATATTAGTTTTGCTTGCTGATCAAAAAGGATTTATCAGTGTTTCGGAGAAAGAGTAGACTCACTAGTCGAGAAGAATTTTTTGTTGATGAAAAAAGTTTAAGGTCATTATCTGAAGCTACAGGCTCTGAAAGTAATAAGAGTTATTGGAAAGCAAAACGATCGGGCCATGCATATCTCACCAAGCAAGAATCCTATAAAATGGAATATCCAAAATTTTCAACAATTTTAAATCAAAAATTTTTTGAATTCATAGCTGAGCAGTTTGATTTAAACCATGATGGTAATCATGGATATGACCATTGGCTTAGAGTATTATTAAATGGACGTATATTATGTGAACAAAATTCCGCAAATATAAAAGTCGTAGAGCTTTTTGCGTTATTACATGATAGCAAGCGAACCTCTGAAGATGCAGATTCTGATCATGGTGAGAGGGCAGCCATTTTCGCAGAGAGTTTGCGGGATACTTGGTTTAGTATTACTGACCAAGAAATGCGTCTTCTGCAGGATGCCTGTATTCTTCACTCAGAGGGTTTTAAGGATAAAGATGTTACTTTACAGACCTGTTGGGACGCTGATCGTTTAGACCATTTCCGATTTGAATCAGAAGTTGATTTCGCTTTATTGAGTGATGAATTAAAAAACCAGGATGAAATAATCTTTGATGCTCGGGAAAGATCAATTAATAGGGTTTTTACTTAATATTTTGTTGTGAGTCCATTTTTAAAATCTATGCTGCGTTTGGCTTTGCTCCGTAAGCTAGGTTTACCAAATCCACCCCCACCAGGAGTTGTTAGACTGATTACTTGTCCTTTGGGAATCTCATAGTTGCCTTTGTCTTCTATTATAGTGCCATCGCTTACCATTACCTTTCCTTTGCCACCTCTTTTTCCTCCAGATCGCCCTACAGGGCCTTGTCTAGTTCTCTCAAAGGCCGCCGCTGAAAGAATGTAAGGCTCATTAGTTAGGGTTCCTATAACTATTTCTTGCCCTAATCCTCCTCTAAACTCGCCATTACCACCACTGTCAGGCTGGAATTCTTTTTTATGATAAATGACTGGCGCAGCTGCTTCTGCAATTTCTACTGAGACGGCACCGACACCTGAGGGAAAGGCTGTGGTTGATAGTCCGTCAGAATTAGGACGGGCGCCCATTCCCCCAAGAGCTACGTTAAGAGAACTAAAGGTTTTTTTCCCATTCCCTGTGAGAGAAATTGTCCAAAGAGCTCCAGAGCTCTCAGATAAAATTTCTCCAGGTAGTGCCTTTGATAAACAGCCTAAGACCAAGTCTGGGAGAGCTTGTCCTATTACATGCCGAGCTGTAACTGGACTAGGCTTTTCTGCACTTACAACTAAGCCTGATTGTGATAGTACTTGTATCCTAGATAACGAAGCAGCGTTATTGGGCACTTCTGGGCATATAGCAGCTTTAATACCGTAAGAGCCATAAGCTATAGAATAATTGAGAGGACAGTTAATTCCTCTACTAACGGCTTTGGAAGATTCAGATAAATCCACAACAATTGATTTTTTCTTGATTTCCATCCTCGCTCTTAAAGTTATAGGTCTATCAAACCCATCGAGTTTTAAAGTATTTGTGTAAATTCCCTGAGGCAGGTTCCCTATACTCTTTTCCATAGCAAACTTAGATCGTTCATATATAAATTCTGTTACTTCATCTAAATTGGGTAACTGAAATTTGGTTAGTAGATTTTCTAATCTTTCCACACCGGAGTCATTACAACTCATCAATGATAAAATGTCACCTCTGGCTTCTTTAGGCACCCTTGAGTTTGCACTTATAATAGAAAGTAATTGTTCTTGAATTTCAAATTCTTTTCGTAAAAAAGAAACTGGAATTAAAGTTCCTTCTTCGTAAATACTTTTTGCTTCCGCTGACCATCCGAGGCCTCCGACGTCTGTAATATGACAGGTCGAAGCAAAGTAGTTAATAATTTTTTTATCTTTAAATACTGGAGTTACCACTATGAAATCGAATATGTGACCTGCGCCAATCCATGGATCATTCGTAATTAAAACATCACCTTTTTCAAGCGTACTTGGTGAGAGTTTTGAAAATATTTCGGTTAATGACTTAGCCATTGTATTCACGTGACCAGGCGTACCTGTTACAGCTTGCGCAATCATATTAAATTCTTTGTCAAATACACCAGCGGATAAATCCCCAGCCTCTCTAACGATTGGACCAAATGCCGCTTTAAGCAACGCATTGGCTTGTTCTTCGCAGACAGAGATTAAGCTATTCCAGATAATGTTCAGATTCACTATGTCTTTATCATTATGTTCCAAATTCGACTCCTCAATTAACTTTGGTTAAAATTAAATGATGGTGTGAGCTCTTAAAAGCATTCCAGTTTTTTGGAACTATAGTGGTAGTTTGTTGTTCACAGATAACGCATGGACCTTGATAAACGGAATTTTCTGGTAGTTGCTCACGATTTAAAACTGCATATGATAAAAAGCCTTCAGATTGAGTGTCATACACCGGTATATATTGGAAGGAGGCTTCATCATTATATTCTGGTAAGCTTACATTTCGAGAATATGTCTTTGAGGCATTAATCGAGATATTAGAACTTTTTCCTAAAACGACTATTGAAACAAGTTCGATTTTATTTTCTGGCATAGAGAAGCCGAATTTCTCACGATACTTTTCTATAAAGTCTTGTATGAGCTGATTGATCTGATCATTGTTTTCAAGATAATTAGCAAGTGTAAGTGAGAATTCATGCCCTTGCCCCTGGTATCGAAGTTCGGCGTTTATATTGAATTCAATCTTATTTAAATTTGAACCTACAGTAGTCAAAATTTTGTTAATTTTGTTCTTAGTTTTCTCAATAAAGTTCCTAATTTCATGAACTTTCAAATCATTTAGATTTTTAGAAAAGCTCTGAGCTATTTCATAGCTGATCGGGGCATATAAAAAACCTAGTGCAGACCCAACACCAGCGAGGTGTGGAATAATAACTTTATTAATATCAAGCTTTTCTGCAATTCCTACTGCATGAATAGGGCCACCACCCCCAGATGCAACAAGGCAAAAATCCCTAGTGTTTTTACCTAATTCTATTCCATGAATTCTGGCAGCATTTGCCATTAGCTCCTCACCAATTTCAACGATCCCTGATGCGGCACCAGAAATAGATTTAAAATCTAATGGCGTAACAATCTCTTTGATAATTGCTAATTTCGATTTATTTTCTGATAGAGGGATGCTTCCACCTGCAAAAGTTTCTTTGGATATTCTACCTAAGAGTAAGTTGGCGTCTGTTACAGTAGGTTTAGTTCCTCCCATATCGTAGCATACTGGTCCTGGTTTCGAGCTAGCACTCTCTGGTCCTACAGCTAATCTACCTAGACTATCTCGCCTTGCTATTGAACCACCACCAGCACCAATTTCAACTAGATCCATAGCAGGAATTCTTAACGGAAGTCCGCTCCCACTTTTATTTTTCCAGGCGCGAGCGACCTCAAACCTTCTTGTTATCACTGGGTCACCTTTATCTAGATAACAAATCTTCGCTGTAGTACCTCCAATATCAAGAGCTATGGAATTCTTCTCTTTTAATTCGTTTGAAATTTTGCTTGCCAAAATTATACCCCCAGCCGGACCTGACTCGACTAGCCGTATTGGAATTTTTTTCGCATGATTGATACTTGTTAACCCACCACTTGAAGATAGAAGAAGAAAGCTTCCTTTAAAGCCGTCATTGTTAAGTTTATTATTAAATGAGTCTAGATAGTTGCTCATAAGAGGCCTTACATACGCATTTGCTACTGTAGTTGAAAACCGCTCAAACTCTCGAGCTTCGGGAGAGATATCTGAACTTATGCATACGGTAATTTTGGATGGAAGGTTTTTCCTTAAAAACTTTGCAACATATTGTTCATTTTTTGGATTAGCGTAAGAATGTAGAAAAGCTATCGCAACCGCCTCTATATCGTTTGAGATACATTCTTTTAGAACTTTATTTAATTCATCTGTATTAGGTTTTTTAAGTATTTTACCATCAACCAGACTTCTTTCAGTAAGGCCAAATCGGAGACTCCTCGGTACTAATGGCTCTGGCAGCTGTATATTAAGGTCATATTGATCAAAACGCTTCTCATATCTCATCTCCAAAACGTCTCGAAAACCTTTTGTGGTAACCAACGCAGTTTTTGCACCTTTGCGTTCAATTAGAGCATTTGCGGCGATCGTTGTACCGTGGATTATTGTATCAATTTCGGAAAGGCCCACCTTACAAGAATTTAGCAAAGTATGAATACCTTCAAGCGCAGCAGTTTCCGGATTATTAGGAGTTGTTAAGATTTTTTTTGAAAAAACTTCTCCAGCATTTTCATAAACTATATCGGTAAATGTTCCACCAATATCAATACCAATCCTATTCATCAGTTTCAAACTCTGTTCTATCCAAAAAACGATCTAAAACGTTTTGCGTAACTCTGGATACCGAGTTATCTGCTCCAGCCCAGAGCAGTGATGTTGCCCAAGCAATACTGCCTGTAGACCAAACTGCCCCACCATTAGGAATCGTAAAAAATACCATATCTGCTCGAACTCTCCCATTTTGAACACCATCGAGAGCTCTGGTTGTGGTTATAAACTCTTCTCCGGTCAGAAGACCACCAGCGCCAACATACTCGGACGTAGCTACAACTATTGAATTCTCAGGAGAACCCAAATCTTGGTCCCACCGATCAATTTCAAGCCCTACGCAACCACCACCACGATACCCGAAATCACCAATTATATCTGTGTTTAGATCTTTAAAAATAAAGTCAGTTTCTTTACTGTAGGATGCCGTACTGCGGCGAAACCAAGTTGATTTTACAAAAAGTGTCGAACTAAATCCATTTCCTACTAGAGTTTGCGGCGCGCGGCCATATGTTCTCCAAAGACCTCCAGGCTCTCCTGTAAAACCAAGATGGTGTTCTCCGGGTTCGCCTTCCCAAGTTCTAACTCCTGATACTCCTCTACGATGTTCCATAACACCGGGGTAATGTTCAGAAAAAGCTACTCTCCAATAAAATCCATTACCCCCAAGGTACATATGCCTACCACCATTATGTTGATACTTTGACAACGCATCCCACATTTCTGTTGAATAGTACTCCGGATGTGATGCAGTAATAACCACACTATAATTTTTCAACACAGCGAATCCAAAGTTATGTAAATCTTCATCAGTAACGACTTCATAATCGTAACCTTTTTCTTCGAGCCATCTAATAATGTGAGTATCATTAATATAGTTGAAGGTATAAAGACCTGGTCGATTATTCAAAATGGGCCGTCGATCACCGACATAAACTACTCCGGATTCATCTGAGTGCGTATCGTAATTTGACAAGCCTAGTTCACGATGTTCGTTTAAGTATAGCTCGTCCTCACTTAGAGAGATAGGTGCTTCAAATAGATTCTCGGTGTTGTGGGAGTCAAATTTAACATGAGTATTTGCATAAGCTTTATAGGTTGCGGTAGGGGCCAAAAATAAGATTTTTTTATTCGATTTTCTTAATCGTTGGCTCACAAAAAATGGTATGTCACTCAATATACCTTTAGCCCTAACACGAGCTATATAGTAACCTGAGCGTGTATTTTTTGGTGGTGCGATCGTAAGGTTTGTTTGCCATTTACAATCTGTTATGTCGTCATCATGAAAATGTATTGCTCCGTAAAGGTTTGGATTATCTGTCCAGCTATCCACAGATCCATTCCAGTTGTGACCTGTTGCACCACGTAACGGGCAATTTATAAGCTCAATATCAAACCCCTTTTTCTGATTACTAGTTACTGAAGGTTTACTAATTTCCTTTGAAAAATCCCAAGATATTGTTGATTCAGCGTCGTTATCTATAACGATAATTGGTGCTTCAATTTTACCATTGAAGTGATCACTAGTAAAATTTTGCTCTGTAGCGAATTTTTTGAATTTCGCACCGAATATCATTGGTGTTTTAAAAATTAATGAGTTGGTAGAACTTAGAATTGAATTTGAATTACAGGATAGTAAATGGCCTGTGATAGGTTTTAACATTTGCATTTCGATAGAAATAGCTTTTGTTGTTATATCGACTGTGCCTTTAATAAAATACCAATTGCGTAGCAATAGCGGTTGGTTAATCGACACTTCAGAGCCGTTAAAGTAGTATGTTAAAATATTGTCAGGGTTTATAACTAGATTTACCTCACCCCAGTTGAAAATAGTTTGTCTTTTATCTGAAGCTTTAGTTGGCCAAATATACATCTCGATAGATATTTGGCTCTTGGGTGTTAGATACGACGAGTTTTCTACGATACCGTAGGAAC
Organism: Paracoccaceae bacterium; assembly: GCA_045565015.1. GTDB lineage: Bacteria > Pseudomonadota > Alphaproteobacteria > Rhodobacterales > Rhodobacteraceae. The sequence goes on from JBJLGD010000038.1 coordinate 100,498, forward strand.
CTAAGTTAATATCTTGTTTTGATACATCGACATGTTTTTGAGCTCCCCAATTTTGAAGTTCAAACTGCTGACCCGGACCGTTTGGATCAATATCTGCGCATACAACTCTCATAATTTCTACAGAGCATATTTTAGGTGTTTCAGTCGATAGTTTTAAACCAGTTGTCTGATCAGTTGAGATTTCGTTAGGCTGGCAGTACCCAACTATTCCTGTGCTACTTTCCATTACTTAGAGTCTTCTAAGGTTATTGGAATACCGGTTAATTCGTACCATCTTCGCTTAAAAATATCCCATTCTGCGTCAGCAATAGAATCATATGTTACTCCTTCTACAGGCGTTGGTCCTATTCCTCGTTGGCCACTTAATCTTGCCAAACCAAATACCTTAAATGGTACAATTACGATTAAGACAAACCGACCTTTTAGAGGAGTAGTTCGCATTTTGTCCAAGATCTTTTGTAACTCATTGCTAAATGGGC
>JBJLGD010000039.1:0-97106 GCA_045565015.1 Paracoccaceae bacterium
TATAAGTGTTGGAAATAATCTCAGAATAATTGAAATTTTGAAATGTGGATCTCGACGTGGCCCAGCTTCAGAAGCACAGTTATTATATGGTGAAGAGGTGTATCCAATATCGAAAGGTAATAGTCACTATGATCGAGTTGGTGAGAGGCCAACCAAGAAGAATAGGCGTTTGCTAGAAAAAATAAAGATGTATTCTCTTGAATGATTTGCTCATCAGTATTAATGCGTTGAGAGATTAGACTGAAAAGGCAATTAAGTGACTTATATTGTAAATGATTTATGTATTGGTTGTAAGCATACGGACTGTGTTGAAGTTTGCCCGGTGGACTGTTTTTATGAAGGAGAAAATACCCTCGTAATTCACCCTGATGAGTGTATCGATTGTGGAGTTTGTGAACCTGAGTGCCCGGTTGATGCTATCTTACCCGATACAGAACCAGAGGGGGAGAAGTGGGTAGAATTTAATAGGAAATATTCAGAACTTTGGCCGGTGATTATATCTAAAAAAGACCCTCTTCCAGGATATGAGGAAAGAGCAAATGAAACTAATAAGTTTGAGAAATACTTCTCTGAAAAGCCTGGTGAGGGCGGTTAAAATAGGTTGTGGCTATTTAAGTGGCTATTTAAAAGATATTAACAATTAGAAGTTAGTTAACAACATTTGAAATGTATTAGATTTGCGAACGAACTTTTTTGCAACCCAAGCAGATCTGTGTTAGGAGTCTCTTTATACAAAAATGATATGTTTGAAAATTTTTTGGACTAACTGTAGAAAACTAACTTAAAAAATTTAATTTATTAATAATAAAGAAGGCGTAAATGAGTAATAGAAGCCAAGATTTTAGCCCTGATGAGTATGTTGTGTATCCAGCTCATGGAGTTGGTAAAGTAGTAAATGTGGAGTCTCAAGATATTGCCGGGGTAACACTGGAGTTATTCGTTGTGGCATTTGATAAAGATAAAATGACTTTAAGAGTACCTGTTGAAAAAGCAATCGAGGTTGGTATGAGACCTCTTAGTTCTCCTGAAACAGTTGCACAAGCTATTAGCACCTTGGGTGGTAGAGCTCGAGTAAAACGAGCCATGTGGTCGCGGCGAGCACAAGAATACGAACAAAAAATAAATTCGGGTGATTTAATTGCAATAGCCGAGGTTGTTCGTGATTTACATCGAAACGGTGGACAGAGAGAACAGAGCTATTCAGAAAGACAACTATATGAAGCTGCGTTAGAGCGGCTAACTCGTGAAATCGCCGTAGTACGTGGCGATGACGAATTTGGAGCTCAAAAAGAAATTGATGAAGTCCTATTAAGTCGAGCAGCTTAGGATATCGATAGCGGTATTTTTTGGTACTGAATGGTTTATCATCCAACTAAAAAGTAAATTGATAATAGAATTACAAGTTCGCATATTTGCTGTACAGCGCCAATGGTATCACCAGTCTGCCCGTCTATTTTATTAAGACTAATTATTTTTGATAACCAAACTAATAAAGAACCAAGTACGAGTAGAAAAATGCCTGTAAAGCCGACCATTAAGAGTGTCACTGAGGCACCTAGTGTGAAAGCGACAATAGCCGAGATTTCGTCTGGTCTCCCCGTGTTGAAGGATAAACCTTTTTCTTTGGCATTTGGTGTAACCCACATATAACAAGACATCAGACTTCTTGATAGAATGATACTCACGGTGACGGCTACAAATAATAGATTTTGATCAATAATGAGTTTAAGACAATACCATCTTAAGAGAATTGAAAACACTAATGCTAAAACCCCATAAGTCCCAATTCTGCTATCTTTCATAATTTCTAATCGGGCATCTTTAGTCCAGCCGCCCCAGAATCCATCAGCAGTGTCTGCTAACCCATCTTCATGCATTGCTCCAGTTAAGAAAACTAAAGTGATAATTAAAACCCCTGAAATGACCCCACTATCAAAGCCCAATGTTAATAAAATATAACCCAATATGCTTATTGGTATTGCTAAAATAATACCCACTATTGGATATGCCCAGCTGATATCAGTCTTTGGATTTGTATGGCTCACAAAATCTGAATTGATCGGTATCCTAGTTATCAGAGATATAGCTCTGACAATATTTTTTACATTAAATGTATTTTTATCGATTTTAGACATTTTATGACGTCTCACACTATTCCAATCTAATCAAATACACATTACCAGATATATAATGAAATTGAAATTAGGGTTAATCTATGAAGCAAGAGTTTTCCACTATCAGCGAGTATAAAGACTTACTAAATGATCTGCCAGAGTTCGATAAACCGATGTCAGAGCTTGCAAAGAATTATAATGCTACACTTACAAAGCCTGAGGGTTCTCTAGGCAGGCTAGAAGAGTTAGCTTGGTTTTTTGCCGGCTGGCAGGGAACGAAAAAACCAAAATTAGAAAATATTCAGATAGCAATCTTTGCCGGTAATCATGGAGTTTCAAACCAAGGTATCTCAGCATTTCCTACCGAGGTTACAAGCCAAATGGTTGAAAATTTTAAAAACGGGGGCGCCGCCATAAACCAACTTGCTCAGTTGTTTAATGCTAAACTTCAGGTTTATGAGATGGATTTAGATCTACCAACAAATGATTTTACAGAAAAACCAGCATTGACTGAGCAAGAGTGTTTGGACGCAATAAGTATTGGATGGAATTCTGTTGACCCAGACAGCGATCTATTTTTAGCGGGCGAGATGGGTATAGGCAACACGACATCAGCTGCTGCCATAGCTGCCGCACTTTGTGGGGGGGGCTGGAGTTAGCTGGGTAGGGCGCGGGTACCGGTATTAATGATGCAACTTTAGAAAAAAAAGTTGAAGTTGTTGATAAAGGTCTGGCAAAACATGCTGTTGGAGTAGTGCCGCCCTTAGAGATATTGCAGAGACTTGGAGGAAGAGAGATAGCTGCAATAGTTGGAGCAATCTCAGCAACACGGTTTAATAAAATTCCATTTTTATTAGATGGTTTTATCTGTGGTTCTGCTGCTTTAGTGTTAAAAAAAATGTTCTCAGGTTCTATTGATCATGTTATTTCTAGTCATGTTTCTGCAGAGTATGCACACAAAAAGATGCTCAAAAAACTGAACAAGAAGCCGCTCATATCACTAGATCTACGACTGGGTGAGGGATCTGGAGCAGCCGTTTCGCTAGGGATAATAAAATCTGCGTTGGCTTGCCATTCGGGTATGGCCTCATTTGACTCTGCTGGCGTAAGTAACAAGGATTAAAGTTTTTTTACCAAAAGAATTATCATAAAAACTAATTTATTAATAATAGGATAATTTACTGTTCAATCAGTCCAATTACGCCTAGTAACTCTAAATGATAAATAGTTAAGACTTAGCTGAAGGAAGATAAATGAAAGTTGGAGCGCCCAAGGAGATATGTCAAGGTGAGAATCGTGTTGCGATGACGCCCCGATTCAGCAATACAAATTCAAAAATTAGGACATGAATGCATTTTAGAATCTGGAGCAGGTAGTGCATCTGGTTTTGCTGATTCTGACTATGAAGCTGTAGGTGTAAAAATTGTAAAGTCTTCAACAATATTGTGGAAGGAGGCTGAAATAATCGTCAAAGTGCGAGATCCGGAGCCAGTTGAACATAAGAAATTCAGAAAAGGGCAAACGCTGATTTCGTTTTTTAATCCGCAAGAGAATTCATTAGGGTTGGAAGTAGCAGCTTCCTCTAGGACAAACGTAATTGCTATGGAACTGGTACCGCGAATCTCTCGTGCGCAGAAGATGGACGCTCTATCTTCGATGGCTAATATTGCCGGGTATCGGGCCGTAATTGAGGCAGGTAACAATTTTGGGAGGTTCTTTACAGGTCAAATTACAGCAGCCGGAAAAGTTCCTCCAGCAAAAGTACTAGTGATAGGCGCAGGTGTAGCAGGTCTAGCTGCGATTGGAACAGCAACATCATTAGGGGCTATAGTCAGAGCTTTTGATGTTCGGCCTGAAGTTGCAGAACAAATAGAGTCGATGGGAGCAGAATTCTTACTATTAGATTTTGACGATAATCAAGACGGGTCCGCAACAGGAGGTTATGCTGCGCCGTCAAGTCCAGAGTTTAGAGAAAAGCAATTAAATCTCTTTTTAGAACAGGCTCCAGATGTCGATATCGTAATTACAACAGCTTTGATACCGAATAGGGAGGCTCCTGAACTTTGGACAACTCAGATGGTTGAAGCGATGAAACCTGGCTCAGTGATTATAGATTTAGCAGCCGAAAAAGGCGGAAATTGTAAGTTAACTGTTGTCAATGAAAAGGTTGTTTCGAAGAATGGTGTAATTATTATCGGTTACACTGATTTTCCCAGTCGAATGGCCAGTCAAGCTTCAACCCTTTACTCGACGAATATTAGGCACATGATTTCTGATCTAACACCTAAAAAAGATGGGAATATTACTCATGACATGGAAGATGATGTCATTCGTGGAGCTACAATATGTTTTAACGGAGCGATTACTTATCCGCCGCCACCTCCAAAGATTTCCGCAATAGCTGCTGCAGCACCAAAAAAATCTTTGCCAAAGATTTCAAAAGAAGAGCAAAAAGAACTAGAAAAAGAAGCATTCAAGTCTGCTACGAAGACCCAAATTGGTATATTAGGTCTTGGAGGTTTGCTAATGCTAGGTCTTGGAACAGTAGCACCAGAAAGTTTTATGCAGCATTTTATTGTTTTTGTTTTAGGATGTTTTGTTGGTTTCCAGGTAATCTGGAATGTCAGCCACTCACTACACACACCCTTGATGGCGGTCACTAATGCAATATCTGGGATAGTCATATTAGGTGCTTTACTGCAGATCGGATCAAGTAATCTTTTGGTAATTACTCTGAGTACAATTTCGGTTTTAATAGCGTCAATAAATATAGTAGGTGGGTTTTTAGTAACACGTCGTATGCTGGCAATGTTTCAAAGGTCATAGGAGGACAATTTAATGGGGAGTGGTTTAGTTTCAGCCGCCTATATTGGTGCCACAGTTTTGTTTATTTTGTCATTAGGCGGGCTATCAAATCAAGAGAGTGCTAAAAGAGCTGTTTGGTATGGTATAGTTGGTATGGCGATCGCAGTTTTGGTAACTGTATTTGGACCGGGTGTCTATAATGTATTTCTTATTCTAGCCGCTATAACCGCGGGTTCTTATGCTGGATATTATATTTCTGGAAAAGTTCAAATGACTGAAATGCCGCAATTAGTTGCTGCCCTACATTCGTTTGTTGGTCTAGCAGCAGTGTTTATTGGGCTAAATGCAGATATTATGCTTGGTAGCGTGAACGAATTTCGGAACTCTGGAGAGGATATTGTAAATCTAACCTTAACAGGATTTGAAAAAAAACTATGGTACAAAAGTAGTTTAGAGGTAACGATTTTAAAAGGAGAAGTTTTCTTAGGAATATTTATCGGCGCAATAACATTTACGGGGTCATTAGTTGCATTTGGTAAGCTGGCTGGCAAAATTGACGGATCCCCAAAAAAACTTGCAGGGGGTCATTATCTAAATGCTACAGCATTGATTTTATGTTTGTTACTTGGCTGGATGTATCTCGATGGAAGCGGAATCTGGACAATGCTTTTGGTTACGCTAGTAGCCAGCTTTATTGGCTGGCACTTGATTATGGGTATTGGTGGAGCTGATATGCCAGTGGTGGTTTCGATGTTAAATAGTTATTCTGGTTGGGCAGCAGCTGCGATCGGTTTCACTCTTGGTAATGATCTTTTAATTGTTACTGGGGCTCTAGTAGGCTCTTCTGGAGCTATCTTAAGTTATATAATGTGTAGGGCTATGAATAGAAAATTTGTTTCGGTTATCCTTGGAGGTTTTGGGGGAGAAGTTGGTCCACAGATGGCAGTAGAGGGGGAGCAAATAGCAATTGATGCTGATGGAGTTGCGAGTGCTCTAAATGATGCAAATAGTGTTATAATTATACCAGGTTATGGAATGGCAGTAGCTCAAGCTCAGCAGGCTGTTGCAGCTTTAGTAAATAAATTGCGAGATAAACAAATAAATGTACGTTTCGCTATTCATCCAGTGGCAGGAAGATTGCCAGGTCATATGAATGTGTTATTGGCTGAAGCTAAAGTTCCCTATGATATCGTTCTTGAAATGGATGAAATAAATCAAGACTTTCCAACTACAGATGTTGTTATTGTCATTGGTTCTAACGATATCGTTAATCCTGCAGCTCAAGATGATCCTAATAGTCCAATAGCCGGTATGCCGGTACTCGAATGCTGGAAGGCAAAACAAGTATTTGTTTCAAAGCGAGGTCAGGGAACTGGTTACTCAGGGATTGAAAATCCACTTTTTTATAAAGATAATACCAGAATGTTTTATGGTGACGCAAAAGTTTCTCTGGAATTGTTACTATCAAAGATTGATTAAAATTTAGTCTATTAGTCTTGTAATTTAGTAACCACTCTCAGATGTTAACACAAAGTGACCTGGTGATCTTTCCTCGTACACGGACGGTTCAGGTTTATGGCCAATTGGGTGTATAGGTGAGGGGATAGGTTTGAAATTCAGATCTTTTTCTTCTTTCCGTTTCCTCGGATCTGCTATTGGTACAGCCTTTATCAGTGCTTGTGTGTAAGCGTGTTGCGGATTTTCAAAAACAGATCCTCTAGGACCCATCTCTACAATTCGTCCTAAATACATTACCCCTACTTGGTGACTAACCCGTTCTACTACGGCCATATCATGGCTTATAAATAGAAATGATAGACCTAATTCCGATTGAAGCTCCATCATAAGGTTTAGTACTTGGGCTTGCACAGACACATCTAGTGCAGATACTGCTTCATCAGCAATAATTAATTTTGGATTTAAAGCAAGTGCTCGAGCGATTGCAACCCGCTGTCGTTGTCCTCCTGATAATTCGTGAGGAAACCGTCGCATAAAACTTTTTGGAAGTTCAACTCGATCAAATAACATTGCTACTCGATCATCTAAATCTTTACCCTTATGCGTATCGAAGTTTCGTAAAGGTTCAGCAACTTGATCTGAAAGCTGCATTTGAGGATTTAAAGACGCAAAAGGATCTTGAAATACCATTTGAATGTGTTGTCGTGCTTCCCTTAATTCTTTTGGAGGAAGGGCTAAGATATCTTGACCATCTAAATCAATTTTACCTGAGATCGGTTCTACTAATCTAAGTAGTGATCGCCCAGCAGTAGACTTTCCACAACCTGACTCTCCCACAAGAGACAAGGTTTGGCCTTTGTTTATGGTAAATGATACGTCCTCGACAGCGTGCACATTCGCCACTGTTCTACGAAAAAAACCACCTTTTACGGGGAATCGAGTTGTCATATTTTTAACCGTTAAGAGCGCTTCATCTGTCCCCGATATAGGGTTTAAGTTTTGATTCGAAACCCCAACTAATTTCATTGGTTCTGGTAAAGCTTTACCTTGCATTTCACCTAACTTCGGTACTGCCGCAAGCAGAGATTTCGTATAATCATGTTTGGGATTTTCAAAAATTTCTTCAACTGTCCCTTCTTCAACTTTTTTCCCGTGGTACATAACAACAACTCTGTCTGCCATTTGAGCAACTACTGCCATGTCATGGGTTATAAACATTACAGCAGTCCCAGTTTCACGCTTTAAACGATCCATAAGTGCCAAAATCTCGGCTTGTATGGTCACATCTAAAGCTGTGGTCGGCTCATCTGCAATTAGGAGACGTGGTTCGCAGGCCATCGCCATTGCTATAACAACACGTTGCCTCATACCTCCTGAGAGTTCGTGCGGGTATTGTTTTATTCGTTGTTCTGGTTCCGGAATGCGGACCTCCCTTAAAAGGTCTAACGCTTTTTCTCTAGCCTCTGATTTTCGCAAATTTTTATGAAGTCTTAATCCTTCAGTGAGTTGACGTTCAACAGTGAATACGGGATTTAGGGCGGTCATAGGCTCCTGAAAAATCATTCCAATTTCATTTCCACGAATAGTCCTCATTAAAGACATATTCGATTTTATAACATCAATTTTTTCACCATTTTTCCGATCAAAAATTAATTCTCCACCAGAAATTTTACCCCCACCAAATTCTACGAGTCGCATCATTGATAAAGAAGACACTGATTTACCTGACCCTGATTCCCCGACTATGCATACTGTTTCTCCAGCGTTCACGTCAAAAGATACATCCTCAACCCCTGTCACAGTCCCATCTTTAGTTTCAAATTCAACTTTTAAATTCCGATATGAGGCAATAGTATTTTTAGGTTGATCTAGCATGTCGAACACTCTCGCTAATAATAAAGTTAGAACAAAACAGTCTGACTATTAATGTGTCGTGGTCTGAGGCACATGTCAATTAATTGCTTGGTAATTTTTTTAAATTTCAATTTTACCAAACGGTTTGTGACTTAAAAATTAAATTACCAGATGGAATAAAAAAATATCTTTATTAAAATAAAAAAAATCAGACTCTTAGTCATATTATTGGTTGAATATTTTAAAAATTATGGTTCGATAGGGTTATTGGAAATAAAGGGTATGATTCCTTGAAAATAAGATACTTGAAATAAAATTTATAAGAAGTTAGTTTCATCTTCTGGAGTTAATTTTAAATTTAGCTTCAGGATTATAAAGGAGATAAAAATGAACTTAAAAACTATAGTACTCGGCGCAATTGTTGCGTTGGCTTTTGCGCCAGCGTCTTTTGCTGGTCGAGGAACAGATGGAGAGGTCAAGATAATATATTGGCAAGCACCATCAATCTTAAACCCGTACCTTTCAAATGGTACAAAAGATATTGAATCATCATCATTAATAATTGAGCCTTTAGCTCGATATAATCAAGATGGTGCAATGGTCCCGTATCTTGTAACAAGTATACCAACTCTAGGAAATGGTGGAGTTAGTGCAGATCAAAAATCGATCACATGGAACCTAGATCCAGCTATTGTTTGGTCTGACGGAACACCGTTGACTTCAGCGGATGTTAAATTCACATATGATTACTGCATGGATCCAAATGGCGGTTGTGCAAACACAGTTAAATTCAACGGAGTTACAAGCGTAGATACACCTGATGCATCGACAGTTGTAATAAACTTTGCTGAGGCCACACCAAATCCATATGCCCCATTCGTTGGTGGTCAAACGCCAATCTTACAAGCAGCACAATTTGCTGATTGTATGGGTGCAAAAGCTCAAACTTGTACGGCGGAGAACTTTGGACCGATTGGTACTGGACCGTTTAAAGTAGTAGATTTCAAACCAAACGATGTAATCAGAATGGTAGCGAATGATAACTATCGTGATCCTAATAAACCGGCTTTTGCTACTCTACTATTCAAGGGTGGTGGAGACGCTACAGGTGCTGGACGATCCGTGATGGAAACTGGGGAGTTTGATTATGCTTGGAACCTTCAATTGGCGCCAGACGTAATTGCAAAAATGGAATCAGCTGGAAAAGGCAAAGTCATTGTTGGCTTCGGACCTAGTGTTGAACGCATTGAGATAAATATGACTGATCCGTCACCTTCATTGGACGCGGATACACGTTCTACTCGAAAAGCGCCGCATCCGTTCCTAACGGATATCCGTGTTCGTAAAGCTTTGTCTTTAGCAATTGACCGTGTTCTTCTAACAGAGATTGGTTATGGACAAATGGGTAAGCCGACATGTGATTTAGTTGCCGGTCCTGCTGTTTATTCTTCACAAAATACTCACTGTATGAAACAAGATATAGCTGCTGCGAATGCGTTACTTGATAGTGCAGGTTGGGCGAAAGGTTCTGACGGTGTTCGAACTAAAGATGGCATGAGATTGTCAGTTCTTTATCAAACATCCACCAATGCTGTGCGTCAAGATTATCAAGCGCTTGTAAAGCAGTGGTGGGGAGAAATTGGTGTAGAAACAGAGCTTAGAAACCTAAGCGCATCAATATTCTTTGGTGGAGATCCAGCTAGCCCTGACACATTCCAGAAATTTTATTCAGACGTAGAAATGTACACGAATAACTTCGATGGAACAGATCCTCAGTCATATTTGGCTATGTACCTTTGCGGTAATGAGCCAAAACCTGAGAGCCAATGGCAAGGTGAGAATATCAACCGTTACTGTGATCCGGCATACGACGAACTTCATGCTGAATTGACAAGAACAGGAGATATGGAAAAGCGTTATGAGATAGCTAAAAAGCTTAACGACATGTTAACAAAAGATAGCTATACCATGATACCTTTAACTCATCGTGGTGGTGTAGCTGCGCATTCTAATTCACTTGGTGGCGTTGTTATGAATTCATGGGATTCTGAGCTTTGGAATGTATCAGATTGGTACAGAATTAAGTAAAGTTAATAATCTCAGGGTTAACGCCCAATAATTAGAAAGTTCTGGGCCTCAGAGAAATATCTGAGGCCCATTACATAAAATAAAGTTTTCAAGATAAAGGTTCGCTACATGTTATCATTTACCGTTAGAAGATTGATAATAATGATACCGACCTTATTATTTATTAGTTTAGTTATTTTTTTATTATTGGAATTAGCACCAGGCGATCCAATGGCGCAAATTCCACTCACGGTTCCACCAGAAGTCAAACAACAAATGCGATTAGCACTTGGACTTGGTGAGCCAATACCGGTAAGATATTGGAAGTGGATTGTTCAGTTTTTCTGGTTGGAACCTCAAGTTCTAATCGATTATTACTTTGGCACTAGTTTTTCTGAAGGAAAGCTGAGAGTGATAAGCTGGCAAACTCGTGGTCCTGTTATGGACTTAGTGATCCAACGGCTACCTCAGACAGTTTGGGTTGTTGGTATGTCCTACATTGTAGGCGTCGTAATAGCTTTACCAATTGGGATATATTCAGCTTACAAGCAATATTCGATTTTTGATCAAACAGGAACATTTATTTCTATGATTGGTTACTCGGTACCCCCTTTCTTCTCTGGAGTACTCGTTATCGTTATTTTTTCTGTAACTCTGGGTTGGTTCCCGTCAATATATGATACGACTTTGGTAGTTAATGATTGGGACAGCTTTGTTCAACAACTTAAGCAGATGATAATGCCGGTAATGGTATTGGCGCTGCAAACAACAGCACAGCTAAGTCGTTTTATGAGAGCATCGATGTTAGATAATCTCAATCAAGACTATGTTAGGACTGCAAGAGCCAAGGGTCTCAGCGAGAGTGTAGTCGTGATGATTCATGTGTTACGCAATTCAATGATTCCAGTTGTTACTGTTATTGCGTTGGGAGTTCCCGCAGTTTTTGGGGGTGCGATAATTACTGAACAAGTATTTAGAGTAAATGGAATTGGGCAATTATTGATCACTGCAATCCAAGCCACTGACCTACCACTTGTGCAAACACTAACTTTCATGTTTGCTATTCTGATAGTTTTATTTAATTTAATCGCCGATGTACTCTACGGCATACTAGATCCGAGAATTCGTTATGACTAAGGTTCCAGAGAATAGTGTTTTAAAAAGTCCTCGAAGTAGATGGTACGATGTTTGGGATCAGTTTAAATCCCATAAAGGTGCTCTAGTTGGAGGTGCGTTTTTTATTTTTACCATTCTTGCCGTGTATCTTATTCCTTTGTTTTGGCCTCACGACGCTACTTTCATAGATATACGATCGCGGAATCAAGGGGTAAGCTTCTCTCATCCTTTTGGAACAGACCAGCTGGGTAGAGATACTTTTGCAAGAATGATGCAGGGAGGACAGACTTCTATTGCCGTTGGATTAACTGCCATGGCCTTATCATTATTTTTGGGAACCTTTGTAGGAGTTATGGCTGGATTTTTTAACCGACTAGATAATGTCCTTATGAGGCTTACAGATTTATTTTTGGCCTTACCACTGTTACCGCTTTTATTATTAATGATGCTACTGTTTAGAGATCCACTGAATGCAGCATTTGGACCAGAAAAAGGAATATTCATATTAATAGTCTTAGCAATCGGTATAACAAGTTGGATGCCTACAGCCCGGATTGTGCGTGGCGATATTCTGGCTATAAAAGAACGAGAGTTTGTTTTAGCAGCGCGATCTATCGGTACCAAAAATACAAAGCTGATCGGTAGACATATTCTTCCAAATGTAGTGTCGCCGATTATGGTGTCGGCCACTTTGGGTATTGCTAATGCCATTATTACAGAGTCTGCATTATCTTTCTTAGGTCTAGGTTTCCCACCAGATTTTCCTACTTGGGGTAGATTACTTTATGATGCAACAGATTATTTAACAATGTACCCTGAGAGAGTTTTTTGGCCTGGTTTTGCGATATCTCTAACAGTTTTAAGCGTTAATTATCTCGGTGATGGTCTTAGGGATGCTCTTGATCCTAGAATTAGAGGTAGGTAATTTTTTTAAATACTTTGATTTAACAATTTCAAATAGCGAACTGGAGGCTCATTATGGGTATGAATTTAACTGCTAGAGAAATGATGGAAAAACTTGTTTCATTCCCATCAGTTTCGAATGTTAGTAATTTACCGATTATTGACTTTATAGAAGAGTATCTCAATTCTCATGGAGTTCAATGTCATAGAGTTTACAATGCGGATGGGGACAAAGCAAATTTATATGCAAACGTAGGACCATCAGTTGATGGGGGAGTGATACTTTCAGGGCATACAGACGTCGTGCCAGTTGTTGGTCAAGATTGGGATACTGATCCATTTGAAGTTACTGAAAAAAATGGAAAACTCTTTGGGCGTGGGACATGTGACATGAAGGGCTTTGATGCGATCGCATTAACAGCTGTTCCTAAAGCGCTTAAAAGAGGAATTAAAAGACCTATTCAAATAGCGATGTCCTATGACGAAGAAGTTGGATGTATTGGTGCTCCTTTTATGGCTGCAGAAATGGCGAGGTTAATGCCTAAAGCATCTGCTGCAATCATTGGAGAGCCGTCTATGATGAAGGCAGTCTCTGGTCATAAGGGCGGGCTCGGAATAAAGACCCACGTTAGAGGTTACGAAGTTCATTCCTCTCTACAGCACATAGGCGTCAGTGCTATTCATGAGGCGGCTAAATTAATTGAATGGGCTAATGAAATGAACATTGAAAATGAATCACTAGAAAGAAGTGATGCTACCTCGATGTTTACCCCGCCGTGGACAACTGTTCATGTGGGTACCATTGAAGGTGGAACAGCTAATAATATCACCGCTAAGGATTGTCATTTTGTAATGGGTTTTAGGGTTATTCCAGGTGAAAATGCGTTAAAGTGGAAACATAGATATGAAAAGAAAGTCAGAGAAGTCGAAGCTAAAATGAAGTCTATACATTCAGATGCTTTTATTTCCTTGGAAGCAGGTCATGATGTTCCGGGATTAAGGCCTGAAGAAAACGGTTCTGCAGAAGCACTAGTTCGCCAATTGACAGGAGATAATGCGCAACACGTGGTCTCTTATGGAACTGAAGCAGGACAATTTCAAGCGGAAGGTTATTCTTCCATTATTTGTGGTCCTGGAGATATAGCTCAGGCGCATCAAAAAAATGAATTCATAACGGTAGATCAGTTTAATGCAGGGCAAGCATTTATGGACAAATTAATCGAAAACCTAGCTACGGAGTAACTTTAAATGCCTGTTAAAAATCGTTTTTCTGAACTTTTACCAGAAATCACGGGTTGGCGTAGAGATATCCACGAAAACCCTGAATTGTTATTTGATACTCATCGTACATCTTCATTTGTTGAAGAAAGCTTAAAGGAGTTTGGGTGTGACGATGTTACTGCAGGAGTCGGACGGACTGGAGTTATTGGCGTAATAAAAGGCCAAACGAACAAGTCTGGAAAAGTTATAGGTCTGAGGGCTGATATGGATGCTTTACCCATATTTGAAGCAACTGGGTTAGACTATAAATCAAAGACACCCGGAGTAATGCATGCATGTGGGCATGATGGTCATACAGCAATGCTACTGGGCGCGGCAAAATATCTTTCCGAAACACGAAACTTCGATGGAACAGTTGTACTGATATTCCAACCAGCCGAGGAGGGCGGTGGCGGTGGTCGTGAAATGTGTGAAGATGGAATGATGGATCGGTGGGGTGTCGATGAAGTCTACGGCATGCATAATTGGCCTGGAGCGCCAGCCGGTAGCTTTTCTATAAGGTCGGGTCCTTTTTTTGCAGCAACAGATACTTTTGAGATTAACCTGGTAGGCAGAGGCGGCCATGCTGCTAAACCTCAAGAAACTATAGATACTACGGTCCTAGCGTCACATTTAGTTATTGCTTTACAAACTATAGCGTCACGAAATGCTGACCCTACTGATCAAATTGTGGTTTCAATTACGTCGATAGAGTCTGAAAGTAAGGCCTTCAATGTTATCCCTGAACATGTGACCTTGAAAGGGACCATACGTACTATGTCTGTTGAAATGAGAGACTTAGCCGAGAAACGATTGAAAGAGATTTCCACTTCAGTCTCGCAGACGTTTGGTGGGTCATGTAAAGTAAACTTTCGACCGGGATACCCAGTAATGGAAAATCACAAAGAGCAAACAGATTTTGCAGCTTCAATTGCTACTTCGGTCTCTGGCTCTTGTGAGGAGGCTCCCTTGGTTATGGGGGGAGAAGATTTTTCTTATATGCTCAATGAACGGCCTGGCGCTTATATATTAGTTGGGAATGGAGATACTGCTGCGTGTCATCATCCTGCATACAACTTTTCAGATGATATTATTCCATCTGGCTGTAGTTATTGGGCTGAGCTTATTGAGAAAAGGTTGCCGCGATAAATATTAAATTAACTGAGTATTTTCTGTTATTTTATTCAGAATTTTGAAGCTTCTGTGCGAGATCAATAAAGTCCGTACAGACATAGTCCCATTCAGAATCTGGTTTTAGATCTGTAGTTTGAAGCGGTCCATGTTCTTTTTCTCTTAATACAAATGCTGTTTTTAAACCTTGATTTCGTGCTGCCTTTAGGTCGCTATTATGGGCCGCTACCATCATGCACTCATTTGCATTTAAACCAAGCATGTTACAAGCAACTTTATAGGACTCTGGCGTTGGTTTATAATGTCTGACGACCTCCGCTCCTAATACCATATCCCACGGTAGATTTGAGTGCTTTGCCATATTAACAATTAGAGCAACATTCCCGTTAGACTGACTAGCGATTATAAACTTTTTTTTGAGTCTTTTTAAGCCTTCAGGGCTATCTGGCCACGCAGGCAATTGGTGCCATGATTTAATTAACTTATCTTCATCTTCTTTAGTTATTAAATCTAAGTGATACCTTTTTTTGATTTTGCTTAGATTTTCTCTATGAAGTTCATCCAGGATAATAAATTTACGTCGACCGGATCTAACTTCTTCCATTGCGGGTTGATATTCGTCCCTCCAAGAGTCTGCAAATTCTGCACTATCAAACTGAATTTTATATTTTTTTTGGAGTTTGATAGCTGCTGATGATACCCCGGTTCTCCAATCCACTACGGTCCCAAATACATCAAATAACAGTGCCTTAATTCGAGGCATACTTCTGTCCTTTTATAGTAATAATCAAACTAAACCTAACCACCTGTATGACTCATATGGCGAGTCATTTTACCGCTAACGGTTCCCCGAGAATAGTCGAAGTCATGACCTTTAGGTTTTAAGTTAATAGCGTTTCGAATTGCATCTAACAATATTTGTGGGTCGGACTGTTCCCGTAAGGGTTTTTTTAAGTCTGATTTCCCTTCTTGTCCAAGACAAGTGAAGATTTCACCAGTACAGGTAATTCTTATCCTATTACAACTTTCGCAGAAGTTATGACTTAATGGGGTAATTAGTCCAATTTTCTGCCCAGTCTCCTCGATCTGGAAGTATCGTGCTGGTCCTCCAGTATTATCTAAAGTGTCTGTAATCGTAAAGTTTTTGGAAATACTTTTTTTTAGGTCTTTCAGAGGCCAATATTGACCAAGACGGTTTTCATTTCCAATATCACCCATGGGCATTACTTCTATGAACGTGAGATCCATATCTCTCTGGGCACACCAATTAATTATATCAAAAAGCTCGTCTTCGTTGAAGTTTTTCAAAGCTACAACATTAATTTTTACCCGCAACCCCACATTTTGCGCGGCATCAATACCCTTAAGAACTTGAGGTAAACGACCCCAACGTGTTATCTGTGAAAACTTTTTTTCATTAAGAGTGTCAAGTGAGATATTTACCCTTCTTACTCCCGATAAGAAAAGGTTTTTGGCATACTTCTCTAATTGGGAACCATTAGTAGTTAACGTCAATTCCTGCAATTTCCCAGAATCTAGATGTCTTCCTATCTTACTAAAAAACGACACTATATCTTTTCGAACAAGGGGTTCACCTCCCGTGATACGAAGCTTGTTTATACCTAAATTTATGAATGAAGTGCAAAGGGTATCAAGTTCTTCTAATGTGAGAAGATCCTTTTTAGGAAGAAATTGCATATTTTCAGACATGCAATAGACACACCTAAAATCACACCTATCCGTAACTGAAAGTCTGAGATATGAGATTTTCCTATTGAACGGATCTACTAATGCTTTTTCCATAGATAAATTAGTATAATGATATAGTGAGTATAACAAGATCGATCTTTTTGAAAATTTTAGTCTATTAAATTATACTAAAATTCATCTTAGCGTTTTTGATCGAGGAATTTATTATGTTATTTTACAGTAAATACGATAGAAACTATTAAGGAGTTTAACGTGGAGCCGATCTGGGTAGCAGGATTAATGAGTGGGACATCTCTAGATGGAACGATTGATGTGGCCCTTATCAAGACTGACGGAAATACTGTAGAAAAGTTTTCTTCCGCATCGAGTTTTTCTTACGATCGGAAAACAGTTAAAAAAATAAGAGAATGTATAATTACTGCAAGAGAATGGGATTTCAAAGGAGTTGAGCCAGAGATTTTTAAGACTACAGAAGAAGTTATAACTATTGCGCAGGCGGAGGCTATGCAATCTTTTATCAAGCTTGCAGACTTAGATGGATCGCTTGATCTTATTGGATTTCATGGACAGACTATTTTACATAAACCACCATTAGATCTCAAATCTGGTTCAACGCGACAATTAGGAAATGGGCCGTTAATGGCTGAAATTTTGAAGGTTCCGGTAGTTTATGATTTTAGAACTGCAGATATGAAAGTTGGCGGCCAAGGGGCACCGTTATGTCCTCCTTATCATCGTGCATTACTTAAAAGGCTAAAAAATCCCACAGAAGTAGCTGTATTAAATCTTGGAGGTATTGGAAATATTACTTGGGCTGATAATGATGATCTAATTGCATTCGATACGGGTCCGGCAAACGCTCCAATCAATGATTATGTCCATTCCTTAAATCTTGGGAATATGGATAAAGACGGCTTACTGGCATCCAGAGGGGTTACCGACGAAACAGTTTTAGCAAACATAATGAGTGATCCTTATTTTTCTAAAACTTATCCAAAGTCTTTAGACCGACATGACTTTTTAATTAATATTGTCGCAGAACTTTCTGTTGAAGATGCTATTGCGACGTTAACAAGCCTTTGCGGAGCCACAGTTTCTAAAGCTCTAGATCTACTACCAAGAAGGCCAAAAGAAATTATTGTTTGTGGTGGAGGTAGACATAACCCGATGATTATTAAAGAAATTCGTGAAAGAGCTCAAATCAAAGTTTATCTGGCAGAAGATTTTGGTTGGCGGGGTGACTCGATTGAGGCAGAGTGCTTTGGCTTTTTGGCAGTTAGATCTTTCGGTGGTTTGCCAATAAGCTTCCCTAAAACTACTGGCGTACCCGTAGAAATGTCTGGAGGAACTCTTTGCTACCCTTAAGGTTTTTGTATATCAGTTACACATTATCTTTTGTTTTTTTTAACCTTAAAGCGCGCTGCTGAAGTTTTAAAGCTAAGTTGGGTCCAATACCAGGCTTACTCCAAGGACAAACTGCAATACATATGGAACAACCTTGGTGCTCGTTAAAAAATGGGATACATTTATCAAAATCAACATACCATTTCTTTTCACCACGTACTGTCTTTTTTTCTTTGAAAATTGCTTCTGGTGGGCAAGCATCTTCGCAAATTCTACATTTAGAACAAAAGTCATCAATTTGATATTCTCTTTCTCTAAACAAGGGTATTGGTGCATCCGTTAGAACAGCTGATAACCTGAAGCTCGAACCAAATTCAGGATTAATAATTGAACCGTGTTTACCAAGTTCACCAAATCCAGCCTTTAAGGCGGCCGGGATCATTGTTATCTTTCCAGACATAGGCCCAGTCAAGGGTTCGGCGTCCCAACCTAATTTCCTTAGCCAATTTGCCATAAACTTAGCTCCATGAGCGGCCCTTGAGTATTGTCTCATAACTTCTAATCCTGCAGACGACCTCGGAGCGGTCTTTATATTATCATAATCGTGCTGAAAACCTAGTATTACAATATTTTTAAAAGTTATCTCAATACCTTCAAATGCCCAGTCCAAACTAAATTGGGTAGCACCAATTTGATCAAATATCTCTTGCTTTTTAAATATTTCAAAATTCTCCAGCCATTCTTTTTCACTAAAATCACTAATTACTGAATTTAATTTCTCTAGAGGTAGATCTAGAGCTACTTGACGATATTTCCTTTGTTCTTCATAGCCAGATTCCTGTGGGTCTACAGTGTAAAACCATTTCTGTAGATTCCCATGAACAATATCATCCGGGTTGTCCCCCCAATATACGTATGAGGGCCGTCTAAAATCATTTTCGTTTAATCCATTTATGGAGTTTCCAGAAACTTCTGGCATCAGTGCCATTTGTTCTGGATTTGGAACGAATGGGCGGTATCTATTATTCTTTGGCATCCCGTATCCTATTTAGTAAAAAAGCTTAATTGAGACTATGATTAAATCAAGGAAATAATTCTAGATTACAATTTTTTTTGATAAAATATTTTGTGAATATATGTATTTACACTAATAAAAAATGGCTGCATTGTTGTACTAAATTATTAACTAAACATCTGAATTAGGATTAACGCTATGCCCATGGAGAATAATATTTTTACCTCATCTGAACTAAGCTGGAGATGTATAGGTCCGCCAAGGGGTGGTCGAGTTGTGGCGGTCTCAGGAGATTATAAAGACCCTATGACTTTTTATTTTGGGGCATGTGCTGGAGGAGTTTGGAAGACGACTGATGGCGGTACTTATTGGGAGTGCGTTTCCGATGGTTACCTTAATAGTGCAACTATTGGAGCACTGGCTGTAGCTCCTTCAGACAGTAATGTTATCTATGCGGGTACTGGAGAAACAACTATAAGAATTGATGTTTCATTTGGTGATGGAATGTACAAGTCAACTGATGCGGGGAGGACTTGGAAGCACATTGGATTAGAGAAGACAAAACAGATTGGTGAAATAAGAGTTCATCCAGAAAACTCAGATCATGTTTATGTAGCAGCGTTTGGCGATGCGTTTGGTCCAAATAATGATAGAGGAGTTTTTAGATCTCTTGATGGTGGAGAAAATTGGGAGAGAGTGTTATTTGAAAACGATGAAACTGGGGCAATAGATATCTCTATGGATCCAACTAACCCCAGGATCCTATTTGCTGCCACTTGGCAAGCCCATCGTAAATTTTGGCATCTCTCGTCTGGAGGTCCTGGTAGCTGTTTGTATCGTTCTGATGACGGCGGTGATACTTGGGTAGATGTCACAATAGAAAATGGTTTTGCGAAAGGAATGCTTGGAAAAATTGGTGTTTCAATATCGGGAGCAAAACAAGGTAGGGTTTTTGCTCTTGTAGAGGGCGACGAAACTAATACGGGCTTATACATATCAGAAGACTATGGCAAAAGTTGGAAACTGCAGTGTCCGAATAGAGATTTAATCCATAGAGCTTGGTATTATACTCATATATTTACTGATCCTATCAATGAAGATACGCTCTACGTGACTAATTATCAGATGTGGAAGTCAACAGATGCAGGTATCTCTTTTAAAGAAGTGACCACGCCTCACGGCGATAATCATGATTTATGGATTGACCCAACTAACCCAAAGCGGATGGTACAAGGAAATGACGGTGGAGCGTGCGTTAGTTTTAATGGCGGGGATACGTGGTCAACGATTTATAACCAAAATACAGCACAATTTTATAGAATGGATATTGATAATCAATATCCTTATCGAGTTTATGCGACACAACAAGACAATACATCCATATCTGTGCCGAGCCAGGCAGAGTGGGGAATGATAACCTTGGGTGATACCACGTTGCCTGGAACAGGAGAAAGCGGTTTTATCGCCGTTCATCCTGAGGACCCCAATATTGTTTATATTGGTGCGGTCGGCTCAAGCCCAGGTGGAAATGGAGCATTGCAAAGATACGATCATCGAACAAGGCAGATGCAACTTATCAATGTATGGCCAGAGGAGGCGACTGGATTTGCGCCGAGAGATTTAAAATATCGGTTTGCGTGGACTTTCCCAATCTTATTTTCACCACATGACAGTGGGACATTGTACGTCGGCGGAAATCACGTTTTTAGAAGTTGTGATGAAGGAATGAGTTGGGATTGCATTTCTCCAGATTTAAGCCGCAATGATATAGAAAAGTTAGATTTTTCTGGTGGACCATTAAACCATGATAGTGCTGGGGCTG
The DNA here is from genome assembly GCA_045565015.1 of Paracoccaceae bacterium. GTDB lineage: Bacteria > Pseudomonadota > Alphaproteobacteria > Rhodobacterales > Rhodobacteraceae. The sequence goes on from JBJLGD010000039.1 coordinate 20,600, forward strand.
AGCAATATGCGTCATGTGCTTCAGTCGTAGAGTCAATCCATAGAAAAGGAGAGTTATGGGCGTCCACAGATGATGGTTTAGTTCATGTGACTAGGGATGGTGGTTTGAACTGGGAAAATGTTACTCCAAAGGATATGCCTGAATGGGCGTACGTAGGGAATGTTGAGGTGTCTTGCCACGATCCAGATACCGTCTATCTTTCCGCTACAAGGTTTAAACTTTCTGATTATAAACCATACTTATTTGTGACAAAAGACAGTGGAAAGACATGGTTATCAATTTCTACAAACTTTCCTCAAAAAGAAATCACAAGAGTTATCAGGTCTGATACAGAAAAAGCTGGTTTATTATTTGTGGGTACTGAGACCGGCATTTATATCTCGTCAAATGATGGAGAAATATGGAACAGGATTGAAAGTAATTTTCCAGTCGTCCCAGTTTATGATCTAAAAATTAAGGAAACAGATTTAGTTGTCGCAACGCATGGAAGGTCCTTTTGGATTCTTGATGATATAACTCCCTTGAGGGATCAAAAGTTTACCTCTAAGGCGATAAAACTATATACACCTCGAACAACGGTAAGACAAAATATACATTGGAGCGCTGGGTTGTTTAATGGAGATGGCAAAGATTATTCACCAGCCTTTGGTGTACAGGGTGCTAGCTACTTAATCGATGCACCCGACGGAAGGAAGAAAAGGAAATACTTAGATACGGGAGAAAACCCACCTTTGGGAGCAATTATCTATTACTGGTTAGATGCAGAAAATTCTAAGTCAAAAATAAAAATAGTTATCAAGGATAAAAATGGAGCTGTAGTTGCCTGTTGTGAGTCTCAAAATAAAAAAGTTTCAAATTCTAGGAGACCAACATGTAAGGAGGGATTGAATAGGTTTGTTTGGGACTTAACAGAAGATCCACCGATTAAGCTGGATGATGGATTAAGAAAACGGAAGTACGAACCTTTCTCAAAGTCCGAGGGTGGCCCCGCTGGAGCCAAAGTGCAGCCTGGCAATTATCTAGTCGTATTGACTGCAAATGGAGAGTCTCAAGAGGCAGAATTAACTGTGGTTAAGGATCCAAGAGTTAACACTCGTCAAGAAGATTTTGAAGTACAAAACATTCTGTATAAAGAGATAACTACGAAATTATCAGATCTTAATATAGCGGTTAACCGTATTAGATTGATGAAATCTCAACTTGAAAATATCGATAAAATTATTCCCGAGGAGGCAGAAGCTGCCAGTTTATTGGTGGGTGAGCTAGAGCTTCTTGAAGGGCAGCTGGTTGATACAAAGAGAGAGACACCCAGAGATGTATTGCGGCATCCGGCGGGTCTGGACGACACACTTCAGGACTTATTATGGGTTGTAAAAATAGCTGATGCTAATCCTCCCGCTCAATCACATGAAGTTGCACAAGATGTATTTAGTAAAGTTGATAAAATTCTAGGTGGTTTGGATGAACTGGTTGATAGTAAGATATCTAAGTTTAATAGTGATATCGCGAAGGCATCCCCTCCGGCAGTCAGTGGCAGTAGTATAGGAGCACCTAAGACAGGCTGGTAGATAGAATTATAAATGTCAATTTTTAGTTTTGAAGCCCTAAAGGTTCGAAAAGATTTTTTTTGTATTTTTTTTACTGATTTTATTCTGCGATGGTTTTATCAATTAGGAAAAATACCTTTATTGCCATTGTACGCAGCGGCTATTGGTGTTGGTGAAATTATGATCGGTTTTATCGTTGGAGTTTCAACTTCTTCAGGAATAATATTAAAGCCGATCTTTGGCTTGTTATCTGATTTTTGGGGTAAAAGGCTTTGGCTGTTTGTCGCTTTAATTATTTTTAGTACTACACCATTCGCTTACCAATTTGTTTCTTCTGAACAAGACCTTATTCTTTTAAGGTTGTTTCACGGTATTTCTACAGCAATCTTGGGGCCGGTCGGTTTAGCTTATGTTGTTCAGTTGCAAAATGATACTCAGGCTACGAGACTGGCATATTTTGGTTTTTCTAGGTCTCTTGTCTCACTTAGCGCGCCCCTTGCTGCTGGCGTAAGTTTGACTATTTTTGATTTTGAGATGGTTTTTATTATAATTGGGATTGGGTCATTAACTGCAATGATACCGATAATTTTACTTGACAATAAAATAGCTTCTGTCAGTAAAAAAAACGTAGTGTCTTGGCGTAAAATAGGTTCAGCTATTCATGAGAGCATATCTATACCTGCCGTTTGGATGGCTGGATTATTAGAAATGCTTGTATATTCAATCGTATATTCGTTACGAGCGTTTCTTCCTCTTTTTATTGTTTCACAGACTGACGGAAGCATTTTACAAGCGGGTTTATTCTTTTCGATTCAAGAAATTACTCACATGGCGTTTCGGCCAATTGGTGCAAAGATCGCGGATTCTAAGGGTTATAGATTAACAATTGTACTTGGGATGTTTTTATTAGCAATAAGTCTGTTCTCAGTAGAATTTTTTGTAGGTCATTCTCTATTAGTGCTAGCTCTTTTTATTGGAATAGGTCAGGGATTAATTTTTCCAGCAAGCGTAGCATTATTAGCTGAAGAGGCGAATAAGAACTATCAAGGAACTACCATGGGTGTATATGGTTCGCTGAGAAATATAGGTAAGGTTTTAGGACCAGTGTGTGCTGGCTTTGGGTTGGCAAATTATCATTTCAGCATATTTTTTATGGCTTTGGCAGTTATTATTTCGTTAGCTACCATAATTGTAATGCTATTTTGGAATATTCTAGCACGTACAGATATCCTTTAATTCTTGCTATACAAACCTCAGGGTCGTCTTTCGAATTGTTTTACATTATCTGGAATATGATGGAACGGTTGTTTATCAATTGTAAAAATTGCTACCGTTGGGGTGTACAATTTAGGGTTGTCAAGCGTACCTACTTTGATAACCATTGATTTTGGACGACTGGGAGTTTCTGTACCGATACCGGTACCACACTGATTACAAAAAAAACGTGTAACCGGTTGCTCCAAATCCCGTCTCCGATATGTAGTTGGTTTCCCCTTAGTAAAAGAAAAACCTGATTTCGGGACTATTATTATGTTGTTTGGTGCGCCACCGGTTATATACTGGCATTCCCGACAATGACATTGAATAGATGCTTGTAATTTACCAGTCGATTCATATCGTATCCTGTTGCAATAACAACCACCTGTGATCAACATATTATGCTCCTTACTTTGTCTGATGTTCATTTAAAACTGTTTGTTGTGAGGGTATTAAGTCCAAAGGTTCCTTGGTTAAGACAACCCATAATATATAAAAAGCACCTAGAAAAACTAGAATTAAAAAAAACATATAAAAGAAATATGTAATAATTAACTTAAATATTTTTTCCATGATAAAGTTTTTCTGTTTTGAAATGATTTCTTCTTAAATGTTTAGATTATATTTTGTTATTCAAAAGTTTTGAAAATGCCAGAGCGCCTCGCCTAAGGTTTTCATTCCAGTCATCCTTTGCTTCAGAATTCGCATTATCTGATATATACTTGTAGCAAATGAATTGTACCCCGCTTAACTTGCATATTTTCGCTAATGCATAGGCTTCCATATCTACCAGGTCCGTTAACAGTTTGGGCTTTGACTCTACAAAACTATCTCCAGTCCCGCATGACAATCCTTTACGATTATTAGTTATTGTTGAAGTTTTATCGAATGGTGTTTCACCCAAGGCAAACCCTAAACCCTCGGCATCCATATCACGTTGCTTAAAGATAGAAACTTCGTGTAAGCCTCTTAGATTATCGCTTAGGGAACCAGCAGTTCCAAAATTAATTATTGTTTCAGGTTTAAAATCAAATATAGCCTTGCTTGCAGAATAACTAGCATTTATTTTCCCCACTCCTGTGTATAGAATATTCCAACTTGGTAGATATTCCTTGGGAAGTTCGTCTTCCAAGGCCACAAGAATTATAGATTTTGACACATTGAACATTAGCCTTACTTCATAATTACATTATACCACTAGGTCATTTGGAATTAGTATAGGTTATTAATCTAATTAGGGAAATGATCATTAGTTAACTCAGGGAGTTTAATAGACAAAAAAAAGTAAGGTTGTATATATTATTTAATAAATAAAAATAATGAGGATTAATGTAATGGATATTGTATGGGGTCTTTTTTTATATTCACTGGTTAATGGGATGGGCTTTGATGTCTCACATTCCATTACAAATTTAGGAACTCAATTTTTTTCAAAAAATGAATGTATAGTTTCAGCAAAAGAAATGAATTCCCGTAACTTGTCCGATGTACAAATAGGATTAGATCGCAATGTTCAAATGAGATATATCTGCTTAGCCCTTCCCAAAACTGGACAGTCAATTTGATATAGCCATACGTAGATCGTTAGTAATCTTCCTAATTCTAACTTGAACTAAGTGATGATTACTTGATTAAAAATAGAGATTTTGACGTAGGAAAGGGAGTTTTACTAGTAGGTCAGTTTATAGAAAACCTAGTGGTGTACGGTTGGATAGATAAGTTCAAACATAAGAAAAAAGATTTGCTGTTTGAGTAAATTCGCCTATTAAGGACATCAAACCAAATTATGTGGATTTACATTTATGATTTTGCCTAAAATGCCAAGTTTCAATTTGGAAGGTAAACGAGCCTTAGTAACGGGGGCCTCTTCAGGAATAGGAGTTGGATGTGCATGTGCACTTGCCTCTAGGGGGGCAGAGGTAACATTAGCGGCTCGAAGTTTACCAAAGTTGACACAGTTACATGAGGAAATGAATTCTGAAGGTTGGTCTTCGCAGGTTCTACACCTTGACATAGCTGATCCAAATCAAATTTCAGAAAAAATCTTGAATGACAGGGCATTTGATATCCTTGTAAATAGTGCTGGAATGGGACGTCACTCAAATGCCTTAGATACCACTGTTGAGGATTTTGATGCTGTTATGAACGTAAACCTGAGAGGTGCGTATTTTATTACTCAAGCTGTTGCAAAGAATTTAGTTAAAGAGAAAAAGGCTGGAAGTTTAATAAATATTTCTAGTCAGATGGCTCATGTAGGGGGTATTGATAGATCTGTGTATTGCGCTTCGAAGTTTGCTGTGGAAGGCTTCACCAAAGCAATGGCATTAGAACTCGGCTCTCAAAAAATACGGGTCAATACAATTTGTCCAACCTTTATTTTAACACCTATGACCCAGCCAACTTTCGATGACCCAAAAAAGAGGGATTGGATTAACAGCAAGATAAAGTTGGATCGTGTTGGGGAAGTTGAAGATATTATGGGAGCGGTTTTATATCTTGCGTCTGATGCTTCGTCATTAGTTACTGGTTCATCACTTCTGGTAGACGGTGGTTGGACCGCAGATTGAGGCATAGCTCAATAAAATGTATATAGATTATCTGATGAAGCACTTTATCTGAAACGGAAGTTCCATTCTTTGATATATCTTTCTTGTTCAGTGGTTTCAATTGATCCTGGACGAGTTTCGCGTATAGTTTTGATTGCTGAATCTGCTGCCAAACCCATTGAAACCAGAAAGGTAGCTGCTAAAAGCCCAGTTCTTCCGAGGCCAGCATGACAGTGGATTAACACTGAATCATTAGATTTTAGCACTTCCTTTATCTCCTCTAATAAAGTCCTAATCCTGTTTTGATCACCACATGTGCTACGATCTCGAATTGGACAATGGATCCAATTGAAACCGTTATCCATTAAAAATGTACTAAACGAGACAATTCCCAAATCCTCGATTTCGCTAAAGTCGAGTAAGGTAACGACTAGCTTAACCCTTCTCTGCTTATACTCAATTAGGAGATTTTCTAGAAAAGAGGGTTCTACGTGGCGATTAATTGTCGGACAACTCGATAAAATAAGCCGACCAAACCAATTTTTGTTGATATCTGATAACTCTATTGTATCGTTACTACTCACTTGATAACTTTCTTTTATCGATCGATAATACTCTTACCATGTCCCTGGATGCAATCAGGAATTTCAATCAGAAAATTATTTTATGAAAAAATGTTACTGTTATTTTTGATAAACTTTTTGTATGATTGAAAGGACTGTCGAGACTTTAAACGGAAAGTGTTAATATGAAGCATGTTAATGATTTGTCTTTTCGAGAAAGCGTTGACGTAATGTTTAATAGGGCGGTTGCGTTAATGGACCTCCCTGCCGGCTTAGAAGAGAAGATCCGTGTTTGTAATGCCACTTACACTGTAAGATTTGGTGTTCGTCTGCGGGGAGAAATCCATACTTTTACTGGTTATAGGTCAGTTCACTCAGAACACATGGAACCTGTAAAAGGTGGAATAAGATACGCTCTCAGTGTTAATCAAGATGAGGTTGAAGCATTAGCAGCATTAATGACTTTTAAATGTGCGCTGGTGGAAACTCCTTTTGGTGGTTCGAAGGGCGGTCTGTGTATTAACCCTAAAGATTGGGAGGAAGATGAACTTGAACAAATTACGCGACGATTTGCATACGAACTGGCTAAAAGAGACTTGATAAACCCAAGTCAAAATGTTCCTGCCCCGGATATGGGCACTGGTGAAAGAGAAATGGCATGGATTGCAGATCAATATCAGCGAATGAATACTACAGATATAAATGCTAGAGCTTGTGTCACGGGTAAGCCGATAAATGCTGGTGGGATAGCTGGTCGGGTAGAGGCAACTGGTCGTGGAATCCAATATGCATTGAGAGAGTTTTTTAGGCACCCAAAGGATGTTGAGTCAGCGAAACTCAGGGGGACGTTAGATGGTAAAAATATTGTGGTTCAGGGGTTTGGTAATGTAGGTTATCACGCCGCAAAATTTTTAAGCGAAGAAGATAATTCTAATATTATAGCAGTTGTAGAACATGACGGTGCAGTTATAAACGCAGATGGTTTAGATATAGAAGCCTTATATTGTCATATGCTTAAAACAGGGGGAGTAAAAAACTTTGAGGGAGGAGAATATCAAGATCATGGAGAAAAAGCACTAGAGATAGCGTGTGATATTTTGATTCCTGCAGCGATTGAAGGGAGTATAAATCCAGCTAACGCTCGGAGGATAAAAGCGCCTCTCATAATAGAAGCTGCTAATGGACCAATTACCGCTAAGGCTGATGATATCCTCAGAGATATGGGAACGATCATTATCCCAGATATGTACGCTAACGCAGGTGGTGTAACAGTAAGTTACTTCGAATGGGTAAAAAATCTTAGTCATATCAGGTTTGGTAGAATGCAGAGGCGTCAAGAAGAAGCAAGGCATCACTTATTAGTAAACGAGTTGGATCGGGTACTTAGCGCCTCAGGCCTAGATTCTCGATTATCAGGAAAATTCAAAGAAGCATATCTTAGTGGAGCTGGTGAATTGGAGTTAGTAAGGTCTGGGCTGGATGATGCTATGCGTACCGCGTATCAAAGTATGCGTAAAATTTGGCATGCGCGAGATGATGTTGAAGATTTGCGTACTGCGGCTTATTTAGTATCGATTGAACGCGTCGCTGAAAGTTATAGAACGAAAGGTTTATGAATGCATATAATTGATATCCCGAAACGTTACGTCGATAACTGTATCTCCAGGCGAGGGAAAAAGTATATTTTTGATAAAATTGATCCAAAAAAAACCGGGCTGTTGGTAATTGACATGCAAAACTGTTTTATTGTCCCTGGACTTTCGATTGTTGAAGTCCCCGGAGTTGAGAAGATCGCTCCAAACATAAACGCTCTAGCAAACTCAATGAGAACAGTTGGTGGCAAAGTGCTTTGGACTGAGCACGTTTATACTCCAGGCTGGTCATCTTGGTATGACCATTTTACTGACAAGGAATCTCGGGAGAGTATCGTAAAGGATACAGCAGAAGGCTCTTATGCTAGAGAGATTTGGAAAGGAATGGATAAGAGGAGTGAAGACCTTTTAATTACGAAGACAAGATCCAGCGCCTTAACACCTGGATCATCTAACTTAGGGGAAGTACTGGAGAACTTAGAGATTGATACCTTAATCATCACTGGTACATTAACAAATGTCTGCTGTGAGTCCACAGCACGAGATGCGATGCTTTTAAATTATAAGACGATATTTGTTGGGGATGCTACTGGGACGAGGAGTGATGAAGAGCATAATGCGACACTTATTAATATGATGCAGTTTTTTGCTGATTTAAGAATGACCAAGGACACAATTGATTTAATAGAAAATTCGAGTTAGTTTCTATTTAACTTAGGTTATATTTATAGTGCTGAATGTTAATAGCTAATTTAATAGATGAATTAGAGTTTTAAATTATTTTACAGGGTTTTTATGATGAGTAGTCAGCTTGGATTTAGTGAAACGGTTTCGCCAGACGAATTAGTTGTAAGGAATGGTATTTTTTATAAGAAGTTCACTGATACTCCATTTATCGGCGAAGTCTCAGGGCAACAAAACGGAACAATAAAAGATGGCCGACGAGATGGCTTTTGGGAGTCGTATTATGAGAGTGGCCAATTAAGTTGGAAAGGTTCTTATAAGAATGATTGTTTAGAGGGACCTTGGGAATACTATTATGAGAATGGACAATTAACCTTTAAGGGAGATTATACGGCTGGTAAGGAAGATGGAGTTTTTGAGTACTTTAAAGAAGATGGCTCTTTTGAGAAAAAAGAGACTTGGAAAAATGGTACTTTAATATTTGCTTAACTCAAAAGAAAGAAAACAATTCATATGAAGAAAAAAGAATTTACAGTCATTGGCATGAACATGGAAACTATATCAATAGTTTATGCTATCATATTGATTTCTTGGGGTTTGGTAATAACCTCTATGAGTGGTAGCCAGTCGATAACTTCTTTGATCCCAACATTTTTAGGTTTACCAATATTACTAATGGCTGCAGGGGCATTGATAATGCCGAGATTAAAGAAACTACTAATGCACTTGATAGTATTAATCGGCTTAATTACTTTTCTAGGTGGTTTAGATTTATTGCGTAGTTTTGGGGATGATAATGGTTTTTTTAGGAATGGTTGGGCCAGTCTTTCAAAGCTTATGATGTTGATTACAGGCTTCATCTTTACGGTTCTCTGTGTAAGATCTTTTATTTTTACACGCAGAAATCGTGAAACCTAGGGCCAGATTTTTAATTCTAATTAGGTTAAGGATGACTTAGTTTTTTTGCAATAAGACAATGTCTTTTGAAACTATCTCATATGTCCAGTCAAGTTTTTTGGAAATTACCTCGAAGGTCTGTTCGCAGTAAAAAACAACATGTGTTGGATCTCTTCTATAATACCAATTCTTAAAAAATTGATCACTGGTCATAAAGCAAGTCATTACTCCTAGCCATCCGTGCTTTTTAAGTAAAGAATCTAATTTACAAAATTCTCTTGATGGATGAAAAAAATGTTCCACAGTTTCAGTACAGCTTATAAAATCATAAGTTTTAGAAAAAATAGATTTGTTCGGGAAAAAGAAAGGGTCATATAGATCCATATCAAACCCATTAGATTTCAACATATCAGCTAAAGCTGGACCATGCCCACATCCATAATCAAGACCTTTATCACCTTTAGATATTTTAGTTTTTAGAGGTGTAGCGAGCTTTGAAAGGAAATTTCGATATCTTTGATCATTTATAATATTTTGATGGGTGAGATAATGTGCCTTCTCTTCGACGGAAGTTGGCAAGCAGGTTTTATCCATAAATTTAGCTAAACAGATACTGCATTTCCAATATTTTTTTTGATCTATAACATCGAAAATCTCAATAGCTGCGCTTTCACATACTATACATTTCATCCAACAAAAAACCTACCCATGGTAATTATTTAATTTTTTGGATAAATTGATCAACTTTTTCCCAGTCTGTAAATTCGTATATACCAGAAGTATCAGTTGGGCCCTTGGTAAACCACATAATAAGTCGGATTACGTGTTTATCAAAAAAACGATATTTAGGGTAATCAATTTTACCTGCGAACACTCCCAAAACTTCTGGTTGCCAATTTGAGAGTTTTAGAAATTTCTTTACATACGGATTTGTTTCAGGACTATCCTTATTTGGTTTTCGTGCTACTGCGTTAACGCTAAAGAAACTGGCTTTAACAGTTTTTAAAATTTCTAGATTTCTCTTAATGAACTCGTATAATTCTGGCTGATGCTTACCATATCGAATACTAGCTCCAATAATTATTGTTTCGTACAAACTTAGGTCTATGTTTTTCACGTCCTCGATTGGAATCAATTCTATTAACGACTTCTTCTTTGACCTATCAGCAATATAATCACAAATATGCTTTGTGTGCCCATCTGTTGTGGAATATATAATCAGTTTTTTTGTCATTTTAATTTTTTTTTAATACAGTTATTTAATGTTATGTTCTAGAGATTCTTTATGGGACTAGTAATTATATCAGCGATGTACATTTTATAAGTTTAATTCGAAAACAAATCTTTTAGAGGGATTATATGGCATATAGTTTTAATACAGGTACTTACAGTCTAAAGGTTACGACCAAATCAGAAAATGCACAACGTTGGTTTGATAGGGGTTTAATTTGGGCTTATGGTTTTCACTGGGAGGAGGCAGTCGAATGCTTTAAAGAAGCACTTAAAGAAGATTCAGAATTTGCCATGGGTTGGTGGGGAGTAGCATACTCTTATGGACCTGAATATAATAGAATGTGGCATCAGCTAGATGAAATTGAATTACCATTAATACTAAGCGAGTGCTTTAAAGCATCTCAACGGGCCTTGGAGTTGAGTAGGGGTATAACACCAATAGAAAAAGATTTAATCGTTGCGTTAAGTCATAGGCATCCCTCGGACGCTCCTCCTAGTAACTTTGATGATTGGACTAATGACTATGCAGATGCAATGAGGAATGTTAAAAAAAAGTATCCCGAAGATCCAGATGTCAGCACACTATTAGCGGAAGCAATTATGTCTAGGACGCCGTGGAAGCTATGGGATTTAGAGTCGGGAAAGCCAGCCGAGGGGGCATCCACTCTTGAAGCTAAGAGCATTTTAGAAAAAGCAATTGCAGACGTTGAATTAAAAGGTTCGCATCCACATGCTGGACTTTTACATTATTATATTCATGTTATGGAAATGTCTCCAAACCCGGAGGCAGCATTAAGGGCAGGAGATATAATGCGTACTCTTGTTCCAGATTGTGGACATTTGTTACATATGCCTACCCATATTGATTTCCAATGTGGGAATTATAATGATGTTGTGGAGCGTAACTCTGAAGCAATTGAATCTGATAAAAAAGTGATCGCGCGAGATGGAAATTTAAATCTATTTGCAGGTTCTGTTATACATAATATTCATTTTAAACTTTATGGGGCTATGTTTATGGGAAGCTACCGCTCCTCCATGGAAGCGATTAAGCAGTTTGATGAACTCATTACTGAAGATTTACTAAAAATAAAGAGCCCTCCAATGGCTAATCTCTATGAAGGTTATTATGGCTTGAGGTATCATGCACTAATTAGATTTGGAAAATGGCAAGAAATTATAGATTTAGAGGCTCCTACGGATTCCAATTTATTTTTAGTTACTACATCGATATATCGTTATGCTCGAGCCTTAGCATATGCGGCATTAGGAGATGTACCTTTAGCAAGAAAAGAACAAGAACTCTTTCATGCGTCTTGCGATAAGGTTCCAGAAGAGAGAGTTATGTTCAATAATAAATGCGTTGATTTATTAAAAATCGCAAACGCGATGTTAAACGGAGAGATTGAGTACCGATCAGGTAAATTTGAAATAGCTTTTCAACATCTAAATCAAGCAATCAAGAACGAGGACAATCTGCCTTACGATGAACCTTGGGGTTGGATGCAACCGGCGCGTCACGCCTTAGGCGCCTTGCTCCTTGAACAGGGGGAAATTGAGCAAGCAGAAGCTGTATATAAAGCTGATCTTGGGTTTGACAGCTCTATAATCAGAGCTCGGAGACATCCAAATAATGTGTGGAGTCTGCACGGGTTATCAGAGTGTTTGAGACGTCAAGGAAAACAGTTAGAATTGAATTTGATTTCACAAAATTTAGATTTAGCATTAGGACGAACAGATATTCCAATAAAGGCCTCATGTTTTTGCAGACTAGAGCACTGATCATGAAATTGGCTATAATTGTAAGCCTAATGTAATTCGTACCCGTTCATTTTTTTAAAGAGATGTTTGTCCTTTATAAACATTCACAACGATCACCCCAGCTACAATTAAAAATAAGCCAATTATGGTTTGCCAGTTTAAGGTTTGTTTGTAAAAAATATAACTTAAAAGCGTAACAGAGAAAACACCGAGTCCTGCCCAAGAGGCATATATTATGGCTAACGACAGCTTTTGGGATAAAACTGCCAGAAGATAAATTGTTAAGCCGTATGAAACAAAGACAACAATAGTCGGAAATATTTTTGAAAAATTCTTTGTTATTGGTAATAACATTGTACCGAGAACTTCAAATACAATAGCAATAAACAGAATTACATATACGTTCATATTTAAGAAAACCATTCAATATCTATTATCTTCGTCAATAGATGGTTGAACTGCCCAATACAATAGGGCCAATAGGCCTATCCCGGTTAGGATTAAAAGACCCCACCATCCGCTTCTATTAACATCATGTAAACGTCGTATCAAAACAGCTAGTCCAGGCAATAAAGTGGCTAGATTAAAAATAGAGTTTATAGGTGTGTTCTCCATGTCTTTTAAGATTGAACCATCCGCAATCAAGGTACATAAACCACCTATCAAAATAAATAAACACCAATACCAATATTCGGACCTTGTTGCCCGTCCTGAAAATGTTGCGTACTTATTAAAACAGCTGGAAATTGCTTGTCCAAAATTCATGACACGGTCCTTTACTGCTACATTCTATAGAAAAATTAAAATAATTAATCAAACTGTTGATGAATAATAAAAAAAATCACTAGCTAGTTTGTTATTAAAATCATGATATAGTTACCGCAGTAAGGGAGTTAGTATTAAATAATTATTTGTAAATACTTAAACCATATAAAGGAGTTTGGTTGTTTTCCCCATCAACCTAAAGCTTTTATGTGGGATTCCTTATGGGGAATATCGTATATAAATTTGATCTTAGGCCAATCTTTTAACGTCACAAAAAAACTCATATTAGAAATAGAGTCGATACCTAAGACATCACCAGTTTAGCTAGGAGCTTTAAATATTCATATTTCAATTAGTCCAGTGGGTGTTTGAATAATCGCCTTCAGCGACGAGTATTGTGATTTCCTACAAATAATTCTTGAATCATTAAACATCGAATTAATAAAAAAGGTTAATTTAGAAGGATCAGGATGGGATAGGATTAGTGAGGATAACCGGTACCCGAGATCAGGTAACCTATTTGTTGGCGAAGCTGCACCTTTCCAATCAATTAAAGAAGGGGCACACCCGTCCATGGGAAGTGATCCGTCTTTGGGAATTGTTAGGTTCCATTCCAAAGTGCCCCTTGATACTGAACAGATCTCTCCTGGGTAATAAGGTGTCTGTTTGAAATGTTCAGACATTCTTTTTGTTTCACAAACCCATGTGATAATCCTTGGTGAACCCGAAAAGGTATCAAGATTATACCAAAGTGGGCGATTAGGTTTGGGTGCTTGGGAATCAATAGCGATTACTTCAAAATAGCAATCACCAAGATTTAGTAATCTATTATGTGTGCCAAACTGATCGTGCGATCCCCCGTGGTCTAAAGAAACACCAAGGCTTTTTTCACTAAAAGATAGACCTGTAGACAAGTTCTCTGCAGCTAAAACAATATGATCAATTTTTAACACACCATCCTACTATAATTTTTTAGTCTTAGCTTCAATCGTCCAGCCATCGTAAAAGTACCACTAAACCTTTTTGCTGAACTGAGAGTATCTACCAGTGTGGTCAGACTTTAGTATGGAAGTAGTCGATAAGACTATTTTGATGAGTAATTTTGGGTTTTGAAGAGGTTGAGATTAATTCTCGTCAAGAAAATTAAGTCCTTCATTCTTGTTTTGGAAAAATTTCAAAGGAACGATACTGGAACCAAAATTTGACAGATCAAAAAATCCATAAACGCCATAAGACATATCCCACCCCATTGAACCACCTGAGTAATCACCCACACCTATTAAATAACCCTTATTGCATTTAACACCTATATTGGGCGCCAAATCTGAACATCTCTTATCACTAATTGTTCCAATAATTTGATACGAATATTCGACATCGTATCCATCAGGCGAGTCTTTAATCCAGACTGTGCCATTTCGATCTTCAAAGTCAAAATTTGCTGGGGAGCATCGCTCTAGTTGTGCTGCCAAAGAGATTTTCTCGCATTTACCATCACTGGAACACCAACTTGGTCTTATGGGGGCAAAATTGGAAATTGAACTACCCATAAATAGTCCTGGATTTTTGAAAAATTGTCCTAATTCTTTGATCTCAAAAACTTCAGCAAATTCCTCAAAATTGTCACCTGACATCCATGGGCGATTGAAACAAAACGGGTGAACCATCGTTTCATTGATTGTCCATCCTAATAATGGGTTATCAGGGATCTCTAGCGCCGCACCATTTATGGAAAAAATTGTCCACCCATCATCTGCCTTATTGTACCAAATCAATCCATTACCCAGCATGAAACCACGCCATCCAATAGGTGAACAGGGCGCATTGTCTCCCAGCACCTGTGATATCCATTCTTCATCAAACACTTCTTTGAAGGTCTTGTTTGCAACAAATTCTTTTCTTGGACCATTTTGTAATTCGCCTTGGACCAGCGAAAAAACTCCAGACAGGTCTTCATTGGAAACTAAACTTTGAACTTTCAACCCAAAGGCATAAGCGTCTTCCGGTGTATAGTAATTTTGCCAGAAATCTGCATAGTCCTTGTCTTCTTTACTGCATTCATTCGCCATTACCGGCGAAACCAACAAAACAAAAAAACAAATCAAAAATGAATATCTACCAAATCCCATTGCTAAAACATTCCTCCAAAACTACTAATCACAATCCCAAGAATTTATTTTTTATTTGATAAATTCAATATTTTATTCGACTGTAACAGATTTTGCTAAATTTCTTGGTTGATCAACGTCGGTTCCTTTAGCTATCGCAGTATAATAGGCTAGCAATTGAAGTGGTATGGCATATAGAATTGGAGCAAATAGAGTTGCAGCTTTCGGCATGTTAACAACTTTCCATGGATTATGCACAGGTTCATTATAGTCATCATTATCAGTTAACATAAGTACTTTACCTCCCCGAGCTATTACTTCATGCATGTTGGAAACTGTTTTCTCAAATAACTCATCATTCGGTGCAATAACGACCACAGGAACCTTATTGTCTACTAACGCGATAGGGCCATGCTTTAACTCTCCCGATGCATATCCCTCGGCATGTATATAACTAATTTCTTTGAGTTTTAGGGCTCCTTCTAAAGCCAAAGGGTACATTGGTCCTCTACCAATAAATAAGATATCTGAAACTTTCGAAAGTTTTAGAGATATTTTTTTTATAAGTGGTGCCATATCTAGAGCGTTATTTTGACAGCTAGGTATATGCCGAATTTCTGCTAAATATTTTTGTAACCCGTGATGTGATACTTGTTTCCTATCTAACGCAGTTTTTAAGCTCAAAATAGCTAAAATAGCTAGCTGGTTTGTAAAACCTTTGGTGGAAGCCACACTTATTTCTGGGCCAGCAAGTATTGGTATAATCATGTCACTCTCTCTGGCAATTGAGCTCTCAGGAACATTTACAATAGAAATAATTTTTTCAACTTTCCCGCGACAATATCTAAGTGCTGCCAAAGTGTCCGCGGTTTCACCTGATTGACTTACAAATATGGCTAATGTATTTTTATCAATTGGAGGGCTTCGATATCGAAATTCGGATGCCATATCGACATCTATCGGTATACCAGCGATCTTTTCGAACCAATACTTAGCAGTTAAACATGCTAAATAAGCTGTCCCACAAGCAACAATTGTAATTCTTTGCATTTTCGCTAAATGAATTTCTTGAGTGTCCAGGACAATAGACATCCCATCTTCTGAGATGTATCGTCCAATTATTCTTGATAATGCCTCGGGTTGTTCAAATATTTCTTTAAGCATAAAATGTTTAAAACCATCTTTCCCAGTGTCTACTTGACTTGGATTAACCGTAGTAATTTCACGCTCTACAATATTGCCCAGGTGATTTTTTATTTTAATTCCTTTTCGTTTTATTTCGGCGTAATCACCTTCTTCTAAATATGAGATTTTATCTGTCAGCGAAGAGAGGGCAATCGCATCAGAACCAACAAACATTTCACCATTCCCATAACCGATCGCTAAAGGAGACCCTTTTTTGACCGCAATCATTAAGTCATCCTCACCGGAAAAAAGGAAGCATAAGGCAAACGCCCCTTTTAAAAGAGGAATAGTTTTTTCAACGGCGGCTATTGGGGTAAGGCTTTTCCCAATGTAGCTATTAACCAATTGAGAAATAACCTCAGTATCTGTATCAGATTCAAAGATTACGCCTTTTGCGAGTAATTCCGCTCGAAGTTCAAAAAAATTTTCTATAATACCATTATGCACTACGGCTACGGACGTTCCTGATTGATGCGGATGTGAGTTATTAACTGTGGGTGCTCCATGAGTTGCCCAGCGCGTATGGCCGATACCTGAGCTTCCAGATAGAGGTTCGTTTGCTAGCAATTCAGAAAGTTTGGAAAGTTTTCCAACTGCTCTTCTTCTGATGAGCATTCCATTATCTATAGTCGCGATTCCAGCGCTATCATAGCCCCGATACTCTAAGCGTTTTAAGACCTCTAAAAGGTATGGAGAGACTTCTTTATTACCAAGAATTCCAACGATACCACACATTTAAGGATCTTTTCTTTTCTTTTTAGATTTTAAAAGCTTCATAAGTTTATTTGCATATCCAGTTTTATTCTCTTGCTTTGTCCGTCCAATAGCTAGATCGCCTTGCGGGATATCTTTAGTCACAATTGTACCCGTTGCAGTCATAGATTGATTTCCAACAGCCACTGGAGCAACTAGTAAGGTATTTGATCCCAGAAAGACTTCGTCACCAATTTTTGTACGGTGTTTATTTGCGCCATCATAGTTGCATGTGATCGTTCCCGCTCCGATATTTGAATTCTCTCCAATTGAAGTGTCTCCAATATAAGATAGGTGATTCACTTTTGAACCTTGGCTAACTATAGAATTCTTAACTTCAACAAAATTGCCAATTCTGACATTTTCACTTAGCTCAGTTCCAGGTCTTAACCGTGCAAATGGGCCCACCTGTGAACCTTGAGAAATATGGCAACCCTCAAGATGGCAGAATGGCAATATTTTAGCTCCACTCTCTACGGTTACCCCAGGACCAAAGACTACATTTGGGCCTATATAAACATCTCTTCCTATTTCTGTGTCAAATGAGAAATAAATAGTTTCGGGTTGAATTAGAGTGGCGCCATTTTCTACCGCTAATTTCCGTATCTTTTCTTGAAAAACTTTTTCTGCGTGAGAGAGTTCTAAACGGGTATTAATGCCTACTGTTTCATGCTCTTCACAAATTACTGTTTTTATGGAGTAGTTTTGTGCGTATGCCAATGCCACAATGTCTGTTAAGTAATATTCTTTATTCACATTTTTATTTGTAATCTTATTGAGTAACTCAAAAAGTAGATCATTATCTACGCATATTACTCCAGAGTTACATAGTTTAATATTTAACTCATCAATGCTCGCATCCTTGGCCTCGACGATACGAATTAATTCTCCGTTATCTACTATTAATCGACCATAATTATTTGGGTTTTCACTATTAAATGATAGGACCACCATATCTGTATTTTTTTCTTTCATAGCCAGTATGTCTGCATAAGTATCTGCAGTGATGAAAGGTACATCGCCATACACTATGAGTGTGCTTCCTTTAAAGTCCTTGAGATGAGATCTGGTGCAATTGACCGCGTGACCAGTTCCTTTTTGTATTTTTTGCTTTGCAAAAGTAACTTCTGGTTCGAACTGAGTAACTTTATTTTCAACTTCTGTAGCACCGTGTCCAGTAACAATAACAATCTTTTGTGGTTCCAAGTTTTTTACAGTGTTAAGGACATGTGTAATAAGAGGGGCGCCCGCTATTTCATGGAGGACCTTTGGAAGGTCCGAGTCCATTCTCTTACCCATACCAGCGGCTAATACTATTATTGCAGTTTCCATTTTTACAATCTTTCTTATAGTCAACCCTTTTCATAGTTGTCTTGAGCCAGGTTGCAAGTATTGTTATGTAACTTCTAATTTCAGCATATTACAGTTCACCTAAAAGATAGAATGGAAAAGTAAATGAAAACAGTTATTTTTGATTTAGATGGTACACTGGCCGATACTAGTGCGGATTTATTAAATGCTGCTAACAAGTGCTTTGAGGCACTTGGTTATAAGTCATCTCTAAATCTTATTGATCATGCACATATCGCGTTAAGAGGAGGAAGAGCTTTACTCAAAAAAGGATACGATTTAGAAAAAATATCATATACTGAAGATGATGTAAGCAAACAATATCCATTATTTTTAGATATCTATGAGAAAAATATCAGCACCAAGACATTTTTCTACCCAGGGGTAAGAAGAGCACTTAAGATATTAAAACAAGCCGATTTCAAACTAGGTATATGTACGAATAAGCCAGCATATTTAGCAGAAAAATTAATGTCTGATTTGAATTTTAGAGCTGAATTCTGTTCCCTAGTTGGTTCGGACTCAATACCATTCAAAAAACCTCACCCTGAACATTATTTTGAATCTGTCAGAAGATGTGGAGGAGATATAGAAAAGTCTTTATTGGTTGGTGACACAATTACTGATTATGATACAGCTCGTGCTGCTGGCGTACCAATTATACTAGTTGATTTTGGTCCGGGACGGCATAATATCAAAGGTTTAAAACCTGATGCATTTTTATCCGATTACCGTGACCTATTTAATATCTGTAAAGATTTAATAAGTTAAATTTCACTCATTATTAGTTTTTTCAGATTACTAATTGGTTCATTATGAAGATTATTTATGCACTCTAGGATTTTTTCAGACCGCTCTTCTCCTAAAATTGGATAACAAATAGATTTATATTTCTCTGTGATCTCATCCTTTGATGGGGGGCTTTCATGATCCCATTTAGGGGTCTCCCAGTCGCTCAAATAAACCTGACCTGATTGAAGTACTATTTTTACTTGCGCGATACGCATTTCGGGAAAGGCAGTATTGGCGTTATGATCTTCTAACATTTTTGTTAGTTGGGATAGTCGCATTATCTCTTTATTATTCAATTGCCCATCATCTAAATCAAAAGGTGAGATATAACCTTTCGCTAGGGCTATAGCCAAAGGAAAAGAGGTTGAATACTGAGCTTCTTCAGTAGTTTCCGGTTTATTTGTTGCCAACCTCACGGCTTCATGGAAAGTTTTGATCTCTATTTCTTTAATATCTCCAGACTTAATATCATGTCTTTTACGAAGCTTTAATGCCGCTTCAATGGGAGCATGTGCCCATCTACAAACAGGGTATGGCTTAAAGTATTGTTCCATAATTCGCCATCTGTTTCCTAAGTCACCCCACCAGTTTGTTTCAGGTTTATCTGTCAAAGTTGTTGCCGGAGAGCCAGTAAAGCCATCTTTAGCCAAAAGTGCAGCTGAAACTCCTGCCATACTTCCCCAACCCGAACCGTCTTTCACCATTGTTGGGTAATCAATTTCTCGCATCATTTGACTACGGGGGCCATGATATTCCGCTATACCCAATGCGTGTTCAGACTGTATTTGACTGAGGTTCAATAGTCTTGAACCAATTCCTGCTACTGCAACACTCATCCATGCACCAGAAGTATGATAGTCATTAACTGTTTCATGAAGAATGCCGCCAAGACGGGAGCCAAATTCATAACCTAAAATCATCGCCTCTAGGAAAGCTGTCCCTGAAGAATCTTCAGATATTAGTGGCATTATTCCTGGTAGCAATGCACAACCGATATGCCCTTTTGCGGGGTTAAATCCATCGTGGCCGTCTAAAGCATCAATCGTGATTCCACCGGCCAATGCAGACCCAACAGGACTCGCCGTTTTACCGCTAAATAGAATTGAGGATGACCCCCCAAACTGTTGCGCTGCATGATTACATATGATTTTAGACATTTTTGTTTTAGATCCACCGGCTGCTATCCCTATCAAGTCTAAAATACAAAGCTTTGCCCTTGAAACTACTTCTTCCGGAGTATTTTTTAAATTGTATTCATGCAGGTAGTCTAACGTACTTTTTGTTTGTAATTTTAACATATCTGAGAGAACCCTAATTTACTTATGGCCCATTATATTCTTTTTTGTTACTTGAGTGTAACAGTTTGCGACATATGAGGTACCAAATGGATGAAATTTTTAATGGCAGCTTTACTCAACAAGAGCCCATCTCAGAGGTCGCTATTGAGGCTGCACTAAAAACCTTACGCTCTGGAAGGTTGCACAGGTATAACACTATCGAGGGGGAAATTGATGAAACATCTTTATTAGAAGTCGAATTTGCCGAATTAATGGGAACAAAATTTGCCTTAGCAGTAACTTCAGGCGGTTACGCGATGGGATGTGCTTTGAGGGCTGTTGGTGTTAAAAAAGATGATCTCGTTTTGTCTAACGCCTTTACATTAGCACCAGTTCCTGGTGCCATTGATGGGGTTGGAGCTAAACCAGTTTTTGTGGAAACTACAGAAAATTTAAAAATAGACCTAGATGATTTAGAACGAAAAATTAATATTTCAGGCTCTAAGTTTTTATTACTATCTCATATGCGAGGGCATATATGTGATATGGATAGTCTCATGAGAAAATGTAATAAATATAACGTTAAAGTTATTGAAGATTGTGCTCATACGATGGGAGCATTTTGGGGTAAGACGCCCTCGGGTCGACATGGAGCTGTTGGATGTTACTCATGCCAAACATATAAACATATTAATTCTGGTGAGGGTGGATTTCTGGTAACTGACGACGAGGAAATTATTGCTCGAGCAATAATTTTATCTGGGTCTTACATGCTTTACGAGAAACATAGATCTGCTCCAGACGCCACTATCTTTGAAAAAATAAAACTTGAGACACCTAATATATCGGGCCGAATGGACAATCTAAGAGCTGCGATACTTCGCCCTCAGCTAAATGAATTAGATGATAAAGTTAAACGGTGGAATAAGCGTTACCGAATAATAGAAGAGGGGATCAGAAATATACCAAGTATAAAAGTTGTTGAAAGGCAAGATCAGGAGAAATTTGTTGGCTCGTCAATACAGTTTCTAATGCCATCATTAAGTAGAGATGACATTGAAAGGTTCGTAGATGGCTGCGTTGAAAGGGGAGTTGAATTAAAATGGTTTGGTGCGACGTCACCAAAGGCATTCACTTCAAAATACGATAGTTGGAAATATATTGATCCACAAATCTTAGAGCAAACTGATAGTGTCTTATCCGGTCTTTTAGATATGCGATTACCTTTAACTTTTACGTTAGAGGATTGTGAACTTGTCGCTAGAATTATATCTAGCGAGGCTATAAAACTTACGAAGTTGAATTGAGTTTAGTAAAAAGCTAGACTTTTTTCAAAAATTTGTGTAAATGAACAAATGTTCAATTAATGGTAAAGATATTATGTTTAACGATTCAATGAAGTTTGATTTAGGTGAAGATGTTAGTGCGTTAAGGGATATAGTTCAAAAATGGGCGCAAGATAGATTGTCACCAATAGCGGTAGATATAGACAGAGACAATAAATTTCCATCAGAGTTATGGAAAGAGATGGGACAGCTTGGGTTCTTGGGTGTTACTGTTGATCCAGAGTTTGGTGGTGCTGGAATGTCGTATTTAGCTCATGTTATCGTTATTGAAGAAATTGCTCGAGCTTCTGCCTCAGTATCTTTAAGTTACGGTGCGCACTCAAATTTATGTGTGAACCAGATTAACCTAAATGGTACGGACGAACAGAAGAAAAAGTTTTTACCGAAGCTAATTTCGGGAGATCATGTTGGAGCACTAGCGATGAGCGAGTCTGGGTCAGGTTCTGATGTTGTATCAATGACGCTCAAGGCAGAAAAAAGAAATGATTACTACCGGTTAACCGGCTCGAAGTACTGGATTACTAATGGTCCAGATGCGTCGACCCTGATTGTTTATGCCAAAACATCTCCGGAAGCAGGGTCAAAGGGTATTACGGCATTCATAATAGAGAAGGATATGGTTGGTTTTAGTACTAGTGCTCACTTTGATAAATTAGGAATGAGAGGTTCTAACACAGCTGAATTAATTTTTGATGACGTTAGAGTCCCCTTTGAAAATGTTTTGGGTCAGGAAAATAGAGGAGTAGAGGTCCTAATGTCAGGTTTAGACTTTGAACGCGTAGTCCTCGCTGGTATTGGCACGGGAATTATGGCGGCATGTATGGATGAAGTTATGCCTTATGTTTCAAGTCGAAAGCAGTTTGGTAAGCCAATTGGAAACTTTCAATTAATGCAAGGTAAAATTGCCGATATGTATACTGCTATGAATTCTGCTCGAGCTTATGTTTATGAGGTGGCAAAAGCTTGTGACAGGGGTGAGGTAACTCGTCAAGATGCAGCAGCATGCGTTCTTTACTCATCAGAGGAAGCTATGAAACAGGCGCATCAGGCCGTTCAGGCAATGGGCGGTGCTGGTTTTTTAGCAGAGTCCCCCGTTGCACGACTTTTTAGAGATGCAAAGCTAATGGAGATTGGTGCTGGGACCTCCGAGATAAGAAGAATGTTGATTGGTCGTGAATTAGTAGAAAAAATGAACTAGTAGATATAAGTTTTATTAGTGAGGCAAAAATGAAGTTAAAAAGTTCAATATCCATTGAGTCGGAGACGTTTAAAAGAAACCATGAGGAGAACCTCAGCTCTTTAAATTTATGCAAAGAAATAGCACAATCAGTTGCTTTGGGTGGATCTGAGAACGCTAAGAAAAAGCATGTTTCTAGAGGAAAAATGTTACCTAGGTCTAGGATATCAAATCTCTTGGATGCTGGCTCACCATTTTTAGAAATTGGTGCAACAGCCGCATATAATATGTATAGCAATGAATCACCCTCTGCAGGGATCATAACTGGTGTAGGTCAAATCCATGGCCAAGATATAATGGTGATTTGTAATGATGCAACGGTGAAAGGTGGAACCTATTATCCGATGACCGTAAAAAAACACTTGAGAGCTCAAGAAATTGCGGAGGAATGCAATCTACCGTGTATTTACTTGGTAGATAGTGGTGGAGCTAATCTACCAAATCAAGACGAAGTATTTCCAGATAGGGAGCATTTTGGACGAATTTTTTACAATCAAGCTCGAATGAGTGCAAAATCTATTCCGCAGATAGCTGTCGTAATGGGCTCGTGTACTGCCGGTGGGGCTTATGTTCCGGCAATGTCTGACATTACTATAATTGTCAAAAATCAAGGGACAATATTTTTAGCTGGTCCTCCACTTGTAGAAGCAGCCACTGGTGAAAAGGTGACATCTGAGGATCTTGGGGGCGCGGAAGTGCATACTAGGTTGTCAGGGGTAGCGGACTATCTAGCAGAAGATGACATGCAAGCTTTGGCAATGGCTAGAAGATCCGTTGCTTCGTTTAACAGGGTAAAGCTATCATCGGTAAATTGGGAGATTCCAGAAGAACCATGTTTTGATCCAGATGAGTTATTGGGTGTAATTCCAAATGATTTAAGAACGCCTTACGATATTAGAGAGGTAATAGCCCGAGTTATTGACGGATCTCGGCTGGATGAGTTTAAGACTAATTTTGGAGAGACTTTGGTTACTGGGTTTGCACACCTAAATGGTTGTCCAGTTGGTATAATTGCAAATAATGGTGTTTTATTTTCTGAAGCTGCCCTTAAGGGCACACATTTTATTGAAATATGTTCTAGCCGAAAAATCCCGTTAATATTTATACAAAATATTACAGGATTTATGGTTGGGAAAAAATATGAAAATGAAGGTATCGCTAAGCATGGTGCAAAGCTAGTTGCCGCAGTGGCAAATACGGCTGTTCCAAAAATTACCTTAGTTGTTGGTGGATCTTTTGGCGCGGGTAATTATGGAATGGCAGGTAGAGCATTTCAACCAAGATTCATGTGGACCTGGCCAAACTCACGAATATCCGTGATGGGAGGAGAACAAGCAGCAAGTGTATTAGCAAAAGTGAAACAAGACTCGCTGGAGAGATCAGGAGAAAGATGGTCGTCAGAAACTGAAGAAAATTTTAAAAAACCTATCTTAGATATGTTTGCTGAGCAGTCGCAGCCCTTATATGCGTCTGCAAGACTTTGGGATGATGGTATAATAGATCCTCGAAAAACTCGAGAAGTGTTGAGTCTAAGTCTATCCATCTCGCTAAATGCTCTGATAGATGAAACACGTTTTGGTATATTAAGGATGTAGGCTTCAAAAGAATGATAATAATACTCTTAAAAGATTATTTGTTTGAAATAAATAAAATATCAGCTTTGATTTTTTCATTAGGGTCTGATATTTATGTTTAAGAAGGTTTTGATTGCGAACAGAGGTGAGATCGCTTGCAGAATAATTGAAACCTGCAAACGATTAGATATAAAAACAGTTTCTGTTTATTCTAGCGTCGATAGAAATGCTCGACATGTTTTATTGGCAGATGAGAGTTTTCTTATCCCAGGACCTGACCCCAGCCAAAATTATCTATCAGGACCAGAGCTAATTAAAATCGGGAAGAACTCGGGGGCTGATGCAATACATCCTGGATACGGATTTTTATCAGAAAATTCTGAATTTGCAAAACTTGTAGAGGATAACGGTATGGTTTTTATCGGCCCCTCCCCGCAGGCAATTGAAATAATGGGCCAGAAAGATAAAGCAAAAGCATTAATGGAAAAAGTAGGAGTTCCTATTGTCCGAGGATATCATGAAAAAAGTCAATCAGAGTTAGATAAAAATGCACAACAGATTGGTTACCCAATTCTGATTAAGGCAATCGCTGGAGGCGGTGGCCGGGGTATGCGAATAGTCCAATCTGATGATCATTTTGGCGATCTTTTGAACGAGGCGAAATCAGAAGCGTTGAAATCCTTTGGAAACGATAAAGTAATTATTGAGAAATATATTGAAAAATCGAGGCACATAGAGGTTCAAATTTTCGGTGACGGTCAAAATGTGATATCCCTTTACGAACGCGATTGTAGTCTTCAACGGAGACATCAGAAAATAATTGAAGAGGCTCCTGCATTCGGCATTTCGGAACAGGAACGGGTAGCTATTTGTGAGGCGGCTATAAAAGCTGCTAAGGCAGTCGCATACAAAGGGGCGGGAACTGTTGAATTCATA
Organism: Paracoccaceae bacterium; assembly: GCA_045565015.1. Classification (GTDB taxonomy): domain Bacteria; phylum Pseudomonadota; class Alphaproteobacteria; order Rhodobacterales; family Rhodobacteraceae. The sequence goes on from JBJLGD010000039.1 coordinate 46,003, forward strand.
GTCGACTCATTAGATAATAAATTTTATTTTCTAGAGATGAATACAAGATTACAGGTTGAACACCCAGTTACAGAAGAGATTCTGGGCATAGATATAGTCGAGTGGCAACTAAGAGTGGCATTTGGTGAAGATTTGCCTCTCCAACAGAAAGATTTAAAGCCACGTGGTCATGCTATTGAAGCACGCATTTATGCAGAGGATATTTCTGCGGGCTTTTTGCCCTCATCTGGATTGGTTGAGAAATTAGTGTTTCCAGAAAATGTTAGAATTGATACAGGTGTTTCAGAAGGAGATCGAATTAGTACGTATTATGATCCCATGATTGCAAAGATTACCGTTCATGCAAACAACAGAGAATTGGCTATTAATAGTCTAAAACAAGCACTGTCCAACACGCTTATTTTGGGATTAAAAAATAATTTAGAGTTTTTAGAACGTTTAATCTCTATTCCGGATTATATAAATGAAGATTTCCATACTAATACTATTGATGAAAAAATCGTTGAATTAACCACTATTAAAAGTCCACCCACGCGTATTTTAGCATTAGCCTCGTTGAGTATTTTAGGATTTCACAATGAAGAAAGTATAAATAAAATGACCGGTTTTTCTTTATGGAAAAACTCTTCAATGGAAGTAAAGTTCTTCAATGATGCGGAGTCATTTTCTGCGACTGTTGAGTTTTTAGGAGGATCGAGGTTCCTTATTAAATCTAATGATTATCAACATGAGGTAAACTTTTCAAAAAATGAATGGCAAATAGATAGTAATAAAATATTATTTAAATATTTTCAAAGCAACAATAATTTTTGTGTTGTTTCAGATCGCAAGTATAATTTTTATATAAAAGATACTTTAAGGCCGTCAGAGGAAGATCAAAGTACTGATGACATTATTACTGCTCCCATGCCGGGAAAAATTTCTGTTATCCAAGTTAATGAAGGTGATGCAGTTAAGGTAGGGGATAGGCTAATCATTCTAGAGTCTATGAAGATGGAGCACGCTATATGTGCGCACACGGATGGATTAGTCAAAAATATTGTGATTTTACCGGATCAAAGAGTTGACGCTGGAGATTTGCTATTATCATTAGATCTGGAAACTAAATGAATCTAGGAAAAAGAGTATGACATTTTTTAGTGTTTTTGAAAGATGACAAAGTCAGTAGAGATAGTTGAAGTGGGTCCTAGAGATGGTCTACAAAATGAAGTAAAAAAAATAGATCTTCCAACAAAAGTCAAATTGATTAATCTTTTATCGACTGCAGGATTCAAAAGGATTGAGGTGGGGAGTTTTGTTAACCCTCGTTTGGTTCCTCAAATGGCGGATAGTGGTTTAGTACTTTCTAACATTAAAAGAGATCCATCTATTTCGTATGCAGTTTTAGTACCAAATAAAAGAGGTTATTTAAAAGCAAAAGAATTCTTTCCAAATGAAATAGCAGTATTTTGTAGTGCCTCTGAGGGTTTTTCAAAAGCTAATATCAATTCGAGTATAGAGGAGAGCTTAGCTCGTATTTCTGAATTTTTGGATGAAGCAAAGTCAGATGGTATGCCTGTAAGAGGTTACGTATCTTGTATTACCCATTGTCCTTTTGACGGATTAGTCCCTCCCAGCAACGTAGCTTATGTCGTTGCTCAGCTTAAAAAGCTTGGATGCTATGAAATTTCTTTAGGTGACACGTTAGGGCGGGCTTCATCAGATCAAGTAGATAGAATGTTCAATTCTGTACTTGATGAGGTGCATGAAACACAGTTAGCTGGCCATTTTCATAACACCAGCGGTAATGCGCTTGATAACATAGGAGTATCAGTTGAAAGAGGGATAAGGGTTTTCGACTCGGCGGTTGGCGGTCTGGGCGGATGTCCCTTTGCGCCAGGAGCCCCCGGAAATGTAGCAACTGAAGATGTATTAGATTATGTTGAGAGTTTGGGTTTTGAAGCTAATCTTAATAAAGAAATTATAAATAAGGCAGGCAAATTAGCGAAAGAAATTAGAAATGTATGAAACTCTTAACTTCAAAATAGATGAACGTGGTGTAGGCTACTTGGAATTGAATAGGCCCAATAAACATAATGCAATTTCATCTATAATGATCAATGAATTAACAATTTTATGTGATATTATTAATCGTAGTAAGGATTTAAGAGTAGTGATCTTAAGTGGTGTTGGACCATCATTTTGTGCTGGTGCTGATCTGAATTGGATGAAAGCTCAAATGGATGCTACAGCTATTCAGCGACACACTCAGGCAAGAAAATTGTCTGAAATGCTAAACAAACTCAATAAGCTTAGTAAACCAGTAATCGGCTCGCTTCATGGGAATGTTTTTGGAGGCGGTATAGGATTGGCATGTGTGTGTGACTTAGTAATTGCTTCAAAGGGAACAGTATTTGGATTTACTGAAACCAAGCTCGGACTAATCCCGGCTACAATTGGGCCTTTCGTTCTTCGAAAAATGACTGGTGCAAAAGCTAGAACGGTTTTTATGTCTAGCCGTATTTTTAAAGTGGATGAAGCGAAGGATCTTAATATTGTAAATTGGATAAATTCTGATGATTCGAGCGATAGTTTATTAGAACGCGAAATAAACGCATATCTAAATTGCGCACCAGAAGCGGTAGCAGAAGCAAAAAGATTAGCGCTCGATATTGGAGGTGTTCCAAGTGATAGCGAATTGGATCAAGCAGTTTCAATGTTAGTGAAGCGTTGGGAGAGCGAGGAAGCGAAAAAGGGAATCATATCTTTTCTTAATAAAAAGATTTGAGCTCATTAGTATTTATCTCAAAATTTTTTTGAAACCCCTGATAAAAGTATCATTAAGTCTGATTTTTTAAAAAAAATGGGCTTATCCTGATTACCGATGTTGACGACTGAGAGGGGTAGTCGTAAACAGCCTTTGGCTGCAGGGATTATTAAGCTTAATTAGTACCAATTTAGGGAGGATAGCTGTGGACGAACTTTTGCGGAACTACTTACCTATTATGGTTTTGTTAGGCATGGCAGTTGGTCTTGGTCTATTGTTGATCTTGGCGGCATTCGTGTTAGCTGTAAGAAGACCTGATACAGAGAAAGTTTCAGCTTATGAGTGTGGTTTTGCGGCTTTTGATGATGCTCGAATGAAATTTGATGTTAGATTCTATTTAGTATCAATTCTCTTTATAATATTTGATTTAGAAATAGCATTTTTATTTCCATGGGCTGTGGCATTTAAGGACGTTGGACTTTTAGGTTTTTGGTCTATGATAATCTTCTTATTAGTTCTTACTGTTGGGTTTGCGTATGAATGGAAGAAAGGTGCCCTAGAATGGCAGTAAATATAGAAGCGAATATAGCAAATGTTGATAAAGATGTTGCCGCTAGAGAGTTTAATCATGAATTACAGGATAAGGGATTTATTCTAACCTCTACTGAGAGTGTAATAAACTGGGCGCGAACTGGCTCTCTCCATTGGATGACTTTCGGTTTAGCTTGTTGTGCGGTTGAGATGATGCACACATCAATGCCGCGCTATGATTTGGAAAGATTTGGAACTGCGCCAAGAGCGAGCCCTCGTCAATCCGATTTGATGATAGTGGCTGGGACTTTGACAAATAAGATGGCTCCTGCCTTAAGAAAAGTATACGATCAAATGCCTGAACCTAGATACGTTATTTCAATGGGCTCTTGTGCAAATGGTGGGGGATATTATCACTACAGTTATTCAGTGGTTAGAGGCTGTGACCGCATTGTACCGGTAGACTTGTATGTTCCAGGTTGTCCACCGACAGCGGAGGCGCTACTTTACGGGATCCTTCAACTTCAACGTAAAATAAGACGTACAGGAACAATTGTAAGGTAGATATAGGATTATGAGTTCTGAAGGTTTAGTTAAATTAAAATCTTATATTGAAACCAAGCTCCCAGAGAGTGTTGTTTCCTCAAAACTGGTCAACGGCGAGCTAACAGTTTCGATAGTATTATCGTCATTAGTCACTTTTATGGAGTTTTTAAAAACTGATCAGCATTGTAATTTTTCAACTCTAGTTGACATTACTGTAGTGGATTATCCAAACAGAGAAAATAGATTCGAACTAGTCTACCACTATTTATCAATGTATCAGAACCAAAGAATTAGGGTAAAAATGGAAGTCAATGAAGATCATATTGTTCCTTCTGTTGTAGATATTTTCCCCGCCTCTAATTGGTTCGAAAGAGAGATATTTGATATGTTCGGTATACTTTTTTCTGGACATCCAGATCTTAGAAGAATTTTGACCGACTATGGCTTTAAAGGACACCCACTTAGAAAGGACTTTCCTACAACAGGCTATGTGGAATTGAGATATGATGAAGAGAAGAAACGGGTAGTTTATGAGCCAGTCGAATTAGTACAAGAATATAGACAGTTTGATTTCATGTCACCTTGGGAAGGAGCAGAATATATTTTGCCTGAAAACCAAGTTAATAAAGATTCTGAAGGATAATCCATGAACGATTTGCAGACTGATAATAGTCTACTCAATGAACATAAAATTCGAAATTTTAATATAAATTTTGGACCACAGCACCCTGCGGCACATGGAGTTTTACGTCTAGTTTTAGAACTGGATGGGGAGATTGTTGAGCGCTGTGACCCGCATATAGGATTACTTCACCGGGGAACTGAAAAATTAATGGAAAGCCGGACGTATCTTCAAAATTTACCATATTTTGATCGTCTAGACTATGTTTCTCCAATGAATCAAGAGCATGCTTGGTGTCTTGCGATCGAAAAGCTAACTAAAACAGAAGTTCCTTATAAAGCATCCTTAATTAGAGTACTTTACAGTGAAATCGGTAGAATCCTAAATCATTTATTAAATATAACTACTCAAGCAATGGATGTGGGTGCTCTGACTCCACCCTTATGGGGTTTTGAGGAGCGTGAGAAGTTAATGGTTTTTTATGAAAGAGCTTGTGGAGCAAGGTTACATGCAGCCTATTTTCGACCAGGAGGCGTACATAGAGATCTTCCGGTTCAATTACTAGATGATATAGCAAGCTGGTGTAAAACTTTTCCCAAAGTGCTTAATGATATTGACCAATTACTCACAGATAACAGAATCTTTAAACAAAGAAACGTTGATATTGGGATCATTTCAGAGAAAGATATCTTAGATTTCGGTTTTTCGGGTGTAATGGTTCGAGGATCGGGCCTTTCATGGGACTTAAGAAAGTCACAACCCTATGAATGCTATAATGATTTTGAGTTCAAAATCCCTGTTGGCAAAAGTGGTGATTGCTATGACAGATATCTAGTTCGAATGGAGGAAATGAGACAATCGTTGTCTATTATTGAGCAGGCGATAGATAAAATTAAGTTAGAAACTGGAGAAATAATGTCAAGAGGGAAAATAGCGCCTCCTGATCGAGCAGAAATGAAGACGTCCATGGAAGCTCTAATCCATCATTTCAAACTTTACACTGAGGGGTTTCATGTTCCAGACGGCGAAGTTTATGCCTCGGTTGAGGCTCCTAAGGGAGAGTTTGGTGTTTACTTAGTCGCAGATGGAACAAATAGGCCTTACAGGGCTAAATTGAGAGCACCAGGATTTTTACATTTGCAAGCGATTGATCATATGTGTAAGGGACATCAACTAGCGGATGTTTCAGCTATAATTGGTACGATGGGACGTAGTTTTTGGTGAGATAGATAGATAATGCTTAGACGTCTTAATGCAGTTCAACCCGAAGCTTTTGTTTTTTCAAAGAAAAATGAGGCTTGGGCAAAGGAACAGCTAAAAAAGTTCCCTGAGGGTAGGGCAGCGTCTGCCGTAATTCCTCTCTTATGGCGAGCACAAGAACAAGAAGGATGGCTGTCGCGTCCAGCTATAGAGTATGTGGCAGATTTTCTGGAAATGGATTATATTCGAGTACTTGAGGTAGCAACGTTTTATTTTATGTTTCATTTGGAACCTGTTGGCTCTGTTGCACATATACAGGTTTGTGGAACTACATCCTGTATGATTTGTGGTTCTGAAGATCTAACTAAAATTTGTCAAAAGATGATATCACCAGATCAGAACACTCTAAGTAAGGATGGAAAGTTTAGTTGGGAAGAAGTTGAGTGTCTTGGTTCTTGCTCAAATGCGCCAATGGTACAGATTGGTAAAGATTATTACGAAGATCTTAATCCAAAGAATTTTAAAAATATATTGGAGTTACTGGCAGTAGGAAAAGTTCCTAATCCAGGTTCTCAGATAGGTCGCTACTCTTCTGAACCCTTGAAAGGGTTAACCAGTTTGACTGGATATGAAAGTGGAAAGAATCAGTTCAATGCTTCTGTTCAATTGGCGAAAAACTTAGGAGATACGATAAAGAGAATTAATCCAAATAAAGTTAGCAAAAAGGTATCAAAAAAATAAGAATGACTGATAAATTTAAAAACTTAATTTATGGGAATATTGATAACCCATCGAAAATTGCATCCTTAGTACTTTTTTTGGTTGCGGTTGTTTGGTTAATCGCTCAATGGCTTGGTCATTATTTTAGCTGGGACTTCAGACTAGCTTTTGTTTTTGATAGCTTTGCTTTCTTAGGTTTTTTATGGGTCATGCTGGTTGTTTTTCGTGTTTGGAGAGTCAGTAAGAAAGATAGGAAAAATTAATTAATGCTTTTAGATCAAGATAGAATTTTTACTAATATTTATGGGATGCACGACCGTTCATTGAAGGGTGCAATTCTTCGTGGGCACTGGGATGATACAAAAAACCTAATTAAGCAAGGCAGAGAGAATATTATAAGTACTATGAAGGAATCTGGTTTAAGGGGCCGCGGTGGCGCAGGTTTTCCGACAGGTCTAAAATGGTCTTTTATGCCAAAAGAAAGTGACGGTAGGCCTTCTTACTTGGTTGTAAACGCAGATGAATCAGAGCCTGGAACTTGTAAGGACAGAGAGATACTCCGTCATGATCCTCACACTTTAATTGAAGGATGTTTGATAGCCTCTTTTGCGATGAATGCTAACACCTGTTACATTTATATTAGAGGTGAATATGTCAGGGAGAGGGAGATATTACAGGCTGCGATAGATGAGTGTTATGAAGAAAAACTATTAGGTAGGAATGCAGCAAAATCTGGTTTTGATTTTGATTTATTTTTGCATCATGGAGCGGGCGCATATATTTGCGGCGAAGAAACGGCTCTTTTGGAGAGTTTAGAGGGTCGGAAGGGGATGCCTAGGATGAAACCACCATTTCCCGCTGGCGCAGGTTTGTATGGTTGCCCCACTACGGTTAATAATGTCGAGTCAATTGCTGTGGTGCCAACCATACTTCGTAGGGGAGCTGGATGGTTCAAAAGTTTTGGAAGAGAAAATAACTACGGTACAAAGCTTTTTGCTATTTCTGGCCATGTGAATTCCCCCTGTGTCGTGGAAGAGGAAATGTCGATAACTTTTGAAGAGTTAATCGATAAACATTGTGGTGGAATTAGAGGAGGGTGGAAAAACCTAAAAGCGGTGATACCTGGAGGCTCATCTGTTCCATGTTTACCAGGAGAACTCATGCATAAAGAAGCAATTATGGACTTTGATTGGTTAAGAGATCATAAATCCGGTCTCGGAACAGCTGCCGTAATTGTAATGGATAATAGTACAGATATAATCAAGGCAATATGGCGATTATCTAAGTTTTACAAACACGAATCTTGCGGGCAGTGCACGCCTTGTAGGGAAGGGACTGGTTGGATGATGCGTGTCATGGAGCGGCTGGTTACCGGTGACGCAAACCCTGAGGAAGTTGATATGTTACTTGACGTAACCAAACAAGTAGAGGGTCATACGATTTGTGCATTGGGAGATGCAGCTGCCTGGCCGATACAGGGATTAATCAGACATTTTAGAGGAGAAATAGAAGAACGAATAAAGTCAAAAAGAATGAGATCAGTATCTAACTTAGCAGCAGAATGAAATGTTATTTATGAGTAAAAAAATATTATGTTATGTTTTAGTTTTTGCTTTTATATCTTGTTGTGGATCAATAGATACTTATCAAAAAATGTTCAAGACGCGACCAGTGGAAAAATTACCATATAAGGCTACTCTAAAAGTTAATAAAAACTCGGATAGTTTTATTGTTAAGGTAAAAAATGAACAACAAAAATTGAATGACGTTAGAGAGTCTGTGAGATTTGAAGCGACGAAATATTGTCTTATTAAATACGGAAATTCAAATGTAGATTGGTCGATTGATGAAAATACCGGAGACTGGAGAATGGAACGGACCCTAAAAGATTTAAGTTTTTTTGGAAAATGTGAAGTGAGATAATTCATACATGACAGATCTTAGAAAAATTATTATAGATGATACAGAAATAGAAGTTGATCCGGCTATGACCCTCATTCAGGCCTGTGAAGAAATCGGTATCGAAATTCCAAGATTTTGTTATCATGAAAGACTTTCGATAGCGGGAAACTGTAGGATGTGTTTGGTCGAAGTAGTTGGCGGACCTCCCAAGCCGTCTGCAAGCTGCGCAATGCAGGTAAAAGATTTAAGATCTGGTCCAAATGGGGAGCTGCCAGCTGTGAAAACAAACTCTCCCATGGTCAAAAAAGCTCGAGAAGGTGTCATGGAATTTTTGTTAATAAATCATCCTTTAGATTGTCCAATATGTGATCAAGGTGGTGAATGTGATTTACAAGATCAGGCTATGGCATACGGTGTCGATTTCTCGCGTTATATAGAGCCTAAAAGAGCAAATATAGATTTGGATTTAGGACCACTTGTCGAGACTCATATGACTAGATGTATTTCTTGCACTCGTTGCGTTAGGTTTACTACTGAAGTTGCAGGAGTATCTCAGATGGGGCAAACGGGAAGGGGCGAAGATTCTGAAATTACATCTTATTTAGGCCAAACATTAAAGAGTAACCTGCAAGGAAATATTATTGATTTATGCCCTGTAGGAGCTCTGGTTTCAAAACCTTATGCTTTCACTGCTCGTCCCTGGGAATTGAGTAAAACAGAGACCATTGATGTCATGGATTCCTTGTGTGCTAACATACGCGTTGATACAAAAGGAAGAGAGGTGATGAGAATTCTTCCCCGTAATCACGATGGTATTAATGAGGAATGGATTTCGGATAAAACTCGATTTGTTTGGGACGGCTTGCGATTGCAGAGGTTGGATGTACCATACATTAGAGAAAACGGAAATTTAAGAAGAGCTACTTGGAACGAAGCAATAGACTTAGCAGTAGTTAATATTAAAGATAAAAAGATAGGTGGTATAATCGGCGATCTTACGTCTGTAGAGTCTGCCTTTTCATTGAAAAAATTAATCGATAGTTTAAATGGAGTAACAGAATGTCGTGTGGATGGAATAGATTTTCCAATCCACAATAGATCTGCGTATGCAGGTAATGTTTCTATTGAAGACTTGGACACTGCAAAAGAAATTATAATTATTGGAGCTGACCCAGTTAATGAGTCCCCAGTTTTAAATGCTCGAATTCGAAAAGCTTGGTTAGACGGTTGTAAGGTAAGTGTGGTAGGACCACAAATTGAAATGACTTTTGATTATGAATACTTAGGAAACAAGCGTTCAAACATAACGGATATTTCTTGTGATGAAAACACTATAGTTATTGTTGGCTTAGGAGCGCTTCAAGATGGAGATTGTGAAGCTATTTTGAATCATTGTATGTCCGTTTCAAAACGTATGTTGGTTTTGCATTCTGCTGCAGGGAGAGTCGGAGCCTTAGATGTCGGTTGTGCTAGCGAAAAGGGAATTCTTTCATTACTGGAAACTTCCGAAGTTATCTTTAATTTAGGAGTCGATGAAATAGATATAAATGAAGGACCTTTTGTAATTTATCAGGGTTCGCATGGAGATAGAGGTGCTCATAGAGCAGATATAATTTTTCCCTCAGCAGCATATACGGAGGAAACTGGAATTTTCGTAAACACCGAGGGCCGCCCACAGATGGCAGTAAGAGCAAGTTTTCCTCCAGGAGAAGCGAAAGAGAATTGGGCAATTTTACGTGCACTATCTGGAGCTTTAGAAAAACCTTTACCTTTTGACAACATCGAAGCTCTAAGATCAAAACTATTCGAAGAAATACCTTTTTTGGGAGAAATAGATATTGTGCCAAAAAATAGTATTTTAGATTTAAAACATCAAAAAATTAAGGATAAAAAAATTAATAATAGGTGTGTTGATTTTTATAAAACGAATCCAATAGCTCGAGCAAGTCAAGTTATGTCAGAGTTAAGTAACTTGAATGAAACAGAAAAAAAATTAGAAATTGCGGCAGAATAGTCAATGAAAAACTTTGAAAGAAAATCCATGGTGTGTTGTTATGAGTGATTTCCTAGCAACAACTCCGGGAATATTCATTCTAATAATAGCCCAATGTCTATGTGTTATTGGGTTTGTAATGATTTCACTACTTTTTTTAGTTTATGGTGATAGAAAAATTTGGGCGGCAGTGCAAATGAGACGGGGCCCAAATGTGGTTGGTGTATGGGGATTACTTCAATCGGTTGCGGACGCTCTCAAATATGTACTCAAAGAGATCGTTATTCCAGCTGGAGCTGATAAAACTGTTTTCATCATGGCTCCACTATTGAGTTTTGTTCTGGCAATGATGCTTTGGGCAGTTATTCCATTTAATACCGGCTGGGTTTTAGCAGATATTAACGTTGCGATATTATATGTTTTTGCGATTGGTTCCTTAGAGGTTTACGGTGTTATCATGGGTGGTTGGGCCTCCAACTCGAAATATCCCTTTTTAGGAGCATTAAGGTCGGCAGCTCAAATGATCTCCTATGAGGTATCGATTGGATTAATCATAGTTGGAATCGTAATTTCAACCGGATCGTTAAATTTTTCAGATATAGTTCTTGCTCAAAAAGGTAGTCTGGGTTTCTTTAATTGGTATTGGCTCCCTCACTTCCCTATGGTGATTTTATTTTTTGTTTCAGCACTTGCTGAAACAAATAGACCACCTTTTGATCTTCCAGAAGCTGAGTCAGAATTAGTAGCTGGATATCAAGTGGAATATTCTTCTACCCCATTTTTACTCTTTATGGCAGGAGAGTATATAGCAATATTTTTGATGTGTGCTCTGATCTCACTTTTATTTTTTGGAGGTTGGTTATCACCTTTTCCCTTCCTTCCTGACGGTCCTCATTGGATGATTTTAAAAATGGCTTTTTTCTTTTTTATGTTTTCAATGGTCAAGGCCGTGGTTCCGAGATATCGATATGATCAACTTATGAGGCTGGGCTGGAAAGTATTCCTACCAATTTCATTGGGTTGGGTAATCCTTGTAGCATTCTTTGCACAATTCGGTGTATTAGGTGGATTTTATGCAAGATGGGCAGTGGGAGTGTAAAATGTCAGTAAGTTTAGCACGAAAAATTAGATACTTTCTTCTGTTTGATTTTATTAAAGGCTTCGGTTTAGGGATTAGATATTTTTTCTCTCCAAAAGCTACCTTAAATTACCCACATGAAAAAGGTCCTATATCACCGCGGTTTCGAGGTGAACATGCACTGAGAAGATACCCAAATGGTGAAGAGAGATGTATTGCATGTAAACTATGTGAAGCTGTATGCCCAGCTCAAGCTATTACAATAGATGCAGAACCTAGAGATGATGGTTCTAGACGTACAACACGCTATGATATTGACATGACAAAATGTATCTATTGTGGTTTTTGCCAGGAAGCGTGTCCAGTTGATGCAATCGTTGAGGGTCCTAACTTTGAGTTTGCTACAGAAACTCGAGAAGAGCTTTTTTATGATAAGGACAGGCTACTATCTAACGGTGATAGATGGGAAGCTGAGATAGCTCGCAATATTGAACTAGATGCGCCGTATCGATGATATCTGTCATTCAGAGAAATTGTGTCAATTTAAATCGGAGAAATAGGTACCAGTGCTGAAAAAAACAAGAATTAAAAAATACTAAAAAAGGAATAGAAAATTTAATGCAATTAGCGGATATATCTTTTTATATTTTTGCGACTATTGTTGTGAGTGCAGCGTTATTAGTTGTCGTGTCTCGTAACCCTGTCCATTCAGTTTTGTGGTTGATCTTAATGTTTTTAACTTCTGCGGGGTTATTTGTTCTTCTAGGAGCTGAGTTTGTAGCTATGCTTTTAGTAATTGTTTATGTTGGTGCAGTGGCAGTCTTATTTTTGTTCGTTGTAATGATGTTAGATATAGATTTCAGTAAATTAAAGAGTGAATTTGCTCGATATATGCCAGTTGCCGGATTAATTTGCGTTGTTTTATTGATGGAGCTTTCGTTAATATTTGGTATCTGGCAGACGGCTGAAACCGTCGAGCAAGCGCGAGCGGCTCTCACTCCAGATCCGTCAAGTACACATAATACAATTGCTCTTGGGAAAATAATTTATAGTCAGTATATCTATCTTTTTCAGATTGCTGGTCTAATTCTTCTTGTGGCAATGATAGGTGCAATAGTCCTTACTATTAGGCATCGTCCCGACGTTAAACGGCAAGATGTTTTAAAACAGATCTATCGTGATCCATCGGAACAGTTAGAAATCAAAGATGTCGAGTCAGGTAAAGGTATCCAGTAGTATGATAGGAGTTGAACATTATTTATTTCTTTCGGCTATTTTATTTATAATTGGCATCTTTGGTATTTTTGTTAATAGAAAAAATATAATAATTATATTAATGGCTATTGAGATTATATTGATGGCCGTAAATATAAATCTTGTTGCATTTTCCAGCTTTATGGGTGATTTGGTCGGGCAAGTATTCACACTGTTTGTTTTAACCGTGGCAGCTGCTGAAGCAGCTATCGGGCTTGCGATACTTGTTTGCTTTTATCGAAGCCGTGGCTCTATTTTAGTCGATGATGCTAACGTGATGAAGGGTTAACTAATATGGAAACTCTGGTCTTGTTCGCGCCGTTGATAGGGGCACTTATTTGTGGCTTTGGGTGGAAATTTATCGGCGAAAATTCTGCTTGTTGGGTATCAACTGGCTTATTATTTCTGTCGGCTATTTTATCGTGGATTTTATTCGTAAGTTTTGACGGTGTTACAGTTAATATTAGTATTTTGCGTTGGATAGAAAGTGGGTCATTGTCTACAGATTGGGCTATTCGTTTCGATAGGCTTACGGCCATTATGTTTATTGTTATCACAACTGTATCAAGCTTGGTTCACCTTTACAGCTTTGGATATATGCAAAATGATATGAATTTTGAAGAAAATGAAAGTTACAGACCAAGATTTTTTGCTTATCTATCATTTTTTACTTTCACTATGCTAGCGCTTGTCTCTGCAAATAACTTGCTTCAAATGTTTTTTGGTTGGGAAGGCGTTGGGGTGGCATCTTACTTACTCATTGGCTTTTATTATAAAAAATCGTCCGCAAATAGTGCAGCAATTAAAGCCTTTGTAGTAAACAGAGTTGGTGATTTTGGTTTTTTATTGGGAATTTTTGGGTTATATTTTTTAGTTGAAAGCATTAATTTAACTCAAATTTTTCAAGCGATTCCTGAAATAGCAGATACAGATGTAAGGTTTCTGTGGAGGGATTGGAACGCAGCAAATTTGATAGCAATACTCCTTTTTCTGGGGGCTATGGGAAAATCAGCACAGCTATTTCTACATGTATGGCTTCCAGATGCAATGGAAGGTCCAACCCCTGTTTCTGCGTTAATTCATGCGGCAACCATGGTTACAGCTGGAGTTTTTCTTGTTTGTAGAATGTCACCGTTAATGGAGTTTGCGCCTGCAGCAACAAACCTTGTCGTAATAGTAGGGGCAGCAACTGCATTTTTTGCAGCCAGTGTAGGGTTGGTTCAGAATGATATAAAGCGGGTTATAGCCTATTCAACGTGTTCACAGCTAGGTTACATGTTTGTTGCTGCAGGCTTGGGAGCGTACTCGGTGGCAATGTTCCATCTATTAACGCATGCATTTTTTAAAGCAATGTTATTCTTGGGGGCTGGCTCCGTGATACACGCTATGCATCATGAACAAGATATGCGAAATTATGGCGGACTACGGAAAAAAATCCCTTATACTTTTTGGGCGATGATGATTGGTACACTTGCAATAACGGGTGTTGGAATTCCTTTAACACATTTTGGGTTTGCCGGATTTATTTCGAAAGACGCAATTATAGAGACTGCGTATGGGGCAGGTTCAAACTCTTCATTTTGGATATTAATTACTGCGGCATGCTTTACTAGTTTTTATAGTTGGAGATTGATGTTTTTGACTTTCTATGGAGTTCCGCGGGGTGATATTAACAAACATGATCACGCGCATGAATCTCCGACTACAATGTTATTGCCTTTAGCAGTTTTGGGTGCTGGAGCGATATTCTCAGGAATGATCTTCTTCAAACCTTTCTTTGGAGATCATCATGAGGTTGAGACGTTTTTTGGAATTTCTCATACCGAAACACATGCATTAAAAAGTAATAACGGCCATACAAAAAACCCTTCGATTGCGGCTAATGCAGAAGTAATAAAAAGTAACACGATTAATCATACAGTGCAGGACCCAAATTTCTACGAAAAGCGACAAGCAAAATATAAAGCATTAGCAAAACTGCAAGGTCTTGGTGAAGGTGCGATATTTATTGGGCCGGATAATCACGTTATTGAAAAGGCCCATCATGTACCAAAATGGGTAAAAGTATCACCTTTCTTAGCAATGATAATTGGATTTGGGATAGCTTGGATTTTTTATATCAGAGATAAATCCTTACCAAAACGCTTAGCTGATCAACAAAGATATATCTATAAATTTTTATTTAATAAATGGTACTTTGATGAAATTTATGAACTCATCTTTATCAAAAGCTCAAAAAAACTTGGGAAAATACTCTGGGTCCGAGGTGATGGGAATATAATAGATGGAACAATAAATGGAATTGCTTTGTCAATTATCCCTTTCTGCTCACGTATCGCTAGTAAAGTTCAATCCGGATTTATTTTTCACTATGCTTTTGTTATGATTTTAGGTGTTTTAGTTTTAATTACTTGGGTTGTAATTGGGATGGGTAATTAATAGTGGAAAATCTTCTAACAATTATGACCTTTATGCCGTTGATAGCGGCGATAATCTTGGCCGTTTTCCTTAGGGGTGATGACGAGGCTGCGCAGACAAATGCAAAATGGTTGGCTCTAATTGCATCTCTTGCAACATTTTTCACGTCCATATTTTTATATACAGGCTTTGATCAAACAAGTGTCAATTTCCAGTTTGTTGAAGATAGACAATGGCTTCTAGGCTTAAGATATAAGATGGGCGTTGACGGAGTTTCAATTCTGTTTGTTTTATTGACAACTTTCTTGATGCCTTTAGTAATAGCAAGCTGCTGGGGAGTCAGTCACAGAGTTAAAGATTATATGGTAGCATTATTAGTTCTTGAAACTCTTATGTTAGGTGTTTTTTGTGCTCTAGATTTAATCCTATTTTACCTTTTCTTTGAAGCTGGTTTGATTCCTATGTTTTTAATCATTGGAATATGGGGGGGTGCCAACAGGATATATGCTTCGTTTAAGTTCTTTTTGTATACTCTTTTGGGGTCAGTACTAATGCTGATCGCGATAATAGCTATGTATATAGATGCTGGAACTACAGATATTAATGCTCTTTTACAACATAAGTTCAGTTCAAAGTCTGTTGAAATTCTGGGATATAGTATTATCGGTGGAATGCAGACACTGATGTGGGTCGCTTTTTTTACGAGTTTTGCTGTAAAAATGCCGATGTGGCCGGTTCATACGTGGTTACCTGATGCTCATGTCCAAGCTCCTACCGCTGGTTCGGTAGTGCTTGCAGCCGTACTTTTGAAGATGGGAGGCTATGGGTTTTTACGCTTTTCTATCCCAATGTTCCCTGTTGCATCTGAATTTTTGAGTCCTTTTGTCCTTTGGGTCAGCGTAATTGCCATCGTTTATACGTCATTTGTTGCACTCGTTCAAACTGATATGAAAAAATTAATAGCTTATTCCTCTGTTGCTCATATGGGTTTTGTTACCATGGGAATATTTGCATTGAATCAGCAGGGAATTGATGGTGCTATTTTCCAAATGATTTCACATGGGTTTATATCAGGAGCATTATTTTTATGTGTTGGTGTAATTTATGATCGAATGCACACGCGTGAAATCGAGGCATATGGAGGGTTGGTAAATCGAATGCCTGCGTACGCCCTAGTATTTATGTTGTTTACGATGGCAAATGTTGGGTTGCCTGGAACTTCAGGGTTTGTTGGAGAGTTTTTAACAATTATTGGAGTGTTTAAGGTTAATACCTGGATCGCTTTTTTTGCTACGACTGGGGTAATATTATCTGCAGCATACGCCTTATGGTTATACCGCAGAGTAGTAATGGGAGATCTTATAAAAGAAAGTCTTAAGACCATATCTGATATGAATTTACGAGAAAAGCTTATTTTCACCCCTTTAATCATTATGACTATTTTACTTGGATTTTACCCATCTTTAGCATTGGATATTATAGGTCCAACTGTTAATGCATTAATAGAAAACTATGAGATGGCAATATTAGAGCAGAAACTTTCTATCTCCAGCTCTGATAGTTATTAAGGTTTTGAGATGAATATTAAATCAGAGAATCTAGTAGGACAGAATGAATATTTTGGTTGGTCAGATTTCCATGGGCTTTCTGAAGTAATCCAAATACTCCTACCTGAAATCACTCTATCAATATTTGCAATGATCGCTCTTTTAGGCGCAGTCTATGGTGGGAAAGATAAAGTTTCATCTGCTGTGTTGTGGTGCATTGTGACAATGTTTTCGGTTATAGCAATTTACGTGAGTTTGCAGGGTGGGGAGACTCTTACAGCTTTTGGAGGAGCTTTTATTGATGATCCATACTCTAGATTTTTAAAAGTTGTTATCTTGCTTTCAGCTTCGGCAGTTTTAATAATGTCTCAAGAATTTTTAAAACGAAATGGCCTTTTCAAGTTCGAATACCCTATTCTTATTTGTCTTTCAGTAATAGGCATGATGCTTATGGTTTCTGCTGGGGACCTTATGCTACTTTATATGGGATTGGAGCTTCAATCTTTATCATTATACGTCTTAGCGGCTTTTGATCGTAATAACGTAAAATCGACAGAGGCGGGATTAAAATATTTTGTATTGGGAGCCCTATCTTCAGGCATGCTCTTGTATGGAGCCTCTTTAATTTATGGATATTCTGGATCGACTGTATTTACAGAAATCTTTAGTGTTGCAGCAGTTGAGGGTAATTCTCTAGGATTTATTTTTGGCTTAGTATTTCTTCTCATTGGCATGGCTTTTAAAGTATCTGCTGTGCCGTTTCATATGTGGACACCCGATGTTTATGAAGGATCCCCGACATCAGTTACGGCACTATTAGCTACTGCACCAAAGGTCGCCGCTATGGGTTTATTTGCTCGTGTGGCACACGATGCATTTGGAGGTGCTGTTAATGATTGGTCGCAAATTCTTATCCTATTCTCGATATTGTCTATGCTTTTTGGGGCAGTGGCGGCAATTGGACAAAAAGATATAAAACGTCTTATGGCTTATTCGTCTATTTCTCATATGGGTTTTGCCTTGATGGGATTAGCGTCCGGTGGCTTCGATGGGGTGCAGTCGATGTTAATTTATATGGTAATCTACGTAATAATGAATATTGGAACTTTTTCTTTCATTTTATCAATGGAAAAAGATGGCCAGCCAGTATCAGATATCGATAGTCTGCAAATGTACTCCAAGAGTAATCCTGGAAGATCATTAGCTCTTTTAATATTAATGTTTAGTCTAGCAGGAATACCACCATTATTAGGTTTTTTTGGAAAATTTTATGTATTAAAAGCGGCGATATCTTCTGACTTGGTCTTTTTGGCAGTTATTGGTGTAATTGCATCGGTAATTGGAGCGTTTTATTATTTGAGGATTGTATTTTATATCTATTTTGGCGAAGGTCATCGGGAGCTTGATCAATCACCGTCAATCTTAAATCAGACTGTTCTAATAGTGAGTGCTGCAGCAATGGTGTTCGGTGTTATAAATTTGTTTGGTCTTGAAACATTAACTGAAATAGCGGCTCGTGCGCTCGTCAATTAATTGGCCTTTGGGGGTCAATAAGATAGTTATAGATCACGTTGACAGTACCATGATCGAAGCAAATCGTAGAGAAACTGAAATTATTAAACCAACTTGGATATTAGCCAAGCATCAAACTAACGCGTATGGTAGAAAAGGACGATATTGGGAAAACCCAAAAGGAAATTTTTCTGCAACTTTAGCGATGAAATTAAATGAACCTTTGGCCTCTCTTGCTATGAGGTCATTTGTTGCCGCATTGGCTCTTTTTGATACTTTAGCACAAGTTACGCAGAGGCCAGAGCTTTTTTTACTTAAGTGGCCCAATGATGTTTTGATGGATTTTAAAAAAGTTTCAGGAATTTTATTGGAGAGTAATAACTCAGGAAAAAAAACCAAGTTTTTGAAAATTGGTATTGGAGTAAATTTAGTTAATCTTCCTAAAATTCCAACTGTGTCAAACAAACAAAAAGTAGAACCAATAAGTTTAGAAGATTTTTCTATTAAAATAGGTCCAGAGGATTTTCTTGTTTATCTAGCGTCTAATTTCGCTTATTGGGAGACTCAGTTGTTAAAATTCGGTTTCCAAAAAATACGAAGGGTATGGTTGGATAGAGCATATGGGGTCGGAGAGATGATTGTAGCTCGTACTTTCTCAGAGGAGAATAAAGGTATTTTTGATACAATTGATGAGAGCGGTAATTTAGTTTTGAAGTTGAAGAATAGTACACGCGTAATACATGCTGGAGATATATATTTTGAAGAGTCCCAATGCTTTTAGCTGTTGATTGTGGTAATTCTAATACTGTATTCTCGATATGGGATGGCTCAAATTTTATTGCTACGTGGCGTACCTCTACAGAATGGCAGCGTACAGCAGACCAGTATTACGTTTGGTTATCTGCGCTTATGAAAGCGCAGGAAATTAATGTGTCAATTGACGCAGTTGTTATTTCAGCAACAGTTCCACGGGTAGTTTTTAATCTGAGAGTGTTGGCTGACAGATATTTTAACACCCGTCCGCTGGTGGTAGGTAAAGAGGATTGCAACTTACCTATCGAAGTAAGAGTAGATCGTGGTACAAATGTGGGGCCGGACAGACTTGTTAACACCGTTGCGGGTTTTAGTAGATATGGTGGAAATCTAATAATTGTTGATTTTGGTACGGCCACAACTTTTGATGTAGTGGCGGATGATGGAGCCTATATTGGTGGCGTAATATCGCCTGGCGTAAATGTTAGTGTAGAAGCTTTTCATCAAGCAGCTGCCGCACTTCCACACGTTGATGTCCGAAAGCCTGAGCGTGTAATTGGTA
Source organism: Paracoccaceae bacterium (assembly GCA_045565015.1). GTDB lineage: Bacteria > Pseudomonadota > Alphaproteobacteria > Rhodobacterales > Rhodobacteraceae. The sequence goes on from JBJLGD010000039.1 coordinate 65,387, forward strand.
CAAACACAGTGGCCTGTATGGAGTCAGGAATATTCTGGGGTTATATAGGCCTAGTAAAAGAAACAACCTCAAAAATTAAACAAGAATACGGGAAAGATATGCAGATTATTGGGACGGGTGGATTAGCTCCATTATTTCAAAGTGGAGATAATATTTTTGATATTTTTGATGATAATTTGACTATGTTTGGTTTGATAAAAATCCACGAGTTCAATAGAGAGAATTCTTAATGGTTAAAAAAAATTTGATTTATTTACCTCTTGGAGGATCCGGAGAGGTTGGCATGAATATGTATATCTATGGATACGGTGAGCCAGGATCAGAGCGTTTTATTATGGTGGATTTAGGAGTAACGTTTCCTGATATGGAAACCTCCCCAGGGGTAAACCTTATTTTCCCAGATCTAAGCTGGATTGTTGAACGAAAAGATAGATTAGATGCTATATTTATTACTCATGCTCATGAAGATCACATAGGTGGTTTGGGGCATTTTTATGATCGTTTGGATGCTCCAATTTTTGTAAGAAAATTTACTGCTCATATTGCACTTTTAAAATTGGAGGAGCATGGGTGCGATATTAATAAAATAAATATCGTAGAATCTATGCCCCAAAAGGTCAGTGTTGGAGAATTCGATGTTAGCTTTGTTCCTGTAAGTCACTCAATACCTGAGGCGTCCGCTTTAGTTATTGATAGTCCAGCTGGCAGAATAGTTCACTCAGGAGACTTTAAATTAGATACTGACCCGGGATTAGGAGATCCGTTTGACGAAAAAATTTGGTCAAACATAGGCGAAGTAAAAGCCCTAGTATGCGACTCTACAAATGTGTTCAGTACTCATTCGGGTAGATCAGAAGAATCTGTAAAAGAGCCTATAAAAGAATTAATAAACGACTGCAGTGGAATGGTCGTAGCAACCACTTTTGCATCTAATATAGCTAGGGTAAGAACATTAGCCAATATTGGGGTCGCTTCTGGTAGGTCTGTAGTATTATTAGGCGCCGCGCTTAACCGAATGATCTCTGCAGGTTTTAAGACGGGAGTAATAACAGATTTTCCGGCTATTGTGTCACCAGATGAGGCCTTGGATATTGCAAGGGAAAATCTACTATTGATTGTCACAGGTTCTCAAGGTGAAAGGCGAGCGGCGTCTGCACAATTAAGTAAAGGGAAGTTTAAAGGGTTTTCATTAAAAGAGAATGACTTATTTCTTTTTTCATCGAAAGTAATCCCAGGAAATGAGGTTGCTGTTAGTAAAATTATTAATAATTTGAGCGAAATTGGGGTTGACGTCATAGATGAATCTATGGGCCATTATCATGTCTCCGGACACGCTAATAGACCTGACTTGAAGAAATTCCATAAATTAATAAATCCACAGGTCATAATTCCGATGCATGGAGAGCACAGAATGTTGAGAGAACATTGTAAGTTAGCTGCTGAGCAAAATATTAATAGTGTATTAGCCACCAACGGAACGGTGGTAGCTCTATCCGGTAGTGCTTCAAAGGTAATTAATCATGTAGAAACAGGTCGTATTTATCAAGACGGTTCTAGTTACATCGGCTCTTATGATGGAGTAATAAGAGATAGAATAAAAATTGCTGTTAATGGGCAGGTAATAGTAAATATTCTGATTGATGAAAATGATGAATTACTAGATGAGGTGTTGTGCGAACTTGTTGGCCTCTCAGAGAAAAGCTCGTCTGAAAATAATTTATGTGAAGTAATTGAAAATGAAATTATTAGCTCAACACAGTTTTGGAGTAGGAAAGATTTTATTGACGATATAAAGGTAAAAGAACAGATCAAGCGCCTAGTAAAGAAAACATGTTCGCTAGAAATAGGAAAAAAACCAGAAGTACTAACTATAATTTCAAGACTGGCTTGAGGTATCGATCAGTTCCTATTATTGACGCTCTTGGAAACTCAAAGTTATAAAATTTGGCATTGAAAATTCTTCTTCAAGATCTTTTATTTTACTTTTTTCTGGAGATTTCGGATCGCTATTATTAGTATTAACAGTCTTTTCACTTTTAGTTAATTTTTTAATTGGTTGTTTGGAGGCACTCTTTGACTTTTCTTCTTTTTGGCCATTATTTATTTTTGATAATGGCCGTGATTTTTCCACAACGTTAATGTTTCTTATTGGTATATTGGACCCAGTTAAGCCATTAATCGCTTCAATTAACTTTTCATCTTTAGGAGTAGAAATGGTCATTGCTTTTCCTTTTCTACCTGCTCTTCCAGTTCTACCTATCCTGTGCACATAATCTTCTGCGTTATTAGGTACATCATAGTTAAAGACGTGTGAAACACTTGGTATATCTAAACCTCGAGCTGCAACATCTGAGGCTACGAGTAGTCTTATACTACCATCTCTAAATCCATCGAGTGTTTTTGTCCTTTGAATTTGGCTCAAATCGCCATGTATGGATTGTGAATTATAACCATGCTTTTTCAGAGATTTATGCACTATATCAACGTCAGTTTTTCTGTTACAAAAAATTATTCCATTAGTGAGCTGTTCTCCTTCCTGTTCTATCAAAACTCTCAAAAGATCTCGTTTTTCTTTAGATTGATTTATTTTTTTTGACCCTACGGTTTTATATAGTTCTTGAGAAATAGTTTCTGACGCCGTTGCCTGGCGCGAAACTTCGATACGAATTGGATTTGATAAGAATGTGTTGGTTATTCTTTCAATTTCAGGTGCCATAGTAGCCGAAAAGAATAATGTTTGGCGGGTAAAAGGTGTAAGTTTGAATATTCGTTCAATATCAGGAATAAAACCCATATCTAGCATTCTATCAGCTTCATCTACTACCATTATTTGTACCCCGGTGAGTAACAGCTTTCCTCTTTCAAAATGGTCAATAAGGCGGCCTGGGGTGGCTATCAGTACATCAACCCCTTTGTCTATAAGAAGATCTTGTTCTTTAAATGAAACCCCTCCGATAAGTAATGCCTTTGTGAGTTTTGTATATTTGGAATAAGTTTCAAAATTTTCAGCAACCTGCGCTGCCAACTCTCTGGTTGGAGCTAATACCAGTGAACGTGGCATTCTTGCGCGAGCGCGTCCTCTATTTAGAAGAGTTATGATTGGTAGTGTGAAACTTGCAGTTTTACCCGTACCTGTCTGAGCAATTCCAAGTACATCTCTACCTTCACAAGCTACCGGAATAGCTCCTAATTGAATTGGTGTAGGATTAATATAACCTACTTCTTCTACGGCTTTTAGTACTTTTGGGTTGAGCTTCAGCTCTGAAAATTTTTGCATATAATTCCAAAAAATATGATTTTCACATCACATTAGTTTTTAGACGCCACAAACAACGCGTCCATGCGTCGGTTAGAAGACGAACTCTTCGAACGCGTTCGGCATACTGTATCAAGACAGATTGGTCAATAATTTTGATTATAGTAATAAAAAGTAATTAAATCATAAGCTCTTTTGTTGTATTTAATGTTATTTCAGGAAAGTCTCTCGTTATTCTATCAATATCCCATTGAATACGAGTCAAATATATCAAATCACCATCATTATCATATGCAATGTGGGGTTTATTATTCTCTACAAATTTAAAAATAATATTTTTAGGGCCTGAAATCCATCTTGCTGAAGTGAATTGAGATGCTTCAAAGTTAACTGGTAAGCCATATTCAAGCTCAATTCTGCTGGCTAGTACCTCGAATTGTAGTGCGCCTACAACACCAACAATATAGCCTGACCCTAAGCTGGGCTTAAAAACTTTTGCGGCACCTTCTTCAGAAAATTGCTTTAAGGCTTTTTCTAGATGCTTGGCCTTTAACGGATCGCCCGGTCTACAGGCCTTGAGTAGTTCAGGTGCAAATGAGGGTATCCCAGTAACTCTGAGAGATTCTCCTTCAGTTAGAGTATCTCCAATCCGGAGTTGCCCATGATTAGGTACACCGATGATATCCCCTGGCCATGCTTGATCTGCGAGCTCTCGGTCATTCGCGAGAAAAAGTACGGGATTCGGAATTGTCAGTACCTTCTGCGCTCTGACATGATTTAACTTCATCCCCCTTTTGAAATGTCCGGAAGATATTCTTACAAACGCCACGCGATCTCGATGTTTTGGGTCCATATTAGCTTGCACTTTAAAGACGAAGCCCGTTACTTTTTTCTCTTCTGGTTTTATTTCTCTAGTTTGCGTCCCCTGAGCTTGGGGCTTCGGTGCGTATTTTGCTATGCCATTCATAAGTTCTAGAACACCAAACGAGTTAATTGCTGACCCAAACCATATCGGAGTTTGCGTACCCTCTTTAAAGGCTTTCTTATCGAAAGATGGTAGTAGCTCTTTAGCCATTTCTAATTCTTCTATAAACTTTTTATATAAATTATTTGGAATAAGTTCTTTAAGCTTTGCATCGTCTGACCCTTGAATATTAATATGCGACGCAACTATGTTACGATCTTTTCTATCCATTAGATTTAAGCTATTGTTTATCAGATCAAAACATCCGATGAAGTCTTTGCCAGAACCAATAGGCCAACTTATGGGCGTAACATCAATTGCAAGACTTTCTTGGATTTCATCTATAATCTCGAAAATATCTCTACTCTCTCTATCCATTTTATTGCAAAATGTAACTATGGGTAGCTCTCTCAAACGACAAACCTCAAATAATTTTTGTGTTTGGCTTTCCACTCCTTTTGCCCCGTCTATTACCATGATTGCGGAGTCTACTGCAGTCAATGTTCTGTATGTATCCTCAGAAAAATCTGAATGCCCAGGAGTGTCCACAAGGTTAAATCTATATTGATTAAAGTCAAAAGACATCGCTGAAGCAGAAACAGAAATACCTCTATCTTGCTCCATTTTCATAAAATCGGATCTTGTCCTTCTCGCATCACCTTTAGCTCTGACTTGACCAGCAAGCTGGATAGCGCCACCGTATAATAAAAACTTCTCAGTTAGCGTCGTTTTTCCAGCATCTGGGTGACTTATTATCGCAAAAGTTCTGCGACGAGTAATTTCACTCGTGGCACTCTCGTTATTTATATTTAACTCTTTCATAGTTATAGCTATAAAGACGAACATCCTTTTGTGCAATCAACGCATAGAAGAGAATCGAAGCTAGGCAGTAAAAGTTTTTATTATTTTGAAATGGTCTTTTTTATAATAAATTATAAATCTTGGAGTAGTATTTGTACAATATCGTTGTTAGCATAACCATAAGAAAAGGGTGAGGAAATAATGGATCTAGGTATCAGAGGAAAAAGAGCTCTAGTATGTGGCTCTAGCAAGGGTCTAGGGCTTGGGTGTGCAACTGCTTTAGCAGAAGCAGGTGTGCATATTATTATGAATGCTAGATCGGAAAAAGACTTATTAGACTCCGCCGAGTTGATTAATAACTCTTATGAGGTTGATGTCCAAATAGCAGTCGGTGACATAACTTCTACAAAAGATCAAAAAAATATAATATCATTAGCAGGAGATATTGATATCTTGATTACCAACTCTGGAGGCCCTCCACCAGGGACCTGGGCTGATTGGGACAAATTAGACTTCTTAGCGGCTTTAGAGTCTAATATGTTAACTCCTATTGTACTTATGAAACAGTTTTTACCACAAATGATGCAAAAGGGTTGGGGGCGAATTATAAATATCACTAGTCAATCCGTGAAGGCACCCATTTCAAATCTTGGTTTATCGAATTCTGCTCGCGCTGGTCTTACAGGCTATGTTGCGGGGACTTCACGACAGGTCGCTCACTCAGGCGTTACAATAAATAATTTACTCCCAGGAGGTCATCAAACTGACCGTATAAAGAACTTATTAAATGTAATGTCAGACGAGCAAGGGGTTGATGTTGAAAAGCTCAAAAAAAATATGGAATTAGGCATACCAGCCAAAAGGTTAGGCACAATCGACGAGTTTGGTGCCGTGTGTGCATTTCTTTGTTCAATTCATGCAGGTTATATCGTTGGTCAAAATATTTTAGTTGACGGTGGCGCGGTTAACGCCACAATTTAAAAGTTTAAAGTCATAAATAAAGCGACAAATCAGATATTATACTTGTTTAGTTGTAGTTCCCCTGCTACCGATCGGCTTGTTTAAAAAAAATTTTAGAAAAATAGAGATTAAGTGACTTGGTACCACGTTTAGAGATAAATAAACTCTATAAATCATTCTCCAAAGTTAAGGTGGTTAATGGTATTTCTTTTACTATAGCACCAGGTCAAGTTACCTGTTTATTAGGTCCATCGGGTTGTGGAAAATCTACTACTTTAAGAATGATTGCAGGAGTAGAAAAATCTGATAAAGGAGACATTTTAGTGGACGGTATTGTCGTTTCAAGCGAAACAGTAGACTCTCCACCAGAGAGTAGATCTGTCGGATTAATATTCCAAGACTTCGCTTTGTTTCCGCATCTTAACGTTTACGATAATGTTGCATTTGGGTTAAAAGAAACAGGTGAATATAAGAAAAATAGAGTAAATGAACTACTAAAACGCGTAGGACTTAAAAACTTTTCTTTTAAGTATCCTCATCAGTTATCAGGTGGTGAGCAGCAGAGAGTTGCGCTTATTCGAGCTCTGGCTCCGAAACCAAAGATTATGTTGATGGATGAGCCGTTCTCCGGCTTGGATGATCGCCTAAGAGATGAAATAAGAGATGAAACTCTATCGGTCTTAAGAGAAGAGGGTACAGCGGTATTACTAGTTACTCACGATCCGTACGAAGCAATGTGCATGGCAGATGAAATTGCATTAATGAGAGATGGAGAAATTGTTCAGAGAGGAAGTCCTTATAATATCTATAACTCACCATCAGATAAGGCATCAGCGGCATTTTTCTCAGAAATAAATGTGATTAAGGGTTTCTCTGTAGGATCTCTTACCGATACACCATTTGGACGTTTTTTAACGCCAGGACTTTCTGATGGAACGGAAGTCGAGATTATAATTCGACCTCAACATCTCCGCATAGATTTTGACCGAAATGGAAGAGGCCCCAACCCAACTAAAGATGAGGGTGTAGCCGCACGCGCTATTGTGGAGCGCTCTAGATTTACTGGTCGTGAAAGTTTAATTGAATTTTTTATGGACTCAGATGGTTCGTATCTCAAAGCTAGTGTCCCCGCTGTCTTCTTGCCAAAAGTAGGGACTGTTTTGTGGTTAACAATGCGAAGAGACCGATGCTTTGTGTTTCCAGTAAACTAATTTGATCTATGTGTCGCTTGAACTAAAATCTCAATAAGTTTTTGAAACTCTTGTACTTTAAGAGAGGCACCTCCTATCAAACCACCGTCTACTTCCCTTAAAGAAAATATATCTCTAGCATTTTCTTTATTTACAGAACCACCATAAATTATCCTACATTGTAAAGATATTTCTACCCCAAATCGGATACCTATGAAATTTCTTATAAAAGAAGCTACTCTATCAATTTCTCTAATTTCAGGGATAATTTTTGTACCAATGGCCCAAATTGGTTCATAAGCGATTATTGCTTTTGCATCGAGAATTTGTGAGTTGATTGATAGATTTAATTGTTTTTCTATCACGTTTAAGGTTTCATCAGATCGATACTGTTCTACGTCTTCGCCTACACAGATAATTGGTACTAAATTATTTTCTATTGCTGACAAAGCTTTTGTTTGTACTAGTTGATCTGTCTCATTATTATTTAAACGACGTTCTGAATGGCCCAATATAACATAACCTGCACCAATATCTTTCAACATCTTGGCAGAAATCTCTCCGGTATATGCACCTTTTTCTTTGTCATGACAGTTTTGTCCTGATATTGAAATATTCTTTTTTCTGAGGGTTTTAGCAAACTCATTCAGTAGTGTTACTGGAGGCGCAATAACTATATCTATATTGCTAGGACTGCTATTATTTAATATTTTTTGGAAGTCGACTAAGTCTGCAAGCAGGCCATTCATTTTCCAGTTACCAATAATTAGTTTTCGGCGTTTTGCCACGGTTTACCTCTACTAATAAATTATTTGTATCCGTTAAAAAGAAGAAACTAACTCTCAATAGGCTCTATTTTACAGGAATAGGTTCAAATTTGATAGATTCTCCACATCCACATTCTTCTGTAACATTGGGGTTTGTAAATTTGAATCCGCTTTCTAATATGTCGATTGTATAATCAATTTCAGTACCAAAAAGAAACATTTGTGCCATTGGTGCTATTATTATCCGTGCACCCTCCTTTTCTATAATCAAATCATTTGGATCAGCTAATGTGACGGTGTCCATTGTATATTCCATACCAGCACACCCACCTTTTTTTAAACCAACTTTTACTCCGAAATAGTTATCGTTTTCCATTAGTTTTTTAATTTGTTGCACAGCTTTTCCTGTCAGTGTAATGGGATCTCTAACTTTACCTTTATTCATTACATAAAACCTAATTCTAGTTTTGCTTCATCACTCATCATTTCCATACCCCATGGTGGCTCCCATATGAGTTCAACTTTAACATCTTTTACTCCAGGAACCATTTCTACTGCTCTCTCAACCCAACCAGGCATTTCTCCAGCCACTGGACACCCCGGAGCCGTAAGAGACATCAATATATTAACACTATTCTCTCTACTTATTTCAATTGTATAAATTAGTCCCAGATCAAAAATGTTTACAGGGATTTCTGGATCAAAAACTGATCTACACGCATCGACGATACTCTCATGAAGGTCATGATTAGTAGAAGACGGCTTAATTAACGGTTGACCCTCAAGTTTTTCATCTTGAGATGAGCCTACAGTATTTGGCTTTAATTCCACTATGTATTCCTCTCCCAACGGCTCGATTTTATCAAATTAATATCAAGGATATCAAAATATATTAAAAAGGAATATATGCTTTGATAAGAAAAACGTCTAGGGGTATCATTCCTTTTGATTAAGAATTAATTTTAGGAAAGAAGTATATTGGTCAAAAATTTTTCATTCTTACTAAAAAAACGTGATGGTAATGCCAGAAGAGGTGAAATTCAAACATCGCGAGGATCCATACAAACCCCTGCTTTCATGCCGGTGGGGACGGCTGGAACAGTTAAGGCTATGATGCCTAGTAGCGTCAAGGATACTGGGGCAGAAATTCTTTTGGGTAATACCTACCATTTAATGTTAAGACCGACAGCTGAACGAATAAAAGACTTAGGAGGTCTACACAAATTTATGAACTGGGATAAACCAATTTTGACTGACTCTGGTGGATTTCAAGTTATGAGTCTTACTAAGCTGAGGAAATTAACAGAAAAAGGGGTTACCTTCAAATCACATATTGATGGCTCAAACCATTTAGTAACCCCTGAGAGATCAATTCAGATCCAAACAATGCTAGGATCTGATATAGTGATGTGTTTTGATGAATGTACCCCTTATCCTTCTGATGAAAAAACTAGTTTGGACTCAATGCGTCTATCAATGAGATGGGCTGCTAGATCAAAAAATGAGTTTGGAATAGATCCAAAACGTGCATTATTTGGCATTCAACAAGGTGGAATAAATAAAGATCAGCGAACAGAGAGTGCTGATTATTTGGAGTCTTTGGGTTTTGATGGATATGCTATAGGTGGATTAGCTGTTGGTGAAGGACAGGAGTTAATGTTTAGAGTACTAGATTATGCTCCCAATTTATTACCTGAAAACAAACCCAGATATTTAATGGGGGTAGGAAAACCTGATGATATAGTGGGTGCAGTAACTCGAGGCGTTGATATGTTTGATTGTGTATTACCCTCCAGATCTGGTCGAACGGGACAAGCTTTCACTCATCGAGGGGTAGTGAATATTAAAAATGCTCGACATATTAACGATCCAAGACCTTTAGATTCTAGTTGTAAATGCCCATGCTGTTTGAATTACAGCAGGGCATATCTTAACCATGTTTTTAGGGCTAATGAGATAATTAGTTCGATGTTATTGACATGGCACAACTTACATTATTATCAAAATTTAATGCTTAAAATTAGAGATTCTATAGAGCAACAAAAATTTAATTTGTTTAAGGAAAGTTTTTTTGAGACCTTAAACAAAGGAGATATTGAGCCTATTTGAATTTATACTTTTTAATTAAATGGTATCCAATCTATACTTAACAGAGCAAAACTTGAATAAAGAAAGTGTCAACTTCACCTTCAATAATCATTACAAATTACCCTTGAAACATGAAGGAGTAAGACCCACATAAAAGTTAATGATGTGTAAAAGACAAATAATGATACTAAAGGAACAAATATGACTGAGAAAACTACAGAGAACTACCCAGTGTTACCTCTAAGAGATATAGTGGTTTTCCCGCATATGATTGTTCCTCTATTTGTGGGTAGAGAGAAATCCGTCAGAGCGTTAGAAGAGGTAATGAAAGATGATAAGCAAATACTTTTATCAAGCCAAATTGATCCTTCAGTAGATGAGCCCCAACAAGATGGAATTTACAAAGTAGGAGTTTTAGCGAATGTGCTTCAACTTCTCAAGCTTCCTGACGGTACCGTCAAAGTGTTAGTAGAAGGCAAAACCAGAGTAAAAATAATCAGTTTTATAGAAAATAACTATTATTTTGAAGCAAGGGCGTCAGAAATTAGAGAGTTGAGTGGCGATGAAACAGCAACTAAAGTTTTACTTCGTTCTGTAGCAGAGGAATTTTCGAGGTACGCTAAGGCAAAAAAAAATATACCAGAGGAAGCCTTAAGTTCTATAGCTGAGGCAACTGATGCTAATAAGTTAGCAGATTTAGTAGCGGGTCATTTAGGCTTAGAAATAGAACAAAAGCAAGATCTACTAGAAACACTTAGTATCTCTGAAAGATTAGAAAAAGTTTTTGGATTAATGCAAGGTGAGATGAGTGTTTTAAAGGTGGAAAAGAAAATAAAATCTCGAGTGAAAAACCAGATGGAACGTACGCAAAGGGAATATTATTTAAATGAACAGATGAAAGCTATTCAGAAAGAATTAGGGGACGGCGAAGAAGGTCAGAATGAAATTGCAGAGCTTGAAGAAAAAGCAGCAAGATTTAAACTATCTAAAGAGGCAAAAGAAAAAGTAGATTCTGAAATCAAAAAATTGAAAAACATGTCCCCGATGAGTGCTGAGGCTACTGTGGTAAGAAACTACCTAGACTGGATTTTAGGTATCCCTTGGAATGTACGAAGCCGTATCAAAAAAGATTTGAGCAGGGCTGAGAAGATTTTAGATGAAGATCATTACGGTTTAGAAAAAGTGAAAGAACGAATTGTTGAGTATTTAGCAGTCCAGCAAAGATCGAAAAAACTCAAGGGGCCGATAATGTGTTTGGTGGGACCTCCTGGTGTGGGTAAAACTTCTTTAGGGAAATCTGTAGCTCGTGCAACAGGGAGGGAGTTTATACGGATTTCACTTGGTGGAGTACGTGATGAGAGTGAGATTCGTGGCCATCGTCGTACTTATATTGGCTCCATGCCTGGTAAAATAATCCAAGCTTTAAAGAAAGCTAAAACATCAAATCCGTTAATTTTATTAGATGAAATAGATAAAATGGGCCAAGATTTTAGAGGAGATCCGGCATCAGCGATGTTAGAAGTATTAGATCCTGAACAGAATAATACTTTTGCAGACCATTACTTGGAAGTTGAATATGATCTTTCCGATGTCATGTTTTTAACCACAGCTAATTCATATAATATGCCAGCGCCTCTACTCGATCGAATGGAGATTATTACGCTTGCGGGATACACAGAACACGAAAAGATAGAAATAGCAAAACAGCACCTAGTATCAAAACAACTAAAAAATCATGGTTTAAAAGATAAAGAGATTGTTTTAAAAGAAGAGGCTATTTTAAGAATTATAAGAAATTTCACGCGAGAAGCTGGGGTACGTAATTTAGAACGCGAGATTGCAAAGATTGCACGTAAAGTTGTAACTAAAATAGTTAAAAAAGAAACTACTTCTGTAACTGTTTCTTCTGATAATTTAGAGAGTCATTTAGGTGTGGCTAAATTTAGATTTGGATTAGCAGAAAAAGATGATCAAGTCGGAGTAGTCACAGGACTGGCCTGGACTAGTGTTGGAGGAGAATTACTTTCCATAGAAGCTTTACGTCTGCCTGGTAAAGGTCGAATTAAAACCACTGGAAAGTTAGGTGATGTTATGAAAGAATCGATTGATGCAGCCTCCTCTTATGTTCGTTCAATTAGTCCATCTCTAGGTCTAAAACCTACTAGTTTTGATAAAATAGATATTCATGTGCATGTACCAGAAGGCGCAACGCCTAAAGACGGTCCATCAGCAGGCCTTGCGATGGTAACGTCTATCGTGTCTGTGTTAACAAAGATTCCTGTTCGCAAGGATTTGGCGATGACGGGTGAGGTTACTTTGAGAGGAAATGCCCTTGGAATAGGAGGTTTAAAGGAAAAACTTTTAGCCGCTCTAAGAGGGGGTATTAAAACTGTTCTTATTCCATCTGAAAATGAGAAAGATCTACCTGAAATTCCGAGTAACTTAAAAGAAGGTTTGGAAATAATACCTGTTTCGCACGTAGAAGACGTTTTGAAGCAGGCGTTAGTCTCTATGCCGGAGCCTATTGAGTGGGATGAGGCTGCCGAAGAACTAGCTCAGGCAGCATTAGCGAAAGATAACGAAAATATTTTAGGTAAAAATTTACAGTAGATACAAATTAAAGTATTTTTTACAAGCTTTTAATTTTTAATTAAGTATTGAATACTCGATTAAATATAAAGTCTACATGCTTGGTATGATAGCTCAAATCAAATGCCTCTCTAATTTCATCTTTTGAGAGGATAGCCAAAACGTCGTTATCATTTAGTAATTCGGTTTCGAAATTTTTGCCTTCATTCCATACCAGCATTGCGTTTCTTTGGACGATTTTATAGCTTTCGTCTCTACTAAGGCCACCCTGTGTCAATGCAAGTAGGACTCTCTGAGACATAATCAATCCTTTAAATTTATTCATATTTTCTAGCATTTTCTCGGGGTATAAAACTAGATTTTCTATTACCGATGTTAACCTACCTAAAGCAAAGTCAAGGGTAATAGTAGTATCGGGACCTATTGCTCGTTCAACTGACGAATGAGAGATATCTCTTTCATGCCAAAGAGATACATTTTCAAGAGCGGGAATAACTGACATTCTCACCAGTCTCGCCAATCCTGTTAAGTTTTCAGTAAGGACAGGATTACGTTTATGAGGCATTGCAGAGGAACCTTTTTGACCTATCGAAAAGAATTCTTCTGCTTCCAGTACCTCAGTTCTTTGCATATGACGTATCTCAAGCGCTATGTTCTCGATTGAACTAGCGATAACTCCCAGAGTACTAAAATAAGCCGCGTGACGGTCACGAGGAATAATTTGTGTGCTTATGGTTTCAGGAAAAAGCTCTAACTTTGTACAAACATGTTCTTCGACACTTGGATCTATATTTGCAAAGGTACCTACTGCTCCAGAGATAGCTCCTGTTGCTATTTCTTGTTGGGCGACTTCTAAACGCTGTTTATTTCGCTTCATTTCTGCAAAAAAACGCGCAAATGTAAGCCCCATTGTTGTTGGTTCTGCGTGAATTCCGTGAGATCTGCCGATGCGTAGAGTATCTTTAAAAAGATATGCTTTTGTTTTTAGGGCTATTAAAAGTAAATCAATATCTTTTAATAAGATATTAGTTGCTCGAACAAGTTGAACATTTAAAGTGGTATCTAATACGTCAGAACTTGTCATGCCTTGATGTATAAAACGAGTGTCTGGATGATCAATTATTTCTGAAAGATGAGTAAGGAATGCTATCACATCATGCTTTGTTTCAGCTTCAATAACGTCAATTCGATTTATATCAAATTCCTTATCTTTGGCTTTCCAAATAGCATCAACACTACTCGCCGGTATAACGCCTAGCTTTGCTTGAGCCTCGCATGCGTAGGCTTCGATTTCATACCATATCTTAAATTTTGTCTCTGGAGACCAAATCTTTACCATTTCTGGGCGAGAATAACGTTTTATCATAAAAGTTTTGTTCCAATTTTTTATTATTATATAGCTTTTAAAGTGATCCTATGTTGTCGGCAAGTGGAGTAAAGACTAAATATAAGATAGTTTGAATAGTTTTTTGCGTTGAACAAGTAGGGACTACTATGCAATATTAGCAATCTATTAGACTAAGTTATAGGTTGATTGTCTTGAGTAAGATGCCGATAAGGAAAGCTTATGATCTTTAACTTATCAAATCTGAAACCTAAAAGATTAATACTTTAATAATTTTGTAGATTTTTGATGTTGTAAAATATAATATTTGTCTTAGTGGACAATGAATTGGAGAGAAAAAATGTTTAATAATATTGGACCAGTAGGCCTTCTATTAATTGCAGTAGTTGTATTAGTGTTATTCGGCCGTGGAAAAATATCTTCATTAATGGGTGAAGTGGGTAAAGGTATAACAGCATTTAAAAAAGGTGTTGATGATACAAAGAAAGAAATCGATACACCCGTCAGTGAAGATGTAAAAGACGTAACACCTAAAGATGATAAAGAAAAAGTATAAGGTTTTATAGTTATCTGAGGGTATAATATGGGTTCAACCGAACTTCTACTAATTGGTTTAGTCGCATTGATTGTGGTGGGCCCAAAAGAACTTCCTGGCATGTTTCGGATGTTGGGACAGGCCACTGGAAAGATCAGAAAAATGGCTAGAGAGTTTACTCGAGCCATGGAAGACGCTGCCGACGATGCCGGTGTAGGAGATCTAACCTCAAGTCTTCGAAATATCGCTGACCCAAGGAAAATGGGACTTGATGCGGTAAAAAAAGCAACAGATTTTAGTAGTTATACGCCAGGATCGGAAACTGAGAAGCTTGCGAAACAGAGATCTAAGGAAGTTGAGACAAATAAGGCCAAAGTAAATGGACTATCCAAAGAAAGTTCTAATAAGGAAGAGCTTGAGAGTAAAGCTACCAAAAAGGTAATAAAGAAGAATACTGAAAATCGAATTAAAAGCCCTAAAAAAAGAAAAGTAACCAAAAAGGTTGTGAAAAGCACTTCTGATAAGGTAGGCCTAAAAAAATGAACTCTGATATAAATTCTGAGGAAGTTGAAACTAGTAGTGCGCCATTAATAGAGCATTTAACCGAACTGCGCTCGCGTTTGATAAAATCAGTATTAGCCTTTATTGTTGGTATGGTCATTTGTTTCACTGTTTGGAACCCAATATTTAATTTTCTAACTCATCCAATTTGTAACGAGCTCCTAGAAAGAGGGCAGGATTGTGGTTTGATTCTCATTAAACTTCAGGAAGGTTTTTTCGTGGCGATCCGTATTTCTCTTCTTGGGGGATTAATACTCTCCTTTCCTGTAATTGCTGCGCAACTCTGGCGGTTCGTTGCCCCTGGATTATATAAAAACGAAAAGTCTGCCTTTTTACCTTTTATAATTGCGTCCCCAGTAATGTTTTTTTTGGGATCTGCTTTTGCTTTTTACGTTGTAATCCCATTAGCATTTGATTTCTTTCTGGGTTTCCAACAGATTGGATCAGCTGGAGAGCATGTTAAAGGGGAAGTTTCCGCGCTTGGGGATCCAGGAATAACGTTTCAAGGTTCTGTCGCAGAATATTTAAGTCTAACAATTAAATTTATTGTAGCATTTGGCCTTTGCTTTCAGTTGCCGGTTTTATTAACATTAATGGGAAAAGCGGGCTTAGTATCCTCTGATGGGCTGGCTAATGTTCGTAAGTATGCGGTTGTCGCAATATTAGTAGTAGCGGCGCTCGTCACACCACCAGATGTAATAACACAAGTCATTCTTTTTGTTGTTGTTTACGGTCTTTATGAAATTTCTATCCTGTTGGTTCGTCGTGTTGAAAAAAAGAGAGAACAAAAACTTAAAGAAGACGGTTTGTGGTTCGAAGATGATGATCAAGATGTCTAGATACAGGTTTATCCATGTCAGATAAGTTTTTAAGCCGAATCGCAGACGCCTTAGAAAGAATTTCACCGCCAGATACTCTTACTATGGATTTTACTAAAGGTAGTGCGTTCTTATGGAATGTAAGACCAAATAGGTTTAAAGTTGTTGATGATATCAACAGCTTAGACCTAGACCTATTGTTGGGCATTGACCGTGCTAGAGAAATCTTATTACAAAATACCTATCAATTTGCGAAAGGTTTTCCAGCGAATAATGCTTTATTATGGGGAGCACGTGGTATGGGTAAGTCCTCTTTAGTAAAATCTATCTTTAATAAAGTACAATCAAGTGGGCTGTCAGTTAAGTTAGTTGAAATTCACCGCGAGGATCTGCCATCCATTAGCCAATTATTAGCGTATACTAAGGGCCATAGTGAGCGGTTTATATTATTCTGTGATGATCTGAGTTTTTCAATTGATGATGAACATTACAAATCTCTTAAAACAGTCTTAGATGGTGGAATAGAAGGGCGTCCTGAAAATGTAATTTTTTATGCAACGTCCAATCGTAGACACTTGATGCCCAGAGATATGATTGAAAATGAAGCTGGAAGCGCAATAAACCCGTCGGAAGCTGTAGAAGAAAAAGTCTCTTTGTCTGATCGGTTTGGATTATGGTTGGGTTTTCATCCGTGTTCACAAGAAGAATTTTTACTAATGATAGAGGGGTATTGCAAAAAATATGGACTTCATATCGACCAAGATCTAATGATTTCTGAAGCGATTGAGTGGCAACAGACTAGAGGAGGGAGATCTGGAAGAGTTGCCTGGCAGTATTTTATAGATCTAGCGGGGAGGCTAGAAATTAATATTTAATATATTTATTAGGGTTTACACTTTCTAACCCTTCTCGGACTTCAAAATGTAAAAACGAGGGCTTACTATCAGAAATAGAGGCTATTCTTTGACCAGCCTGAACAGTTTCTCCTTTTTCAACCAATATTTTAGTAATATTTGCGTATATTGTTAATAAGTTCCCATAGTGTCGTAATATTAAGATAGATCGCTGCTCTGTATCCTTGGTGATCGCCACTACCTTACCATCTGCAACTGCTATAATGATTTCACCGCTGGCCGCTGATATATCAATACCGTCGTTTAAGTCCCTTTTATATGGTTGTAAGATGACACCCTCTATCGGTTTAAGAAACTTAATTGGCTTTTGTTCAATTTTTTTCGTAGTGATTTTTGCAATTTTTACAGCTGATTTCTTTTTAGGTGGTAAAACGTTTTCGTTATCGACTTTTTTATTTTCTATTTTCCTAGTTGTTCTTTCACTCTGATTTAAATCCTGATCATCGACTTTTTTATTCAAAGCGGAAGTTTTGTCTAAGACCTTGAAAGTCTTTTTTAGATTAGTGTCTATATTCTTCAGTTGTTCATTAAAAGATGTAGTACAGCTGAAAAGAGAAAAGCTTATGCCGATCACGAGTAAATATTTAAGGGAATTTCTTAAAGCCATAATATTTTGTAACTCTTATTTAGCTTGGACTCAATCCTTCAATTAACGGAACAAACCTAACTTGAAACAGTTCTTCATAAATAAACTCAGTTTCTTCACGGAAAACTTTAATTAGCTTTTGGATGGAATCAGATTGTCCTACTGGAATTATCATTTTACCACCAACTTTTAGTTGCTTTAAGAGATGGTTAGGTGGATCTTCAGCGGCGGCAGTAACCATTATTCGATCGAATGGGGCTTGCTCAGGAAGGCCAAGGCAGCCATCTTTACTCAGAACAGTAACATTATTTATATTTAATTTTACGAATAGTTTTTCGACATAATTTGTAAGTTTTGTATGCCTATCCAAAGTGTATACTCGTCGTGATAACTTACTTAAAATTGCGGCCTGATAGCCAGAACCAGTGCCAATTTCTAAAACTTTGTTTCGTGGCTGAACATCTAATGCTTGTGTCATTAGTCCTACAATCGATGGCTGACTGATGGTTTGTGCACAAGAAATAGGAAGCGGAACATCGTCATATGCTCTCCCTTCGAAAGGCCCTTTTATAAATTCTGCTCTATCTATCTGTTCCATGGCGGATAACACTCGCTTGTCTAAAACACCTTTAGACCTTAAACTATAAAGAAATTGCATTATTTGCTCTGGGTTTTTATGCTTTATTTTTCGCATTCTAGTTTTTTCTTTAAATCATCTATTAGCTCGTAACTAGTAAGATTACAGGTCATAGGTGTCACCGAGATATACCCATTGAGGTTTGCATGTACGTCGGTACCTATTTCTGTAGGAATATCTTGACGGTTTCCCTTGATCCAAAGAAATTCTCTACCATTTGGAGCAATGGCTGGTTCTACGTTAAATTTTGTGTTTCGTAATCCTTGAGATACTACTCTAGTTCCCTTAACATTTATCGACTGAACTGGTGGGAAATTCACATTATAAAAAGTTTTATAGCCGCCGTCGCCCCAATTAGTCTTTTTATAAATATCCATTATTAAAGATACACCAAACTGTGAGGCAGCTTCGAATGGGTTTTCCAAGTTAATATTTTCAGGTCCGAAGTATTGAGATAGAGCTATTGACGGTATTCCTTGTAGAGCACCTTCCATTGCGGCTCCGACTGTTCCAGAGTAAATTGTATTTTCACCTGAATTATTACCCTTATTAATACCTGATAAAATCAAATCAGGTTTACCTTTTTTTGAGATATAATGGAGGCCAGCCAATACACAGTCTGCTGGAGACCCTTGAATTGCTATTTTCTGACTGGATACTTTAGACACGCGAGTTGGGTTAATATAGTTTATGCAGTGTCCCACACCTGATTGCTCAGATTCTGGTGCCACCAACCAAACGTCACCTTGGGGCCCAGCTAATTCAGAAGCTATTTGATTTAATATTTTTATCCCCGGTGCATTAATTCCATCATCATTTGTAACCAATATTCGCATTAAAATACCCTTTTTCTTCTACTTGATATAGATTATTTTCTAGATAAGTTTTCCTTCGTTATTTATGGAAGACTTTCCTCCCATGTAGCCCTTTAGTACTGTAGGTATGAAAACTGAACCATCTTTTTGCTGATAGTTTTCGATAACAGCTATAAGAGAACGCCCCACTGCTAAACCAGATCCATTTAATGTATGAACAAACTCTGGTTTACCTCCTATAAGTGGCTTAAATCGAGCATTCATCCTTCTAGCTTGAAAGTCTCCGCATAAGGAAACCGAACTTATTTCTCGATATTTATTTTGTCCTGGCAACCAAACCTCTAGATCATGAGTGATTTTTGCCCCAAACCCTATATCACCTGCGCATAGCTTTACAGTGCGATATGGTAGTTCTAATGATTCTAAGATGCCCTCTGCACATTTAGTCATGCGATAGAGTTCCTCGAAAGATTGCTGCGGAGTACTGATAGATACCATCTCTACTTTTTCGAACTGGTGTTGCCTCAACATCCCAGTAGTATCTTTTCCGGCGGACCCTGCCTCGGATCGGAAACATTGAGAGTGTGCACAGTATCGAAGAGGTAAAGAACTTTCATCAACAGTAAGACCATTCATAATATTTGTTAACGTTACTTCTGCGGTTGGTATCAGCCATTGACCGTTTGTAGTTTGATAACTATCACCCCCAAATTTTGGTAAATTACCTGTACCATACATCATTTCTTCATTAACAATCACTGGCGTCCAAGTTTCCTCAAGTCCATTATTATTCGTATGGGTATCGAGCATGAATTGTGCAAGAGCTCTGTGTAGTTTGGCCAAGGCTCCATGTAAAATAACGAAACGTGACCCTGATAATTTTGCCGCGCACTCAAAATCCATACCCCCAATAACACCAGTTACCTCAAAATGTTCTTTTGGTTTATAATCAAAAGTATTTGGTACGCCCCATTTCTTAATCTCCAAGTTGTCATTTTCTGATTTTCCATCCGGAATTTCATCTAAAACTGTATTTGGGATACTCAATAAAAAAGTATATAGCTTTTCATCCATAACCTTTGCTTCGTTAGTGAGTTGTTGAACCGCCTGTTTCTTCTCTGAGACTAATTTTTTTATCTTTAAAAATTCTGCTTCGTTATTTTTTGCCTTTGCAGCCCCTATTTTTTTAGCTAACATATTTTGCTGTGCTCGGGCCTCTTCTGCAAGATTTATCTTTTCACGTCTTTCTTTATCAAGTGCCAAAACGTCTTTCGATAGGGGAGTCAATCCACGTCTTTTTAGAGATTTATCAAAATGGGATGCGTTTTCTCGGATCGCTCGAATATCATGCATTTGTTGATTCTCCTAAAATAATCGCTATCTTTCATATGCCTCAAAAAAAAGATGTTTTGAACCATGAATTTCATTGTATACGTACCTTGCGACTTTCTTGTTGCCCAGATAATATAAATATTAAATTAAAACGTTACTTTTATCATAAAACTCAAAGGATACGCTATGTCTCAATTTCAACAGTTCATTCCATTAATTCTTATTTTTGCTATAATGTATTTTCTATTAATAAGGCCGCAGCAGAAGAAGGCTAAGGAACATGCCAATATGGTTTCAAATTTAAGACGTGGCGATAATATTATTACGCAGGGAGGAGTCGTTGGTAAAGTCGCAAAAGTTAAAGAGGATGGAGAAATCGAAGTAGAAATTGCAGATGGGGTTAAGGTGCGTGTGATTAAATCAACGGTTGCCACGGTAATAAGCAAAACTGAAACCAAAAAGTAAAAGTATGCTGCAAATTTCATTCACTAAAAGAATTTTAATTCTATCAATAGTTTTGATTGGTATGCTGTTCGCATTTCCAAACTTCTTTTACAGTCATGTTGAAAAGCATAATGATTATGATGACCTTATAGAAATTCAGGAAGAGACTGCAGCGAAAAAAAATAGCCCTTTTTGGTGGCCAAATTTCTTACCATCCCGTTTAGTTAATCTTGGGTTGGATTTAAGAGGCGGCGCGCATCTGTTAGCAGAAGTGGAAGTGGAAGAGGTTTATAATGACCGAATGGATACCTTATGGCTTGATATTAGAGATGCGCTAAAGAAAGAACGAGCAAAAATTGGTAGTATTCGTAAACAAAAAGGAAATGAGCTTGGCCTTTTGCGAATTCGTATATCAAAGGAAGAAGGTTTAGAAAGAGCTTTAGAAATTGTTGAAGGTTTAGCAGTACCAGTTGCCTCTGCTGCCGCGATTGGTTCCAAAAATTTAAATGTTGCTATTTACGGTGATGAATTACTCATTCAATTCAGTGACGCAGAAAAACTTGAAATGGATGATCGTACTATGAAACAATCTTTAGAGATTATTAGGCGTAGAGTTGATGAAGTTGGAACACGCGAACCAACTATTCAAAGGCAAGGTAAACGTAGAATTCTCATTCAAGTTCCAGGTATTGGTTCTGCCAGTGAGCTAAAAAGCCTGATAGGTACGACCGCAAGATTAACATTTCAAGAAGTTGTTCGAAGAACATCCAGTTCAGATGAGGTTATTCAGTCACAAAATAAGCTATATAAATCGTATAATAATGAAGAAAATAACGAGTTTTATGTGTTGAAAAGATCTCCGGTGGTAACAGGCGAAGATCTAACGGATGCACAACCTTCTTTTGATCAAAATGGTTTCCCCTCTGTAAACTTTCGGTTTAATCCGTCAGGAGGAAAAAAGTTTGGAGTTTTCACTTCTAAAAATATAGGTTCTCCTTTTGCGATTGTGTTAGATAACGAAGTTATTAGCGCGCCCATTATAAGGGATGCTATCATGGGTGGATCTGGACAAATAAGTGGTAATTTTTCAGTAGAAGAGTCAGCTGAGTTGTCCATCTTATTAAGAGCTGGAGCACTTCCTGCAGGTATGACTTTTTTAGAAGAAAGGACCATCGGACCAGAATTAGGTCAAGATAGTATTGATGCAGGTAAAGTTGCGTGTGTTGTGGCATTCCTAGCTGTACTAATTTTCATGTTCTTGAGTTATGGACTTTTTGGCCTATTTGCCAACGTAGCATTGATCGTGAATGTAACTTTGATTTTTGGTTTGTTAAGTATTATCGGTGCTACATTAACTCTTCCTGGCATAGCGGGAATAGTGCTTACAATTGGCATGGCTGTAGATGCGAATGTTTTAATTTTTGAAAGAATAAGAGAAGAATTAAAGACTTCTAAAGGTCCTGCACGCGCCATCGAGGTAGGATACGAAAAGGCTTTAAGTGCAATACTTGATGCAAATATTACAACCTTGATCACGGCACTAATTTTATTCCTTATGGGATCTGGGCCAGTTAGAGGTTTTTCTATAACATTGGGCTTAGGGATTGTTACGTCGGTGTTTACGGCAATTTATCTGACGCGTCTATTAATTATCCTGTGGTTTGAAAAAATGCGTCCAAAAAGTATCGAGGTTTAGAATGCGGCTAAAACTAGTTAAATCAGAGACTAAATATAATTTTTTTAAAAATTGGAAACTTTGGCTAGGTTTATCTTCAACTTTAATTTTTATGAGTTTTATTTCTCTTTTCTTTCAGGGACTTAATTTCGGTATTGATTTTCGGGGTGGAACTACGATTAGAACAGAGTCGGAGCTAAAAGTGGACGTCTCAAAATATAGAGAAGTATTAAGTCCCTTAAACCTTGGTGATATTGTGATTTCAGAAGTTTTTGATCCAACCTTTAGAGAAAATCAGTATGTAACACAGATCCGTATAGAGACGCAGGAGGGAGATGAAAGTATTACAGCGTTAGCAGTAGAGTCGGTAGCTTTAGCACTGCGGAACATCGACCCTAATATAAAGTTTCCATTAGTCGAAAGTGTTGGTCCGAAGGTGTCGTCTGAGTTAGTTAAGGCCGCTACTTTAGCTGTTATTTTGGCCATAAGCGCAGTATTAGTATATATTTGGTTAAGGTTTGAATGGCAATTCGCGTTAGGAGCTGTTTTTGCATTGATTCATGATATTGTTTTAACAATGGGTATATTTTCTCAGATACAAATAAAATTTGATTTAGCTATAATCGCGGCTTTACTTACAATCGTTGGTTATTCATTAAATGATACAGTTGTAGTTTTTGATAGGGTTAGAGAAAACTTGCGAAAGTATAAAAAGAAAACGTTAAGTGATGTATTAAATTTATCAATAAATGAAACATTAGCTCGGACTATTATGACCTCTGTTACCACTCAGCTGGCTCTTATATCTCTTTTTGTATTGGGTGGAGATGTAATTAAAGGTTTTGTTTTTGCTATGATTTGGGGGTTTTGGTTGGTACGTATAGTTCAGTTTTTATTGCGGGAACTGTACTATTATATCTTGGTGTAAAACGAGATTGGTCAAAGTCTGCGAGGAATACTGGTAATAAATATGGTAACATTGACGCGTGACAGGAGAATTAGTTACTGCTTTTGACGATGGCTCAATTATTTATTTAGTAGTAGGTGCCATACTGGCGGGGTTGGTTCGTGGTTTTTCAGGTTTTGGAACGGCAATGGTTTTCATACCTTTAGCAGGGCAGGTCCTACCGCCAATAGCGACTTTAACGGTTTTGTTTGTAATGGACTTAATTGGGCCAATACCTAACGTGCCTAGAGCGCTAAGAGATGGGCAATTAGCAGATGTCTCACGACTCTTTGTTGGATCCTTGATTGGGGCTCCAATAGGTGTTTATTTACTCACGTTGATGACTGAAGACGTTTTTAGATTAAGTGGCGCTTCCTTTAGTTTGCTATTACTGGCATTATTAATCTTTGGGGTGCGGTATCGTGGAATTCTAAGTAAAGGTCTTATATATCTCACTGGTAGTATTGGTGGTTTATTTGGGGGAGCAGTTGGAATTCCTGGGCCTCCAGTTATTATGTTATATATGGCTTCGACATTACCGCCAGCGGTTATTAGGGCTAATAATACTCTTTTTCTATTAGTAGTTGACGTATTATTTTGTGGCATATTTTGGTTAAAGGGGTTACTTTTAACTCATTATATTCTTATCGGGGTTATTATTGCAGTCCCGTATTTAACCTTTTGTATTCTAGGTGCATTTCTATTTAACCCTAGACGAGAAAAAATTTATAGGGTTATGGCTTATATTATAATTTTTATATCGGCTTTATCGGCGTTACCTATTTGGGGATAGCACATGGAAATTAATGAAGTTTCTTTTGAGAATAGTCTACCAGTCACTGGTTATGGCATAGGTTTTTTCAGAATAGGAGCCGATATCTTTAGAGGTAATCGATTCATTTATAAAAATAAAATATTTGATTGGAATGGGTTTTCTGACTCTAACGTGATACTGAGTTACAGGAATGAGATTGATGTTTTGTTTGTGGGAACCGGCTCTGATATAAAAAATATTCCTTCAGCTTTTAAGAAGTCTATCGAAAAGCATGATATCGGTATAGAAATTATGTCTACTCCTACTGCATGTAGGACATACAATGTTCTATTAGGAGAAGGTCGCAGGATAGGTGCAGCTTTACTCGCATTATAAAGCTTTGGAGGGTAGAAAATTGGTATGAGTCAGTATGTTCTCAGGCAATCGTAAATGATTGGATACTAATTTATAGTTTTATTGCAGAGAGATTTAGGTACCCTTAAACTAAAGACTGGCTGTAGCTAGATTACCAAATAAGGCTTTTTACACCTAATATAGAACGAGAATAATTTGAAGATAAATCTAAGTTAGAGTAAAAAAACGCCACACTTAAGTAGCGTTTTTTTGAAAGTTTAGTTTAGTCTAACGCTACTAATTCACCAGCTGATGCTCGGCCATCACGACCCTCGACCATCTCGTATTGGATTTTTTGGTCGTCTCTCAAGCCTGTAAGGCCTGCTGCCTCAACTGCTGAAATATGAACAAAAACGTCTTTTCCGCCATCATCAGGTGCGATGAAGCCAAATCCTTTAGTTGTATTAAACCATTTTACGGTGCCATTAGCCATTCCCGTATCTCCTTTATAATTCCGCCCACGTTATGCGACGGTTCGGTGCAGCATCTTCAAGTCGGTCCGGCTGCTGTAGAAAGAAGGCGGGAACGTAAAGTCTGTCTCACATAGATGGTTATTATCCGTTTTTTCAGAAACTGCAATAAAAACTTCAATAAAGTAAAAATATTTTAACTAAATATATTTTTTTTATCACACAGATAAATATATATTTTAATGAAAGAATTTATTTAGCTTTACTTGGTTTCCTGTGGCTTTTTGGAGTTAGTTAAATTATTATAGAAAAACAAAATGTAAATTACCTAAGTTGGAAAAATGAAAGTTTATGGAATAAAAAATTGTGATACCTGTAAGAAAGCATTATCGGTATTAACGGGAAAAGGTTTCAATGCAGATTTTATAGATATTCGAGATACGCCTCTTAGTTTAACTCAAATAACGGTCTTTGTTAATAAATTCGGTTCCATGTTAATAAATAAAAGATCAACTACGTGGCGCAAATTAAGTGAAGCTGAACGGACTTTACCTATAGAAAAACTTTTAGTGTTAGCTCCAACTGTTATGAAACGTCCTATTATTGATAACGGAACTTTATTCTTGGGGTGGAATAAAGAAGTTATCGAGGCTCTGACAGTCGAATAAATTGAATTATAGTAGGTTTGAAATGAGTGTTTTTATTTTAAATCTGGAGGTTTAGCTTCATTTTGCACCATTTCTATCATTTCTGAAACTGGCATAACCTGAGTATTCTTGCTACCTAACCGTCGAATTGTTACGGTTTCATTCTCAACTTCTTTATGACCAAGAGCGATAATGATTGGTACCTTTCGTAATGAGTGCTCCCTAACTTTATAGTTTATTTTTTCGTTTCTAATGTCTGCTTCAGCGCGAATATTCTGTTGTGTTAGAGTTTTAACTAATTTTTCAACAGTTGAATTTGTGTCAGAAACTATTGAAGATACAACTACTTGTACGGGAGCCAACCAAATCGGTAGATTTCCACTGTGTTCTTCCAATAATATACCTATAAATCTTTCAAAAGAACCAAGGGTAGCTCTATGTAACATCACCGGTCGATGCTTGGCGCCGTCGTCTCCAACATAATTAGCGTTTAGTCGTTCGGGTAGTACAAAATCTACTTGATGAGTTCCACATTGCCAATCACGACCGATAGCATCAGTCAAAACAAATTCAAGTTTAGGTCCATAGAACGCACCTTCTCCAGGATTCAATTCTGGTTCTATCCCTGCAGCGCGAGTTGCTGATATGAGCGCGGTCTCTGCTTTTGACCAAGTATCGTCAGAACCTGATCGAATTTCCGGTCTATCCGAAAATTTTACCTTAAAATTAGGGAAGCCTAAATCTCTATAGATTTTAGTCAAAAAATCAATATATGTTTTAGTTTCAGCCTCTATTTGATCTTCAGTACAGAAAATATGTCCATCATCTTGAGTGAAACCTCGGACCCGCATAATCCCATGTAACGCACCTGATGGTTCATAACGATTACATGAACCAAACTCTGCCATACGAAGTGGCAAATCTCTGTATGATTTTAAACTATTATTGAAAATTTGGACATGACACGGACAATTCATAGGTTTTAACGCATTGACTGCCTTTTCTTGAGCGTGTTCTTCATCCACCTCTACAATAAACATATTTTCCTGATACTTTTCCCAATGACCTGATGTTTCCCATAATTTTTTATCAACAACCTGGGGAGTATTTACTTCAACATAACCACCTTGAATCTGTTTTCGACGCATATAGTCTTGTAATTCTGTATAAATTTTCCAACCATTTGGATGCCAAAAAACCTGACCCGGAGCTTCCTCTTGCATATGAAATAGGTTCATGAGCTTGCCTAATTTACGATGATCACGCTTTTCTGCTTCTTCAAGGAAATTAAGATGACCTTTAAGCCCAATACGATTTTGGAAGGCAACACCATAAATCCTTTGTAACATAGCATTTTCAGAGTTCCCTCGCCAATAAGCACCAGCAACTGACATCAGTTTGAATGCATCAGCTGGGATCTGGCCAGTATGTTGCAAGTGAGGCCCTCTACATAGATCTTGCCAATAACCGTGCCAATACATCCTTAATGGTTCAGTATTATTAATTGATTCGATTAATTCAATTTTATATGGTTCATTATTTTTTCGATAAAAATCAATGGCTTCTGATCTTTCCCAGATTTCAGTTTTGATAGGATTTCGTAGATTTATAATTTCCTTCATTTTCTTTTCAATAGTAATTAAATCGTTAGGTGTGAAGGGCTCTGATCGATCAAAATCATAATACCAACCGTTTTTTATTACTGGTCCTATAGTCACGTGAACTTCAGGCCAGATTTCTTGCACAGCTCTAGCCATCACATGTGCTAACCCGTGTCTTATAAGTTCCAAGGCGGGTACTTCATTTTTTATAGTATTAATTGAGATGTTGGCATTTTTATTGATAGGCCAGTTAAGATCCCAATGCTCTCCATCTATGTATGCTGATATGGCAGATTTGGCCAGTGAAGTTGATATGGATTGCGCTACTTCAAGAGCAGTAATTCCAGAGTTGAGTTCGCGTTTATTTCCGTCAGGAAACGTCAAGACTATATTGACCATTGTATATGCTCCTCGTTAATTTGACGCCTACCATACGCCCGGTTACAAGTTCCCGCGAATGTGCACTGCAATGTATGAATCGTCAATACCGTAACAGATTAATTTGAATATTAGTTTAATTTATACGATTTATCGCTTAAGATACTTAATAGCAGACTATAAATTCTTAGCTAAACAACAGCTCAATTATAAGAGAAAAATCATGTTAGAATTCTTAAACGTTACTTCAGGCAACAGAGTTGCATATCATAAAACTACAGGCATCAACCCTGGAATTATTTTTCTTGGTGGATTTATGTCTGATATGGATGGTAGCAAAGCAGTATTTTTAGAAGAATATGCTCGGTTAAATGGTGTGTCATACCTAAGATTTGATTACCCTGGTCATGGTAAGTCATCTGGTGCATTTAAGGATGGTACTATTGGAAGCTGGTATAGAGATACAGTTGAAGTTATCAGTAAGTTAACTTCTGGTCCTCAAATACTCGTTGGATCTTCTATGGGAGGCTGGATTTCTCTATTGATTGCTAAAAGGGTTCCTAAAAAAGTGGAAAGTATGGTTATTATTGCAGGTGCCCCAGATTTTACAGAGGATAGTTTATGGAAAAATTTTTCGGATGTTGATAAGGAAAAATTAGAAAGTGGTCAGATACTTATTCCATCTGATTATGGTAGTCCGTATGTTATAACGAAAAATTTAATCCTTGACGGACGACAAAATCTTGTTTTGAGAGAAAAATTAGATTTACCATTCCCTGTTCGACTTCTTCAAGGGTCGGCTGATACTTCAGTTGAAGTAGATACAACGCTTCAGTTATTTAATAATATTATGTCCCCAGACGTCGAGTTAGTGCTTCTTAAAGATGAGGATCACCGGTTTTCCAGTCCAAAAGGGCTAAAGTTGATCGAACGAACCTTGGCGAATTTATAAATAGATAAGGTCATTCCATCTCAATAGATGTTTGAACTTTTTGTCTAGAAAACGCGATATCTCTGTCGTTAACGCCTAATAAAGAGCCCAATATCCTTAAGAGACCGTTTTCGTCGTCGTCTCTTACACCATCTGCTAAAACGAGCTCCCAAAAGAGTTCTATGATTTCGTTCCTTTTTTCTATTGGAACGAAACTTTTAATTATTTTTGTAAATTTGACATTATCAGAAGACTCGTCCTCTAAACCTTCTGCTTGTATCAGCATTTTATCACACTCAAACTTTGAAAGCGTATACCTTCTTTCTAAAATATTACTTATGCGTACTTTTTCTATACCAGCATAATCATAATCGCTTTTAGCTATTCTAATTAGAAGAACGGCAACTGCCATGCGCTCATCATCAAAATGAGTTGAGTTGTCGTTTATAGTTTTAGCAGTTTTAAAAATTTTTTTTATCATTTTTCTCACATTAGTTATAGTTAAATAGTATTACACGCCAGATACGATTACTAAATCCGCATTTGAAATAGATAGTCTTAGTTTTTTTGCATCCTGGTATTCAGAGGACTCGTAACATTCCATTGCTGCTTTCAGACTCTCGAACTCCAGAACTACTGTTCGCGATTTTGAGCTACCTTCTCTTATCTCTTGTACTCCACCGCGTACTAAGAATTTCGCTCCATATTTTTTGAAGGCATAGGCATTGGCTTCTTGATATTTTTTATATTCGTCTAGATCTTTAATTTCAGCATGTGCTATCCAATATCCTTTTGGCATTTTATAGTCCTTCCATTAATTTTAAACTAATCTTGTTAACTTTTTGGTTGTTTTTATAAAGTCTGAAAATAATGGGTGTGGGTTGAAGGGTTTAGATTTTAGCTCAGGATGAAATTGTACGCCGATAAACCAAGGATGGTCTTTTAACTCAACTATCTCTGGTAAACGTCCATCTGGGGACAGTCCTGAGAATATTAGACCAGAATCCTCTAATTCCTTCTGAAATTTGATATCAACTTCATATCGATGTCTATGCCGCTCCTCAATCAACTCACTTTGATATATTTGTGAAGCTTTAGAATTTTTTAAAAGCTTAGCATTATAAGCTCCTAGGCGCATTGTGCCTCCCTTATCATCGTGTTCTTTTCGTTTAATCCTACTGTTTCCTTGAACCCATTCCTTAAGGTGATAAACCACATGAGTAAAACGCTTATCTTTTGACTCACTGTCAAATTCTTCAGAGCCTGCGTTATTTATTTTGGTTAGATTTCGAGATACTTCGATCACGGCCATTTGCATTCCAAGACAGATTCCTAAATACGGAATCCCACGTTCGCGTGAAAATTTAGCAGCCTTTATCATACCCTCGGTTCCGCGCTTTCCGAATCCTCCAGGAACCAAAATTGCATCAAAGCCTTCAAGAAAAGGCTCTGCTGGCTTATTATCAAAAGCTTCAGCGTCCACCCAGTAAATCTTTACCTTTACTCGATTTGCCATACCAGCATGGGTTAAAGCTTCCGAAACAGATTTATAGGCGTCTTCAAGCTGTGTATACTTTCCAACTATGGCAACTTTTAATGTTCCCTCTGTACTAAAGATCCGATCTGATACATCTTCCCAACGGGTTAAATCAGGATTGGGTGCTGGTGTGATCCCAAATGCATCTAATACAGCCTTATCTAAACCTTCCTTATGATAGGCCAGGGGGGCTTCATAAATAGATTTTAGATCTTTTGCCCCGATTACACAGTCAGACCTTACGTTACAAAATAGTGCTAACTTGTCTCGCTCTTTTTGAGGAATTTCACCTTCAGATCTGCATACCAAAACGTCGGGAGCTATTCCGATGGAGCGAAGTTCTTTTACACTATGCTGAGTTGGTTTAGTTTTAAGTTCTCCTGACGCAGTGATAAAAGGCAGTAGAGTCAAATGCACATAAATGCAGTCGCCTCTCGGTTTATCTTGGCCGAATTGTCGGATAGCTTCAAAGAAAGGTAAACCCTCTATATCACCAACTGTACCGCCAATTTCACATAACATAAAGTCAACGGCACTCTCGTCGATTTTAATAAACTCTTTTATTTCATTGGTTACATGCGGTATGACTTGTATGGTTCGCCCTAAATAGTCTCCCCTGCGTTCCTTTTCTAATACTGTAGAATAAATTTTACCTGAGCTCACAGAGTCTGTATTGGTCGCGGCAACACCTGTAAAACGTTCATAATGGCCTAGATCTAGGTCGGTTTCGGCGCCGTCATCTGTAACAAAGACTTCACCGTGTTCGAAAGGGCTCATAGTTCCAGGATCTACATTTAAATATGGATCTAATTTTCTCAGTCTTACCGAGTAACCACGTGCTTGAAGTAGTGCTCCTAGAGCTGCTGAAGCAAGACCTTTACCTAAAGAGGATACAACTCCGCCTGTGATAAATATATATTTTGCCATTTATAATAAGGTGTCCCGCGATATGTCTTTAGTTTATGTTTTTCGCTACAAAAAAGTAACTAGCTCACGGGATTTAACTCTTATAGGATTCGGTAAGATTTAACAACACCCGAACTGTAATATAGTAGTTTTAGCATGATTTTTTTGAAAAAAACTATTTATCTGCTCGCGGGGGAGTAAGCGGTGATGAGGAATCTGTATCTAAATTTCCTGGAGAAGATGTTTTATCAGCTTTACCAGAATTAATTTCAGATTTTAGCCCATCCAGAACAGAAGTATCTTTCGATGATTGAGAAGCAATTACCGTCAAAGTTATCGAAGTAACAACAAATGCTACGCCCAAAGCCCAAGTTACTTTGCCAAGCGCACTGATGACTGGTCTACCGGTCATGCCTCCCGCACCACCTCCACCACCAATCCCTAGTCCACCACCCTCTGACCGCTGAATAAGCACTATACAAATCAATCCGAGAGCTATTATTAGATGTACTGTCAAAATGATATTCTGCATGGAGTTTGATACCTTTGTGTTGTCTGAACTTGTATTTAAGGTGACTACCGCTTGCGTGCAAGGTTTTTTATAAAAAAGGTTATCAAAATGGAGAATATAACTTTCATATTATAGTTTAGAAAGCTATACGGAATTGGTTTAACTACCTTTGGAGAAAATTTATGGCTAATGTTGTTGTCGTCGGTGCACAATGGGGTGATGAGGGTAAAGGTAAGATCGTTGATTGGTTGAGTGAGCGCGCTGATATTGTTGTTCGATTCCAAGGTGGCCATAATGCTGGACACACATTAGTTGTTGATGGAGAGGTTTTTAAGCTATCTATAATGCCGTCCGGAATAGTTCGAAGTGGAAAATTGAGTGTTATTGGTAATGGTGTTGTTTTAGACC
>JBJLGD010000040.1:0-24428 GCA_045565015.1 Paracoccaceae bacterium
AGGATACCAGAATTTCATTTGTATTGAATCTGATTTTTAATATCGCAGGTATCATAGCCCATATGGCTCCGCCAAAAGCGCCGGAAATTATCATCAAAGGAAATATAAACCAGGCTTGAAGAGGATAAAAAGCCAGAGCGACCCCCGCTCCAAATATTGCCCCCATAATATATTGACCTTCTGCGCCGATATTCCAGATATTTGCCCTAAACCCAAGTGCTAAACCTAGAGCTATTAATATTAGTGGCCCAGCTTTTACTAAAATTTGGGGCCGTGCATAGCTAGCATATTGAGGATTGAATAAAGGATCCCAAAAAATAATTCTAATGGCCTCTAAAGGGTCTTGACCTAAGAAAAAAAACATAAACCCACCTGCAACCAGAGTAGCTATAACTGCTAAAAATGGTGTTATCGTGGTCCAACCTTTTGAAGGTTGTAATCTTTTTTCTAATTTAATTATCATGATTCCAATGTTTACCTGTTCCACCTATCATTAAACCTATTTCATCAATTGTTAGACCGCCAGTATCTATTTTTTTGGATATCCTCCCCGCATTAATGGCGGCAAAGCTATCTGATACCTCGATAAGCTCATCTAAATCTTGACTAATTAAAATAATGGCGGAGCCAGTTGAAGCTAGATCCAAAATAGCTTGATGAATCGAATTTGCAGCAGCCGCGTCGACACCCCATGTTGGCTGATTTACTATCAATACACTGGGGTTTTGCAAAATCTCACGGCCAATAACGAATTTTTGCAAGTTTCCACCGGATAAGGAACCGGCTGACACCTCATTATTAGGTGTCCGAACATCAAAAACTTTTATAATTTGGTCGGTTAACTTTTTAGTTTTATTCCAATTTATTATACCATTTTTTCCAATTAAACTTTCTTTATGATGAGCGGTAAGATTAGTATTTTCAATAAGGTTCATACTTGGGATTGCTGCATGACCTAATCGCTCTTCTGGGGCGGTTAAAATTCCCATCAGACGTCTTTTGTTTATATCAAGGTCTCCAATCGGCTCGCCAAAAAATTTAATTGCGTTTTTGTTACTTGGTAATTCTCCAGATAAAATACTGGTCAGCTCGTCTTGTCCATTACCTGCAACTCCACCAATTCCTAATATTTCGCCTTTATTAACTGTAAAGTTAATTTTCGTTAGTTGTTTGTTTGAAAAATCGTTAGAAATCCAGTTTAAATTCTCTACCTGAAGTGCTGATACATTCGTGACTGTAGATCCTTTTTTTGGTTCTGATAGTTTTTTACCAACCATCATTTCAGCGATGTTTCTCACAGGTTCTGTTTTTGGAAAACATACGCCAACATTTTTACCATTTCGCAATATCGTAGCATTATCACACAACGCCCTAATTTCTTCTAACTTATGAGATATATATAGTATGGATGTCCCCTCTTCTTTTAGTTTTCTAAGAGTATTGAAAAGTATTTTTATTTCGTTTGGCGTTAAAACTGATGTTGGCTCATCCATAATTAGTAGTTTTGGGTTTTGTAATAGACACCTAATTATTTCAACTCTTTGTTGCTCACCTGCAGAAAGTTGTTCAACTAATACTTCGGGGTCAATTGGCAAGCCGTATTCGTTTGAAATAACTTTTATTCTTTTCGATAAATCATTGATAGACGGGGGTGCTTCCATACCCAGTGCTATATTTTCAGCAACACTTAGGGCTTGGAATAAAGAAAAATGTTGGAAAACCATTGCTACGCCATTTTTCCGTGCATCTCTGGGTTCATTGGGGCTATAATTATTATCTGAGAGCGTCATTGAGCCATTATCTGGTTTTATAAGTCCATAAATTATCTTTACTACGGTAGATTTTCCAGCTCCGTTCTCGCCCAGTAAAGCGTGTATCTCATTGAATTTAATATTAACTTTAACATTATCGTTCGCGATTACTCCCGGATAGGACTTTGTAATATTTTTGATGCTTAAGAGTACTTTTTCGCTCATTTAACAGCCACCTGACTGTTAGTTGTTTGATTGTGAGAAACTAATAATTTTTGTGCAAGACTTATTGCAATAACCTGGGGGTGTTTACCTAATTCGGGACTTCCAATAGGACAAGTTATTTGACTAATTCTATCATGTGAATGACCTAACTCAGTCAAACGTTTTTGGAATCGGACCCATTTCGTTCTAGACCCAATCAACCCCAGACTTTCGAATGGGATCTTTAAAATTTTGTTACATAGACTGAGGTCTAATGCGTGAGAGTAAGTTATAATAATGTGATTGCAGTTTGCCGGAGCATATTTACTTAGTCGGATTAAGTTTTTGGAGTAAAGGACTTTTACAGAGCTAGGGACGTCCTCTGGAAACCTGTCTTTGCCAGTGTCAAGCCAAGTTAAGTCAAAGTTTGGTAATGGAGAAATTGTTTGGATAATTGCTCGTCCAACGTGACCCGCACCATACACCCATATGGGTGATGATTTTTTTCGTGTTGGTTCGGATACCCAACCCTTGGATATTACAGTTTCATCAATGGCACAGTTAGGAGATTGTATACTTTCTTCATGCCTTATGATGGCTGACGGTTTTTGATGAGCCCCAGATACCCTTCGTAAAAATTTTTCCCAATTTCTATTTTTTTTAATCGAGCTAAGTCAAAAATTTCGTTGACTAAGGTTACGCCGCCGCCACAGCATTGACCCAAATCAGGACCAAGTGGAATTGTCTTTAAATAATCGCCGGAGAAAGCCTCTCGAACAGCTTGAAACTCTAAAGCGCCTCCACCTATAGTTCCCAACTGCCCACCTTCCCAGACTAACATTTCTGTACCTGCTTCTCGAGGAACTGAACCTTTGGTAGCTACTACCGCTACTCGAGCGACCTTTCCGTGGAGTAAAACACTGGATTTTAAATTTTCGATATCAATCGCCATCAGATGCTCGCGATATGGCGTTCAATATTTGTTCAGGAGTTGCTGGCGCATTAAGCTTTGGATAATTTGAACCACAAGAAGATATAGCATTTGATATGGCGAGCCATGCGGAAATCCCTAACATCAGCGGAGGCTCACCGACGGCTTTTGATCTATAGATTGTCGACTGTTTATTATCATCATTCCAAAGTTGAATATTAAGCGTTTTAGGGCGATCAGAAGCACATGGTATTTTGTACGTTGAGGGTGCGTGTGTCATAAGCGCTCCCTTTTTGTCCCAAACAAGTTCCTCAATGGTCAGCCAGCCGACGCCTTGGGCATAGCCCCCCTCAATTTGTCCTAAATCTATTGCTACGTTAAGTGAACGTCCGCAGTCGTGAAGAATGTCAGCCCGTATGAGGCTCATCTCCCCGGTGAGGGTGTCTACGGCTACTTCGGTAATTGCTGCTCCATAGGCAAAATAAAAGAAGGGCTGCCCTTTCCCAGTTTCTCTATTCCAAGATATTTCCGGCGTAGCGTAGTATCCAGTAGCACTCAAAGAAATCCTGTTCTCATAAGCGATTGCTACGCCCTCGGAGAATTTTATTATTTTATTATCTAGATGGATGTTATTATTTTCAAAACGGATTTTTTTCTCTGAAACTCTGTATTTATTGGATAAAATACCTTTTACCCTATTTATAATTTTTTCACACGCAATCTTTGTAGCCATTCCATTTAAATCTGACCCTGACGAAGCAGCGGTGGCAGAGGTATTGGGAATTTTGCTTGTATTTGTGGCGGATATTTTTATCTTAGACAAGTCAACACCGAAAGACTCGGCTGCGACTTGAGCCATTTTCACAAACAACCCTTGACCCATTTCAGTTCCACCATGATTTAAATAAATAGAGCCATCCAGGTAAACATGAACTAAGGCTCCGGCCTGATTTAAGTGAGTTAGTGTAAAGGAAATACCAAATTTTACGGGGCTGAATCCTATCCCCTTTTTTATAAACTTATTTTTTTTATTCCATTTTTGAATTTCTTTACGTCGTATTTTATAATTGGCCGTTCTGAACAGAGAGCTTAAGAGCTTTTCAGAAATTGAATCAATTACGGGCATACCGTAAGGAGTTGTATCTGGCATACTTGACTGATCTTCGTTCAGCGACTCTGAGGATTTATAGAAATTAGTTTTTCTAACACTCGCAGGATCCAAATTAAGGTAATGAGCTATATGATCGATTGCCCTTTCTATGCCAATAATACCTTGAGGACCTCCAAAGCCTCTGAAAGCAGTATTTGATTGTGTATTAGTTTTTAATCTATGAGAGACAATTTCTACATCGGTTAGGTTATAAGCATTATCTGCGTGGAGCATAGCACGATCAGAAACAGGTAATGATAGATCTTGTGACCAACCACATCTAACAAAATGCTCGAATCGTATCCCAAGGATTTTTCCCGTATGATCCACACCAACTGAATAATCAATTCGAAAGTCGTGGCGTTTTCCAGTCAGAACCATATCATCATCTCGATCATACCGCATTTTACAAAGTTTACCTGTTGCTCTGGACGCTAGAGCACAGGCAATTGCTAAGGCCGTACCCTGAGACTCTTTTCCCCCAAAAGCCCCCCCCATGCGTCTTACTGCTACTGTAACGTTGTGCATTTCGGTACCGATCGCGTCAGCGACTTTATGTTGGATTTCTGTTGGATGTTGAGATGAACAATGAATTACTATTCCGTTGTCATCTTGAGGGACGGCTAAGGCAACTTGTCCTTCTAAATAAAAATGTTCTTGCCCACCAATATAAAAACTATCAGCTAATTGCACTGGAGCCGATTTAATTTTTTTATTAGGAGATCCCTTTTTATAAATACAACATCCATCAGCTAATGTTGAATTTGCGATTATTGCCTCGTTTATGGTCAGTATAGGTTTTTTCTCTAAATAAGTTATTTTTCCTAATAACGCAGCTTTCCGAGCCTTGATGTGAGTTTCAGCAACAACTAAAAAAACGGGTTGACCCAAAAAATGAATTAACCCATCGGATAATAAGGGCTCATCTTCTACAGATGGTGAGGTATCATTTTTATATTTTAGGTCCTTGGCCGTAATTACAGCTATCACACCGTCAGATTTTTCAACATCCGATAAATCTATACTTTTTATCGTCCCCTTAGCAATCGTAGATGTTCCGAATGCTAAATGAAGTGTATCAACAGGCAACTTAATATCATCTGTATATATAGCTTTACCGGTTACATGTAGTTTAGCGGAGTCATGAACCTCTTCATTACCTATTGGCATTATTCGGCATCCCTTGTGTCTAATAGTTCATCTGTTTGTTCGTGGAAAAGCCTTAGCAAGAGGTTTTGTGCTATCTTCAGTCGATAAGCGGAAGATGCTCTCATATCGTCAATTGGAGAAAAATCTTTTTTTAATTGAACCATTGCTTTGTTAAGGTTTCTAATTGTCCAAGAAGATCCCAACAATACTTTTTCTGTTTGGGGTGCTCTTTTGGGGATTGCGGCCATTCCACCGAATGCTATCCTACATTCTAAGACTTTATTATTTATAATTTTTATTAAGAAACAACCACAAACCGCTGAAATATCCTGGTCAAAACGTTTAGAAACTTTATAACATTTGAACACATTGGAGGTTTGGGGAATATCAATAGACTCTATGAATTCAGCTGGCCCTAAATCTTGAACACCATAGTCTATAAAGAATTCTTCTATGGGTAAAGAACGAGTAGATTTACCCTTCCGTAAGTTTAACCTTGCATTTAAAGCGATAAGAGCTGGAGAACCGTCTCCTATTGGAGATCCATTAGCTATATTACCACCAATTGTTGCAGAGTTCCTAACTTGGACGCCACCATATCTTAACAGCATTTTACTAAAATGTGGAAAAATTGAAGACAACGGTTCGATTAGATCTGCAATAGTACAAGCTGCACCGATGTTTATATTGTGCTTTTTTATTTTAATTCTTTTCAGCTCACTACATTCACTTAAGAATATTAAATTATTCAAGGTATTTAATTTTTTTGTGATCTCTAGACTCAAATCTGTTGCGCCAGCGACAAGTTTTGCTGTTGGATTATCAGCGTATAGGTTCGCAAGTTCAGTGATAGTTTGTGGGACTTGAACATTACTGGTGATATTTTTCAATAAAGATAAGTTCTCCTGCATCCAGTTAGGAATAGCTTCTTCTGATATCTCTTCAGCCGATTTTAATATTGGACCGTACCCGGTGCATCGACAGAGGTTTCCCGCAAGCTGTATTTCAAAATCTTTGTCACCATTTTTGTGAGCTGCGGCTAGTGTTGTTATAAAGCCTGGCGTGCAGTATCCACATTGTGACCCGTGGTTTTTTATCATGGCTGTTTGAATTGGATGAAGTTCATCGTCTGGGCTACTTATGCCTTCTACTGTCCTTACTGCTTTCCCATGGATCTGTGGCATTAGAGTAGTACAGGAATTAATTGATTTAGTCACTCCCTCTCGATCAGTAACTATTATAGAGCAGGCTCCACAATCGCCCTCATTACACCCTTCTTTGGTACCGGTAAGCCTTTTAACTTCTCTTAAAAATGTTAGGAGTGTATCGAAGGGCTTTACATCCGCATTAACGACTTCTCCGTTCAGAAGAAACGTGACCATAGAAAGATGTCCCGCCGCGATACCTGACAAAATCATATCGATGTTTCGTCGATGCGGCGTAGACAAAACATACTTATTAATAGAAAAGTACCAAAAATATATTTTTGCAAGCGTTTTGTGCACTTTCGTATTTTATTTTAGTAGAGTACGCTACTTTTATGCAAGAGAATCCAAAATTTATTCATTTGAGAGTACATTCTGAATATTCCCTTTTAGAGGGAGCAATCAAAATAAAGGAATTACCTTCTATGTGTTTTGCCATGGGTATGCCCGCAGTTGCTGTAACAGATACAAATAATTTATTTGGAGCACTCGAATTTTCCGAATATTCGTCCAATGCTGGTATACAGCCTATTTTGGGTTGCCAGATGAGTTTATGTTTTACTGACAGTGCAAGTGTTGACACTGACTCTAGTCTACCCTCAATTGTGCTTCTCGTTCAGAACGAGGTTGGCTATAAAAACTTACTCAAGTTAAACTCAAAAGCTTATCTCGAAAAAGAGGGTAGCCCATTTATTACGATGGAGGACCTGAGGGGGTCTTCCGCCGGCTTGATCGCATTAACTGGAGGGGTAAATGGTCCTGTTGGCAAATTATTGATTTCGGAAAAAACTGACGAAGCACATGATCTGCTCCTGGATTTTTTAGAAATTTTTCAAAATAATCTTTATATTGAAATTCAAAGGCATCCTTCGGAGGGAGGGGTGTCAGAACTTGAGGTAGCCACCGAGAGCCATTTTATAAAACTGGCTTACAAATTGAAAATTCCACTAGTAGCTACTAACGATGTTTTTTTTCCAGATAATGGTATGTTTGAAGCCCACGATGCGTTAATGTGTATCTCCTCTGGCGCATATGTTGATCAGAGAGAAAGCAGAAGAAGATTAACCCCTCAGCATTTTTTTAAAACACAGGAAGAAATGCTTACCTTATTTGCGGATTTACCTGAGGCCACCGCCAATACTGTAGAGATCGCTAAAAGATGCGCATTCAAAGCCGAAACTAGAGAGCCAATATTACCGAAATTTGCTGAGAATGAGAATCAGGAGTTACGGACACAGGCGTTAGCTGGATTAAAAGCTCGACTCGATGTTATTCAATTAGCCGTTCCAGTTTCGGAGTATCAAAGTCGTTTAGAGTTTGAGTTAAAAGTTATAGATGAAATGGGTTTCCCGGGGTATTTTTTAATTGTTGCAGATTTTATTCAATGGGCTAAATCAAAACAGATTCCCGTGGGCCCAGGTCGAGGTTCTGGAGCAGGCTCTTTGGTTGCATATGCTTTAACCATAACAGATTTAGATCCTTTACGGTATTCACTCTTATTCGAACGTTTTCTAAATCCAGAACGAGTATCAATGCCTGACTTTGATATTGATTTTTGTATGGATAGAAGAGAGGAAGTTATAAATTATGTTCAACAAAAATATGGTCATGACAAAGTTGGGCAAATAATTACATTTGGTGCATTATTGTCAAAGGCAGCAATTCGGGATATTGGGCGCGTGCTGCAGATGCCTTATGGACAAGTTGATCGTCTAGCAAAATTAATACCGGTAGATGGTGTCAGACCGGTTAGTATCGGGAAAGCGCTGGCTACCGAACCTAAGCTTAGAGATGAAGCAAAAAAAGAAGAAATCATATCAAGATTACTGGATTATGCGGGCAAAGTTGAAGGTTTGCTGCGTAATGCCTCCACGCACGCTGCGGGTGTTGTTATTGGTGATCGATCGCTAGATGAATTAGTACCACTATACCAGGATCCGCGATCAACTATGGTGGCGACTCAATTTAGTATGAAATGGGTTGAATTAGCAGGACTGGTTAAATTCGATTTTCTAGGTTTGAAGACTCTTACAATTATCCAAAATGTCCTCAATATATTGAAAGACCGTGAAATCATAATTGATATAGGTAATATACCCTTAGACGATAAAAAGACTTTTGATCTATATTCTTCAGCAAATACGGTGGCTGTCTTTCAAGTTGAAAGTAGTGGCATGATGGATGCGCTGAGAAGGATGAAACCAACAAGTATAGAAGATATAGTTGCATTAGTGGCGCTATATCGGCCTGGTCCAATGGAAAATATACCGGCATATTGTGAAGTTAAAAATGGACAACGAGAGTTGGAATCTATTCATCCTCTAATCGATCATATTCTAGCAGAAACACAAGGTATTATAGTATATCAAGAACAAGTTATGGAAATTGCTCAGGTAATGGCAGGATATACGCTAGGTGGTGCTGATCTTTTAAGAAGAGCTATGGGTAAAAAAATAAAAGAGGCGATGGATGCCGAAAGGCCAAAATTTATGAAGGGTGCCCAGTTAAAAGATGTTTCAGAAAAAAAAGCATCAGAGGTATTCGACCTATTAGAAAAGTTTGCAAATTATGGTTTTAATAAATCTCATGCCGCTGCCTACGCAGTGGTCAGCTATCAAACAGCATGGCTTAAAGCAAATTATCCAGTAGAGTTCATGGCGGGAGTTATGAATTGTGATATGCATCTTACGGACAAACTTTCAATTTATAAGGACGAAATAATTAACAAATTAAAAATTAATATTATTCCTCCGTGTGTGAATCGATCACAAGCAAAGTTTTCAGTTGAGGGCAACAAAGTGCTATATGCCCTAGGAGCACTAAAGAATGTTGGTGTCGAGGCAATGGAATTGGTTATTAAGGCGAGAGAAATTTCTGAATCAAGAAGATTTTCGACCATATATGAATTTGCGCGATCTGTTGATATGAAAAAAGTAGGAAAACGTCCTTTGGAAATGTTGACTAAGGCTGGAGCATTCGATCAATTATTAGATAATCGAGCTCTGGTTTTGCACAATCTAGATAGGTTAGTTTCCTACTCCTCGGCGATACATGAGCAAAGGCGATCTAATCAGAGCTCACTGTTTGGAGAGGCGGGGGAAGATCTTACTGAACCAAAATTTAAGCAAGTAGACGACTGGTCGGCAACTGAAAAACTCGTTGAAGAGCACAGCGCGATCGGATTTTATCTTTCTGGACATCCCTTAGATGACTATCGAGCCTCTTTAAAGCGTAATAAGATAGTCGTATTATCAGAATTAGAAGCTCTTGTTCAGGGAGGACCAATAGCGGTGAAAATCGCTGGTTCGATTTCGGGACGTCAGGATAGAAAGTCTGCGAGAGGCAATAGGTTCTCTTTTGTTCAGGTTTCAGATCCAACTGGGCTTTACGAAGTTACAGTATTCTCTGATGTTCTTGAAGATTCAGATGACCTTCTCCAATCTGGTCAGAACGTAGCTATGAGTGTGGAGGCAGCACTTGAGGCAGGGCAGTTGAAGTTACTTTGCCGTTCGGTGCAATCAATAGACTCCGCTATTAAAATCAAAGGTATAAAAGGATTAAAAATTTTTATTAATAGAGATGAAACCGTTGTATCACTAGCCTCTATTTTTAATAAGGAGGCAAAGACGGTCGACCAGAGGAGTGTTGGTGAGGTGTCGCTGTGCTTGCTAGATTCCGATCTTCCTGGCGAGGTAGAAGTCTTACTAGGAAACTCTTATCCAATACACCCAGAAGTTTGCACAACTATTAAGAATTTAAATGGAGTTATTTCAATTGAAGAGTATTAACTGTTAAAACTCTTTATAGCATATTTGTTTATCTAATAGTGTGGTGGCTTAGCATCATTAAAATATTCAGTTGCGTTATTTTCAGTTTGATTGGAAGCTATTATACCCATGAGTCCTTCTATTCTAGCGGTTGATATCTTAATGATTTTTTCATGTTCCGCAACAATATCTGAAAGTTCATCTATAGTTTTTAAAATATGAGAGATTTTCTCTTCAATTATAATATTTTTCATCTATTTCTCCTTTAATAAATTGTTTTGTTAAAAATTTAAAGATAACCGTTTGTCTTGCTCCTTTTTATCACCTCGTTTAAAGCAGGTCTAAGGTAATTTTAAAGTGGTATAATTTTATGTCAAAAATAAACAAGCAACTTCGGCCAAAAGCTGAAACACCAAAAGGCTTTAGAGATTATTTTGGCTACGAAATCATAAGACGACAGGAGATGTTAAAAATAATTGGCGACGTTTATGAACTATATGGTTTTAGTGGATTAGAAAGTTCAGCGATTGAAACAGTTGATGCGTTAGGCAAGTTTTTGCCTGATATAGATCGACCAAACGAAGGAATATTTGCTTGGGAAGAAGATAACACTTGGTTAGCACTAAGGTATGACCTTACGGCGCCTCTAGCTAGAGTTTATGCACAATTTCGAAATAATTTACCGAGTCCTTACAGGAGGTATGCAATGGGTCCTGTATGGAGGAATGAAAAACCTGGAGTGGGCAGATATAGACAATTTTATCAATGTGACGCTGATACAGTAGGCTCTGCTAGTATTATGGCAGATTTTGAGATTTGTTCTATGCTATCGGACGCATTAGAGGCTGTTGGTATCTTAAGGAACGATTACATAGTTAAGGTCAATAATAGAAAGATCTTAACGGGAATTATGGAAGTTTCTGGGCTGTTTGATCCAAAGAATTTAGACCATAAGCTTAAGGAGAGAGGAATTGTTCTTAGAGCAATTGATAAGTTAGATCGTCTTGGAAAAGATAGTGTTTTAGATCTTCTGGGCAGTGGTAGGAAAGACCCTAGCGGTGACTTTACAGAGGGGGCAAACCTAAGCGATGAGCAGGTTAGTCGAATTTTAAGTTTTACATCTGCCAAAGGAAATACTGAAGAGAAAACGATTCAAAACCTCAGAGAACTAGTAAATGGTTCAACCATAGGTAATAAAGGTGTTGAAGAGCTCAGTCAAATGTTGGAGCTGAGTCAGGCACAAGGATATTTTAGTGACAGAGTCACTGTTGATCCCAGTGTCGTTAGAGGTTTGGGTTATTATACAGGACCAGTCTTTGAGGCAGATCTGACTGCGGAGTTTTTTGATCAGGCTGGAGTGAAGCAGACTGTTGGTGCGGTTGCGGGTGGTGGAAGATATGATGATTTGATAAAGCGATTTACCGGTCAGGAAGTTCCAGCAACTGGAATTTCAGTTGGTGTAGATCGGTTGCTTGCAGCTTTAAATATTAGTAAAGAAACTAACAGGGAACCTATCGGTCCCGTAGTAGTTACTGTTATGGAACGGGATAAACTAAACTTATATCAAAAAATTGTTTCGGAATTACGTGCAGCTGGAATACAATCTGAGGTTTATATGGGTAATCCTAAGAACTTTGGCAACCAACTGAAATATGCCGATAAAAGAAACTCTCCGATAGCTGTTATTGTTGGTGTGGATGAATATAAAAAGGGCGTTGTCCAGCTGAAAGATCTTGCACTTGGATCTAAAATTTCTAAGGACGCAACCTTAGAGGAATGGAAGTCGCAGCCGGCCCAAAAAGAGGTAAAAAGAGAAAGTTTAGTTAATGAAGTTTTAGCTATGCTAGAAAAAACAAAAAAAATATAAAATTTTAATTAAAAAGTTTCCTATCTAACTCCTATGTCTGCTAACTCTGCTAAAAGTTGTGCTGGAATATTATCATTATTACGACTGTCTATTTTCAAATCTGCTGGGCTCTGTTCGATTTCTAGATAGCGCCAGCCTTGAAAGGGTCTTTTCCTAACAGACTCAGTTTCATAAATCGTACTATCAAAAATTAAGGAGCAGCATCTGACATTATCACCACGATAAAACTCTTCCATCCCCAGAATCTTTTGACGAGCCATTATGTAGCCTTTTATAACCCAGAAAATAGATCCTCCGTTCAAGATTTCTAATTGTCGCTTTGGCCACATTCTGGTTATGTGTCTAGGCTTTTTATCAGGCCATTTCTCTTTATTGGAAAGTTGCCATCTTCGAATATCCTTTACTGTGG
Organism: Paracoccaceae bacterium; assembly: GCA_045565015.1. GTDB lineage: Bacteria > Pseudomonadota > Alphaproteobacteria > Rhodobacterales > Rhodobacteraceae. Next base: position 12,434 of record JBJLGD010000040.1, read on the forward strand.
ATGATCCAACGTTTATTTTTATAAGATTTATATACGCCATTATTTTTCCTAAAATTATATTTAATATCATCCTTATTCTTGCCGCGGGCTATTTTCCAGTTTAAGATAGAACTCCTTCAGTTAATTAGGGAATCTATCAACAAATGTCAGGTTTTGTAACACCTTTTTCGGAACAAATTTGGGATATGAAATACCGCTATAAAGATTCAAACAAGAATCCTATAGATAAAAGCGTTTCTGATTCTTGGAGAAGAGTTGCGAAGTCGCTTTCATCCGTAGAAAAAGACCGGAAAAGATGGGAAACAATTTTTTTTAATGCTCTTCAGGATTTTAAGTTTTTACCAGCGGGTCGAATTTTAGCGGGAGCGGGAACTGGTCGTTCTGTGACCTTGTTTAATTGTTTTGTCATGGGAACCATTCCGGACTCAATAAGTGGTATATTTGATATGTTAAAAGAGGCTGCAATAACAATGCAGCAGGGCGGTGGAATCGGATATGATTTTTCAACGATAAGACCGCTTGGTGCTGAGGTTGAAGGAGTCGCGGCCGATGCATCTGGACCATTAACCTTTATGAATGTTTGGGACTCTATGTGTACGACGATAATGTCTGCGGGTTCTCGCAGAGGAGCTATGATGGCTACAATGATTTGCGATCATCCTGATATCGAACGATTTATTGAAGCCAAGGCTGACAGTAAAAAACTGAGAATGTTTAACCTTTCTGTTTTAGTCACTGATGCATTTATGAATGCAGTCAAAAATGAAGAAGACTGGCAGTTAAGTTATAAAAATAAGATTTACAAGACAATCGCAGCAAAGGATTTGTGGGAAAAAATTATGAAAAGCACTTTTGAGTTTGCCGAACCAGGAGTGATATTCATTGATCGTATAAATCAGGCTAATAATTTAAGTTATTGTGAGTCTATAATGGCAACTAATCCTTGCGGAGAACAGCCGCTTCCGCCGTATGGTGCTTGTCTACTTGGTTCAATAAATCTGGCAACAATGGTAAAAGAGCCTTTCAGCGATAATGCTGTTCTTGATAAAGCTTTGTTAAAAGAGATTATTCCTACAGCGGTCAGAATGATGGACAACGTTATAGATGTATCAAGATTTCCGTTGTCGGCTCAAAAAAAGGAAGCTATTTCAAAACGTCGGATTGGTCTTGGTGTAACGGGTCTTGCTGATGCACTTTTAATGACTGGTTATAGATACGGTTCTGATAAAGCTGTATCTTTGACTGAAGAATGGTTACATTTCATTGCCAGGGAAGCCTATTTGTCATCTATAGAGCTAGCTAAAGAGAAAGGACCTTTCCCTCTGTTTGACTCCGAAAAATTTCTATCAAGTGGAAATATGAAAAGAATTGATTCAGATATAAAAGAGGAGATTAAGGTTAATGGCATCAGGAATGCCTTACTTACATCGATAGCTCCAACAGGTACCATAAGTTTGTACGCGGGTAATGTTTCTAGTGGTATCGAGCCCATCTTTGCGTATTCATATGATAGAAAAGTTATTCAAAATGATGGTACAAAGCGAAAAGAAGAAGTAACAGATTATGCTATCAGTTTATGGAAAAGTAGGTACGGGACAAAAGAGTTTCCAAGTTATTTTGTTAACGCACAAGTCTTGGACCCTCTTGAACACGTTAAGATGCAGGCTGCTGCTCAAAAATGGGTAGACTCCTCAATCTCTAAAACAATTAATTGTCCAGAAAATATATCTTTTGAAAATTTCAAGGAAGTGTATCTGGCTGCTTGGGATCAAGGTTGTAAAGGCTGTACGACTTATAGACCGAATAAGGTAACTGGCTCGGTCTTGAGTATTTCTAACGCTGAAAGTGCAGAAACAGAAATACCAAAAGGAGATAAAAGAAATTCAGAAAATGACGCAGTAGTCTATATGTCGGAACCGTTGGCCAGACCTCAGGATTTAGATGGAAAAACATATAAGGTTAAATGGCCAGATAGTGAGCATGCTTTATATATCACCATAAATGATATACTTTTAAACGGAAATAGAAGGCCTTTTGAGATTTTTGTAAACTCTAAAAATATGGAGCACTTTGCATGGACAGTAGGCCTAACTAGAATGATTTCAGCAGTTTTTAGAAGAGGGGGTGATGTATCCTTTGTTGTCGAAGAGTTGAAAGCCGTTTTTGATCCACGTGGTGGAGCTTGGATGAGGGGAAAATACATACCATCTATACTTGCAGCGATTGGTAATACTATTGAGGAACACATGGTAGAAATTGGTTTCTTGGATATTATGGATTGTAAAAGAGCAGAAAGTTCTAGTGAAGACATAACTGAGGTGAACGAATTCAATGAGGGCTCATCAAAATCAAAAATATTTTGTCCAAGTTGTGGTGAACGTGATTTGCAAATGCTTGAAGGCTGTATGACTTGTATATCATGTGGCTATTCTAAATGTGCGTAAGGAACAAAGTTAGTCATGCATATAGGGTTAATAATGGATGGAAACGGTAGCTGGGCTGCTGATAAAGGGCTGTCTCGTGCATATGGTCATCAAATTGGTGTTAAAAGAATCGAGGAATGTATTCTTATAGCTCCTTCTTGTGGTATTAAAGTTCTTACACTTTATGCATTCTCAACGGAGAATTGGAAGCGCCCTCAGACCGAAATTGATGTGTTGTTGAATTTAATACGTATACACTTAAATAAAAAAGTTTATGAATTAAAAGATGCTGACATAAAAGTTAGGTTTATAGGATCTCGAGATAAGCTATCAAAGAGCCTTATTAAATCGATAAAATTAATTGAGGACTCTACAAGAGAGTGCACTGGTCTTCAAATCAACGTTGCCGTTGATTATGGGGGAAGAGATGAAATAGTTAAAATTACAAAAGAAATAGCTACTGACATTAAAACAGACTGCTTAGATTTATCAGACATTGATGAAAATTTATTAGATCAAAAAAGTGTATTAGCCCACTGTGGTCAACCTGATCTAATATTAAGAACTGGTGGAGAAAAAAGATTATCAAATTTTTTACTATGGCATGCTGCCTATTCTGAATTATCTTTTGTTGATATTAAGTGGCCCGATTTCACAGCGAAAAACTTGATTGAACAAGTAGAAGCATTTAAAAAAAGAGATAGAAAATATGGAGACTTATAGATTTTTAATATTAATTGTTGCCGGGCTAATACACTTTTTTGTTCTCGGATGACTTTTATGAAAATATCGTCTACTTTTTAAAAAATGAAGGATTAGGAGTGCGCATATGGTTGATAAAAATAAACCGATAACAGGTTGGAGCCATATTCCAGAAGTTCCACTAAAGGTGTCACCATTTTTCAGATGGCCTCTAGAGCCTTTTGAAATGGTTAGATGGCTTTGGAATAGCTGGTTCTTAATTTCTGAACGATTAATTCTTGTGGGTGTTGCCTTTATGTGTTTGATATGGACGCAGCCTGAGCTCGCAGATATTAAAATCTTAAAGTTGGATTGGATGTTTCAACTATGGATTCGAAATATACTCTTGATGATAACGGTAGCAGGTGGTCTACACCTTTATCTATATACTTTTAAGAGACAGGGCAAAAAGCTGAAGTATGATCCACGACCCTTAATGATAAAGGGGCGCCAATTTAGTTTAGGGGGTCAAATTCGAGATAATATGTTTTGGACTTTGGCTAGTGGGGTTACAGTATGGACCTTTTATGAAATTATAATGTTTTGGGCTATGGCTAATGGGTGGGCACCAGTTTTAACTTGGAACGATAGCCCTTTTTGGTTTGTTAGCCTTTTTATAATTATACCCATTTGGGAAAGCTTTTATTTTTACTGGATACATAGAGCGCTGCATTGGCCACCGTTATATAGGTTGGTACATTCGGTTCATCATCGTAATATAAATATTGGCCCTTGGTCTGGATTGTCAATGCATCCCGTAGAGCATTTAATTTTTTTAGGATCAGTTTTAATTCATTGGATAATACCGGCGAACCCAGTTCATATCCTCTATCATATGCAGTATTTTACATTAACCGCTGCAACTACGCACGCTGGGTTTGAAGGTATAGTAGTAAAAGACCAAAATAGATTACGCCTTGGTACTTTCCACCATCAGATGCACCATCGTTATTTTGAGTGTAATTATGGTGGTTTAGAAGTTCCTTGGGATAAGCTATTTGGGTCTTTTCATGATGGAACAGAAAAAGCTGATAGCGCTATGAAGGCGCGTCGAATCAGGATAATGGGTTCCTAGAAGAAAAATATCATTAGCCCTGGATATAACTAATATTCTCTGTCACTAATCAGATAAGATACCACGATTAAAATATCAGACGAATTTTTATTTACTATAAGTTTCGGAAGAAAGTTCATATAGAATTCTAGCCCAACTTCTTATACCTTTGTGAAAACTTTTCAAATCATATTTCTCATTGGGTGAGTGAATCTGGTCATCATAGTTTCCGAATCCAATTAATAATGAGTCCATATCTAAAATCTCCTTAAAATATCCTGCTATAGGGATAGATCCACCACTACCAATAAACGCTGCGGGGTTTGGCCACTCTTTTGAAAGTGCTGTCTTTGCTTTTTCAAACACTGGGTGATCTAATGACATTTGTGTGGCTTTTGAGCCTTTTTCAGCTAAATAGCGGACAGAACAATCAGTAGGAAGATTATCTTTTACGTGATTTTTAAAGCTCTCAATAATATCTTTAGGATTCTGATTTCCCACTAAACGAAAGCTAACTTTTGCTGATGCCTTAGCTGGGATTATAGTTTTGAAGCCATCACCTTGATAACCACCCGAGATACCATTTATGTCACAAGTAGGCCTTGCCCAGATCATCTCTAAAGGTGTTCGATCTACTTCCCCAGCTGGGTTAGATAAGCCTACTTCATGAAGGAAATCGTTATGATTGAAATTTAATTTTTTCCACTGTGCTTTTGTTGCTCTAGATGTTTCGGCAACTCCCCTGTAAAAGTTTGGTAAGGTTATTTTCCCTGTCTCATCGTGTAAGTCAGCTAAAATTTTTGTTAAAATATTTATGGGGTTTACAGATATACCACCATATTTTCCTGAATGTAGATCCCTACTGGGTCCAGTAATCTCTAACTCTATGCTTGCAGTCCCTCGAAGACTGGTAACAATACCTGGTGTGGAGGAATCGTATAGTCCCGTATCACAAATAAAAGTAATATCTGACTTTAACTCAGGGGCATTAGCTTTCATAAATGGTATCAGGGACGGCGACCCACTTTCTTCTTCACCTTCGAAAAATATAGAGAGTTTTACAGGTAAGCATCCGTGCACTGTTTTCCAGGCCCGACAGGCTTCCACAAAAGTCATCAATTGCCCCTTATCATCAGAAGTCCCACGGCCACGAATTACACTACCTTTTGACGTGTGCTCCACTGCTGGCTGAAACGGTGGTGAATGCCACAATTCTAATGGATCGACGGGTTGCACATCATAGTGCCCATAAAATAATATACGTCGTCCTTGACCTTCACCATGTGCCAAGACCATAGGATGGCCTTTAGTTTTTCGTTTATCTGCTTTGAAACCTATAGATCTCAGATCATTTGTTAACCAGTCAGCCGCTTTAGTACATTCCTCGCTATAAGCAGGATCTGTAGAAATCGACTCTATTTTTAATAAATCTAGTAGACGATTTAACGCGTTTGGGAGGTCATTATCAATTTGATCAAGTACAGGATTAATTTTCATAGCTTTGTAACTCTCGCAGTTTTATATGAGCATTTTAGTAATAGTACATCTTACGCCTGTATAGTAGCGTCGTTCTTGTAAAAATGGAAAACGACGCTTTAAGTGATTTCTTGTGCTTTTTTTACTTTTTGGAGGCGAGTACCGGAATCGAACCGGTCTACTCGGATTTGCAATCCGGTGCGTAACCTCTCCGCCAACTCGCCTAGACAAAAAAAGAGCTATACCAAGAGGGAAATACAATCAAGCCCTCTAAAGCTACATTACTTACAAGACGTAAACTTAGCTGTAATTGTGGATGAAACTGATTAAATTAAGGTTGTTGTTTTGAGCAAATTATGTATGATCAGGTTTCCGGATATTAGCTATAGGTATATAATGAATACGTATAAGGCCTTACGAAAAACGATGGTTGATACCCAAGTCAGACCATCAGGAGTTTCTAGGATTGATGTGATCGACGCTATTGGTGAAATACCTAGAGAACTCTTTGTACCGGATCATCTAAAAAAATTGAGTTATGTAGAAGGCAATATAAATCTTGGTGCTAATGGTTTCATAATTGAGCCTCGCATTCTAGCAAAATTGCTAGAAAATTTAGCTGTCAATAAACGAGAGTCTGTTTTAGTGCTTGGAAGTGGTTGTGGCTATGTGGCTGCTGTAATTGGAAAGCTGTCCGAGTTGGTGGTTGGCGTTGAGGATAATAAGTATTGTGTCGAGTCCTCCGATAAAGCTATAATCTCAGCCGGTGTAGATAACTTTATTATAATGCATGGGGAACTCTGTGTAGGTGCACCTAGGCACGGGCCTTACGATGTGATAGTAGTTCCTGGTGGAGTACAAAAGATTCCAGAGATAATATTAGAGCAAGTCAAAGAAAGCGGTCGCGTTGCAGCCTTTTTTAATGAAGGCAGTTTAACGCAAGCGAAAATTGGAGTAAAAGTTAATGGATCTATTTCTTGGAGAACTTATTTTGATTGTGATGTTCCATTAATAAAAGAATTTGAGTTGACCAATGTTTTTTCTTTGTGAAATTTGGATTAATATAGGTTAACACTAGAAAGAAAGATTAGATGAAGAAGTTTCTTATCCTTATATTTATTTGTATTCCAACAATTTCGATAAGTGAAAGTATCTCAGAAACCCTTTTAGACGCGTACAGAAACTCAAATCTATTGAAACAAAACCTTTCTCTTCTTATGGCGAATGACGAGGACGTTGGAGTCGCACTGAGTGCGTCACGTCCACAAATATCTTCTACTATAAGTTCCAAAAAGTCAGATTTTTCTCGAGACGTTACCAGCTCTACTTTAACAAATTCTTTAAGTATTTCTGCGGACTTTTTATTATTTGACTCAGGGCTTAACAAAGCCAAAGTACATTCCAAAAAAGATTTAGTCTCCGCCGCCCATCACGGGTTTCTTGCGTTGGAACAAACTATTTTTTTGGATGCGATTAACTCTCGATTATCTGTAATTCGAGATATTGAAATATTAGCTTTAAGAGTTGGAAATGTTGAACTAATTGAACAAGAGTTACTAGCTGTAATTGATAGATTTGAAGTTGGAGAGGTAACACGGACCGAGGTAGCTCAGGCAGAAGCTAGGCTGTCTCAAGCAGAAAGTTCATTAGTTGAAGCCGAGGGTAATTTAGCAATTTCAAGGGAACTTTTTGTATTAACTGTTGGTCGATCTCCGGGTAATTTAGAAAAAGCCGAAACTCTCTCAGCACCCCCGGTAACGTTAGAGGAAGCTATTTCATATGGTTTAGCAAAACATCCAAGTATACTTCAAGCAAAGTATCAAGTTGCTGCAAATAAAAATAGCTTGGCAGCAGAACAATCTTCGTTTGGACCAACTGTTTCGCTGGGAACCACATTAAGTGATAATACTGCATCAGATTTGAATGGAAGTGTAAGTCTTTCAATTAAAATGCCTTTTTATAAAGGAGGACAACGGAACTCAAAACTAAGAAAATCTTATGCTTTAGTTCATGCATCTAATGCTAACTTGAAACAAAAAACCCTAATGATTAAACAAAATATTTCACAAAGTTGGTCTGAGTCAGAAATGGCCCGCTCTCAGTTACTTTCTAGTGAGCGTCAAATTAAAGCTGCAGAGATAGCCTTTTTTGGTGTACGTGAAGAGGCAAAAGTTGGGGCAAGAACAACCTTAGATGTTCTTGATGCGGAACAGGTATTGTTTGATGCACAAACGAATAGAGTTATTTTTCATACTCAATCCCAACTAGCCGCATATAAACTGTTAGCAGCTATGGGAAAATTAACTTCAAAAGATCTTGGTATAGCATCATTATATTCTGAAATTATTAATTACTCTAAATCTGCACAACGGGCGCCAAGTTATTTCTCTAAAGAAAGCAGAAAACTTAAGCGAATACTAAAAAGATATGAGAACTAGCTTTTTAAATACGTTGGCTTACTAGAATCGCGTATTTTTAACTTCTTAAGTGATCTTAGCTAAATTTAAAAACAGCTCGGTGTTCATGTTGCTCTCTAGGTGTTCAGCTAACTCATCTAGCGTTTCACTTACAGAGTCTTCATAATTCTCTAGAGTAGAACTTGCACCCAATCCATCCAGGAAAGATTTTCTAAAAGCATCAGAAGCAAACATACCATGCAAATAACAACCGTAAACTCTACCGTTTTGTGCTATTGCCCCTGAAGCTTTTCCATTAATTTCTAGTAATGGGTTTTTACAATCTGGCCCATTCGTCATACCTATGTGCATCTCATATCCCGTGATTGGTTTGCCACTTTTCAAATGTGATCCGGAGACAGTTTTTAAGTTTTTTTCAGGTTTCATAATTGTACTAACATTGAGCAATCCCAAACCAGAAACTTGTTTTGCCTTGCTTTCAATATTGTCAGGATCACTGATAGAATTTCCAAGGATCTGGTAGCCTCCACAAACACCCAAGACATGGCCACCTCTTCTAATATGAGCTAGAATATCTATATCCCATCCTTGCAGTCGCATAAATTCAAGATCTGATATCGTTGATTTCGAACCTGGAATAAGTATGAGTTGTGCATCACCAGGAAGGGGCTTACCTGCTTCTATAATTTCTATTGAAACATTCTTTTCTAATCTTAGTGGATCCAAGTCATCAAAGTTAGAAATTCTACTGAGTTTCGGGACAACAATTTTTTATTATTCCGCCCTTTGTACCTCTTATACCTACAATATCTTCGGCGGGTAATTTCCAGGCTGAATCAAACCAAGGTAATATCCCTAAAGACTTCCATCCAGTGCGTCGAACAATATCAGTCAATCCATCTGTAAATAGATTGGGATCACCTCGAAACTTATTAATTAAAAAGCCAACAACTCTTTTTTTATCCTGAGATGAGATAACTGCATGAGTCCCCACGAGCTGTGCGATAACCCCGCCACGATCAATATCACCTAATATTATAACGGGTACGTCTGCTGCTTCAGCAAAACCCATATTTGCGATATCACCTTTGCGTAAGTTTGTTTCTGCTGGGCTTCCTGCGCCTTCTATTATGATAAGATCTGCTGTTTTTTTTAGTCTGTCAAAGCTTTCTAGGGTTTTTCCTAATAACAGAGGTTTTTGTTTAACATAGTCTTTAGCTTGCAAAGTGGCGAACCGTTTACCTTGAACTATAACTTGAGAACCAAACTCTGACTCGGGTTTTAGTAGTATTGGATTCATGTCTGTAGTTGCGTCACAGTTACAGGCCCATGCTTGCAAAGCTTGTGCTCTACCTATCTCGCCATTATCGATTGTAACAGCGGCGTTATTTGACATGTTTTGAGGTTTGAATGGTCGGACTTTTAGGCCAGTCTTAGTAAATAAACGGCACAGGCCAGCTACAATGATAGACTTTCCAACATTTGAACCTGAACCCTGGACCATGATTACTTTTGTCATATAATAACTTCTCTAAACGCTATTTTGAAAACTAAAAATTTTCTGTTAACTTTTTTCGATACGGTAGAATAAGATTGCAAATTATAATCCAATTCATGAAGCCCGTTCTGAATATTCCTTCGTTTCTGTATTAATCAAAATAATTTCATCCTGACCTATAAATGGAGGTACCATCACTTTTACGCCATTATCTAGTAGAGCGGGTTTGAAGCTATTTGCGGCGGTTTGCCCTTTAACTACGGGTTCAGTTTCTGTAACTTTACAAGCTACTTTTTGTGGTAAAGTCACGTTTAGGGCTTCACTTTCATAATACTCAACTACCGCTATCATCCCATCTTGTAAAAATGGTCTAAGATCTCCTAAGAGTTCAGCAGGAAGATCAAATTGTTCATAATTATCTGTATCCATAAATGTAAGCATACCATTAGATTCATACAAAAACTGTTGGTCTTTTTGTTCTAAACGAACTTTTTCTACTTTATCGGCAGACCTAAAACGGTCATTTAATTTAGAGCCATTCCGGATATTTCGCATTTCTACTTGTGCGAACGCACCGCCCTTTCCAGGCTTAACGTGATCTACTTTTACCGTTATCCAAAGACTATTGTTATGTTCGATAATATTACCTATTCTTATTTCGTTACCATTTATTTTTGGCATATTTTAATAACTCCGTTACGTGCTTTAGTTGACAAAAACTTTTTTTAGCTACACTCTAATTTATTTAGTCAACGGTTATATATATTTATCCCTCAAATAAAAGGTATGCAAAATACGCATACTAGATATGCATAAAACGCAATGACAAATGAATTTTTATAGTATACAAGTATGTAAATAGATAAAAAACCAATTTATACTTTACATGAGGATACGTAATGGCACCCGATTTTGTAGATAGTAATGCTTTTAATTTTGAGCAGGGACAGCGTGCAAGAAAACTCTTTGCTGCGGTGGTATTAGCTGCTTTAGATGATGCTATTGCCGATGATAAGAAGTATGGTAATGGGCCAGAACAAATAGCTCGGTGGGCAAGGTCTCGTGATGGTCGAGAAGTTCTGAGTTGCTCAGGTGTGGATCCAAACGAACGAGTTGTTTCGGGTTTAATGTCTTTTGTCGAAAACGGTGTTAGGACCTCTGTAGCTCTTTCTCGAGAGGAAAGTGAAAGAAGGTCTCAGGCAGAGGCTGCTTAATTAGCTATTTTAAAAAAACTATTCTTTCCAACACTATTTTCTTTGGTACCCGCGGCCGGACTTGAACCGGCACGGCCTTTCGGCCCAGGGATTTTAAGTCCCATGTGTCTACCATTCCACCACGCGGGCTCACTAGGCTAATTCTAGTAGCAAAAGAAAATAGCGGTGTGTACCTAAAATTACATTCCAGATACACTCTTAAGTAACCGATTTATTATTGAGGGCCAAGACCCTATTTAAGCAGTAACAAAGATTTTTTACTTTTTATGCCGATTATTTTAGTAGTTAAATAAGAATGGTAGCTTCACTGTTCTTCCCCTGAAAACTTGGACTCCCAAGCACTACACATTTGGTCACTTATTTTTTCAAATAAGTTTCTGGGAACCTCAAATGAATCGCCAGGCTTTAGATTGCCCAGAGATAATTTTAAATCTTTAGGCCATGAGAAGTCATTTATTTTCAGGTTATCCATAATTATCTTAGAAGTATCGGGGATAAAAGGCGCCGATAGAATTGCGTAAAGGCGTATTAAGTTTAACGCCAACCTAATTTGCATAGCTGCTTCAACAGGATTTTCTTTAATTGTAGCCCAAGGTTGAACAACTTGTAAGTATTCGTTTCCTAAAGTCCAAATAGAGCGAAGTTCAGAGGCTGACTTTCTAATTTCAATTTGGTCCATATATAATTCGTAAGATTTTAACTTCTCCTCTAAGTCAGAGATTAATTTGGTTTCATAGGCGCCAAACTCACCACCTTTAGGAACTTCAGAGCCAAATTTCGAATAACAGAACTTTGTTACTCTACTAACAAAATTTCCTAGTACATCCGCAAGATCCTTATTTACTCCTAATTGAAAATTTTCCCACGTAAATTCACTATCTGAGCTTTCGGGAGCATGGCTTAGTAACCACCATCGCCAGTAATCAGAAGGTAAAAGGTCTAAAGCTTGATTCATAAAAAACACCACGTTTTTGAGAAGTTGAAAATTGACCACCATCATAATTTAAGTAATTAAAAGATTTTATGTAATCTACTAACTTCCAAGGCTCCCCTGAACCCATTATAGTCGCTGGAAAGCTTAGTGTATGGAACGGGACATTGTCCTTACCCATAAATTGTACATAGGTAACCTCCTCTGCACCTTTATCGGTTCTCCACCAACGCTCCCAAGC
>JBJLGD010000041.1:0-23888 GCA_045565015.1 Paracoccaceae bacterium
CACCGATTGAATTAGAGTTAAAAAGAAAAAAGCAACTTAATCTGGGGCAACCGCCAGTCTATGATAGATCGGCTTTAAATATTACATCTAACGAATTAAAAAAATTCAAAGACGCCGGGAATGGTTACTGGCGCTTCTTGCTAGACCATAATCGTGTTAATTGGAATGATGGTATTCTTGGCCCTGTATCGATAGACTCTAAAAGTGTTTCTGATCCAGTTTTAATCAGAAAAGACGGTCAATTCTTGTATACACTAGCTTCCGTAGTTGATGACGTTGATATGGAAATTACCAATGTTGTTAGGGGAGCAGACCACGTAACAAATACTGCAACCCAAATACAAATTATACAATCTCTAGACAAAGCTAGTCCAAGCTTTTCGCACCACTCATTATTGACAGGTCCAAGTGGAGAGGCTCTCTCAAAAAGATTGGGAGCGCTGTCCTTAAAAGATCTTAGGGCTTCTGGTATCGAAGCGATGGCTCTTTTAAGTCATTTATCTAGTATAGGGACCTCTAATCCAGTCGCATTATCCGAATCTATTGAAGAGTTGGTCAGTAATTTTGATTTAACTCATTTTGGATCTTCTCCAACAAAAATTGATGTTAAAAATTTACAACCTTTAAGTGAAAAATATCTAAAAATGCTAAGTTTTGAAAGTTTGACAGAAGATTTAAAGGCTTTAAAAATTGATAAATCTTTACATGAAGATTTCTGGAATATGGCCAAAAATAACATAAAATCGCGAGCTGATTTAGAAAAATGGTGGAAAATTTGTTCACAGGGAATAAAACCAAATATCTCAGAAAACGACCAGAAATTCATTGATCTAGCCTTTAGTATTTTACCTAAATCTCCGTATGATAAAAATACTTGGTCTAGTTGGACTAAGAAAGTCCAAGAGAAAACCGGTCGTTCAGGAAAAAATTTGTATATGCCTTTGAGAAATGCCTTAACTGGGCTGGAGTATGGACCAGATATGTCCTTACTAATGCCGTTACTCCAGTATATTAACAAAACTTAAGATACTTTCAGCCACTCCAGAAATAACTTCTCAGAGTCAGAACTATTCCAGTCTATTACCCCTTCAACCCTACCAACTTCTTCACCTTCACGATTGATAATTATTGTAGTGGGAAGACCTTTTATTTTAAATTTTCTAGCTAGTTCACTCGTAGGATCAAAATACTGACCTAAGAATTTTAAATTTTTTTCCTTATAAAAATTATTGATCTTATCTTTGGAGTTTCTTCCCGTAGCAACAGCTATCACTTCAAAATTGTTATTGTGCAACTTCCCCTTTAATTTATCTAAAGCAGGCATTTCTTCAACACATGGCGCACACCAAAGTGCCCAAAAATTTAGTATTGTAAACTTACCTTTAAAATCTGACAGAGATATTTTTGTTCCCTCTAACCCTTCAAAGCGCAATTCTGAATATGTTTTTGGTTCACGATGAAATTTAATTTTTGCAAGATCGTTATTGGCCAAAGCCAGTAAATTTACTATATCAGCACTTACGGTATTTGCACCGAACGAAATGCAAGCGTATAATAAAATAATTTTAACAATATTCATTCTAATTATCCTTTGAGAGAGTTAATGGCCAAAAATAAATCAAATGCAATGTGGGGTGGACGTTTTGCCTCAGGACAAGATACCTTAATGGAGACCCTAAATGCATCTATTGAATTCGATCAAAGGTTAGCAACACAGGATATCGATGGATCTATAGCACACGCGCTAATGTTGGGTCAAACAGGAATCATAACGGAGCATGATTCGCAATTAATTGTTAAAGGACTCGAGGAAATCAGAATAGAAATTGAAAACAATCAATTCATATTCAAAAAGTCTTTAGAGGACATACATATGAACATAGAAAGTAGACTTACTGAGTTAGTAGGCGAGACTGCAGGCCGGCTTCATACAGCACGATCAAGAAATGATCAGGCTGCAACTAGTTTCAAACTTTGGGTCAGAGCACAGATACAAGATACCATGATTTTATTAAGAAAACTTCAAAAGGAACTTCTTAAAAGTGCTGACGCTAGAGTTGACTGGGTTATGCCGGGCTTTACTCACCTTCAAACTGCTCAACCAATAACATGGGGACATCATATGCTGGCCTATGTGGAAATGTTTGAAAGAGATTTTCTTAGATTTAAAGATGCGAAACAACGCTTAAACCAAAGTCCTCTAGGATCATCAGCCCTAGCAGGAACCTCTTTTCCAATCGATCGGCAATTCACTTCTAAAGCCCTTAACTTTGATGAACCCACTACTAATTCTTTAGACTCAGTATCAGATAGAGATTTTGCTCTTGAATTTTTAAGTGTAGCTTCGATCTGTGCAGTACATCTTTCTAGGTTTTGTGAAGAAATCGTTATATGGTCTTCAGCCCAATTTAATTTCATTACTCTATCGGACGAATTCTCAACAGGTTCTTCGATTATGCCTCAAAAGAAAAACCCCGACTCCGCGGAACTGATAAGGGCAAAGATTGGTCGAATTTTTGGTTCTAATGTCGCTTTAACGATGGTCATGAAAGGATTACCACTAGCATATTCAAAAGATATGCAGGAAGATAAGGAACAAGTTTTCGATGCTTCAGATAATTTATCGTTATCTTTAAAAGTTATGACAAAAATCATTGCTACCATGAAAGTACGTAAGAAAAACCTTGAAGACGCGGCTTCCAAAGGTTTTTCAACTGCTACAGACTTAGCAGATTGGCTTGTTCGAGAGTTAAACTTACCCTTTCGAGAAGCTCATCATATTACTGGTGCAATAGTAAAAAAATGCGAAATTCAAAACTGTAGTTTATCAAACCTAAGCCTGGCAGATATGCAAATTATTGAACCGAGGATTACTGCGGATGTATTTAGCGTGCTTAGTATTAAAAAGTCAGTTCTGAGTCGGTGTAGTTTTGGTGGAACTTCACCGATACAAGTGTCGAAACAAATTTTACGTTGGAAAGATAAGCTAAATGAAGAAGTTATTTAATTTATTGATTTTATTTACTATAGTGGGGTGTGGCATTGATGGGCCACCGATTCCACCTGAAGATAACGCAAGTTTGACAAAGCCTATTATAATACTACCATCAGATAATAATATTAATACTTAGTTATAATAAAATTATTTTAGGGAAACTAAAAGATAATGCATTTTGTTTGAATACCACAGCAGATACAATCGTAAGAAAAGATAGCACATGGAAAAAATTCCGATGACACCAGGAGGTTTTAAATCTCTAGATAGCGAGCTAAAAAAGTTAAAAAGCGTCGAAAGGCCGGCTATTATAAAAGCTATAGCTGAAGCTCGTGAGCATGGCGATTTATCAGAAAATGCCGAATACCATTCTGCTCGTGAAAAACAAAGCTTTATTGAAGGTCGTATAAAAGAACTTGAGGCTTCATTAGGTAAGGCAGAAGTTATTGATCCCACAACCCTTTCTGGTTCAATTAAATTTGGTGCAACTATTTTACTATTGGATGACGAAAATGAAAAAAAACAAACTTTCCAAATCGTGGGAAGCACCGAAGCTGATATAGAGAATGGGTTACTAAATATACAGTCACCTTTAGCAAGAGCATTAATTGGAAAAGAGATTGGTGATAGTGTCGAAGTAAAAACACCAGGTGGAACTCGAGATTACGAAATTCTTGATGTTAAGTATATCTAGGTCCTTAAAATGGTACAAAAGAATATACCGAAAAAAGACATTTTTTTTACACAAAAGTCATCTAAAAACTTTGATAAAAAAAACAGACCAATTTTTTTGATTTTAATATCCATATGGATATTAATTTTAGTATCCATGATTATTTTAACTTCCCTGATTGATATAAATGATAGATTTTTTATATATTTCTTTATTCTAAATCTTCTAGTACTGGTAGGTTTAGTACTAAAAATAAATACAACACTTTTAAAAAAAATTAATACCATTGAAAGTACTCTTTCAAGAATAGCTAAAAAAGTAAGCCACTCAGAAATAATCAAAGCTGAAAATGAGTCTAATGAGGCTATCAAATACTATAAAGATCCAATAGATTCAGCCATGGTTCTCTCTAATCAAACAAAATTAGAAAACAGAATTTCTGATCTAGAGAACAAAATTTATCCACACATACAATTACAGGAACGCATAGGCGCACATGAAAACAGCAGTGAATCTATTAAAAGGCAGAAACACGAACCAATTTCGGTACAGGATCTTATTAGTGCGCTTAACTTCCCAAAAGACGAAGACGATACCGAAGGTTTCCGTAAGCTTCGTAAAGGATTAGCTGATTCTGAGAACGGTGATCTTCTTAGAGCAAGCCAAGACATACAGACTTTGCTCAGTCAGGAAGGTATCTATATGGATGACCTTACCGATCAAGACTCAGAACCGGAATTATGGAGAAGATTTTCTAAGGGTGAACGAGGTAGGAAAATATCTCCTCTTAGTATTAACGACGATGAATATATACTCCCTATTAAGAAAAAATTACAGGATGACGATATTTTTAAAGATGCAACTTATCATTTTTTACGACACTTCGACTCCTCCTTACAGGACTTTTGTAAAAAAGCTAGTGATATAGAAATTATCCGATTTTCGAATACAAGAACAGCTAGAGCGTTTAAAGTTTTAGGTACTGCCACCGACCGCTTTAAGTAACAGTGATTATTAAACTGGAAAGTCAGTGCCTCTAAAAACTGTTTTCAATGAAAAACTAGATTGAATTTGTGCCACTCCAGGTAAACGCGAGAGGCTCTCTCTGTGTATCTTTGCAAAATCATCAGTATCTTTAGCTACGACCTTCAAGAGATAATCAGCAGAACCCGCCATGAGATTACATTCTAAAACATTTGGGATTTTTTTTATTTCCTCTTCGAACTTATCTAGTACTTCGTCAGTTTGCCCATTAAGGGTTATTTCAACAAAAACGGTCGTAGATAGACCTATCTTTATGGGATCTAAAATAGCAACATAATGCTTTATTATCTTGTCTGCCTCTAATCGCGAAACTCTTCTATGGCACGCAGACGATGATAAATTAATTTCTTCCGATAAATCAAAATTAGTTATTCTCCCTGTCTTTTGAAGAATCTTTAAGATTCGAATATCTATGTTATCTATAACCTTCATTTTGCACTATTCTTTCTATAAAACTAACTTTAAACGAATTTTATTCTAATAAATACTAATATAGTAGACGTAATTAGCAACTAATTTTCTCTACATCTGTTATCGTATTTATAATTATGTATAGAGGTTAATATGATAATAGGCTGTCCTAAAGAAGTTAAAGCGCAAGAATTCAGAGTAGGCTTGACACCAAACGCTGTTAAAGAACTCGTTCTTCAAGACCACACAGTTTTAATTGAAAAAAATGCTGGAATAGGCTCTGGCTTTACAGATAAAAATTACAAAGAAGCCGGTGCTAAAATTATTTCGTCCGTTGAAGAGTTATTTGATGGATCCGAAATGATAGTGAAAGTAAAAGAACCTCAGGAAGCTGAACGAAAACTTCTAAAAAAAGACCAAGTGCTTTTTACTTATCTGCATCTAGCACCCGACCCCAACCAAACTCATGATCTATTAGCTTCCGGATGTACAGCGATAGCCTATGAAACTGTGACTGACCAGTACGGTGGTTTACCGTTATTGGCTCCAATGTCAGAAGTTGCTGGACGCTTAGCGCCCCAGGTAGGGGCTTGGACACTACAAAAAGCAAACGGTGGTCGAGGAATATTAATTGGAGGTGTACCTGGAGTGGAACCTGCAAATGTGATTATTATTGGTGGAGGTGTTGTGGGAGCAAACGCTGCGAAAGTTTCACTGGGTATGGGAGCAAATGTAACAATCCTTGAGCGATCTGTAAATAAAATGCGTGAACTCGAAAATATATTTCAAGGTAGAGTAAAAACTATCTATTCGAGTACTGGAAATACGGAAAACCTTATTAAAGACGCTGATTTATTAATAGGTGCGGTATTAGTACCAGGAGCAACTGCGCCAAAACTAGTATCTCGAGCACAGCTCTCATCTATGCGTGATGGTGCTGCTATTGTTGATGTTGCAATTGATCAAGGTGGTTGCTTTGAAACATCAAAAGCAACTACTCATGAGGACCCAATATATAATGTGGATGGCATAATGCACTATTGCGTTGCAAATATGCCTGGTGCTGTATCACGCACCTCCACCATTGCACTTGGCAATACTACAATACCTTTTGTTTTAGCTCTTGCAAATCAAGGTTGGCGCAATGCATGTAAAAATGATCATCACCTGTTAAATGGCCTTAAATATACATAATGGGCTGTTAACGTACAAAGCTGTCGGTGAGGCGTTGGATATACCAGTAATCAGTCCTTTAGATGCACTTTCTAGCTGATAAATCTCTGATTAGTCTGTTGACTTATAATTTAACAAATAACTAGAGATTCTCGATTAGGCTCTAAGCTCTCCACCCGTTTTGTCTTTTACATTCTCAATTATTTTTACTGAAACCTCGTCTATTTCTTTTTCGGTTAAAGTTTTCTCTTGAGGCTGTAGACGAACAGAGACCGCTAAAGATTTTAATCCGTCTCCTAATTGCTGATGAGCTTTTTCTCCAGAAAACTCATCAAAAACTGTAACACATTCAATTAATTTAGTATCTACACTTTCGCTAGCAATTTTCAGTTCAGACGCTTCAATCCTTTCATCTAAAACAAATGAAAAATCTCTTTCAACAGCCTGCAAATCGTTTGTCTCTAATGCCGAGCGAGTAGCATTTTTTTTATTTTTCATAGGGATATTTTCAATAAAAACCGTAAATGCCAAGACCGTTCCCTTCAAACCATAAGATTTGATAATTTTAGGATGTAATTCTCCAAAGATTGCAAGACTATTTTTTGGCCCCAAGGAAACCCTACCAGCCCGACCAGGATGCCATATCTTTGGTACGTCACGATATATTTTGTACTTATTAGTGGCTCCTAATGCTTCGAGTGTACTTAAAGCATCAGCCTTTACGTCGAAAGGATCCAATAACCTTCGCTCGCTATGCGGATCTCTTGGATTAGTAAAGCCAGTAAGCAGACCGCTTGCAACGATAGATTGTTGACCTGGCTCTTTACCATGGAAAATTGCTCCTACTTCGAATAGTTTTAGATCTAAATAACCCCTTGATTGATTCCGAGAGGCCGCGTTTAGTAAACTAGGGAGTAGATCTGGTCTCATGTAACCCATTTCAATGGAAATGGGGTTATCAACTCTAATTATACTACCATTTGAGCTAAATTGCGTGGCACCATATTCTTCAATAAAACTATATGAAATACATTCATTATAACCTAACGAAGCAATTTTCCGTCGGGCTATTCTTTCTTTCCGTTGAATAGGAGTTAATATTGGCTTTGGGACACCCGAGGTAACCTTTCTCATAGGAGCTCCTACTAAACTTTGTAGGGATGTCACTCTAACTATTTCTTCGACTAAATCAGCCTCACCTAAAATATCTGGTCTCCAACTTGGAGGGAAAGCTCTTCCATTCTCAACTCTAAAGCCTAATTTTTTGAGAATACTTAACTGTTGTTCACTAGAAACTTTCATTCCGACCAGAGTTTCTACTCTATTTAGATCTAGTGTATAACTTCTCGTTGAAATCTTAGGTTCACCGGCGCTTACTACTTTTGATGGCTTGCCACCGCATAGGTCAATAATCATTTTAGTGGCTAATTCTAACCCTTGATCATTGAATTCTGGATCTATACCGCGTTCATTACGGTACCTAGCGTCAGAATTTATCTTAAGAGTCCTTCCAGTTTTAGCAATTTGAACTTTATCCCAAACAGCTGCTTCTAAAAAAACATTTTGAGTGTTTTCTGTACAGCCAGAATGCAATCCACCCATGATTCCCGCAACGCTTACTACGTCTTTATTATCGGAAATCACTACCATATTTTCAGATAGATTATACGTTTTTTCATCGAGCCCTGTGAACTCCTGAGACTTAACAAGCCTATGAATTCTTAAGTTTCCATTTATTTTATCTGCATCAAAAACATGTAGTGGTCTGTTACTGTCAAAGGTGAAAAAGTTTGTTATGTCGACTAGAATAGAAATTGGCCTAAGACCCAACGCAACTAAGCGTTCCTGAAGCCAAGCTGGACTTTGACCATTTTTCACTCCTTCGATTAGTCGTCCAGAAAAAATTTCGCATCCAGCTTTTTTAGTATCTTCATCAATTTTTACTCTTATTTTGCTGTTGAACTTCCCGTCAACAGTCACTTTTTTTCGTTCATTTAAAGTTCCTAAGCCTTTAGCCGCTAAATCTCTAGCTATCCCAATAATTCCTAGCGCATCGGGGCGATTAGGCGTTATTGCAATTTCTACTACCGTTTCAATTTTCTTAGGATCATTTAACCGTAACCATTCAACAAAAGAATCGCCAACTGCACCAGAAGGAATCTCGATTATACCCTCATGTTCATCACTTAAGCCCATTTCCCGCTCCGAACACATCATTCCTGAACTTTCCACACCACGGATGTGCCCAATTCCAATAGTTGTATCTATCCCAGGCACGTATGATCCAGGCTTCGCAATGACAACATTTATACCCGCTCGAGCGTTAGGGGCACCACATATAATTTGCTTTTGGCCTTCATCCGTATCAACCAAACAAACCTTTAACCTGTCGGCATTTGGGTGTTGTTCAGCTGCTTTAACTCTACCGATAGTAAATTCAGCTAATTTCTCTGCAGGATTAACAATCTGTTCAACCTCTAACCCTAAATCAGTTAGGGCCTCTGTTATTTGATGAACGTCGGCTTCTGTATCTAAATGTTCCTTTAACCAGGAAATAGTAAATTTCATTTATTGAACCTCAAAACTTCTTATAATCAAATCCTATAGTACAAAAATTCTATTTTATCTGCTTAATCCCGAAGATAAAAGTGGTTGATCAAGAGCAGAAAACCCATAATGTTTTAACCATCGTAGGTCAGAGTCAAAGAACGAGCGAAGGTCGGGAATCCCATATTTCAACATGGCTATCCTATCAATACCCATTCCAAAAGCAAATCCCTGCCACTTATTAGTGTCAATACCTCCAGCCTCTAGTACCTTTGGATGCACCATACCTGAACCAAGAATTTCTAACCAATCATCTCCTTCACCTACCTTAAGTTGACCACCTACCCACGAGCACTTAATATCTACCTCTGCTGATGGCTCCGTGAATGGAAAGTGAGATGCTCTGAATCTTAATTCCACTTTCTCTACTTCAAAGAATGCTTTTACAAATTCTTCTAATACCCACTTTAAATTAGCCATAGTTATATCCTTATCTAAAGCTAACCCCTCTACCTGATGGAACATTGGCGTATGTGTTTGATCATAGTCTGCGCGATATACTCTTCCCGGGCAGATAACTCTTATGGGCGCTCCAGCTCTTTGCATAGTTCTAATTTGAACTGGGCTGGTGTGAGTCCTCAAGACATGAGGTGGTTGTGAAACTTCAGACGTACGTTCAATATAAAAGGTATCCATCTCACCTCGTGCCGGATGATGACTAGGAATGTTAAGGGCATCGAAATTAAACCAATCACTTTCAATTTGGGGACCTTCCTCAACAGTAAATCCAAGATCAGCAAATATTTCAATAACCTCATCTGTCACCTGAGAAATCGGATGTATAGTGCCAGAGTTTCGAGCCCGTTCAGGCAAGGTAACATCAAGCCATTCAGTGCGAAGACGTTCGTCTAAAATCTTATCCTCAAACGCTACTTTTTTTGCGTTAACAGCTGAATTTATTTCTTGTTTGAGAGAATTTAATAAAGGTCCTTGAATCAGCCGCTGCTCTTGCGACATCGAACCTAACTCTCTCATTTTGAGGCTTATTTCACCTTTTTTTCCCAAGAACTTTATTCTAATATTTTCCAGGGAGGACTCGTCCTCCGAATCCGAAATATACTTAAGTATATTTGTTCTTAGGTTCTTTAAACTATCCATGCCTTAACCTACCTAAAAATAAATAAATTTTCCTAAATATTATGAGCTTTTCTACTACGTACCACCTTTTAGGACTCTATAAAACAGACTTATTGGTAGAAATAAACTACTAGACTCTGGTTGTAATAAATATTGGTCCAAAAACCTTGTTTGATATTGAAAAAATTTAATTAACCTAACGCGGCCCTAGCTTTCTCAACAATCGAAGCAAAGGCTTCAGGCTCACAGGCAGCTAAATCAGCCAGTACTTTTCTATCGACTTCAATACCCGCTTTGTTCAACCCGTTTATAAAACGAGAGTAAGTTAATGTATCGTCTATAGATCTGCAACCAGCGTTGATACGCTGAATCCATAGTGCTCTAAAATTGCGTTTCCGGACTTTACGGTCTCTGGTCGCATATTGATTAGCTTTATCTACAGCCTGCGTAGCAACTTTAAAAACATTTTTGCGTCGCCCATAATAGCCTTTTGCGGCCTTGATAACTTTTTTATGACGGGCGTGGGTAACTTTTCCTGATGTAACTCGTGACATTTAATTATCTCCTTCAACGCGCATATGGCATATATTTTTTTACTATTTTTTCATCTGCTGCGCAGAGTATAGTAGTACCACGGGCATTTCGGATAAATTTTCTACTACGCTTTATCATACCGTGTCTTTTTCCTGCTTGACCAGCTTTTACTCGTCCACTAGCGGTCACAGAAAAGCGCTTTTTGGCGCCAGACTTTGTTTTCATTTTCGGCATTTCCATCTCCTATGTTAGAGTGCTTTCTGCAGACCTCGGCATGCCAATAGCCGGATCTACAAATTAGAATTGTGTACTAAGCAACAATACATCTTTTTGCAAGTCCCTTTAAAACATTATTTGGTTGCAACATTCAACCTGCTGCTTAAGAGTATTTCCTCTATTCCGGTTCACTCGAGAAAATTAATTGTTCATCACATGGCGCAACTCTTAGTATATTTGTTGACCCTGGTACATTAAAAGGTACCCCAGCTGTGACAACAATAAAATCTTTTTCGTTAGCAAATTTATATTTAACTGCTGCTCTCGAGGCGTTAACAACAGCCATTTTAAATCTATCCAACTCATCAGTTAAGACCGAATGGGCTCCCCAAGTCAGACACAAACGTCGCGCTGTCGACAAGAGTGCAGTCATAGCAATAATTGGGACGTGCGGCCGCTCCCTAGAAACTAGTAAAGCTGTCGTTCCCGATTGACTGAAACAACAAATTGCTTTTATCTTGGTAGTCTCCGCTATCTCTCTTGCGGCTGATACAATTGCATCAGCAACACTGTCTTTTTTACCTTCTCTTTGAGCAGCTAAAATATTTCTGTGATTTGGATCACTCTCAACCTCGATCGCAATGCTATCCATAGTTTTTACTGCATCCTCCGGGAATTTTCCGGCGGCAGACTCTGCTGACAGCATTACTGCATCAGCTCCTTCATAGATAGCTGTAGCAACATCAGAAACTTCTGCACGGGTAGGCATTGGACTGATAATCATGGATTCAAGCATTTGAGTTGCAACTATTACAGGTTTTGCAAGTGCTCTACATTTACGGATAAGTTGTTTTTGTATAGGAGGAATATTTTGGACTGGAAGTTCTACACCAAGGTCACCACGAGCGATCATAATCCCATCAGATACTCTTAATATTTCATCGAAATTTTTCACAGCAGCTGGTTTTTCTATTTTTGAAATAATAGCCGCTCTACCTTTGACAAGAGCTAAAGCTTCCTCAACATCTTCAGATCTTTGGACAAAACTTAAAGCCAACCAATCAATACCTAAGCCGCAAATAAACTCTAAATCATTTTTATCTTTTCTTGATAACGCTTTTACAGGTAGTATAGAGTCTGGTATGTTAACGCCTTTATTGTTTGAAATAACGCCACCAACAATAACCTCACACTCAATCGAATTTTTTTTACAATCAACCACTTTGAGTTTGATTTTTCCATCGTTTATCAGAATAGAAGAACCACTATTCAAACTTGAATATATTTCTTTATGCGGGAGTTGAACTCTACTTTGATCTCCCAGCTTTGCTAACAGATCCAAAGTAAATTTATCTCCAGCGACTAGTAAAGCCTGGCCATCAATAAATGTTCCAACACGTAATTTCGGCCCCTGTAAGTCAGCTAAAATCGCAATCGGACGAACAAGGTCTTTTTCGACTCTTCTAATTATTTTGTGACACTGTTTTATTTTTTCATGAGTACCGTGGCTCATATTTAACCGGAAAACATCTGCGCCAGCCTCAAACAATTTTTTTATAGTATCATAATCAGAAGATGCAGGTCCTAACGTAGCTACTATCTTTACACTCCGATGACGTCTCATTGAGCAATCTTTCATTTTTTAATATTCAACTTTCTAATTATGAGCTATACTTTAATCCGAAACAACCGTCAGATTAATTAAATTAATTAATGAGCTTTTTATATGCAGTATCAACCATTTTTTGTGGTAGGTTTAGATAGACCTGGGAGTATAATTTGTATTTGTGATCATGCTTCTAACATAATTCCTAAATTTTGGGGCTCTGAAGGACTTGGGATTAGCAAATCAGAAATGAATAGACATATTGCATTTGATTTAGGGGCAAAAGATTTGACGCTAAAATTGGCTAAGCTTCTTGAAAGCCCAGCAGTAGTATCTAACTTCTCAAGATTAGTAATAGATCCCAATCGAGGTATTGATGATCCAACCTTAATAATGAAATTATATGACGGAACTATTATTCCCAAAAATAAAGTGATTAATAATGAAGAAGAAAAAAGACGCTTGAATGACTACTATGATCCATACCATAACGCTATCGAAGAAACAGTCAGTTCAATTAAAACGCCTATTGTGATATCCATTCACTCTTTTACTCCTAAATTAAAAAATGGAAAAAAAAGACCTTGGGAAATTGGCATTTTACACACAAAAGATCGGCGATTATCAGATTTATTACTAAAAAATTTAAAGAATGATAAAAATCTATGCATTGGAGACAACTTACCTTATTCTGGCGATCTACCCGGTGATACCTTGGATAGGCATTGTGTAAAATCTGGACACAAACATGTATTAATTGAAATAAGGAATGATCTTTTATTGAACGAAAAATTGATTAACTCATGGGCGAACTACCTTGGAGAAATAATTTTGAAAACCGTAAAAAAGTAAGGAATAAATAATGGATAAAAAGACAAAAACCGAAATAGAAGCAGCCGCTTTTAGAGTTTTACGAGACCATTTAATTAAAAGAAAAGACGTTCAAAATATTGATCTGATGAATTTAGCAGGATTTTGTCGAAATTGCTTAAGTCGATGGTATCAGGAAGCTGCCCAAGAAAAAGGTCAACAAATTAATAAAATGGAAGCAAGAGAAATTTTTTATGGTATGCCTTTTGATGTATGGAAATCTAAATACCAAGTAGAAGCCTCAAAAACTCAGAAAAAAAAATTTAAGGACTCACATGTAGGGTAACAATTTCTAAATCGCAGTTTTTAAACTTTCTTCTATATAAAGTTCTCTCAATTGCTTGACACATGAGCCAGGCTTACCATTACCAATTCTTACTTCATCAATTTCAACAACCGCTGTGGCAAATAGAGTTGCGGAGGTAATAAACGCTTCGTCCGCCAGTTTTGCTTCTTCAATTGTAAAAGGTCTTTCTTCAACAATCATTTTAGCGGTTTCAGCGTACCTGATAAGGGCTGATCGCGTTATCCCCTGGAGTATTTCATTACCAATTTGTCTAGTAATTATCTTATTACCTTTTATAATATAGGCATTATTCGAGGTACCTTCGGTTACTTTTCCGTCCTTAACCATCCAAGCATCATCAGCACCAGCGGCTACTGCCATCATCTTTCCCATGCAAGGGTATAAAAGTTGTACTGTCTTGATATCACATCTACCCCAGCGTTGATCCTTTATAGAAATAACCTTAAGACCATTCTTAGAAGACAGGTTGCCCAACATAGTTTTCTCTTGAGTAAACATAACTATTGTAGGGACAGCACTTTTTGGAAAAGCAAAATCTCTATCTGCTGCGCCTCTGGTGATCTGTAAATAAACCAATCCCTCAGTGATATTATTTTTCTTTATTAATTCTTTATGGACGCTCAAAAGCTTCTCGGTTGAAAGTGGGTTTTCCATTTGAAGCTCTGAAAGAGACCTTGATAGACGGCTTGAATGACCTTGGAAATCGATTAATTTACTTTTTAAAACAGAGGTAACCTCATAAACCCCGTCTGCAAAGAGAAAGCCTCTATCAAAGATTGAGATCTGAGCCTTATCTTCAGTTACATATTCACCGTTAACATATACAATTCTTTTCATAGTTCTTTATCATCCACATATTTATATGGTGTTTGCTAAACCATTTAATAGTAGAATATACAAGTATAATTAAAGTAAGCTTTGTTTGTTAAACTTATAGACAGAGATGCTTTTTTAGTATGCTGTCAACAACGCAACTACGGCCTTGTCTTGTTTTTCAAAATCTAAGGCTGGAGTGGATTGAGCTACGGTATTTCTTTTAAAAGTAAAGTCAATTACATCACCACGGGACTCAGAGGCAATAATCAAAGCCTGATAGGTATGTTTATTATTTAAAAAAATATCTACTAGACCTCGTAACTTGACCTTATGGGAAGCTTGAATAGAAAAGCTCTTTTCAGAAAACTTTAAAATTGGATAAAATATATTATCAAATCTTACAGACATTTTTAGAGTCTTTTCTGATTTTCTCTTAAGAGACTTTCCTAGTTCTTCCATTACTGCATTTGGCAAATACCCTGTCATGTATACATACCCCCATATGTAACGCTATGATATCTATTACCAAAGAAGTGTCAAATAGCTTCGAACTGCTAACTCTATTTTATTTTATCATAGGCCTTAGCAAATGTGGTATTTCTGGATCATATAAAGCGGAATCTCTAAAGTCTCTAATTTCCGCAAGCGCTGGTCCAATCATTATTAAAGCAGTTCGAGTAATCTTTTCTTTTTTTACTTTTTTTCTTATATCAGCGAGAGTACCCTTAAGATATACGGCATCAGGCCAACTTGCTCTGTATGCGACAACAACTGGGCAATCTTCCCCGTAGAATGGTATCAACTGCCTCTCTATTTCTCGTAGATACCTTATGCCTAAATGGATAGCCAATGTGGTACCAGTTAATGCGAAATTTTTCAGTGTCTCCTTTTCCGGCATCGACGTCGACTTCATCGACATTCGTGTGAGAATCAGTGATTGGGATACCTCAGGAATTGTTAGTTCAATACCGAGTGCGGCTGCTACAGCTGTATACGCGGGAACGCCTGGTATTATTTCATAGTCGATCTTGTCCCTCTTTAATAATCTTATCTGTTCAGCAATAGCACCATAGAGAGACGGATCACCGGAATGAACCCGAGCTACATCTTCACCTCTATTATAAGCACCCAAAATCTGTTGATGCGTTTCGATTAAATCCATAGATGCGGTATCTAGTACTATCGCACTCTTCGGCGCTCCTTTTATTACTGCCTCAGGCACTAAGGATCCGGCATAAAGGCATACCTTACATTTTGAGATTAATCTTTGCCCTTTCAAAGTGAGCAGATCAGGATCTCCAGGCCCTGCGCCTATAAAGAAAACTTTCATAACAGTTTTTCTCCTAATTACTTTTGTGCCATTCAGTTTTATCAACTACTCTGCTGCTAAATCACCGTCTATTTTTCTCGCATAACCTCTTGGAGTATACATTTTTTTTCCATCGCCACGAACAACCAACCTTGATTGTGAAGATCCAACAATTACAACAGTCAACATATCGACTTCTGCAACATCTATCTTATCTAAATTTCTGTATCTCACTTTTTCTTCCATCCTTCCTAACGAAGTTGCAAGTAAAACTGGAGTATTTTGAGGTCGGTTTTTTCTTAGTATCTTAATCGCAGCTACAAACAGTTTTTTTCTTTTCTTTGAAACGGGATTATATAAGGCTACCACAAAATCACCAACTGAAGCTGCTTCTAACCTTTTTAAGATATCCCCCTGCGGTGTTAATAAATCACTTAGAGATATGGCACAAAAATCATTCCCCAATGGAGCTCCCGAACGTGCAGCTGCAGCCTGTAAAGCTGATACTCCTGGAGAGGAAACAACTTCAACTTTCTTCGCATTAGCGCTTACTCCAAAATCTTTATCGCTCCTATCAAGAAGCTCAAAGATTAAGGCTCCCATCGCATAAATGCCCGAATCTCCAGAACAAATTAATGCTACGTTTGCTCCCTCGCCAGCTCTTTCAAGGGCATACCTGCATCTCTTCTCTTCATCTCCAAGCGGAAAAGAAGTTTGTCTTTTTCCAGCTGCAATAGGACCTAATAAATCCAGATAGAGACTATAACCTATGAGTTCTTCAGCCTGTCCAATTAATACAGACGCCTCCAAGGTCCGCCATTCAGCCTGACCTGGACCAATTCCAATAAGAGAAACTTGGCCTCTACCTTTTCCCAAAAGTTCAACGATAGGGTTTGGAGATTTGACTAAGGCGCAGGTTGCATTTTTTGTTTTTCTTTTTTTCGAGTATACATACCCGCCTGAACCTGACTGAGCCAATGCCGCTCCCTCGCTTACTCCATGACATCCAACTTCTTCAAATACCACTTTTGAAGGACTACTTAATCGATCTTTTTCGTGTTCTAATTCCACAGCAGTAAATAATCTCAAAGGACGATCAAGCTCTTTTGAAAGAGCTATCATCGCAGGTTCATCAGCTTTTAAATTTAATGTATTTATAGAATGTATAGCATTAGGGCTTACATTTGATTCCAAGAGCATTGTATGGACTAATTTACTTAATTCTTCAGGTGGACAATTTCGAGAACACCCAACTCCTAATGAGAATTTTTTTGGAAAAAAACTTATATCTGGTTTTAGATTTTTCGTCTTTAACTTCGTGGTACAAAGAATTTCCACATCCTTACCAGTGGGTAAATCATTTAGCCACAAAGCATTTTCTTTTTCTTCCCCAGTTATTTTCGCCCTAGCTCCGGATAACATACGCCCCATTGCTTCTTTTACGTTACTTTCCGGGTCCAAGCACCAGCCAATAGGAGGCTCATCAATTGAAACACCCAGAGAGACATCTCCCGCTGTTGTTACTGCTGCTTTTGCATTTAGAAACTCTGCTATTGTTGTTGCTAACCTATTAGCCCCTCTATGCCCACCTAATAGAGGAATAACAACAGATCCGTCATCAGAAACAGCTATTACAGGCGACTCTGTGATTTTATTTTGTAGCAAAGGAGCAACCGCTCGAATTAATATGCCCGACGCGCAAACACCAATTATTGGGGTACCATTCGAAAACAAAACTCTAGTATGATTCAGTGCATTATCAAAAAACCTATCTGCCTTAGTAACTCTATCTGATCTTCCATGTAGTTTAAAAGAAAACTGATTTGCGATTTTGTTGGCAATTGAAAACCCAGCCTGGTTTAAGCATAAAATTACTGGTTCTATAGCCATGGATCAGTTCCTTTAGTTACAATAATCATTGAGAAATAAGGAGCTATTAAGGGTGAATCTATAAGCTTTAAAACTCTCTGATGAGGTAACGTAGCGTACTCAATATAAGTAGAGCAGCTAGTTAAACTCAAATCATTCAAAATAGATTTTATTTTTTCAATATGACGTCCTACTTTCATAATGACAGCAGCATCTGCTCGCAAAATGCGATCTCTAATTAGAGCTTCCTCAAGAGTTCCTGGTATGACTGTAAGATACTCATTCCTCGCCAAAAGTGGTAGTTTTGCTGCTGCTGTTCCGGCGGTTAATGACGTTATACCCGGAATAATCTCTATATCATATCGGTCAGATAAACGTGAAAATATATACATAAACGACCCATAAAAAAATGGGTCCCCTTCACATAGGCATACTACATTTTCTCCATCATCTAGGATCTTAGAAATTTTTTTTGCAGATAAATCGTAGGCCAGCTGGGCGGGGTTTCTCTGTACCGTCATAGGAACAATCAGAGGGATTTCTATAACATCCTTAGTTAGGTAAGAAGCCACAACAGACTTGGAAAAGCTCTCATTATCTTCCAATACCGGGTAAGCCACATAACTTACTGATTTAATAACGCGTACAGCCTTTAGGGTTAATAACTCTGGATCTCCCGGCCCAACGCCAACACCAAATAACTTACCCCGCATTCTTAATTTTACTCCATTGTATAACCGGCATAAGAGGTCGCCATGCCATACGAATACCAATTTCTTCTATTTTCTGAATATTTAACCTAACTAATTCTCCACCATATTCCTGTTTCAGTTTTAGGAGCTCTAGTTCAGTTTCAAGAGTAACTGCATTTATAACAATCCGTCCAAAAGGCTTTAGTTTACTCCAACAAATATCAAATGTCTGTCTACTAAAACCACCTCCAATGAAAATAGCGTCTGGACTTAAAAGATTTTCTAGGACTTCTGGTGCAGACCCGTTTAAAATTTCTAATTTTGGAGCTCCTAAAATATATGCATTCTTCTTTGCCATTTCTCGTCGCTCTTTTTTTGGCTCAATACCAATAGCTTTGCAATCATAGCTAGACCGCATCCATTCTATTGAAACAGAACCGCAACCCAAACCGATATCCCATAAAAGTGCGCCACGCATCGGCATTAGTTTAGAAACAGTTATGGCCCTCACTTCTTTTTTTGTAATATTTCCATCATGGATGAAATTAGAGTCATCTAAACCTGGAGAACTAGAATTTATTTTTGCATTCGGACCACAAATACAATTTATAGCCAAGGTATTAAAATCAGGGACATTATAATTCCATTCAGAAGCTAATGAATCGAATCGTTTTTCTTTGTTTCCACCCATATTAGAAAAAACAGTCAGCTCTGAGTTCTCAAAACCTCGTTCGTTCAGTAGCCTTGCGATTTCTTTTGGTGTTTCAGAACCAGAAGTTAATACAATCATTTTTTGACCAGGTTGGAAAAATGATACTAGCTGCTCAATAGGTCGTCCATGAGCTGTTAATGTTTCTATATCAGCTAAGCTCCAACTCATTCTAACAGATGCTAATTGAAAAGCCGATAACTGAGGATGAAAAGTTATATCTCCACTTTTAAAAGCTCGACTCAGTCGTGCTCCTACAGAGAACCATAACGGATCTCCTGTAACCAAAATGACTATTTTCTTGCCTTTAAATGAAATTATCTCTTCTACCAGACTGTCAAAAGGCGATGGCCAAGATAGCCTTTGAGCCTTAAAATCATCTGATAGCTTATGATGCCTTTCTCCACCGATTATTATTTCTGCATCTTTTAAAACATTTAGAGCATTGGATGATAAACCCTCAACTCCATCCTCACCTATACCTACAACATCTAGCCAAGCACTCATAATTTTATCTCCGGTAATCCAGCTGACAAGGCATTCACAACAGCAGAAGCCATAGCCGAACCGCCCTGACGTCCCTTCAACGTGATATAATCGCACCCCCTTGAGTTGAAAGATAGTTCAAGCTTACTTTCTGCGGCACCCACAAAACCTACTGGGAATGCTACGACACATGCGGGCTTTGGAAACCCTAAATCCAACAGTTCTAATAAATGGAAAAGAGCGGTTGGAGCGTTACCAATTGCGACAACGGATCCTTCAATGAAAGGTTCCCATAACTGGACAGCTGTAGCACTCCGCGTATTACCAATAACCTCAGCACCCAACGGAACTTCACTATTATTAATTGTAACAATAACTTCGTTATCTGCCGGTAAATATCTCCGAATAATCCCTGCCGCAACCATCTGACAATCACATAAAATATTATTACCATTTTTAAGCGCTTCAACACCACGTGCAGCAAAATCTTTTGAAAAAGAAAGTTGGTCTTTAACCTCTATCATTCCGCAAGAGTGAATAAGTCGAGTAATAATTGGACGCATAAGACTCGGTTCTTTTTCAATTTCAGCTTCTTTATTTACTGTAGCGAAACTTTCAGCATAAATCGTTTCTGGATCTCGTATATAACCCAATATTTTCTTTTTTGGTCTAACATTTCCCAAAGATTCTAGCTTTGCTCCCAAGATCCATCCTTCTTGCTTTTGAACCTTTTCGGAAACATTATATCCGATATTTAGTAAAGTCTCCAAATCTCCTAGATTATCTAATTCTGACAGTTTTTTTAAAACAGACTTAACCTGACTTGCATCAAGTACACTCTCAGTCTTCTCAACAGGCCAGAGTGCTGGATAAATTTCTGCAAAAATAATCTTTGCATCAAGGTTAGAAAATGGCCAAACAGAGCTATCAAAGCCCTCTTTTAAAATATTTACAAATGGAATTCCAAGAATAGTTTGTCCTCCCACCGCTCCAACTCCATTAAGCTGCCAAACACTCTTGGTTCGAGGCACTAACTTTTCAACCAAACGTTTTTTCATTTGGCAAAATTTGCCCAAACCCTTTGGGTTTATAAAAAGGTAAATCTTGAAAGCTTAACTTCTTTGATTTCGGGTATCCCCAAAAGGGTCCATCCGGTTCAAAATTCTTATTTAATTCCTCTGCTACCTGAAACCTATTATTCGAATTATTAGTAGAATCCTCTACTAGACAAGTTAAGACATCCCATAAGTTAAGCCAATCTGCTATTCCAAGATTTTTATACGCGTCGGATGGGTACCCAAAAGGAAAATCGAATCCAACTAAAACTTTCCCGTTAACCTCGCTTAAAAGCTGCTTGATGATTAACATAGCACTAGCTCGAGTATTAGGGTTAAAAAGTTCAATAGAACTTTCGTCAGATCCGCACGCTATCCATATACTATCGGAGCCAGTTTTAGGCGTACTATTGGCTGACCAGTCAACAATCAGATAACTATCAAAAATACGCATTAAAATTATAATCCAATGCCGAGTTTAAGGAATCAAGAAATTCCATTTTGTTTTCGCTGTTCTATTAGCTTACGCTCTTCCTCAATCACAGAATCTGGGAATTGGCTCATAAAACAACAGCAAACACCCTGATCTATCATCGTTCTAGGACCGTTGGGGTGACTAATATGCTTATAGATCCCGTGACTGTGACCATGGTCGTGGTCATGGTCGTGGCTATGATCATGGTCGTGGCTATGATCATGACTACCTGGTGCCTCATCATCTTCTGGGTCTGTTATTGGCTGGAATTCAGCATGATGGTGATGAACATCAACTTCGCCTTTGGCTAATCTTTCCCTAAAGGAAGCCATAAGGTCGTGACTTTCATTCATATTCCCTGAAAGTGTTTCAGCTATTCGCTCGAGAAAAGTATTTATTACATGATCTTGATCCGCCAAGTAATGAGCTTTATGGAAGGTTACTTCGGGTACTGTTTTTGCGACTCTATCTACATAATTATAAATCCGATCAATTAATTTTCCCGTAAATAAAAAATATGGTGCTACAACTATTTTTTTATAACCTAACTTCAAAGCCATCTCTAAACCTTGACCAACGGATGGAAAGGTTACTCCTGAGTAAACGGTCTCAGACCAGCCAAAACCCAAGTTCTCTGAAACAATACGTGTGAGTTTTGCTGCCTCCGCATTAGCATATGTGTCTGAAGTCCCTCTTCCAACCACAACCAACATAGTGTCATATAGATCTCCGTCGTGCACATGTGAGAGATTTAAACAATCCAGGATACGGGCCTCGAATGCTGCTATCATTTCAGAATGCAAGCCAAGCTCCCTACCATAACTCACGCGTAAACCTGGATTCTTTTCCTGATAGGTCGTCAGAACCGAAGGTATATCGTTTTTAGCATGGGTCGCGGCAAAAAGCATACCAGGTACTGCGATTATATGATTAACACCATGATCCCTTAGGGAATCTAGTCCCATATGAATGTTTGGCGCGGAATACTCTAAAAACCCATATTCAACCGGTATATCAACAAAGTGTTTCCTTAAACCTTTTGCCAACAATCCAAATTCTTCTTCAGCACTTTTTGATCTACTGCCATGCCCACAAATCATTATACCGATTTTATCCATTCATACTCTCCTTTGTAACGAATTTTAATGATTGGTCTAAGAACATAGTTATCAAATATGTGTTTAGATCAATTAACAAAGTCCGTCGTATATTAAGTTAACCTACTTCTTACAATTTATCAGGAGATTTCAGCACCAGAACAGTAGCACACGACAACGCAGCTTTAGTAACCTCTAGTTGAGTAATCACAACGAACTGCCAACCTCTCTGGCCCTTACGGCTTTGTCAGTTTTAGTTATAGAGACTTAATCTATTATCGCAATAATATTATTTCATTTCAAAAATTAAAAATAGACAGTTTTAGAAATTTAGTTGTATGCAGAATAATTAGAATATCTTATACCAGTAACGTTAGTAATCTAGAGAGAGATGATCAAAATATGAATACTTGGGTAACGATATGTGAGACATGTAAACGTGAGAATTGGGCAGAAGGAGACATGAAGTTTACAGATGGAGAACGCCTAATAGCATTAATAGCCGAAATTAGAGAAGAATACCCAAACATCAGGACTCGAACGCATCCCTGCCTAATGGGTTGTAGTCATGGCGGCAACCGTAAACAATTCAAGCAGATGATAAGATGTGCTATACTCTTGGTAAATTTGAACCGAATGAGATTTCTGCTAAAGCTATTCTATCCTATGCACAACTTCATTATGAAAGTGATAAAGGCGTTGTCCCGTATCGCGATTGGCCAGAGGATATAAAAGGTCATTTTGTCACCCGGCACCCCCCATTACCAAAAAATTTATGAAAGAGTCATTTTCAAAACATGGTGGAAAATTAGATGAGGCCGTTCTCCAGTTTGGTGGAAGAAAATCAGAATGGATGGATCTTTCAACAGGAATAAATCCTCGACCATATCCATTCAAAAAAGTTGGCCAAATGCTCTGGGAAAGGCTCCCAGACGATAATGACTTTGAAGACATTTATAAAGCAGCTCATAATTTTTGGAATGTACCAAAATCAAGCGTTGTTTTAGGCGCTTCTGGCGTATCGTCTCTTATAGCAATTATACCTTTTCTGAATCCCTTGAGTACAGTATCAATTCAGCAGCCAACCTATTCTGAATACAAACTTTCATTCGAGAGAGTGGGTTATAAAGTTTTAAAAACTGGTGGTGAAATTAATGTGATTGTGAATCCTAATAACCCCGATGGTAAAATACAAAAAGTCAATGAGATTTTAGAAAATCATAAAAGATTGACGATTATAGACGAAAGTTTTTGTGATCTATATCCAGAAAATAGCTTAATAAACTTAGCAAGTCAGCCAGGTTTTATAATATTGAAAAGCTTTGGTAAATTTTGGGGGTTAGCTGGCTTACGGTTAGGGTTTGCGATCGGCAGACCAGAAACAGTGAACCCTATAAAATATGCCTTAGGTCCTTGGCAAATCTCTGGCCCAGCTTTATCTATAGGATGTCAAGCACTTCACGATATTAAATGGGCAGAAAAAACCCGTGCTAATCTTTATGAATCAGCTATCCGTTTGGACAAAATAATGAAACGGTATAAACTAATTGGAGGAACCAACCTTTATAGATTATACTTTGTAACGGATGCCAAAAAACTTTTCCGAAAACTAGCGTCTAACAAAGTATTAATCCGCAATTTTGATTATAATCGGAATTGGGTTAGAATTGGGTTGCCTAAACAAGAAAAAGATTGGGAAATACTTGAAAAGGCTTTAAAATGAGTATTTGTTTTATTCTATTAATTGCGATCATCCTTGACGCAGTCGCAGGTGAACCAAAGCTTATTTGGGATAAAGTTTCTCATCCAGTTGTCCTAATGGGAAACGCAATTGATTGGTTTGAAAAAAGATATAATCAGGGCCCTC
>JBJLGD010000042.1:0-23318 GCA_045565015.1 Paracoccaceae bacterium
TGCCTTGCGTTAATATTTGCCCATCATTTAAGACGATGACGTTTCTACAAAGATTAGCTATAAGGTCCATATCATGTTCAATTATACAAAAGGTATAACCTTGCTCTTCATTCAAAGTTCTAATCATTTCAGTAACTTTTACCATTAAGGTTGGATTTACGCCGGCGCCAGGTTCATCGAGCAGAACACACTTAGAGTCACCCATCATCGTTCTTCCCAATTCAAGTAATTTCTTTTGTCCACCAGACAAATTTCCCGCTAGTTCATCTCTAACATGGTTAAGTCCGAGAAAATCTAACGTATTAGAGGCACGGTCCAATATTTCCTTTTCTCTATTGATAACCTTCATTGGAGAAATCCAGTTCATAAACATGTTTTCACCCACTTGCGATGGACCAGCTACCATAAGATTTTCTAAACTAGTCATTTTTGCATACTCATGACTGAGTTGAAACGTTCTCATCAAGCCTTTGTAATAGAGTTTTTCAGTTTGGAGCCCAGTTATTTCTTGATCTAATAAAAAGATTTTTCCAGAAGAGGGCTTTTCAGCTCCAGCAATCATATTAAAGGTCGTAGTTTTACCAGCACCATTTGGACCAATCAATCCAACAATTTCACCCTTAGGAACCTCAAAACTAATACCACGTACAGCTTGTAAGCCTCCGTAATTCTTGGCTAAACCATCAACACGTAACATGGGTATTGAATTCATAATGTAATTTTTCCCCATATTTTTGATCAAGCGAAAAGATAGAATTTCTTAAGAGATGTCATCTACCTAATTTATTTAAAGAAATCTAGAAAAATTTTACAGGACTTGGGAACAATACTATTTTTATTATCTAAACCCATTTATCGGAACAACAGACTCCTAAGCTCGTAACTTTAATCCTTTAGGGTCAAACGGTGGTTCAGATAAAATTTTAGCTAAATGAGGCCTTCCCAATATCATTACATTGACTTCTTTGTGTTCAATTTTATTTTTAATAAAAGCTAATGCGAGAGATTTATTAACTCCAGAACAATACGCTCCTGAAGTGACCCGGCCTAAAGGCTCGTTATTCAAACTAAAAATTGGTTCACCTCCCACCGCATCCGCATTTGAAACTTCGAGAACCTCAATCAATCTTAAAACTTCTCTTGGGGGTTTATTCATTATTTTTAAATAAGAGTCTTTATGTAGAAAATTCTTATCTAACTTTATCAAACGATCCAAGCCTACTTCTTGAGGCCAATATTCTGGAGAGTATTCCCGAGACCAACTTCCATAACCTTTTTCAATTCTTAAGCTCATTAGCGCCCTACTGCCAACAGGACCTATGCCCAAATCTTTACCAACCTCTAAAAGACCATTGAATAGATCTTTTTGACTTTCAGTTTCACAATATAATTCCCATCCCAAGTCACCGGTGAAGGATACCCGTAATGCAATAACCTCCAACCCTAACAATTTAATTTTTCTTGAGGTCATAAATGGAAAAGACTTATTCGATAAATCAGAATTTGTTAATCGGGATAACATTTCACGAGACATCGGGCCCGCTATATTAAAACCACAAAAATCATTTGTTAGACTTTCCATCGCAACACCCGGGAGAAACGGAACTTCTTTAAAGAATCTCTGATGATATCTTTCCGCCATTCCAGAACCGATTATTAAAAAACTATTTTTTTCTAACCTAGTGATGGTGAAATCTCCAGCAATTCCTCCTCTTTTGCCAATGAGAGGAGTAAGACATGATTTTCCAATCTCTTTTGGAATATAATTAGCAAAAACAGAATTTAACCATTCTTCAGAATTCTTACCTGTTACTAAATATTTTGCAAAATTTGAAATATCTATAATTCCGCCTCGATTTCTCAACATTCTGCTTTCGATTTGAACTGGTTCGTGCCAATTTTGACGGATAAAACCATTTGTATCGACTTCTCCGAGATTTTCTGAATACCAAAGCGGATGTTCCCAACCATAGTTTAGTCCAAAGACCGCCCCCAAGTCTTTTTGGATCTCATAAACTGGTCGCGTCCTAACTGGCCTACCAGCACTTCTTTCCTCATAAGGGTAATGAATGGCAAATCTATTAGAATACTGATCTTTCACCCGTTCTTTAGTGAATTTTTTATTAGCCCAATCGCCATAACGCGCTAAATCCCAAGAAAAAATATCAAGACTTGGTTCACCTTCTACTATCCATTCAGCAAGTAAACTTCCTAACCCTCCTGATTGTGAGAAACCTGGAATAATTCCAGTACACAAAAAATAGCCCTTCAATTCAGGAACTGGCCCAAATAGAGCATTGCTATCGGGACTCCAGATCATTGGACCATTTATAACTCGTTTTATCCCAGCCTGCGCTAAAATTGGAACCCTTTCCATGGCCCTAGAAATGTTTTCTTCAATACGGTCCAAATCATCGGGAAATAACTCATGCCCAAAACCTGACGGGGTCTCTTGTTCAGCCCAAATTTTTACATCTTTTTCATAAGCGCCCACTAAAAGTCCGTTACCTTCCTGACGCAGATAATATTCTCCGTCTCTATCGGCAATTGATGGCAACCTCTTATCGAACTCAGATATCTCAACTATATTTTCAGTAACAAAATATTGGTGCTCCGCAGGTAAGAGAGGTAGCTCAAGGCCAGCCATACGACCAACCTCACGCCCCCACAAACCAGCCGCATTAATAACTACATCTGTTTCAATGCAACCTGTTTCCGTCTTGACTAGCCAACTTCCATCACGCAATTGCTCAGTTCCTGTAACAGGTGTAAACCTGTGTATTTCGGCACCATTTTGGCGAGCGCCACTGGCGTAGGCATGAGTAACCCCTGAAGGATCTACATTTCCGCCCTCTGGTTCATACATAATGGTACGTACACCTTCAAAATCTACTAATGGATGTAACCTTTCAGCTTCATCACGATCTATTTCATAAAAATTTAAATCGTAAAATTTTGCTTTTGCTGCTTGTAACCTTAGTTGATGTTCACGGTTTTCTGTTTGAGCCAGATAAAGTGAACCAGGTTGAAAAATTCCGCACCCTTGTCCCGTCTCTTTCTCAAGTTCTTTATAAAGTTTCATAGTATAGTTTTGAATTCTGGTTATATTATTATTATCATGTAATCCATGAATACCTGCAGCAGCGTGCCAAGTTGAACCTGAAGTCAACTCTGACCTTTCTAATAAAACTACATCTTTCCACCCTAATTTAGTTAGATGATATAGGATTGAACATCCGATCAGCCCTCCGCCTATAACCACCGCTTGCGTGTGACTTTTCATATATGACCCCTTAAGATTTACATTAGTTTTTATTAACCCTGTTAGTGTGTCAACTGACTATTTATAAATTGTCTGGTCACGACAGTTTATGTCGTTATTTGAATTAGAAATTATCTTAATCTATGCAAAGAATTAACTTATATTTATTAAACAATGAAGAGGATTCTTCGATGAAAAATACTACCAGAGTTGTTGTGATCGGAGGAGGTGTTGTTGGTTGTTCAGTCTTATATCATCTAACTAAATTAGGGTGGAAAGATGTAGTTTTATTAGAAAGGTCAGAGTTGACTTCAGGTTCAACTTGGCATGCTGCTGGTGGGTTTCATACTATAAATGGTGATACAAACATGGCCGCACTCCAAGGGTACACTATAAAATTATATAAAGAGTTAGAGGAAATTACCGACATGAGTTGTGGATTACACCATGTTGGCGGCATGACCTTAGCAGATAACAAGGATCGATTTGATATGTTAGTCGCAGAGCGTGCGAAACATAGGTACATGGGGTTAGACACAGAGATTATTGGAACTGAAGAAATAAAAAAACTTTCACCAATAACAAATATTGAAGGAATTGTGGGAGCTCTTTATGATCCATTAGATGGTCACCTAGACCCTTCTGGAACCACCCATGCCTATGCAAAAGCAGCAAAAATTGGAGGTGCACAAATAGAAACAAACTGTATGGTCAAAGAGACAAACCAGCGTTCAGATGGAACCTGGGATGTTGTCACGGATAAAGGCACTATACACACTGAACACGTCGTTAATGCTGGGGGTCTTTGGGCAAGAGAAGTTGCGAAAATGGCAAATATTTATTTACCATTACTCCCAATGGAGCATCAATATCTGATCACGGAAGATATTCCTCAAATCTACGAACGAAGCGAAGAGCATCCTCATGTGATGGATCCAGCTGGAGAAAGTTACTTAAGACAGGAGGGAAAAGGGCTATGTATAGGTTATTATGAACAACCATGCCAACCTTGGGCTCTAGATGGTACGCCCTGGAACTTTGGTCATGAATTACTACCCAATAATTTAGAAAAGATTTCTGAAAGCGTTGAATTTTCTTATAAACGTTTCCCAGTGCTAAATGAGGCCGGAATAAAAACTATAATACATGGTCCTTTTACGTTCGCTCCAGATGGGAATCCATTAGTGGGCCCCATACCAGGATTAAGAAATTATTGGTCTGCATGTGCCGTTATGGCTGGTTTCTCACAAGGAGGTGGTGTCGGTCTGATGCTGGCACAATGGATGATTGAAGGGGAAACTGAAAGAGACACTTTTGCAATGGACTGTTCGAGGTTCGGTAAGTGGATTAACTCGGATTATACTGAGAAAAAGGTAGTAGAAAATTATCAACGAAGGTTCAGTGTATCTTATCCTAATGAAGAATTACCTGCAGCAAGGCCATGTTTAACTACTGCTATGTACGATACCTTTTCTTCATTAGGAGCTGTCTGGGGCCAGCAAAATGGCCTCGAAGTAGTCAATTACTTCAGAGAACCAAGTGAGGAAAAGCTTGAGATCCCAAGCTTTAGAAGGTCAAACGCCTTTCTACCAACCAAAAGAGAAGTTAAGGCAGTACGTAATTCTGTTGGAATTAACGAACTTCAAAACTTTGGAAAATTCAAAATAACTGGTAAGCAATCAAGGACTTGGCTCGATAAAATAATGGCGGGCACAATACCTAAAGAAGGCCGCCTAACTCTTAATCCAATGCTTTCACATAAAGGTCGTTTAATTGGAGATTTTACAGTAACCTGTATTAATAATGAGGAATTCCAATTAACCGCAAGTTATGGTTCCCAAGAGTTTCATCATAGGTGGTTTATTCAAAACAAGGTTGATGGTGTGGAAATTGAAAATATTTCTGATAAATTGACGGTTTTCAGATAGCTGGTCCGAATTCTAGAAAACTACTTCAAAAGGTAACTGAATTTGATGTTAATCTATTAAAGTTTAGAGATTCTCAGAAAATAGTTATCGGAGGTACTCTGTGCCTCGTACAGAGAGTAAGTTACACGGGGGATTTGGGTTTTGAGATATATTGTAAACCTGAAGAGCAACTGAACATTTGGAAACAATTGTCACAATCTGGGATTGAATATAATCTCAAACCCTTTGGAATGCGTGCAATGATGAGCTTAAGATTGGATAAATTATTCGGTTCTTGGTTATTTGAGTATTCACCAGATTATACCCCTGCTGAAACTGGTTTGGATAAATTTATTAACTATAAAAAGGATGTTGATTTCATAGGTAAAGATGCGGCTCTTCAAGAAAAAAACAACGGTACAAATAGAAAATTGTGTGCCTTTGAAGTAGAAGCCATTGATACAGATGTTGTAGCTTACGAGCCAATATATCTAGATAATAAGGTTGTCGGATTTTGTACTTCAGGGGGCTATTCACACCATACAGAAAAGTCTATCGCTTTCGGATTCCTACCAACTGAGGAAATAAACTCTACGGTTGAAGCAAAGATTGAGATCATGGGAGAGCTTAGACGAGCCAAAATTTTGACAGAGCCATTATTTGACAAAGAAAATACCAAAATGTTGATTTAGTCGACCCCTTCCACAATTACTAGGTCTCGTTCTGAAGCACCTTTAGCATGGCTAACTGCTTCTTGATATTTTTCACTGTAATAACAATCATGTGCAGCATCCAGACTAGGAAATCTTGCAAGCACATTTCGCGATCTATCACGACCTTCAAGCTGTTCATACTTTCCACCACGTGCCAAAAAGATTCCACCATGTTCTTTTATCGCGACTGTTGCTATCGCAGCATATCTTCCATAGGCCTCTTCATCTGTGACCTTTACATTTCCTATCCAGTAAGCTGACATTTTTTATTCCCCTATCATGTTTTTTACTAACTCTATTGCTTTACCACTATTGGTTATATCCTTCGCACCACCCTGTGCTAGCGCTGGTCTACCTCCACCTCCTTGACCGCCTAAAGCGGTGACAGCCACTTTGATTAAGTCAATAGCGGAGATTTTATGAGTTAAGCTATCAGCCACACCAACTGCAACCGATACTTTTTCATTATTGTTACCAATGATCAAAATAATGCTCTTATCATATTCTTTTTTGTAGTTATCAATGATTGATGGAAAGTCTTTACCGTCAATACCATTAATGACATTAGAAATGTACTTTAAGCCATTGATATCTATAACTTTCTTATTATTTTCACTTTGAATTATAACAGAATTTCGATTTAATTCTTCTAGTTTACTATTTAACGTCTTACGTTCATCTAATATCATTTCAAATCTTGAGTTAAAATCTTCCGGCTTCGATTTTATTAGCAATTCAGCATTGCTTAAAACGTTAGAACGCTCTCGAGCATAACAAAGAGCTCTTTCTCCTGTAAGAGCCTCTAGTCTACGAACACCTGCGCTAGACGCCGTTTCCCCTACAACTAAAAATAGACCGATATCCCCAGTTCGTTCAACATGGGTTCCGCCACAAAGTTCAATTGAGTACGTATCACCATCGAATCCCTTCCCTGTTTCAGCAGTGCCCATTGAGACCACCCGAACTTCATCTCCATACTTCTCTCCAAACAGGGCCTGCGCTCCTAGCTCTCTGGCTTCATCCGGCGTCATAAGACGCGTTGTTACGGCTGTATTCTGCCTGATAAAAGAATTTACTTTTACTTCCACACTTCTAATTTGTTCATCGCTAAGGGCCTTGTTATAATTAAAATCAAAACGCAGTTTGTCATCCGCGTTTAAAGAGCCTCGTTGAGAAACTGTTTCTCCTAAACACTCTCTAAGCGCTTCATTAAGTAAATGGGTTGCAGAGTGATTTGCTTGTATTAATCTTCTTCTATTCAAATCTATTTCAAGCTGAACTGAGTTGCCAATTTCAACATCAAATTCTAAATTTTCAATATGATGAATAAATATATCCAAGACTTGAGTAACGTTATGGATATGTGTTTTTGAATTATTAATCAAACAGGTGCCAGAATCACCGACCTGACCACCACTTTC
The DNA here is from genome assembly GCA_045565015.1 of Paracoccaceae bacterium. Taxonomy (GTDB): domain Bacteria; phylum Pseudomonadota; class Alphaproteobacteria; order Rhodobacterales; family Rhodobacteraceae. The sequence continues at coordinate 7,304 of JBJLGD010000042.1, forward strand.
GGCATAAAAAGGTGTTTGATTAAAAACTAACTGAACACTTTTTCCTCTTTTTGCTTTTTTTACTGTAGCACCGTCTAAAACTATTGCTAAGATTTTAGCTTCTGCAAAACTACCATCATAGCCCAAAAACTCGGTACTTCCAAAGTTCTCATAAATATCAAACCATATGGAGGAATCTGCAGATTCTCCAGACCCTTTCCAGCTAGCGCGAGCCTTCTCTTTTTGTGCTATCATTGACTTATCAAAGCTTTCTAAATCAACAAAAATCCCCTTTTCTCGCAACGCATCCTGCGTTAAATCTAATGGAAACCCAAAGGTATCATATAACTTAAACGCTGTCTCACCAGAAAATTTACTGTCCTTGGGCAGATCACGAAGCTCATCATCAAGTAATTTCAAACCTCGATCGAGAGTTTCTCTAAAACGACTTTCTTCATTTTTTAATGTTTCCTCAATAAGCTCCTGATTTATCAATAATTCAGGATAAGCTACTCCCATTTCTTTTATAAGAGTTGGAACAAGCCGATGCATTAAAGGATCCCTAACCCCGAGCATATTTGCATGACGCATTGCGCGACGCATTATACGTCTAAGCACATAGCCACGACCATCTTTTGAAGGTAAAACACCATCCGCTATCAAAAATGAAGTGGATCTCAGATGGTCAGCAATAACTCTATGATGGATCTTTGAAACATCATCTGGAGACGTACTTGTTAAGTTTGCGGAACTTTCAATCAAATTTCGCATTAAATCAGTGGCATAATTGTCATTTGATCCCTGCAATAATGCTGCAACACGTTCAATTCCCAGTCCAGTATCAATTGACTGATTTGGTAAATCTACTCTACTCCCATCCGAACGTTGCTCATACTGCATGAAAACTAAATTCCAGATTTCAACGAATCTATCACCATCTTCTTCAGGCGTTCCAGGTAGCCCACCCCAATATTTTTCTCCATGATCGAAAAAAATTTCAGAACATGGACCACAAGGACCAGTTGCACCCATCATCCAGAAGTTATCGTCAGTAGATATCCTAATGATTGAGCTATCTGTAAGACCAGATACGCGCTTCCATAGTGAAACCGCTTCCTCATCGTCATGGTAGACAGTTACTACAAGCCTATCTTTAGATATGCCAAACTCTTTGGTTATTAATTCCCACGCATAAGGAATTGCATCACTTTTGAAATAGTCGCCAAAGCTAAAATTACCAAGCATTTCAAAAAATGTGTGATGCCGTGCAGTATATCCGACATTATCTAAGTCATTATGTTTTCCACCTGCCCTCACACATTTCTGCGCAGTTGCGGCCCTGCTATAGTCTCTTTTTTCAAGACCTGTAAAAAGATTCTTGAATTGTACCATCCCAGAGTTTGCAAACAGTAATGTTGGATCATTTTTTGGAACTAATGAGCTTGATGGTTCAATACTATGACCATTACGTTTGAAATAATCTAAAAACGAAGCTCTTATTTCACTTGTACTTGTCATTAAAATACCCACACACTCAAAAAGTTATCTTTCTTTACCTAGGCTATATCATACTGTCTATAAGACAAATATTGTAAAGATAAAAAAATATAACTTGTGGTTTTCTAAACAAAAAACTTATTAAAATGATTTTAGATTTATTATTTAATTTTTTAAATTAGCAAATGCTTCAAGTGCACGTTCTCTAGAAAGTTTTAGGTCAACTATCGGTTTCGGATATGTTTTACCAAGCTTGATTCCTGCTTGTTCCAAGATTAGCTCTGGAGCCATCCAAGGAGCGTGCAAATATTTATTTGGAAGATTTGTTAATTCTGGTAAGTATGTCTTTGTATAATGGCCTTCTTTATCGAATTTCTCACCCTGTAATATCGGATTAAATACTCTGAAATAAGGTGCCGCATCCGCACCACAACCTGCTATCCATTGCCATCCAGCACTATTATTAGCCAAATCCGCATCTACGAGACAGTCCCAGAACCAATCAGCACCTTCACGCCAATCTAAACGTAAATTCTTTACTAAAAAGGAACCCACAATCATTCTGACACGATTGTGCATATACCCCGTATTCCATAACTCTCTCATACCTGCATCGACAATAGGAAAACCTGTTGATCCAGACTGCCAGGCCTCTAGCAACTTAGGGTCTTCAATCCAATCAAAGTTATCAAAACGAGATTGTAAGTTTTTACTAGGCAAGTCTGGAAAAAAATATAACAATGAATTCGAAAACTCGCGCCATCCTAATTCAGATAAAAAATGGTCAGTATTTCTTGATAGTCCGGGATCTGAATCCACAGCGGAATACCATACTTGATTTGGTGAAACTTCACCCCAATGAAGATGGGGTGAGAGGCGTGAGACATTTTTTTGACTCGGATAATTTCTACCATCTTTGTAATCTCTAAGTCCATTTGCAATAAAATCAGTGACTTTTAATTTGGCAGCATTCTCACCAATCTTCCATTTTTTTGTAATCTTCTTTTCCCATTTTTTGTTTGGCAATAACTTTAGTTCATCGATCGCGAGCCCTGAAAGTTTAGAATCATTAATTGAGAAATTAACCGGAGCATCCAAAGGTAACCTGGGTTCTTTGGCAGACAGACAACCTCGTCTAAAAAAGGGGGTGAATACTTTATATGGAGATCCATCCTGCTTTAAGACCTCCCAAGGTTCCCACAAAAGGGAGCCGTTGTAAGATTCGACCTCTATATTTTTTTTATTAAGTTCAGCTTTAATATTTTTGTCTCTAGAAATCTGCCAAGGTTCGTAGCAACGGTTCCAAAACACTCTATTAGCTTCAGATCCGGCTATAAGTTTTAGTAAAATCTCTAAAGGGTCGCCCGAGTAAACCAGGAGCTTACCCCCTAAAGATTCATCTAAAGCTTCAAGAGAATGATGTAGCCAAATTTTTTGAACAGCTCCTATTGAATGTTTTCCAGAATTAACCGTATCAAAAATATATACTGGAAGAACTTCACCAAGCTCCGCAGCATTGATTAAAGCCGGATTATCCGAGATCCTCAAATCCTGCCTAAACCAATGAATACTTAAATTTCTACTAACCAACTAAAGTACCTAAACATCATACAAAAAATCAAAGAAAGCAGTAAAACTAACTCTCCAACACACTATCATCAGAAGAATTATTAAATTTTTGTTCCGAGACAGGAGCTTCTTCAAGTAAATCCAGGTCTAAACCATTAGCAGTTTTTATTTTTTCTTCTATTTCATTGGATATGGAGATATTCTCTTTTAAGAACAACTTTGCATTTTCTCTACCCTGGCCAATCCGTTCATCACCATAGCTATACCAAGCACCAGATTTTTCAACAACTCCAGCTTTTACTCCAAGATCTACGATTTCTCCAACCTTAGAAATGCCTTCACCATACATAATATCAAATTCAACTTGCTTAAATGGCGGCGCAACTTTATTTTTTACAACTTTAACACGTGTTGAGTTTCCAACAATTTCATCTCTATCTTTAATTGCGCCTATTCGTCTTATATCCAACCTAACAGAAGAGTAAAACTTTAATGCATTACCACCAGTAGTTGTTTCAGGAGATCCAAACATCACGCCTATCTTCATCCTAATTTGATTAATAAATATTACCATACAGTTACTTTTAGAAATTGAACCGGTCAATTTTCTCATTGCTTGGCTCATTAATCTCGCATGCAACCCCATTTGGCTATCACCCATATCGCCTTCTAACTCAGATTTTGGCGTTAAAGCCGCGACAGAATCAACAACTACAACACTAACTGCGCCGGAGCGAACTAACGTATCCGTAATTTCAAGAGCTTGCTCTCCATTATCAGGTTGGCTAATGAGAAGCTCCTCTAAATCCACACCTAATTTCTTAGCATAACTGGGGTCCAAAGCATGTTCAGCATCAACAAACGCACAAACCCCGCCCTTTTTTTGCTCTTCTGCAACAGCATGGAGAGTTAATGTAGTTTTTCCTGAACTTTCAGGTCCATAAATTTCTATAATTCTACCCTTTGGAAGGCCACCAATTCCAAGCGCAATATCTAATCCAAGTGAGCCTGTTGAAGTAGCCTCAATTTCAGGAAAAGTGTTTTCCCCACCCAATTTCATAATTGAGCCTTTTCCAAACTGCCTCTCAATTTGAGACAAGGCGGATTCTAGTGCTTTTGTTTTTTCAATGTCTGAATTTTTTTTCATTGATATTATCTCTGCTGTAGCCATTATTTAACTCCTTATTTCACACCGTAGATAAAACGGCAATGCCCATATTGTTCCTGTTTTGTTCTTTAAAGTTTTAATCCGAAAAAATCAAGTAAATAATTGATTTTAACAAATTATCTGCCTTCACGAAATGTATTTTCGATTTATCGCTAGAAAAAAACCATCACCATTATTAGAAATAGAGAGATTCTTAACCAAAGTATTTTCCCAGGTTTTATTTTCCAATAAGAATCTATTTACCTGTTCTTCATTTTCTGGTTTTAAAATCGAGCAAGTCATATAAACAAGAAGGCCGCCTTCCCTTACAAATTGACTGGCCGATTTTAAAATGGAATGTTGCTCCTTCTTTAATAATTCATATTTCTCTTTTGTGAGAGACCATTTTCCATCCGGATTTCGACGCCAAGCCCCCGAGCCTGAACACGGGACATCGCATATTACAGCATCAAACTTTAATCCAGTTATTTCATCAAGACTTGTAAGCATCCGTATTTTCGTGTCAGTCCTTTCAGACCGAACAGGTATATCTTTCATTCTACCTATATTAAGGTCGTAAGCAGTAATATCTACGTCAGCTTTATCTTTTATAGCCAAGGACTTTCCACCACCCCCTGCACAAAAATCTAAAACTCTCGATCCACTTTTTAAATGAACCATTTCACACGCGATTTGAGAGTTTATATCCTGAATCTCAAATAAGCCCTTTTTAAATGCGTTAGTCAATTTTACTTTTCGAATATTTGAACAAACAGCTAATGCCTTTGAAGAACCTTCTACTGTTTTAGTTTCAATTTTTTCCTCCAGTAATAGAGTTCTAACATTTTCAATAGAAGACTTTCTACTGGTTACCCTTAGGAACATCGGCGCTCTATTTCGAAAAAATTTATTGATTTGTATAAATTTAGAATCTAAAGATTCAGCTAACTCGAGACACATCCAGTCAGGAAAATCGAACACCGATTCAATCACCGATTGGACATCAACATTTAAAATATTTTCATTTTCAGCATCAGTCAACTTAGCGGGAGCATAAGCTGTACCCGTAAAATAGTTAACGGGATGTTCATTCTGTACTAATAAGTACCCGATAACCACACCTCGTCCTGAAAACGAATTTCCAACTTTTGAAAACGATTTTAAGGATCTTAAGCAACAAAAGATAATATCTCTGATAGCCGCCCTGTCCGAGGATCCTGCATACTTTGCTTTTCGAGCCCAATTAGTAAAAACTTTTTCTATTGGCTCACCTAAAAGAAAGTTATTAATTATGTCTATTGAAATAGCAATTCGCGAACTATCTTTCACTTAAAGTACCCGATAATTCGGACTTTCTCGCGTGATTTGCACATCATGGACGTGACTTTCACGCAAACCTGCACCGGTAATTCGTACAAATTTTGCTCTAGTATTCATCTCTGGTATATTAGACACGCCCAAGTACCCCATAGAAGCACAAAGACCACCCACTAGTTGATGAATGACTGAACTTGCAGAGCCTTTGTACAGCACTTGACCCTCGACGCCTTCTGGAACTAATTTTTCCATTTCCGCGTCTTTTTGAAAATATCTATCAGCAGATCCTCTTGCCATAGCAGGAATGGAACCCATTCCTCTGTAACTTTTAAAACTACGTCCCTGATATAAAACTATTTCGCCGGGGCACTCATCGGTGCCCGCTATTAACGATCCGACCATTACACATGAAGCGCCCGCTGCAATAGCCTTTGCAAAATCGCCCGAGTACTTAATACCACCATCAGCAATAACTGGAATCTTTTCTTTTTTCGCCTCAGCAACACAATCAATAATTGCCGTCAACTGCGGTACACCCACGCCAGCAACAACTCTTGTGGTGCAAATTGACCCTGGACCAATACCAACTTTTATACCATCCGCCCCAGCAGCTATTAAGTCTCGCGTTGCATGCGAAGTAGCAACATTGCCTGCAATAACCTGGATTTTTGGATAATTCTGCTTTATTTTAGTTACTGCCTTTGAAACTTCTAGGGAATGCCCATGGGCCGTATCTATTACCAAAACGTCAACTCCTGCATCAATTAATGCCTCGGAGCGTTCGAACCCTTTTTCTCCAACAGTGGTAGCTGCCGCACAACGCAGTCGACCTATCTCATCCTTGCATGCAGTTGGGTTTAAAACGGCTTGTTCTAAATCACGCAAAGTTAAGAGTCCCGTGAGCATCCCAGAACCATTTACAATTAAAAGTTTCTCAATTCTCCGTTCTTGCATCATTTTTTTCGCTATAGTTAGATCAGCAGGTTCATTTAAGATAGCTAAGTTTTTATCAGTCATCATTTTACTTACCGGTGTATCCAAATCAATTGCAAAACGCATATCCCTGTTTGTTACGATTCCCACAACCTTTCTTTTAGAATCAATGACAGGAAAACCAGATATATTATACTTTTTTTGAAGATTTTTCGCGTCTCTTAATGTTTGGTCATGTTTCAACGTATATGGGTTATATACTGTACCACTCTCAAAACGCTTAACTCGTCTAACTTGAGTTGCTTGCGTTTCGATATCTAAGTTACGATGAATAACACCTAACCCTCCCGATTGCGCCATAGCAATTGCCATTTTTTCTTCTGTTACAGTATCCATTGCGGAACTCATCAGGGGGATGTTTAAGTCTATACTCTGCGTAATTTTTGTCCGCGTATCTGCATTACTTGGTAAAACTGACGAGGCAGCGGGAACGAGTAGTACGTCGTCAAAAGTTAAGGCTTCACGAATCTCCATCAAACATCTCCTAATTTGAGTTACGTTTGACAGTTTCCTATTTCACGAAATTACCATCGAGGAAAGCACTATTTTAATATATTATTCAATTTTAAATTATTATAAGAATCAAGATTATTATTTTGCCTAATTATCAAATATCAGGATCCTATTATGCCCAGACTACTAGTTGACGCTGATGCCTGCCCTGTCAAAGAGCAAATTTTCAATATATGTTATAAATTTAAACTCGAAACTGTACTAGTAGCAAATACTTACTTTAGAATACCTCAATCACCCTTTTTGAAATTTAAACTTGTCAGTAAAGACTTTGATGCCGCGGATGATTGGATAGCTGAAAATACTGATATCTCTACGATTGTTATTACCTCTGATATTTTATTGGCTGAGAGATGCCTTAGTCTTGGAGCTTCGGCGGTAATATCACCTTTTGGAAAACAGTTTTCGACACAGAATATCGGAACATCCATCTCAGATCGCGCAATAAAGGCTGACCTCAGAGGAGGTATTGAGAATCTTATAAAAGATCAGCAATCTTTCGGAAAAAAGGAAAAAGAGAAATTCATAAATTTAGTGAACAAAGCTTTAACAAAACTAAACAAAAAAAACTTTAATTAAGTCCCTTAAACCCCTGACAAACCACAAATTTTTCTGAACTGTCAACTCTACTTGCTTTTGGTTTAAAATTCACTACTTTTGAAAACTTTTCCTTTAAAACTTTTTGTAAATTTCCTTCAGCTCCGCCAGCTAATACTTTTGCCACAAAGACGCCGCCAATATCTAATACGTCAAACGAAAAGTATGCTGCTGCTTCACACAAAGCTATAATTTTTAAATGATCTGTTTTCTTATGCCCCGAAGAGGAAGCCGCCATGTCACTTAAGACTACACTTGCTTTACCGTTTAACCAAGTCTTAACTTTTTTGTCCGCGTTATCATCTAAAAAATCCAAAACATGAAAAGTTACCCCAGGAAGAGGTTCGATTTGATTTTTATCAATTGCAAGAACAGAACCAACACTTTTATTCCTTTTGACACCCAAGGAATTAACCCTTTTTGACGCAACTTGAGACCATCCTCCCGGTGCACAGCCCAAATCAACTACTCGAACACCAGGAAGAAGAAAACGGTACTTATCATCAATTTCAGATAACTTATAGGCGGCCCGCCCTCGCATGCCATCTAACTTTGCCTGCTTAACATAGGGATCGTTTAGCTGCCTCTCCAACCAACGTGTTGACGAAAGTTTACGACCACGCGCTGTCTTTACTTTAACTCGCAAATCCCGTGAACCACGTTTCGAATCTGGATTTGCCATCAGTAGCAAACCTTTCTAATTTTAATAAAGTTAAAAAATATTTAATTCTCTAAAAATTTTATAACAAGAAGTTTAACAGATAACAAACATCATCAATTGGCAATTTTTTATAGCACGTCAAGCGCCCTCCTCAAGCACCCCATCACGAGACATTTGAGCATATAACAAGCCCTCTCTAAGTCCTCGATCTGCCACGCTCATTCTATCGGTAGGCCAAACTCTCATTAATGCCTGAAGGATAGCCGCACCGGACATTATTAAAACGTGCCTCTCCTTTCCTATTCTTTTATCTAAACGTCTACCTTGAGGGCCCAACGCTAAATAGCCTTGAATAACACTATCTACTTGTGTTGACGTCATTCGAAGGCCATCGACTTTACTACGATCATACCGATCAAGCCCTAGATGGGAAGCAGCAACCGTTGTAATAGTTCCAGAAGTACCAACAATTTGGAACCCCTTTTCGACTAATCTACCCTCTCGATAAGGCGCAAATTCCGCCAAACTTTCTTCAAAGAACCAACTCATCATAGCAAATTTTGCAGCATCATCAGTAACATCGTTAAACTGTTCTTTCAGAGTAGCTACCCCCAACGGTACAGAAATCCAATCAATTACCTCTGCTTGTTCTACGCCAGCATCAAAAACTTTAAACCCTGAATGCAATCTCATTATCGATTTTCGCCGGTCTAGCTTCGGAACCTTTGACAAATCAATCCATATTAATTCGGTAGATCCTCCACCTATATCTACAACTAATAACTGTTCAGTATTGATACTCACTAGCGGTGCACAAGAAATCACTGCTAAACGGGCTTCTTCCTCAGGAGCAATTATTTCTAAACTTAACCCAGTTTCTCTTTCAATTAATTTAATAAAATCTGCAGCGTTACTCGCTCGCCGACATGCTTCGGTGGCAATCAATCGCATCCGATTTACACAATGATGCCGTAATTTTTTTTGGCATATCATTAACGCCCCAATAGTTCTGGCCATCGCAACCTTCGATAATCTACCTGAGCGCTCTAAACCGGCTCCCAACTGAACAGATTTAGAAAAACTATCAACAACATGAAACTGACTTCCGTTAGGTTGAGCTATCAACATCCGACAAGAATTTGTACCTAAGTCTAAAGCGGCATAAAGTTCAGCCGACTCAGGAACTTTTAAATCCTTCTTTTGCCCTCTCCTTCGATCGGGAAACTGCAGTACTTTTAAGTCGTTTTTAGTTATCATAGATAATCCGGTAATTATTCAATACTCAGACCTTATTCACACATCTTATACCTTGCAAGCGTCTATAAAAATAAACTAAACTATTTAAGAAGTTATAAGTCGTAAGTTATGATCAAACTGTCTAATTTGGTCTATCTAATTTTTTGTGAAGAAATAGATTAGTTTAATAAATATTGCACAATCATAGTCCAAGAGGATAAAATGACTTCCATTACAATCGTTTATTGGAGAGATATACCGGCACAAGTGATTGTTGGCACAGGTAGAAAAGCCGCTAAAATGCAACTTACTGAACGATTTGAGAAAGCCATAGATAGATGTGCAATGAAAATAAACGCGAAAGACTCAGATGCGTATCTGTCTGAGTGGAGAAAGGAAACTATTGGCAGTGTCGAGGGCAACCCCCAAGAGGTCGTAAAAGCAGAAGCAGCAAAACTGGAACGAGAATACACCAAGCAAATTCTTATTGCTTTAATAGGTAATGACGGGAAGAAACTATAGGAAGGTCCCAGTTAAAAAATGTCGTTATTTAACTTTAAAAAAGATTCCAAGTCCGATTCTAAACCAAATTTAGAAAACTTATTAAAAAACTATTCTATTGAGGTTATGCCTCGGACTGCAGAGAGAATTGAAAGCTTTTCAAATTTACTTCCAAAAGGAACACGGGTTTATATTGCTCACATTGAAGGAACCCCAATAGAGGACATGATAAAAACTGCTGTCAGATTAACCGATGCAAACTATGAAGTTATGCCTCATTTTCCAGCAAGAATAATAAAGAATAAACAAATATTATCAGATTGGATAAACAGATATAAGAATGAAGCTAATGTGGATCAAGCTTTAGTATTAGCAGGTGGTATACCAAAAGCTATTGGTGACTTTGATTCCTCTATTCAATTAATAGAGACAGGTTTATTTGATAAAGCAGATTTTAAAAGAATTCATTTTGCTGGCCATCCAGAAGGAAACAAAGATATCGATCCAGATGGAACTTTTAATAATGTAAATCGAGCTCTTAAATGGAAACAAGATTATAGCAATCAAACAAACGCAGCTGTTTGTCTGACAACCCAATTTTCTTTTGATACAAAACCTATACTAAAATGGACCAATGATTTAAGGGATATGGGTATTACACTTCCTGTACATATTGGGGTTGCAGGACCAGCAAAACTCCAGACTCTATTAAAATTTGCCATTGAATGTGGTGTTGGCGCGTCGCTAGGGGTATTAAAAAAACGAGCACGCGATATCACGAAACTTCTCTTACCGTATGAACCAACAGAACTTTTAAATCAGTTAGAAATCGAAAGACTAGGCCAATCTAGTTTTAATATTGAACAAATACATTTTTTTCCCTTAGGTGGAATTAAGACAAATGCCCTGTGGGTGTCAAATAATGGTGGCCAATCCGGCATACCCGCAAGCAATAACGTTTAGGATAAAAGTATATGGCACGTACAATAGTAGAATCAAAAACTAAAACGGTTATAATTGGTTTTGATCAACCGTTTTGCGTAATTGGAGAACGTATCAATCCAACTGGACGGAAAAAGCTTGCTGCAGAATTAGAAGCAGGTAATTTTTCAACGGTAGAAAGCGATGCAATTGCTCAGGTTGCAGCTGGAGCAAACGTTTTAGATATTAATGCTGGGGTAGTATATAATTCAAACCCAAACCCTAACGAAACAGAGCCTCCCTTAATGGGTAAAGTTGTAGAATTAGTTCAAGCATTGGTAGATGTTCCTCTATGCATTGATAGCTCAGTACCGGGCGCACTTGAGAGAGGACTCGAACTCGCGGAAGGTAGACCATTATTAAACTCGGTAACTGGGGAAGAAGATCGACTAGAGTCAATTTTACCTCTAGTCAAAAAGTATAATGTACCTGTTGTTGCGATTTCTAATGATGATACAGGTATAAGTGAAGACCCCGATGTAAGGTTTGAAGTTGCAAAGAAAATTGTTCAACGAGCTTCTGACTATGGGATTGCAGCTCATGATATTGTTGTTGATCCATTAGTAATGCCGATAGGAGCAATGGGAACAGCCGGTATTCAAGTATTTACATTAGTTAGACGATTGAGAGAAGAATTAGGCGTTAATACAACCTGTGGCGCATCAAATATAAGTTTTGGATTACCAAATAGGCATGGAATCAATAATGCATTTCTACCGATGGCAATGGGAGCCGGCATGACTAGCGCAATAATGAATCCTATTACAATTCCCGTCAAAACAGCCAAAATTACCGAAAGAATCTCAGAACTTGAGGCTCTGGGTATAACTATTCCATCAGAGATAGATGTTGAAAAGTTTGCATATTTAACAGGTTTAGGATCGACTAAATCCAAATCTGGTTCGGAAATGGAGGCAATTAGAGCCGCAAATTTTTTAACAAATAATGACCCACACGGTAGTTCTTGGATTGCAAATAATAAACCTAAAGGCAGCCTTGGAGAAGAAACTTCAAATCGACGGAGATCAAGTAGTAGAAGACGGAGTCGGGATTAATTAAATCGCAAAGGGGTTTTGTAAAAAATGAGTGATATTAAAAATCCTTTAATAATTTTCACACCTTCGGGAAAGAGAGGTAATTTTCCTGTAGGAACTCCGGTTTTAGATTGTGCACGAAAATTAGGTGTTGATTTAGACTCTGTCTGTGGCGGAAGAGGTATTTGTTCTAAATGTCAAGTTACACCCTCTTACGGAGAATACTCAAAACATGGCGTAAAAGTAAGAGAAACAGCTTTGAGCACCTGGAACTCTGTTGAAGAACGATACAATGAAAAACGAGGATTATCTCAAGGCCGTAGGCTTGGTTGCCAAGCAAAAATTATTAGTGATGTAATTATTGACGTGCCAGCGGAAAGCCAGGTTCATAAGCAAGTTATTCGAAAAAGAGCGGAGGCACTTGATATTACAATGAATCCATCGACAAAACTATTTTATGTCGAAGTTCAAGAACCTAATATGCACGACCCAACAGGTGATTTAGAAAGATTAAGAATAGCGCTTAAGAAAGAATGGCAACTACCTGAACTCTATATGGACATTTCATTATTAAAAGACTTACAAAAAACTCTTAGAAAGGGGAACTGGGCCATAACTTGCGCAGTCCATTCAGGAGATCAATCAGTACCTCCACATATAACTAAAATATGGCCTGGCTTTTATGAGGGAAGTATATACGGACTTGCCGTTGATATCGGTTCTACAACGATCGCCGCACATCTATGTGAATTAAAAACAGGAGAGGTAATTACTTCGTCTGGCCTAATGAATCCTCAAATCCGCTTCGGGGAAGACTTAATGAGTAGAGTTAGTTACTCAATGATGAACGCTGATGGAGCAGATGAGATGACTTCTGCCGTAAGGCAAGGATTAAATGATTTGTTTACAAAAATATGTGATGATGGGGGTATTGACGCTGATTTAGTTTTAGAAGCCGTTCTTGTGTGTAACCCCGTTATGCATCATTTATTACTCGGAATAGACCCTTTCGAGTTAGGGCAAGCTCCATTCGCTTTGGCTTCTTCAAATGCTCAAGCCTTCAAAGCGAGAGAAATTGATATAAATCTAAGTTCAGAAACAAGAATTTATATGCTTCCATGCATAGCAGGCCACGTAGGAGCAGACGCTGCAGCCGTTGCATTAAGCGAACAACCTGGGAACTCAAATGATTTAACTTTGGTTGTCGATGTTGGAACAAATGCTGAAATTTTACTCGGTAATCAGGAAAAAGTACTGGCCTGTTCGTCGCCAACGGGCCCAGCTTTTGAAGGTGCTCAAATCTCAAGTGGTCAACGCGCTGCTCCTGGCGCAATAGAACATGTAACAATCGACCCAATAACAAAAAATCCTCGTTTTCAAATAATCGGTTTTGACGGCTGGTCAGATGATAAGAACTTCAATGATTCAATTAAAACTATCGGTATAACCGGTATATGTGGTTCTGGTATTATCGAATTAGTTGCTGAAATGCGTCTAGCAGGGATTTTAGATGCTTCCGGATTAATCGGTTCTGAAGAACAAACCGGTACGAGCAGGTGTTTTATTGATGGGCGAACCAATTCATATTTAGTGTGGGATGGTACTGAGAATGGTGGCGCTAAAATAACTGTTACTAATCGGGATATAAGAGAAATACAAATGGCTAAAGCGGCTCTCTACTCTGGAGCAAGATTATTAATGGATAAGTTTAGTGCAGATACGGTTGATAAGATTGTTTTAGCTGGGGCTTTTGGCGCACATATTAGTCCTAAGCACGCCATGATCTTAGGAATGATCCCTGACTGTATGCTAAATAAAATTTCAAGTGCAGGTAATGCTGCCGGTACTGGTGCTAGAATTGCTTTATTAGACAAAGATACTCGAGCATTAATTGAAAAAACTGTTTTAGATATTCATAAAATTGAAACAGCCATTGAACCTAAGTTCCAAGAACATTTTGTAAATGCATCAAATATACCAAATTCTGTTGAGCCATTTCCAGTACTAAATTCAATCGTTAAATTACCAAAAAATAACTTCAATCAAAACAAATCATCTAAGGTTTCAGGAAATCGACGCCGTAAGAGAAAGGCTACATAGGAACATCGCAAACTACGATTATGGGTAAGCTATTTAAAATTATTATTCTTCGAGTTCAGCGTCCCAATATAGAAAATCCAACCAACTTTTATGTAAAAAATTCGGAGGAAACTTACGACCTAGATTTTTTAGTTCTTCTGGATCGGGTTTTCGTGGAATTTTATCCAACTTAAATCCTACTTGAGCTAAAGTCTTAGCCCCTTTCTTTAGATTACACCTCGAGCAAGCTGATACAACATTTTCCCAACTAGTAATTCCACCCCGAGACCTTGGAATTACATGGTCGAAAGTCAATTCGCCACCTTGCCCACAGTACTGACAGGAGAACCCATCCCTGAGAAAAAGATTAAATCTCGTAAAAACTATATTTTTTTGTGGTTTGACATATTCTTTTAACACCACAACAGACGGAATTCGTATCTCTATTGACGGTGAGCGTACCAACTCATCATATTCAGCCAGTATAGCCACTCTCTTTAAAACTGTAGCCTTGATTGTATCTTGCCAAGACCACAGTGATAATGGGAAATAAGACAGAGGTCGATAATCTGCATTTAAAACAAGTGCCGGCTTAAAATTATTCGTGGAGCCTACATCAGGATCCAGAGTAGTTGAGTTTATATCCACCGTCTTTACCTTTTAAAAAAAACTATTATTTTTTTAACTATATATAGTGGATCGCCTGGTTCAAGCCCCCAAATATAACTTAGCTTAAATTAATTAGAAAACTAACTGATTGTTTATAAACCTTAGACATTCTTCTAAGCCTTCGGGCGATATTCCATGTCCCGTACCTTCCATAATAAATTCATCAACGTTAAAGCCATTGGTCCTTAAAACATTGCTCGCTTCTGCCAATGAACCAAAAGGTACAACATCATCCTGGTCCCCATGTAGCAGTAAGATCGGTAGTGAGTTCTTTTTTTCCTCTTGAACCAAGTCAGGTCTCAGTAAACGACCAGAAAATCCAACAAGTGAGGCAAAGGAATTATCTCTACGTATAGCAAGATGAAGTCCAATCATAGTCCCTTGGGAAAACCCAAGTAAAACAGTTTCTGCCTCGCTAAGACCTTCGTTATACATTACTTCATCGATAAAGTAATTAAGGTCTTTGATCGCTCGATTAGCGCCAACTTCAGATTCTTCTTCGCTAGAGCCATCTATCCAAGGTATTGGAAACCATTGATAACCACCAGGATTACCTGAACATACTTCTGGCGCATTAGGTGATATAAAAACAGTATCAGGAAGATATTCTGACATCGGATCCGCTAGTCCGAGAAGATCATCCCCGTTTGCCCCATATCCATGAAGTAATATTACCAAAGACGAGTCCAGTCCAGACTTAGACCCAACCCTCTTACTATCTAATAACCCATGCATTCAAACACCCTCTCTCTTCTTATTAATAGCATAAAATTCCCATAATACTAAAGCTGCTAGACTTCGGAAAGGCTTCCATTTTTGTGCTATTTCTCGCATCTCTTTTTCTTTTGGCCTGACTAACAACGAATATAAGATTTTGGTTGCCTCTTGAAGCGCCAAATCTCCACTAGGAAAAATATCTGCCCTGTCTAAACAAAACATCAAATAAATTTCTGCGGTCCAACGCCCAATACCTGGAACAGCTGTCAGTATCCCTACAACCTCCTCCTCTTTAAGAGATTTGAGTTTAACATAATTAATCTTTTGAGCTGATAAGGCTTTTGCATATTTAATTTTCTGTCTTGATAAACCACAGATTCGTAATTCTGAGTCACTGGCTGACTCAATACTTTCTTCAGTTGTAAGTTTTGCATTTTCTAGCTTCAACCATATTGCTGCTGCCGCTTTTACACTCAACTGTTGCCCAACTATTGCTCTCAACAAAGCCGAAAAGCCTCCTTCTCG
>JBJLGD010000043.1:0-22831 GCA_045565015.1 Paracoccaceae bacterium
GTTAGCTATTGAGCGCCTTACGACTATTGAAGGCGGTTTCGTTATCGCATCTGATGGAAAGATTTTAGCCGAACTGGCTTTGCCAATTGCTGGTCTTATGAGCCTCAAGCCATTTGAAGAAGTACGAGACCAACTATCGATACTCAGAAAAACAGCAAGAAGTCTTGGAGTCCTATTAGAGGAACCGTTTCTTCAGCTAGCATTTCTTGCTTTACCTGTCATACCAGACTTAAAAATAACAGATAAAGGTTTAGTCGACGTAAAGAGGTTCAAACTCCTTTGAGTCTAGCATCTGTAATAAACCATATTAAATTTAAAATTTTATCCCAATAAAATAACTTTCAATTATATTTAACACCATTTTTAGTTAATTTTAAGAAATTTTTGAGATATATTTTTTTATTTTATGTGATAATTGAATTTAAATAAATGTTCTAATAAATAGAAAGGCTAGTCTACTTTGTCCTACTTTGACCTGGGATCGTTCCACCGTAAATTCACTACCGAGTCTCCTGAAGCCCAAATTTGGCTGGATCGTGGCTTTTCTTGGTTATTTGGTTTTAATCATGAAGAGGCGATCGTGTGTTTTGAAAGGTCTTTAGCATTAGATAAAACGTGTGTAATGGCCTATTGGGGCATAGCCCACGCAATTGGACCAAATTATAATAAGGTATGGGAGTTTTTTACTTATAAAGAAAAGATAAATGCTTTAAAGCAAGCGCATGCAGCGTTAGACAACGGGAAAAAGTATTATAAAAATACAACTGAAGTGGAGCGTGCCATGATTGACGCCCTAGCAGAACGATTTCCAACTGACCCTAACATAGAAGACTATTCACCTTGGAACGATGCTTTTTCTGAATGTATGCGTTCAGTTTATAGCTCTTTTCCAAATGATCTCGAAGTAACAGCAATTTTCGCCGAAGCGTTAATTAACCGTACACCCTGGCAATTATGGGACCTAAAAAATAGAATTCCAGAAGAAGGAGCGTCAACACAGGAAGCCCAAGAAATCCTTGAAAGAGCATTCAATTTATTCCCTAAAGCTTGGGAGCATCCGGGCCTACTCCATATGTATATTCATTTAATGGAAATGTCTCCAACACCTGAAAAGGCTTTACTTCACGGCGATAAGTTAGTGGATTTAGTGCCTGACTCCGGTCACCTTGTACATATGGCTACTCATATTGACGTTCTTTGTGGAGATTACCAGAATGTTGTGTCTCGAAATCATAAAGCAACGGAAGTAGATAAAAAATTTGTAGATTATGCTGGAGAAGAAAACTTCTATACCGTATACCGAGTTCATAATCTTCATTTTAAAATCTACGGGGCAATGTTTCTAGGCCAGCCTACCCCAGCTTTATCAGCAGCTATACAATTAAAACAGATTCTACCTGAAAAGGTGGTCAAGATGATACCAGAGCTTTTTGAAGCATTTATCCCGATGAACCTTCATGTAATGATCCGTTTTGGACAATGGGATAAAATTCTTTTAGAGGAATTTCCGGAAAACAAAGAGCTTTATAGCTTCACCACTGCGATGTTACATTACGCTCGAGCAATTTCCTTGGCAAATATAGGAAAAAATAATGAAGCAGAAAGTGAGCTAGAAAGATTTATTGTGTCTAAAGATAAGGTTCAAGCAGATAGAAATGTTTTTAATAATTCGTGCGCAGATGTCCTGAATGTCGCAGAACAAATGGTGTTGGGTGAAGTTCACTATAAGTCTGGGAACATAGAAAAAGGCTTAGAGCATTTAAGACAGGCTGTTAGAATTGATGATGACCTCTTATATGATGAACCATGGGGCTGGATGCAACCTACAAGGCATGCCCTCGGAGCATTACTAATGGACTCACAAAAATTTGATGAAGCAGAGGACGTATACCGAGCCGATCTAGGTTTAGATCAAACGCTACCAAGAGCTTGTCAACACCCACGTAATGTTTGGAGTTTACATGGGTTAAACGAGTGCTTACAAATTCGTGGTGAAACTACAGAAAAAAATCATATACAACAATTGCTTGATCAAGCATTGGTTAGAGCTGAAGTTGTTATAAAATCATCATGCTATTGTCGGTCAAAGGATATAACTACTTAATGTTATGTTAAGTATCTAGCTTTAGATTATTTCTAAATACTTAAAAGTTAGAAAGATTAAGTTTTATTAACGTGACTTTCTCGCCAAACAATTAACACTCCTGATCCGACAATCAAAAAGACCCCAGGAAATAACGTCTCAATTGGAAACTCACGAAAGAATATCCAACCAAAAATAAAAGATGATAGTATTCCAAAATAAACAAAGGGTGCTATTACAGAAGGAGTAACCATTCGGTAGGCTAGCATCAAAAATAAAACTCCAATACCTCCAAGAATAGACATTACAAAAATCATAAACAAGTGAAGATAAGAAATGATTGGAGAAAAATCAGTCGTAAATGTTGCTAGGACTACCGCCCCTATAGCTGCTGCTACAGACGAATAAAGATAAAGAATAGCGTTAGATATACTCTTATCAAACTTCGGAAGAGTTGCTATTGAAAAACCATAAAAAAATGCAGCTCCAATTGGTAATAAAGCATAGATAGTGAAGGTGTCAGCGCCAGGTTTTAGAATTAATATCGCTCCTGTAAACCCAATAAATAGCGCACTCCAGCGCCATACTCCAACCTTCTCACGCAATAAAATGACCGACAAAATAACAACAAAAAATGCATTAGTCTGACCAAGCGTAGCCACTGTCGCCAGCTCCAAATAGCCTATAGAAGAATAATAGCAAAGTTGCGCCACAGCTACTGAAAATCCTCGAACCAAGGCTAACTTCCATTGTTTAATTATTAAAGATGGCCCATTGAACCGCAATTCTTTAGTGTAGAGCAAAAGTAAAATACTTGGGACAATTCCTATCACGTTACGGTAAGCTGATAATTCCTGAGCAGTGTAGTCCGTTAATAAAAATCTAATAAATACAGACATCAAGTCAAAGCATATTATAGCAAGAAAAAGCATACCAATCGCCTTTAGCGTTTGGGGTCGGTCGATAGTACCTACAGTGTCCGACAATTAAAAAAGCTTTCAAAAAATTACATCAGTAAGATAACGTCTTTACTCGATAAATAACAACGGCTTATTTTTGACTATTTATATTGTACTTACTTAGAAATACCTTTGGTTAAATAAAAAACTAGAGTATAGTACTTGGAAAGAGAAAGTTTTCTTACATACTTTATGGAGAAATCTGATGCGACTATTGGGTAAACTTTTACTCATATTTTTAATCATTTGGGCTTTAACCGTATCCGGTCTATCATTCTTTGGTTTAACAGTAATTTTCCCCTGGGGAATTTCTGAAACCAATGAAATCCCTCAACATCGCGCTGAAGTAGTACGAATAAGTATTTTTTTAACCTTCAGTCATTACGGGGTAATATATATTTTAAACAAAACTCGTAAACACTTACCTATCCATTTTTTAAGTTGTTATCTTCTTTATTTGTCAATCACTGCGATAATAGTTTGCCTTTTAAGAGATGTTCCAGTCGCAGAATATTTCGTAGTGATGTTCTTTGTAATCTGTTACCTTTGCCTTAGCGTCCTCACTAAACCAGAGGTAAGAGACTATTTGAGAAAACAATAAGAGCCCACTCCTGCTAATAATTCGTAAATTATTTATAAATCACTTTAACACCTTTATGGTTTTTAATGCTCAATTCTACCGATCCAATGCAGTAACTTTCAATTGACTCAATTAAGGTACACTTATTTATTATACCGGTAGGTATATAAAAAATAATAAATGAGTCTAGGCTCAGAAACCTGTACTGAATCTCAAAAAAGAAAAGTTAATTATTTAAGAAAAAATAACAAAATAAATAAAAGAGTGTAAGAATATTTAGGACACTTCTCTATTGTTATACTACCTTGGTTGGTGTTTAAATTGTCCCATATATAAATAAAGGAAAGATTTAATGAAAAACTTTTTAATCGCCTGGATCGCTGTATTTGCTTATAGTATGTATGTGACAGTGCCAGATTTCTCAAACGCCACCTCACAAATAATTATTAGTAAAGGCCTGTATGCAGCAGGAACCTCACTAGTGATAGCCGCAGTTGCCGTAGGAATTTCTTGGGGCATAAAACGTCTTATAAAAAAATTATCGTAAAATATATTATTCGATACTAAGTTTTTACCGTATTAATATTAAACTAAACTGTAAATTGAGAAGGCAATGACATTATATCCGGCGAATCCAGAACCATCATTTAATATAACTCGCGCTAGTCATGTTGTACTAACGAGCCAAGATCTTGACGCTACGCGTTATTTCTACGAAACGGCTATAGGCTTAGAAGTTACACATCAGGACTCTGAAACTCTTTATCTTCGGGCTCTAGAAGAAACGTCTCATCATTCGTTAGTTTTTCAAAAGTCAAACGCACCTGGCGTGTGCAAACGCATGGGTTACCGAATGTATACTGAAAAAGATCTTAGCATTGCCCATGATTTTTTCAATGCACACGGGCTGACAGCTACTTTTGAAGATCAAGCATTTCAAGGACGTACTTTACACGTAAATGACCCTTTGGGTGTTCCTTTAGAGTTTTGTGCTGAGATGGATCAAAAGCCTTCTTTAATGCAAACTTTTCACAAACATCATGGAGCGAGTCCTGCATCTTTTGATCATGTTCAAATTGCTACGCATGACGTCGACACTGCTCTTAAATGGTACAGCGAATTAGGTTTTCGTTTAACTGAATATACGGCAGACGATAATACCGATGAAGTTTGGGGAATATGGCTCAAACGAAAAAATAATACCCAAGACGTAGTTTTCAGTGCAGGGTTAGGGCCCCGTCTACATCATTTTGCGTACAACGTGCCTGAAGTAGCAAATATTATTCATGTGGCTGACGTTATGTCATCACTAGGTCTTGCGCATACTATGGATCGAGGTCCTGGGCGCCACGGAATTGCTAATGCTATGTTTGTCTATTTTCGGGATCCAGATGGACATAGAGTAGAACTATTCACAAGTCATTATCAATTCATTGATAGTGATCTAGTTCCAAAAAGATGGTCACTAACTGATACAAGTCGTTCCCAATTATGGGGCTTACCCGCAACTGAACGATGGTTTTACGAAGCAACAGATTTCAAAGGTACTATACCAAAAAAAACCACTACTAGACGCAAAACCAGTAACCCTTGAAGCTTTTTTGGAGAAAACTTAATGAAATTAGGCACTATTCAATACAAAAGACAGCCTACAGCAATTATAAAAGGTTCAGATGGAAAACCAAGATTACTCTCAAAGGTTTGTGAAGCGATTAATCTAAAGCCCATACACAATTTACTCGACTTTATTGAAGGTAATAATCAAACATTCCTTCAATGCATTGAAAAAACCAATATTGATAACATTCCAGTCATTAGTGATACTAGCTTAGACTGGCTGTCCCCAATATTGCGTCCCTCTAAAATCATAGGGGTCGCATTTAATAATAAAGAATTAATGAAACAGGCACATTTTGATCCAGGCGTTCCAAATTTTTTTCTAAAACCTCCATCAGCATTGCAAGGAAATCAAAAGCCAATTCGTTTAGATCCAAATTGGGGAGCGGTAATACCTGAACCTGAAATTTGCGCCATAATAAATAAAAGGTGCAAAGATATCTCCGAAGACACTGCTCTGGATTATGTTTTCGGATATGCAATTCATAATGATGTAACCTCTCACGGTTTGAAATTTGGTAAAGATAGCATCGCTGTGACCTATGATCCAGACATGGCTAGAGATGAGTTTTTCAAATGGAGACGGCTACACGGTGAAGATGATAGAGACATGTACTATGTCTACCATACACGTTCAAAGGGAGCAGATACATTTGCGCCGATGGGGCCTTGGATAACAACATCGGACGAAGTAAAAGATCCAAATAATCTTAAAGTAACAGCTGATTTGGATGGAGAAATATTTGCCGAAGACCATACTTCAAATTATCGCTTCAGTGTTCAAAGATGTATCGCGGAAGCAAGTCGTTTTTTTACTTTAGAACCAGGGGATATTCTATCATTCGGGACAACTGGTAAAGGTAGAGGGAGGTTTCCTAGAGGCCACAAAAGTGTTCTCATGGGAGAAACTAGAGGGACAATAGGTATATCTATAGATCCACTGGGGAGATTAGAAAATCCCATAGAGCATTTTAAACAATGAGACGACGTAGTATTAATCCTAGCGAACTAAAACCTCACAAAAACCCAATCCCAATGGCTTGTCTGGTCGATAATATTCTTATGACTTCTGCGATCCAAGGCCATGACCCTAAGACTGGTAAATTTCCAATAGATAAAATTCATCAAATTAAACTCGCTTTTGATGCCTTAGGCAGTATCCTTTTGGAAGCAAACGCAACCCCTGAAGACGTAGTTAAAATTGATCTTTTCTTTAAGGATAAAAACGATAGGGCATTAGTAAATCCTTTCTGGTTGAAAATGTTTCCAGATCCTAAATCTAGACCAGCTCGTCATGCTCAAGTTGCCTCACTTACTCCCGGATGTTGTCTACAAATATCAGCGACTGCTGTTTTAAAGACTTCTTCAAGATGAGTTTAGGAAATATAGGTATAATTTCAGCGGGAGAGATGGGTGCTGCTATTGGAAAATCACTAATTTCTTCTGGCTATTTAGTTAGTACAGTGCTTGAAGGTAGGGGAATTGAAACTAGAAAACGAGCTCAGGTTTCTAATATACAAACCTTTGAAACTATCGAGGAACTTATAGAAAACTTAGATATTTTCATGTCTATCCTACCACCAGCAAATGCAGTATCACTTGCCCAAAAAGTAGCCCAGTTTGCAAAAACTTCGAACCACTCGTTTACATATCTTGAGGCTAACGCTGTTTCACCAAAAAAAACTAAGCAAATAGCTAAGCTATTCAAGGGTACACAAGTAAAGTTTATTGATGGCGGTATTATAGGGCTCCCACCAAATGCTAAAAATAAGCCTAAATTATATATTTCAGGTCCAGCCTGCCAGTTCTTAATCGAAACAAATGGGATAGCTTATGATATTAAAGAACTAGGCCCATCAATTGGAAAAGCATCTGGAATGAAAATGGTCTATGCCAGTGTCACAAAAGGGTTAAATGCGTTATTGACTGCATCATTTATTGCCGCAAATCGACTGGAATTAATAGACGAATTAGCTAAGGAACTTAATGAGAGTCAAAAACAGCTTTTCAATCGTTTTTTAAAAAATACTCCTCGCCTTCCATCTGATGCTGCCCGCTGGGCGCCAGAAATGATCGAGATAGCAGAAACATTCAATAAGGTCGATGTCGAAGATAACTTTCATACTGCAGCTTCACGCATTATGGACTTATTAGCTAAATCACCTTTTGGCAAAGAAACCAGAAGCAACAGGGATATGAACCGCACAGCTATTGAGACTATTAAAGGCTTAGAAAAACCTTCACACAAAATTTAAAAAAACGTTATCCTTTTTATGCCCACTCGCCCTTACGGAAAACCGGGACTTTATCACCATTTTCTTTTATCCCGTCGATACTTACTTCGTTAGAGCCGATCATCCAGTCCACATGTATTACGCTGGTATTACCGCCAAGGGACTTAACCTGGTCCCTTGTTAAGTTTTCACCATTTCTAAAACACTTTGTGTAGCATTGCCCTAATGCAATGTGGCAGGCAGCATTCTCATCAAAAAGCGTATTATAGAATATCAATTCAGATTTCGATATTGGCGAACTATGTGGGACGAGAGCAACTTCTCCTAATCGCCTGGCGCCTTCATCAGAATCTAATAATTTTAATAACACTTCTTCTCCCCTTGTTGCATGAGCTTCAACAATCCGGCCGTCTTCAAATTTCACTTGTATATTTTCTATCAATGTCCCTTGGTGGGACAATGGTTTTGTCGCACTAACCGTACCTTCAACTTTCAATGCATGGGGTGTAGTGAATACCTCCTCTGAAGGAATATTTGGATTACAAGTGATGCCATTCTTTGCTAAGGAAGCGCCACCCATCCATTCATGATTGTCAGCTAACCCAACATTAAGATCCGTATCAGGTCCTATAAAATGTAATGATTTAAAATTCATCTCAGTTAACCAAGTCGTTTTTAATCTTAAAGCAGCATTATGACCCTCCCATTCTCTGATCGGATCTAATGTGTCTACGCGTGATGCCGAAAATATCGCATCTGCTAATTTAGACTGAGCAACCGACGGAGACATATTTGGAAAGATTCGGGTAGCCCAAGATTGGCTTGGCCATGAAATTATATTCCAATTTACATCAAACTCGGTTATTTTTTGACGCGCAGGGGTGTAAGCAATCGAATTAGCTTTATTAGCTCGGCCAACCTTTTCTGGATCTTGCTCAGATAAGAGCATGGGGTCACCACCAGCGATCGCCATTCGTGCAGTATTATTATCAAAAGCGTCTCCCATTCCTTTATACAACCAGGCCGCGGCATGATCAAAGGACTCATCTGATCCATATTTATACCTAGATAGACTTATTTCAGGGTCTGAAAACAGTGGTGTTACCAGTCCTGCACCTGCTTTGTAGGCGTGAACCGCGACGCGTCGAACAAGTGGCAATGCTTCTATTGGCGCAGTTAGCAGTAAATCTTGGCCAGGCTGAAGTCCCAACCCCACTTTTACGCCAAGTTCTGCTAATTTATCAATCTTGACCGAATCTATCCCGTCACTGCTCAAGTCATCATCATTCATCCTAATTACCCTATCCTAAATAATATTTATATTTTTTAAAATTAATTTTTATTTTCGGCTTTTAATCTCCTATAAATTTTTTCTTTCTATTGGTCTAATCAAAAATGCCCTAAAGTCGTTTACATTGGTTAAAGTAGGCCCAGTAACAACCTGATCACCAATTTTTTTAAAAAAATTATGACTATCGTTCAGCCTAAGAAATTTTAAGGGATCAAGTCCCTTTCTAAATGCCTTACTAATAGTTTGCGGTCCAATAACTGCTCCAGCAACTTCAGCGCCCCCATCAACACCATCAGTATCACAACAAATCAGGGATATTCCTGAGTGACCATTGAGGCGTATAGCTGCTGCTAACGCAAACTCTGCGTTAGGACCACCAACACCCCCTTTATGATTTGAAACCGTAAACTCTCCACCAGAAAGAAGAATAATCGGAGCATCACCAACTTTAAGATTTGCTTGCAATCTTAAAGCCAGTTCGCTTTGTTTTAGCCCTTCGTCCTTAGCCTCACCTTCCAAAGAGTCTCCTAAAAATTCGACCTTATACCCCTTTGAGATAGCCAGTTCTCTGGCAGCGTTTAGCGATTGTATCGGTGCAGAAATAATTTTGTTCTGCACATATTTAAGCCGATGATCGTTTAATGGAACAACTGAAGACTTCTTAGTTAATGCCGTTAAAACATTCTTAGGAAACTCAAGTTTAAATTGCCGAATAATTTCAAGTGCATCCTTTGAGTTAGAATCTTCACCACAAGTTACACCTGAAGCGATATCAGAAAGATTATCTCCTGGTACATCTGAAATACTTAAGTTCAACATTTTTGCAGGGTAGCAGTATCCCGCCAGTTGACCCCCTTTAATTTTTGACAGGTGTTTACGAACAATATTCATTGATCCTATTGGAGCGCCTGATGACAAAAGCACCTGATTTACAGCTTGCTTATCATTTAAAGATACCCCGTCAATAGGTGCACACAAAAGTGACGATCCGCCACCAGATATCAATGAGAGCACAAAATCATCTTTGCCGAGGCCATGAACAATCGAAATTATTTCTTTGGTGGCCTTAAAACCTTCTATATCCGGGATTGGGTGGGCCGCTTCAACAACCCTTATACCTAATAATTCCCTACTATAGCCATAACGAGTAATTATTAAACCATCACAAGCACCCCAAACGCTTTCGACTGCTTCAGCCATTCTTGCTGACGCTTTACCCGCTCCAATGACCACAACTCGCCCTGAGGGCTTCTCTGGAAGTATCGATGGGATTACCTTCATAGGGTCTGCAGCATCAACAGCCGTATCGAATAAGAGCCTGAGAATTTCTTTGGAATTTTCTTCTATATTTTTTCTCCAAGTAAATTTGTTATATCAACCTACCACATCATCGATAAACTCAACCATTTAAAGTCGTCAATAGGCTAAAGCTAGCTCACAAAGTTTTTTTTGTGAAAAGAGTAAAAAAAGAATCTAAATCAAAAACTATATTTAAGAATTAACTATTGTTAACATAATTACTAGTTTGTAGTTTTTTAAAATTACAAACTAGTTTTATAAGTGCTAACTTGAGTGGATAAATTTTAACAAATATCTTACGCGTCGAAGGGGGTATACAATGAAATTTAAAAACAAAGTGCTTTTAGTTACTGATGGAAATTTTGGAATTGGTCGAGGGATAGCACATATTCAGACCAATCAGAGCCATTATAGTTATGTCTTTCTATTCTAAAATTATATGAAAAGTTGAATAATAGTTTGGATAAAATTAATAAAATAGAAATTATAGAACATGTCTGGATTAATATGTCAGATGGTGTGCGCCTTTCAGCAAAAATCTGGAGACCAATTGACGCTAAATCCCAACCTGTACCCACAATTTTGGAAATCATACCTTACAGGAAGCGCGACTCCTACGCACTTAGAGATCATGCTAATCATGCTTGGCTTGCAGCACATGGGTACGCATGTATTCGGCCTGACATGCGCGGTCACGGTGACTCTGAAGGAATAATGTTAGATGAGTATTCTAAACGCGAGCAGCAGGACACCATAGAAGTAATTAATTGGTTAGCCAGGCAACCTTGGTGCACGGGAAAAGTTGGCATGATGGGACTTTCTTGGGGGGGGATAGCAAGCCTACAAACTGCTGTGAAACAGCCTCCCGCATTAAAAGCTATAATACCAGTGGGGTCTTCAGTTGATCGGTATTATGATGACGCCGGTTACCTTGTTGGAGGATATCCAGGACAAGGCCTCGGTTGGGGTGGTATTATGGCTGGTTACTGCATACGTCCACCAGATCCGGCGATAGTAGGGAAAGAATGGAAAAAAATATGGCTGGAGCGTCTAGAGAAAACACCCTTATTTATCGAAAAATGGCTAAATCATCAATTACGAGACGAGACTTGGATAGAGGGATCTGTTTGCGAACATTTTGAAAAAATAAAGACTCCAGTGCTAGGTATTAGTGGTTGGAATGATTGCTGGCCAAACACCATGATTAGATTAATGGAGAATATCAAGGCACCTATCACAGCAGTTTCTGGTCCCTGGGGACATGTGTACCCTAACTTGGGAGGCCCCGGTCCAAAGATCGGCTTTTTGCAGTTAGCGCTGGATTGGTTCGATAAATGGCTCAAAAGCTCTCAAACAAATGAAGCAAGTGAAAACAAGTTTCTTGCATATATTCAAAGTAGTCACATTCCCGACCAAGACGCCACTGATCGGCCAGGATTTTGGGTTAGCGAACCTAAATGGCCTTCTAAAAATTCAATTCATAAACACTATTACTTGAATGGCAGTAAGCTTTGCGAGAGCCAATCTAAGATAAGTGAACAGGTTGAAATATGCTCTCCACTCACATTAGGACTATCAACTGGGGAATATATGCCAATATCTGGAGTAGAAGAACTTCCAGCGGATCAATCACCTGACGACGCCCTTTCAGTATTTTTTGAGACTGATGAATTGCTTAAGCCAACCTGTATCTTGGGAACAACAAAAGTTCACCTCAAAGTATCAAGTAACTGCACTCACGGGATTATTGCTGTAAGATTGTGTGATGTTTCTCTCGACAGAAAATCGACATTAATTACATATGGAATAATCAATTTAAAGCTCAGAAAAGGACGAGAGAAATTAACCAAAATTGTACCAGATGAATTTATGGATATAACAGTCCGACTTAACGATACTGGTTGGCAATTACAAAAGGGACATCGAATAAGGCTTTCCATATCCAGTCAACTTTGGCCGATGGCCTGGCCACAACCAGAGAAAACCAAATTAACTTTAGAGCTAAATTCCTGCCTACTTGAGGTACCCATATTTAATACGTCCAAAAAATATCAAACAGAAGAACTATTTTCAAAACCGGAGGAAGCAGAGCCCCTACCCCATAAAGTAATTAAGGAAGGTTTCGGAAGCCGTGAAATAACGAGAAACAACACAACTGGAGAGTTGGTTTATAACGTAATTCATGACGGGGGAGAATTACACTTTACTGATATCAATTTAATTTATGGATCAAATAATAGTCAACATTACACAATAAAAGGCAACGACCCGCTATCGGCAAAAATGATATATGTCGCAGATTTTAAATTCCTGCGAGAAAATTGGCATGTTGAAACAAAAAGTATTCTTACCGTTACATGTGATCAAGATTCATTCTTCTTGAAAGCCAATATTAGTGGTTTAGAAAATAATAATGTGGTTTTTTCTCGAGATTGGAACGTAAAGGTTCCCAGACTAGTTTACTGAAAAACAACTATTATATGAAAAATAGTAATGAATTATGCTATTTGAAAATACTCTATGATATTTAACGGTTTAAATTTTCCATCTCAGCCCGCCGAGCAACATAAGCACAATTTTCGCAACTGGGGTTCGAGCTTGGTACATTGCAACTATTCATGAGTTGATACATTCTATCAATCTCAGGTTTTATCCAGCCTGTCTCTGTTTCGTAAGGAATTATGGTTTCAGAAAATTCTAATTTGCCGTTGAAACTATCAGCCTCTTTATCACCATTGCAAACCAAAAAGTAACCAGTGGTCGCAACTTCAAATCCCATCTCCTTAAGTAAATATGCATAAAAATCTAACTGAATTTTATATGCTGTATGATAGACCGAGGATAGGTAACTCCAAGGCTCAACAGGTCTTCTATTTGATTGAGATTTATAGTCCACGACAATTAGCTCATCGGTAATCGTGTTCAACCAAATATCATCCACTCCCCCCGTAAGAATTATATTGGTATTGTCATGTCGACTCATCAAGCCAGCTCGCAAACTATCTTGCCATTTTTCGATATCAGGATGATCAAAAGGTATGATATGATTTAAATCAAATCTATCGAATAAACGATGTGGCGTTTTACTTAACCGGCATAAGTCAAATTCTTTTTTCAATAATTCATCTGTAGCAGCGTTAAGAGACCATCCTGGTAGCGAGGGAGAAACTACTCCCTTCACACGATCCATATAGAAACACTTTTGACAGGTTAAGAAGTCGGTGAATTTTCCCCGACTAATTTTAAAGTCGGTCTTAGAACCGGGTTGATAAATATTTCGAGACCGTAAACCTTTCGCTTTGGTCAATTCAAACTTTGAATTTCTTTTTAAACTTATCAAGAAATCATTCCATAATTTTAGAATTAGTTACTGATAGTATTATTCCTCACAAGCCACAAATAGTCCATCATATAAACAGTTTTGATTTCTGGAGATTATATCAAATTTTAAAAAGCCGAATAAGATAAATATTATAATAACTAACCCATTTAAAATTATGGCATATTTGGAAGGTCTTATCATTTTAAAAATAATGCAGATCTACTAAAGCGGCAAACCCATAGGTGATTAAGCAAGTTAAGATTAAGACCATAGTAAATGAAAAATCTTTTAACAAAATATACTCCTTATATGGTGTGCAATTGAGCCGTTTGGAGTTTTTCGACCCAATGCACAAGTTCAGTTTGAATGATTCTTTTGCAATACGAATGGTGAAAATATGAATATTTTGTGATTTCGAATGTTTTAAAACTTTTAATCATCAAAAATACTACCGTTAAATATAAATTGATCCTTTATTTGAGGCCAATCTGGCTCAGACTCATATGCTTCGACAAGGAAAGGCTTGGTATCCATATGCTCCCATATATGTTCTCTTAAGTTCTTACATGAAGTAGCAGTGTAGTCTTTTGAGAGTACAGATTTTAACTCTTCCTCTGGTGAATTGGGATCTTTGACCCAATTAAATTCAAGATCAACAATCTCTTTTAACCATTCATTTATTAAATCCCGCCGTTCTTCTTGATACTTTCGTAATACATAAATATTTTTTGCTGACATATAATTTTACTCCTCTGACTGTTTACGCTATTCATAGTTAACAGTTCAGATTGCAAAAAAATTTGCGTGTTGATGCAATTTTTTTCAAAAATTGTGCAGAAAATATGAGTTGGTTCAAAAGATATATGAAAACATCAGATAGAAAAGTAGTTCGCGCGCGAGATCTCAACCTACCTCTTCCAGGTCAGCCTGGAAAATATAACGCTATAACTGATGTGCCTGGAGTCCATGTCGGATTTACCACTTTAACAGATCCAAAAAAAAATGTTCGAACTGGGGTTACTGGAATAATACCTTACGGAAACAGCAAAGAAGCAAATCCCGTATGGGCCGGGCAATATTCACTAAACGGAAATGGAGAAATGACTGGAACCCATTGGATTAATGATGCTGGGTATTTTATTGGGCCTGTATGTATAACTAATACGCATGCGGTGGGTATGGTACATCACGGTGCAACATCTTGGATGTTAAACAAGTATAAAGATTACTTTCAAAACGCTCATCATGCCTGGGCGATGCCAGTTGTGGCTGAGACGTATGACGGCGTGCTAAATGATATAAATAGACAGGTTATTACCTCTGAGCATGCTATTTCTGCCCTTGATTCCGCCCAGTCAGGTTATCTAGAGGAAGGATCTTCGGGTGGTGGGAATGGCATGATCTGTTACGATTTCAAGGGGGGCACCGGGACTTCATCAAGGCTGGTAAAGATTGGTTTTGAAACTTTTACTATCGGTGCGTTAGTACAAGCAAACCATGGTATTAGACCGTGGTTAAATATTCTGGGCAAACCTATCGGAAAGCTAATGTCAGAAAATACTATTTTGGAAAAAGAGACTGGATCCATTATCGCCATTATTGGAACCGATGCCCCCCTATCTGCTTTGTCGCTTCGTCAAATAGCTAAACGCGCTGCGATAGGTGTAGGAAGAGGCGGATCAGCAGGGGGAAATAATTCGGGAGATATATTTCTAGCGTTTTCAGTGGGAGATAAGCAACCGATAAAACAAACGTCCAAAATAATTTTCGATCGAAAAGAGATGAACCCTGAACACATAGACCCGTTGTATCTATCCGCTATCGAATGTGTTGAGGAGGCCGTTATCAATGCTCTTGTGGCAGGGGAAGATGTTAAAACGTTTAAACCAAAAGGACAGATTTGTAGAGCTTTAAATGTGGAAGAGTTAAAAAATATTTTTAATTAATTTTAAATATTAAAAATTTCTAGTAAATGAATTTGAGATGAATTATAATTAGAGAGTTCCAGATGGAAAATGAAAAAGATATTGAAACAGTAGATGCATCTTTGCGTTTCCAAGGCAGTCTCCCAATTACCTCTGATGAACTTTTAGATAAATTAGATAATTGGAAAATTGAATATAAACTTTATTCGCACAAGCCCTTGAGGACCGTCTCTGAATCAAAAGGTGTTCAAGATCAGTTTTTACACGCTTCAGAGGGCGGTGGGCATATTAAAAATCTGTATCTAAGAGATCATAAAAAACAAAATATATTACTGGTAACGGAACAGGATAGAAAAATTGATTTAAAATTATTAAAAACTAAACTGGCATCGGGTCGACTTTCTTTTGGTTCAGCTGAAAGGTTGTTAGAAAATCTAGGAGTTCGTCCAGGTGCTGTTACCCCCTTGTCCATGATAACTGGTATTAAAAAGGGTGTGACGCTTTTTATCGAATCTGACCTAAAGTCCTGTTCCTACATATATGCTCACCCACTTGTAAACGACCGAACAATAGGAATTACAATTACAGCTTTAGAACAGTTTTTTGAAAAAATAAATGTAGATATAAATTGGATAGATCTTGATGATTAAGCTAACTAATTAAAAAAGATAAAGAGGTGCTATCTTTGCTCAGAACGCCAATTATCGTTGATCCAAGGTTTAACATTTACTCTAGCCAGTGGTTCTTTCCCTAAAATATGGTCACTGGCTTTCTCAGCTACCATGAGTGTCGGTCCATTAATATTTCCATTCGTGATTTGTGGGAAAATACTACTGTCAGCTACGCGTAAAGAATCTACCCCAATGACTTTAGTTGTTGGGTCCACCACCGCTAATGGATCATCTTCATGTCCCATTTTGCATGTGCCACTTGGATGATAGGCACTTTCCACATTCTCTTTAATAAATCTGTCAATCTCTTTATCGCTTTGAATTGCGCTACCCGGTTGAATCTCAGTTTTTAAAAAAGGTTCAAAAGCCCTTTGCGAAAAAACTTCTCGTGTTAGCCTAACAGCCCGCCGAAAATCTTCCCAGTCTTTTTCTTTTGACATATAGTTAAATAAGATTTTTGGAGCAATACTGGGATCATTAGATTGTAATGTGACCGTCCCTCTTGAGTCACTCCGCATTGGCCCCACATGAGCTTGGAAACCATGACCCTCAATAGCAGCTTGACCATCATACCTTACTGCGATTGGTAAAAAATGATATTGGAGGTCAGGGTATTTTATACCCTCTGATGACCTTATAAATGCAGCACTTTCAAACTGATTGGACGCCCCAGGTCCTTTTTTAGCTAATAGCCATTGCAAGCCCACCCATGCTTTACCAAAAAAATGCCAATATTTATATAAAGTAATTGGCTGTGAAGCCGTCATTTGAATATAAACTTCGAGATGATCTTGCAGATTCTTTCCGACGCCCTGTCGGTCGGCAACCACTTTTATTCCATGCTCTTTCAAATGTTCTGCCGGACCTATACCTGACAACATTAAAAGCTTAGGTGAATTAATTGATGAACTTGATATTATTACTTCTCGACGAGCCTTTATAATTTCAACTTTCTTATTACGCTCTATCTCAACTCCAATAGCTCTTCCATCCACTACAACTATTTTTCGAGCAAACCCTTTTAGTAGAGTACAGTTTTTTAATTTCAGGGCCGGTTTAAGGTATGCATTTGCAGCAGACCAGCGCCTACCCTTGAAAATGGTTTGATCCATAGGGCCAAAGCCTTCTTGTTTAAAACCATTATAATCTTCCGTCACCTGATAGCCCGCCTGACGTCCAGCATCAACAAAAGCCTTAACTAGAGGGTTTTCTCTTTTTCCTCGTGTGACATGTAGTGGGCCACCCGAGCCTCGCCAATCCATATCTCCCCCATGTCCGGCTGAATTCCAACATTCCATTCTTCTAAAGTACGGTAGTGTATCGGCATAAGACCAGCCCACCGCTCCCATTTCTTCCCATTTATCGAAATCTAGTGCGTGACCTCGAACATATACCATTCCATTTATACTTGAGGACCCCCCAATAACTTTTCCACGAGGACAGGCTAGTCTACGGCCATCCAAAAAAGGTTCCGGCTCTGACACATACCCCCAATCGTAACGTTTCATATTCATTGGAAAGCTCAGGGCTCCAGGCATTTGAATCAATGGGCCAAAATCACTACCCCCATATTCGATAACGATGACTGAAGCTCCAGACTCACTCAACCGATATGCTAAAGCACACCCCGCACTACCCGCACCGACAATAACAAAATCAGCCTGCATACCTACCTCATTCAACAGAGCAGAATATCTAACACGTTATCTCTTCTCTTTGAATAAAAATATGTAAATATTTTACTCTGGATTAGGAATTAACAAGTATTTTTCTTCTGGGATTTTAACTATACCTCTAATATTAAGATTTTTTCGATCAGAAGATCGAAGAGATTTGATAGCGCTTTCTACTGCCGTAAAAACTAATTTGGGATCATTGTCTCTAGAGGTAATATAGGGAAGACCGGGCGTTACCGGTTTGGTCGCTGTAAGAACTCTAAGGTTTAAGGGAAAAGTGTCGTAGGTTTCAATAAGTTTCCATGACAAAGCATCAATCGCACAAATGTCCGCTTCACCTCCCGCTACCATTGAAGCGGACTGCCTATGACTAAAGGATTGGACTCTATTTGAAAAATTTAACTCTAATTTATTGAGGTGAACTAACGGTGCGGCAAAACCCGATTGAGAGTTTTTTTCGTTAAAAGCAAAAACTGCATCACAATAGTTTACTAAAGAACAACGGTTATCATCCTTACGCACCACAAAATAACTGCAATAGTAGCCCTCTGGAGAAATGCCTATATCATATACTGGTGTGCCAACTAGTTGGACTTTATTATGTAAAAACTTTCGATACGGCATCCCGCAGGTCTGACTAAAAACCAACTCAGGATCATTCCATACCTGCATCTCCTCTTTGTCCACAGAAAGATGATTAGGCGCGGCAATACCTTTCAGTATTAATTGTGCGCGTATTAATGACCAAAACCTTCTATGTGCTTTTTCAAGCTCTGGACGAGCATACATTTGTAAGCTTGCAATCATTCAATTTCCAAAT
This sequence comes from Paracoccaceae bacterium, assembly GCA_045565015.1. Taxonomy (GTDB): domain Bacteria; phylum Pseudomonadota; class Alphaproteobacteria; order Rhodobacterales; family Rhodobacteraceae. The sequence goes on from JBJLGD010000043.1 coordinate 18,478, forward strand.
TCTTAGTTAGTTTGCTATTAATCTTACCTAAGATTTATCATCCATGCTTTTTACATAATCTTTGTTAAAAGATAGATAACCATTTTTTGTATTTAGTAAATGCTGCGTCATAAGTTTATTAAGTTCAGGTAATTTATGGAATGGAACTGTAGGGTAGGTATGATGTTCTATGTGGAGGGGCATATTCCAAGCAATGAACATAATAAAGCGATTTGTAAAAGTGGTACGAGTATTTTCAAGCATATTTGATACATATGGACATAAACCATGCTCTGCCAAGAGATAAAACCTTAAGAAAGGTTGCCCAAACACTAAAGGAAAAATCCAAACCCAAAACAAAAAATAAGAACCGAATACATAAGCGATAAAAAATATCAATCCATAAACTATGATTAAAAGACGTGATTCCCAAATGATACGGTTTCCTTTCTTATTGGGAATAAAATCGGTGTCATAATATCCAAGCGAGTTTTTAAAAAGTATTTTAAAATGCCCGTACCAAGTAGGAATACCAGACACATGCCAAATATAACTACTCCAAGAGACGGGTTTTTCAACCTCTAATTCAGGATCTTTTCCTGGTACCTGAGTATAGCGGTGATGCGCAAAGTGAAAGTATTTGAACCAAGTCGGTGGAAGAAATAATATGAAACCACAAAAATACGCTACAACATTATTCAGCCATCGGGTTCGGAATGGTGTTTGATGAATCGTCTCATGTAATAAAGTAAAAAGGAACACCACTATAATACCCTGAGGTAAGAGAAGTACCGGCCACCCTGGTATTTTCAAATAAATCAAAAGTCCAAAAAGAAAAATTAAAGACAGATGTTTTGCCAAATGCTTTAATCCAGGCCCATCGTCCAGTTCTGTCAGAAACTCTCGAGTTACGAGTGGCAAAGATTTTAAAAACCCTATATGATTATGAGGAGAAATGGGTAACCTCTAATCGTTCAACTATTAGCTCTTTCAAGAGCTTGCTCAAGGTCATCTATCAAATCACTTGCTTCTTCAATTCCAATTGAGAGCCTTAACAGATTTGGATGTACGGGAAAGTCTGGACCAGAAACAGTAGCTCTATGCTCGATTAAACTCTCAACACCCCCTAAAGATGTTGCAGGATAAAACACATTAGAAAAACGCGTGACATCAATGGCGGTTTGTTCACTACCCTTTACAATTATAGACATCATACCTCCATAAAGCCCCCCAGTTTGAATTTTTTGTACGTCATGTTTTGGATGATCTGACAACCCTGGGTAAAGGACAGTTTCGACAAATTTATGACCGTTAAAATGATTTGCTATTTGAAGGGCATTTTCTGTAGCTTTTTCAACCCTTAGAAATAGCGTGCGCATACCCCTGATTAGTAAGAACGCGTCAAAAGACTGTAATACTGTTCCTTGCAACTTTCTTATAAGTGCGATGTCATCCCAATATGACCCTAATTCTCTAGCCGAAAGAGCTCCTGCGGTTACATCAGAATGACCATTTAAATATTTTGTTGCTGAATGCATTGAAATATCTGCTCCAAAATTCAATGCCTTTGTTGCGCATGGGGGTGTTCCAGTACAATCCGTCAGAAGCTTTGCTCCACACTCATGCGCTATAGCAGCAGCTTTCTTTATGTCAGTTACCGCCCAATCGGGATTATTTGGAGTTTCCGCCCAAACCAAGGCGGTATTGCCTCTAATAACCTCACTTAATTCGCTCAGATCCCCAGCCTCGTAATAAGAAACCTCCAAACGACCTTTTTGTTCATACGTTTTAAATTGATGTAAAACCCCGTGATACATAGCTCTTGGTACTACGACATGTGACTTTTCCTCAAGATGATCAATTACAGCTGTCGCGGCTGACATCCCAGATGAGAAAAGTAGCGTATCCTCAGCCTCTTCCAGATCCGCGATCATAGCCTCCGCATGTGATGTGGTTTCATTACCATCCCTTTTATACCAATAGGGCTTTCGAGTTTCATAATTTTCATCTCGCGCAAATGTCGCAGATGACTGAATGGGCGGGATAATCGCTCCTGTTTCAGGATCGATATACCTCAAAGCCTGAGCGACTCTCGTTTTAGCTGAAAGCTTTTGATTAGATTTTATCATTTTCTAAAACCTCTTAATTAACTGCAATAGTGTCGTTTAATCTATAGTCCAAATCGGTGCTGTATCAAACCCATTTCTCCATACGACATAGGCCATAACAGGGTGGGATAAAGTTTCCAATGCATGTGGTTGGTTTGAAGGGTGAAAAGCGTGATCGCCAGGATTCAAAATCCGAGAGGTGCTCTTCTCAAGTGAAAACTTTGCTTTGCCGGCTAGCACTACATAAATTTCTTCTGCAGGATGTTGATGCCAGGGGTAATATACTCCAGGTGGTTGATAAACGACAAAACTACGCATCTTATTACTAGCAAAGGGCGCATCTCTACCAATAATTTCATAGCATGCAAACTTATCCAGAAAATCGTTTCCTATATTTGTTCCTTTATAAGTCTCCCGCCAAATCACTTCTTTGGCTGACCCAACTATCGCCTCACATAATTTTTTATAATTGTTAGAGAACAGACCTTTTTCTTTTTTCAAAACTCCAGCGGCTGGTACCCAGTGTGGTTCTATACTTTTTGGAACGATATCACTTGGAAAATCTATGAAATCCTTTAATCCTTTGTGACCATAATGAAGTTTTTTGACTTCCTCATACAAAGTTTCAATATTTTCCATCACGTATCCTATTAATGTTATTAGAAAATCATTAGTATAGAACGCTATATCCCAAAGTTTAAGCACACAATCATTTTTTAAAATTAATACTTCCAGAGGACTACTGCGTTGGATCTAAGTTTTTAGATTTGACCTCATTCGTTATGCATGAAATGACACAGGAATGAACTTATTAGCTGCAAATAAATCTCCACATCTAATAACTTTGATTTTACTTACAGCGGCATCCGTTTTATCTCTAAATATGTTCTTACCCTCCTTAACAAATATGGCCGAGGAGTTTAACGTTTCCTACAAGATAATGAATATCTCTGTAGCCGGCTATTTGGCGATTACGGCAGTATTACAAATCATTTTTGGCCCACTATCAGATAGATATGGCAGAAGACCTGTTTTACTAATGGGTCTTTTAATATTTTCTTTAGCCTCTCTCTGCTGCGCCTTGGCAACAAATATATGGGTGTTTTTAATCTTAAGAATTTTTCAAGGTGCGATTATATCGGGCATGGCCCTGTCTCGCGCAATAGTTCGAGATATGATGGATCCGAAGGATGCCGTTAAAATTATGGGCACTATAGCCATGGCAATGGCTGTAGCACCAATGTTAGGGCCTATTGTTGGTGGCCTTTTTGACGAGTTATTGGGATGGCGAGCAACCTTTTGGTTTTACCTTATCTTGGGATTATTGTTGTTAATACTAACATGGCTGGATCTAGGGGAAACTAATAAAAACCCATCTCCCACTTTTAGAAAACAGTTTTCTACGTACCCATTACTTCTTAAGTCAGGAATGTTTTGGGGTTACTCTATATGTGCTTCATTCGGCATTGCCTGTTTTTTTGCTTTTTTAAGTGGAGCACCACTAATCTCTAATAAAATTTTAAATTTACCTCCATCTCATTTAGGGTTTTATATGGGTTCAATCACTGGAGCTTTCCTAGTGGGTAGTTTTGTTTCCAACCTTTTTATTAATAGGGTTGGTCCAGTAAACATGGTGATATATGGAAGAGCTATCTCTGTCTTAGGCTTATTAGCGGGACTAATAGCTGTTTTATCAGGAATTATTTCACCTCTATCGATATTTGGCGCCACTCTATTTATAGGTTTAGGGAATGGAATGTCCGTACCCAGCTGTAACGTTGGAGTTATGAACGTAAAACCTGATTTAGCCGGTAGCGCGTCGGGATTAAACGGGGCGATGGGTGTAGGCACTGGAGCTTTGTTAACGACAATAATGGGGGTACTTTTAACAGAAAGTAACGGAGCCTATGGCTTTTTAACTTTTCTGTTAATTGCTAAATTGATCAGCTTACTTGCCGCTTTGTATATATATTACTTAGACAAAAAAATACAAAATAGTAACCATCCTAGTTAAAAATTCTAGGTGAGTGTATCACCATGTTTTTACTATAGCTTTTGAGAGTAACGTCTCTAAATAAGCCTTGGTAATAGGACGAGCGTTCGTTGGCAAACAAATATCGTCAAGTATCATTTCAGTTAACTTTACAATATCTGATAGCCGTCAAGTTTTATGCCACTTTCCATTGACGGCCTAGGTCGTGATATTATCCCCAAGAATAGTTAAAACTAATGCTTACTCTTTCCTGATCAGACAAATTTATAGGAAC
>JBJLGD010000044.1:0-21396 GCA_045565015.1 Paracoccaceae bacterium
AAGATTTATCATTTAATGGAAGAGTAAAATTTCCAGAAGGTGGAAGCACGTTTAACATATCTCCAACTTGTAATTTTTGATTAGCAAAAGCCGAAAATGCACCACCATCGACTTCTTTCACCCCTATTTTTAAGTTTTCAGATCCTTCAGGCACACATATTGAATAACTCCTACGAAGGCTTTCTCCATCAAACTCATGTTGAATTGTAACGTATTGCCCGGCCCTGAACTGAAAGAGACTTTTCAATTCATCGTCAATTCCCAAGGTAACAATAATTGACTTAGGAGTTGCTCGTTCGATATGTTTTACCGGTAATGAATGCAATCTTTTCATGTTAATAAAACCCTAGAGACATTTAAAGTAGTTAAAAGGCTCAAGGCAATCTTCACAACGCCATAAAGATTGACAGGGCGTAGAACCGAACTGACTAATTTGAGACGTATTTTCACTTTTACATTGCGGGCATTCTTTTGGCCCGGAGGAACTTGCGTTAGGAGGTGCAATGCCGTAATCGAGTAACTTCTTTTTTCCCTCATCACTCATCCAATCAGTACTCCAATTAGGCGTGAGAACGTTCTGAATATTAAACTTTTCTACTTTTGCAGTTTTTAAAGCGTCCGATATCATTTCATTAATGACCCTAGTAGCAGGACAGCCCGAATATGTTGGGGTAACATCAATTTCGAAACCGAAAGTCCCTAGTCGTATATCACGAATAACACCTAAATCTCCAAGAGTTAGAACGGGAATCTCTGGATCTGGTAAAGCTTCAACAATTAATCTAATAGAAACAATATCCATATCTCACCACTCACAATTTGGAAAAGAGCGCTGGAGATATTGCATTTCAGCCAAGATAAACCCTAATTCCTCTGTGTGGTGCCCTATGTTTGCCCCTTTATGGAAAAAGCTATTATCAGGAACGTTCAATGACGCCAATTTACAGTCATTCGATATAGTTCTCAGGATAGTTTCTCTTAATGAGGATGGTAGCGGAGAAATCCCAACATCAAAAAGCCCTTTGTCCGAAACAGAATCTTCAAATAAATTTCCAAAGTAAGGCCAAAGAGAGTCTATCGCTGACTGGATTTTAGTATGACTTTCTTCAGTACCGTATCCTAATTTAATAACTAAATTACGAGATCTTTCTCGATGGTATTCAACTTCCACCAGAGCCTTTGTCGAAATTTCAGCTATTGTGGCGTCAGTTCCTGCTTTTAAATGTTTGAGTTGCTCAAGATGCCAAACATCAAAAAAATATTGCCTAACTAAAGTTACCCCAAAGTCTGTATTTGGCCGCTCACACAGTAATGAATTACGAAAATCAATGGCATCACGCAAAAAAGCGAGCTTATCAGCCGTTTGACCGTTTCCGTCTAGACTTGCCACAAAATTAAGCCACATTTGAGCATGCCCCATCAAATCTAAAGATACGTTCGCAAATGCTATATCTTCCTCTAGTGTTGGGGTATGCCCGCACCACTTAGAGTTTTGTTGTGCTAATATCAAAGCACTATCACCCATTTTCAATGCTAAAGATCGACGGGGGTCTATCATATTTTTTTGACCTCATCTGGAATTTTATAAAAACTTGGATGGCGATAAACTTTATCCTTAGATGCCTCAAAGAGAGGCCCTTTTCTCGAAGGAATGGATGCGGTTATTTGATTCGACTGGACCACCCAAATGCTTAGGCCTTCATTACGCCTGGTATAAACGTCTCTAGCATTATTCATAGCAGTCTCAGAATCTGTTGCATGCAATGAACCGACATGCCTGTGTGCGGTCCCATGTTGGCCTCTTACAAAAACCTCCCAAAGAGGCCACTCTTCATTCATTGAAATACCTCATTCGGCCGCTATTTTTTCAGACATAATCCTCTTGGAATTCGCAGTTAATCCATTACGAAACCACTCTCCATCATCCCAAGCTTTTTTCCGAGCATTTAATCTTTCTGCGTTACAAGGCCCATTACCACTTATTACATCAAAAAATTCGTCCCAATTGGGTTGAGAAAAGTCATATTGCTTGGTCTTTGAATTAAATTTGAGGTCCTTATCTGGAATTTTCAATCCAAGATATTCAGCTTGAGGTGCAGTTTGATCAACAAATTTTTGTCGAAGCTCATCATTATAATTAATTTTTATCTTCCAAGCCATAGATTGGGCCGAGTGAACACTTTTATTATCTGAGGGACCAAACATCATAAGTGATGGATACCAAAACCGGTTAAGTGAATCTTGAGCCATTCGTTTTTGATCCTTAGACCCAAAAGCCATCTTCATCATCAAGTGGTAACCCTGCCTTTGATGAAAACTCTCCTCTTTACAAATACGAACCATTGCACGCGCGTAAGGCCCAAACGATGTTTTCTGTAAAGGGACTTGATTCATAATTGCAGCACCATCAACCAGCCAACCAATCGCTCCCATATCTGCCCAATTTAGTGTTGGATAATTAAAAATCGATGAATACTTAGCCTTACCATTCAATAACTCCTCAGTCATTTCGTCACGAGACTTCCCAAGAGTTTCGGCGGCCGAATATAAATATAACCCATGGCCTGCCTCATCCTGAACTTTAGCTAACAAAATAGCCTTACGCTCTAGCGTAGGAGCCCTACTGATCCAATTCCCTTCAGGTAGCTGACCCACAATTTCAGAGTGAGCATGTTGGCCCATTTGCCTAATAAGTGTTTTGCGGTATCCATCCGGCATCCAATCTTTAGGTTCAATTTTTTCACCCCTGTCAATTCGTTCTTGAAATGCACGCTCGTTAGCATCCATTTTATCCAAAAGCTTTGGTTTCTTGCCAGTTGAAGTAATATTTTGCGCGTACATTTATTTATGCCCTAAGTTAAGGAAAAATTATAAAAGTAAATTAATACATAAAACTACAATAAACCGTCCGGTCGGTCAACTAATAAAATTAAAAAATCAAATTTATTAGCTATACATTCTTTTCCGTACTTCTTTCACACGTTTGGTGGCCTCAGGACTCCCATCATGGTATGACCCAAACCAATTATCCCAAGGCATTTCGGTATTTCCATAGTTACACTCGAAATACCGATGATGAAGCTGATGATGAAAGGTTCCAATTTTAAGGTGTGTTTTATCGCCTAAGACTAACTTCTCATAGCCAGAGTGTGAGGTGGCCGTTGCTAAAGCAAGCCAATACCCCATAAACAGAAAATGAATCGGATGAGCAGGAACAATCAAAAATATTAAAAGTAAACTCATATAAGCCAAAACTTCAATTGGATGCATAGAGAAACCTGACCAGGGCCCAATCGAAATACTACGATGATGAACGGAATGAACACGTTTATAAATCCAGGGAATATGTAATGCTCTATGAACCCAGTAAAAATGAAAAGATTGAATTGCCGGCATAATCAAGAAAAGTAGAAAAAACCAAATTGGATGGTCTGAGAGAGTTATTAGTGGCGCCCACCCATTAGAGTAACCCAACCAAACAATAACATCATAAAATGTCCATATTGTTACACCGGAAAGTAGTGTATAGGTTACATTATCCCAATATTGATCATTCCATAAAAATACCCTATTTTTTTTTGCCAAACTACGACGATCATACTTAAATTTCTCTTTTTGTTTTTTCCATCCATACAACCAAAGATGAAGACCTTGAGCAAAAATAATCATAAGAATAACATTACGCGCCCAAACCTGAAGAACCCAGCTCCAGTCAAGTACCCTCATCTCTTCAAGTGGTGGAACTAGAAACAACCAAACACCCACCGCTAGCAATGCATAAATGAACGATTCAGTTGCGGGCAACCAATAATTAGTGAACCATTTCAACGTAGCAATAGGTTTTGGAGGCCAAGAAAATATTGGACTTACGGCAACGGGCAGATTTGGATGCCAATTCCACTCACGACTCTCACCAGCCTTGACTTCTTTATTTTCTGAAACCAAAACAACTCCTGAATAACAATTATCTAAAAGCATTTAAGCAATTATAAATTATAAAGTTTTGTATAATACGACATTTTTGGTCGTCTATAAGATATTTATCGTACAAACCTTAACACAGGCATCTAATTCCGTAAAAATTGATTCCTGAAGTTCAGCATTAGCGATTATTATATATCAAAGGAAATTTCTCACTATAAAAGGGATCTCCGGCTTTTAGAGTCTCATCTGATAACCAGTCTGCTACCCCTTGTGATGGCTCATATTTAGAGCCATCAGTCGCAAACCGTACTGCGTAACCCCGTCGACGTCGGGTTGCCGTTTGGTTTCCTTTCGCCGAATGAACAATATACCCATCAAAAATCAGCATATCACCTGGGTTTAAAGACCATGACTTAATATCGTATTTATGACGATCTTTTTCAAAATCAGGCATATCATCATATTGGGGGTCGTCTGGTTTTAAATACTTAACAAAGGCGCCCAACTGATCGGTTATAAAGGGGTGGTACTTTTTTCCCCAGTTGTGAGATCCAGGTATAAACTCAAGAGCACCATTTTTATCATCAACATGGTCAAGCGCTATCCAAGTTGTCATAATGGGGCCATTTATCGGCCAGTAAGGTTGATCAGTATGCCATCCAGTTCGAGTTTTAGTTCCAACTTCTTTTACAAACATTTGATCGAAAACAAGGGAGGTAGTTTTTGAATCTACTAAATCAGCTACAATTTTTCCAATTCCTGAATTAAGACAAAAATCTTGAAAACCGCCTGCTTCTAAACGCATATTACGATTATCAAAGTATCTTTTATTTTTTTTAACCTGTATCTCTATGGCCTCACGTAGCACTTCCAGCCAATGAGTATTTAACACATTTTTGACAACTACAACCCCATTTTCTTTGTAATCGTCGCGCAACTCATTTACTTCTTTTTTTAATAAATTCTCAGACACAACCTATCTTCCTTGCAGAACTGTTTAAAATTAAATTTAACAGATTTTATGGTACTTCATTTTAATTATAAAGGTTACGGTAAAGATAATATAATAAAACCACTATAATCTTAATAGCATATTTTGCAATATTTGCATCAAAATGTAATTGGATTTAAAAAGGTTTGCTAATCAACTTAAAGTATTGTGAACTGACTGTAATATATACGATTTTACTTAGCCTTTACATGGTAGTAGAGCACTTAGGGAGTGATTAAGATGACTATACTGAGCACGAACATGTCGGAACTTAAAAGTAAAAACTATAAAGATCTTTACCCTAAAAATGGCCTATCTCATGTTACAGGCTCTACAGAGTCAACGCTCTTGAATGCTACAATACCGCAGCTTTTAAAAGAATCCGTTTTTAAATTTGGAGGGAAGGACGCACTTGTTTTTTCAAATCAGAGATTAACTTATTCTGATTTTGATCAGGCCGTTGACGAATTAGCAGTTGGTTTTTTGGCTCTTGGCTTGAACAAAGGTGATAGATTGGGCATTTGGTCTCCTAATCGCTTGGAATGGGTATTAACCCAGTTTGCAACAGCTCGAATTGGCGTAATATTAGTTAATATTAATCCAGCTTATCGGGCTTCAGAGTTAGAATATTCTTTAAATAAAGTTGGCTGTAAAGCGCTAGTATTAGCAGAAAAATTTAAGAGTTCTGAGTATCTTGAGATGATCTACAAATTAGCTCCAGAAATAAACATATGTAATCGAGGCGAATTACAAGCTAAAAATCTACCCAAACTTCAACATGTGATTGTGATGGGTGATGTCGAAGTTTCAAATGGCTTATGGTTATTCGATGAAATTAAAAACCTCGGTGGCTCGAAGGAAAAATTAAAGCTTAGTGAAATAGAAAAAGATTTAACTCCGCATGATGCGATTAATATCCAATTTACGTCTGGAACAACGGGGCAACCAAAAGGAGCGACTCTATCTCATTTTAATATTGTCAATAACGCTATATTCACGACAGAACGTATAAACCTTACTGAAAACGACCGGCTGGCAATTCCAGTACCTCTCTACCATTGTTTTGGAATGGTAATGGGAGTCCTCGGTGCAGTGAGTAAAGGTGCAGCTATGATTTTTCCTAGCGAAGCATTTGATCCGATACAAACACTAGATTCATTAGTCAGTGAAAAATGTACTGCTCTTTACGGGGTTCCAACAATGTTTGTCGCAATGCTTCAAGAACTAGAAAAAATGCCAAGAGATCTTTCCTCACTACGTACCGGGATTATGGCTGGAGCGCTTTGCCCAGTGGAAGTGATGAAAAAGGTCAATAGTAAGATGAATATGACAGAAGTTACAATCTGCTATGGAATGACTGAAACTTCGCCTGTTTCTTTTCAAAGTTTTGTTGATGACCCCACCAATAAACGCTGTGAGACTGTGGGCCGTGTACACCCACACCTTGAGGTGAAAATAATCGATGGACTTGGTACGATCGTTCCTGTGGGCGAGCCAGGTGAACTTTGTACTAAAGGGTACTCTGTTATGAAAGGGTATTGGAACGACAGTGACAAAACCAATCAATCAATCCATGACGGTTGGATGCATACGGGAGATTTAGCAATAATTGATCGAGAAGGTTTCTGCACTATAACAGGTCGCCTCAAAGATATGATTATACGTGGTGGTGAAAACATATACCCACGAGAAATCGAAGAATTTTTATTCTCACATCCAAAAGTTTTAGATGTTCAAGTATTTGGAATTCCAGATACAAAAATGGGAGAGGTAGTCTGTGCGTGGGTGGTGCCAGTCGCCGGATGTCGTGTTGACCAAGATGAAGTAATCCAGTTTTGTGTGGATAAAATTGCGCATTATAAAATACCAAAACACATCAAATTTGTTGACGAATTACCAATGACAATAACTGGAAAGCCTCAAAAATTTGTGATGAGAGATAAAATGATAAAAGATCTTAATTCAAATATTTCTAGTGAATTATAACTCATTGATAAAACTGAGATACTGGTAAAAATTTATGAATTAGAAGCTTTGTCCTCTCCATCAACTCGTACATAGTCGTCTTCACTACCAAAAGTCTCACCATCTTTTAATAAACCCTTACCCGGGATAAAATTGACTTCTAGCCGTATCCCGTCTGGATCCTCAAATAATACATAATAATATCCTGGTGCCCATTCGCGTTCCTCAGGGCCACGAACGATTACTCCACCAAGAGAAGAAACTAGAACTGCTGTTTTTTCAACATCTTCACGCGATCGAGCTCTTAGGCACAAATGATGCAATCCAACTCTATACTGCTGAAATCTTTCTTCGGAAAATTCGGGATCACATTTACGAACACCGATAGCAGTTCTAGCACCAACATGATAACAAAAGTCTGGCCCATCATGCACCAAGGACATACCCAACTTAGGCAAAAGACTACTATAAAATTCACGGGCTTTTTGGAACTGGCTAACCGTCAAAATCACATGAGCCATACCATTAATATTAATTTGAGCGTTGTCATTTGTCATGACGTTGTCATTGCACTCCCTAATGCTTTAACTGCGTCAGCCCGTCCCGGTGATGGAGGAATGTTTAAACCACGATCACAGGCTGGTCGCTCTCGCATTTGAGTCATCCACCTCTCAAGATCTTCTAAACCTTCAGTTGGGACACGAGCCCACCTATGACTTCGAATCCAAGACCAATTTGAAATATCTGCTATCGAAAATTCTTTAGACAACCATTTTCGATCAATTAGATGATTATTTAATACTTCATAGAGACGCCGAGTCTCATTATGATAGCGCTTCCTAGCTGCTGGAACATCCTCAGGAAAATAACGCTCAAAAGCCACTGCCTGCCCCTGCATGGGTCCAATCCCACTAGCCTGGAACATTAACCATTGCATGACTTCATGGCGTTCTGAGCCCTTAGTTGGTAACAGTTTGCCAGTTTTCTCAGCCAAGTAAAATAATATAGCATTGGAGTCGAACAAAGTTAGACCGCCAGAGTCATTATCGATAATAACCGGTATCCGACCATTAGGGTTCATTTCCAAAAATTTTGGTTTGTGCTGGTCACCCTTAGAAAGGTCGACATATCTTACTTTATAAGCCAACTCTAATTCTTCGAGTACCATTGCAACTTTCCAGCCATTTGGTGTAGGAGATGTATAAAGGTCTATCATTAGAACTCCGTCGTTTTAATAATTATTATGGCGCTAATTGGCAAAAAATATTACTAGCATATGGATAACAGAATGAACAGTTATGACTAAAGCCACCTGGTATTTCGATTTTATATCACCATTCGCCTATCTACAGCTAGCACGTTTTACCGAATTACCCAAAAACTTAGATATTAATTTAAGGCCAGTATTATTCGGATCGTTACTAAAGCATTGGGGTCAACTTGGGCCTGCAGAAATTCCACCTAAACGGCGTTTTGTTTATAGGTTTTTCAAATGGAACGCAGATCGTCTTGGACTTCCTTTTATTATGCCTCCAAGTCATCCATATAATCCACTTCCAGCTCTACGCCTGTGTGTAGCTGCCGGTAGTCAGATACATCAAGTTAAAGAAATTTTTAATGTGATTTATGGGCAAGGGATACAACCTGACAGTGCCGCCGGAATTCAAGCTATTGCAAAAGCCGTAGGTATAGCTAATCCAGATACTGTAATTAGTGATCTGGCAGTTAAACAAAAATTAAGGGAAAACACTGAACTCGCGATAAATGAAGGTGTCTTCGGGGTTCCCAGTTTTATCGTAAATAATGAAATATTCTGGGGTGGCGATGCGACAGAAATGTTGTTGGACTATTTAGAAAATACAGATCTATTTAATTCGCCTGAAATGACCAGAATTTCTACTATGCCGATGGGTAAAAAAAGGAAGTAAAAAGTAATAATGAGCGATCCATTTGTATATCATCCAAATTTGAAAAACTTAATTAAACCATACAAGGAGTCATTTTTTCGAACAATAACAGTCAATCAAGTGAAAAAAATGTTAAACGAATCTGGCCTTCCTCAAACATTAGAATTCTATGATGATAAAACTCGTGAGGCGCTACGGCGAGACGTCTTAAGTAATCATTCTGGGGATCTTCTAATTTTTGCTTATGGTTCGTTGATATGGGATCCTGCGTTAGAGTTTTCTGAAATAAGACGAGCATTTGCGCCAAATCACGCTCGCCGTTTTATTCTGGTTGATACTCATGGCGGTCGCGGCACTGCTGAAGCACCTGGTCTCATGGCTGCACTTGACGAGGGTAAAGGCTGTGAGGGTTTTACCTTCAGGATATCTGCAGAAAAAGTAGAAACTGAAACCGAAATTCTGTTTCGTCGTGAGATGATTGCGCCTGGATACCACGCGCGTTTTATAACACTTATAATTGACGAAACAGAATACAAAGCTTTGACTTTTATTGCTGATCATAGTTCGGAAATGATGCACCCCAACATAGAAAGAAATGACCAAATAATTTATGCCGCAACCGGTGTTGGGATTCTAGGTAGTAGCCTTGAGTATCTACAAAACACGGTTAAAAACCTTAATGAAATAGGTATTAATGACACTGACGCCACAGAATTATTATATAAAGCGTTAAGCTATCAAAAAAATATGGTGTAAAAGGACTTTCGTATTATGAGTAAAAAGATTGCAGTTATAACTGGTGCAGCAGGTGGTATAGGACGCGAGATTGTAGCTTCCCTAATACGAGATGGTGTAAAGTGTTATGGCTTAGATATTTCTAAAGAAGGTTTGAATGAGATTGAATCCACACTTAGTAATGAGTTTGTTGGTATTGAAGTTGATTTAACCAAAACTGAAAAAATCCTATCATCATTTAAACAGATCGAGACTGCAGAAGGTGGCATGGATATTTTAGTTAATAATGTAGGTACCTGTTTAATGTCCAACTTTCCTGATATTTCGGTACCCGAATTTGAACTTCAAATGAAGTTAAATTTTGACTCAGCTTTTCATTGTTCTCAGGCAGCTATAAAACTTATGAACGGTCGAGCCGGCGTGAGAAAAATAATAAACATATCATCGAATGGCGCATATAATTTTAAAACTTTTGATCCTCCACATTATCGCGCAAGTAAGGCGGCGATGGACAGCTTAACCAAACATCTTGCTAGTACTTACGCTGTTGATAAAATCTCAGTAAACTCTATTGCACCTGCGATGACAAATACGCCCCTTTGCGATATTCTAAGTGCAGAGGTTCTTGCAAAAGCTATCGATGAAATGCCTCATGGTCATCTTATGGAACCTGCTGAAATTGCTGAGTGGGTACGTTTTTTAGCGTCGCCCGCAGGTGATATTTCAAGCGGAAATATAATAGTTTTAAACCAAGGCCGGGATGTTCATTAGGAGTAATATTCGGGCGTCTTTCGTAACTTAGGCCATTGATCCGGGGAATGCCCAAATATAACAAATGCATCAAGTCCTTTAGCTCGATCCATTAACCGAACGAAATTCTCTTTAGCTCGATCTTCGTTCCAAGAACCCTCAAACCCATCATTGATTTCAGAAGGTCTCGAAATTGCGTCGCTAGCGAGCAAAGTAGGCCCCGTTTTAGGTAATTGAAGCTCAATAGAAATTTGTCCGGGTGCATGCCCTGGTGTCTGTAAAATCTTAAATCCTGGACCAATTTCCGTATCTTCATCGAGGAGTAAGTAATTACGATCTGGCCATTCCAACGGCTGGACACCCGCCCAGTACAATGGACGTTCAAGCTCGCGTTCGGCACTTGATATAAGAATTGGACAATGTGGAAAATCAGCTATACCGCCGACATGGTCAATATGCGTGTGTGTGATCACTAACAAATCGATATCTAAAACGTTAACACCACTCAAAGATAATTGTTCTTTTGGAAAGTTCACTGGCTCAAGCTTTAATATATTACCAAACTTATCCATTCCATCTTCTACAGAAGAACCATGTGGATCAGTAATATATTTACGATGAAATCCAGTATCTACTAAAATTTTTTCGCCAGCGCTTGTATGAATCAAGAAGCCACAGATACCAATGATACGATCATTAGCGTGCACCTGGAATAGACCAAAGTCCAGCACGTGCAGTTGTGTTGGAGTTCCTTTCACATAACTAACCGTTTTCATTTTTTTTCTCCATAGAATCCCAAGGTATCACGTCTCAATTCATTAGTCATTATGACGAGAACATTCATTTCGTTCATCGGATCAACCCTCAAAAAGAAACAAGAATGCTACTTTTCTCAACGGCTTAATTTCTACATCTGGCGGAGCGGAAGGGATTCGAACCCTCGGGACAGTCTCCTGCCCACACGCTTTCCAAGCGTGCGCCTTCGACCGCTCGGCCACCGCTCCGAGGAGAGCTTTAACCCCAACCAGTTAAATGATGCAAGGCTTTTCCTTATTCTCTAAATTTTTGATTATTTAATTTTCTAGATGGAGATGAATTCGACGGTTTGACTTACCTTTATTCTCTACTTTTCCCAATCTAATTCTACCAATCTCGATAGTACTTTTAACATGAGTGCCACCACAGGGTTGTAAATCTATCTCCTCTGCTTCCGTACCAATTCGAACCAGTCTAACTTGTCCCTGCCCAGTTGGTGGTTTAACCCTCATTGTTTTAACTAACGAAGGGTTCCTCTCCAGCTCTTCATCCGTAATCCAGCTCTCAGTTACTTTCAAATCACGCATAATTAAGTCGTTTAGCTGATCCTCAATCAACTCTTTATTTTCTAGTGGTTCAGGCATCTCAAAGTCTAGTCTACCTTTCACTGACCCAATAGAACCACCTGTGACCCCCAGAGGAATGACGACTGAGAGAAGGTGCAGCGCTGTATGAACCCTCATGTGTCCATATCTTAAGGGCCAATCTAACTTTTGCTCAAAGGTTTCTCCAAGCTTAAGTTTATCAGTTGCTTCCTCCACATAAACCACTACTTTATCATTAGTACCTTTTCGAACCTCCCTAACCTTTAAAGTTTGAGCTTCATTGCTTAGTACTCCTAAGTCACTTGGTTGCCCTCCTCCAATCGGATAGAAAATAGTTTGATCAAAAATCAGCCCCCCTTCAGCATTAACCTCTAGGAGTGATCCGATCGCAGTTTCCTGATAAGCGTCCTGTCTGAACAAAAGTTTAGTCATACTTGATTATTCTCCGCCATCCGCATCAGGCAAATCAGATTTTCTTTTACTTTTCTTTTGTGGTTTCTCAAGTGTATTTACCTTGCTTGACTTACTGCTAGGCTGATTATTGATTAGTGTCTCAGGATTACGAAGCCAGAGATCCCTTTGTGCAAACGGAATTTCAATACCTTCTTCAGCAAAGCGTTCAGCTATCCGATGATTGATTTCTGATTTAACTGATAGAGAAAAATTGACATCCTGAAGAACAATTCTGATTTCGAATTCAAGTGCGTCAGCACCAAAGTTTAAGAAGTAAACGCTAGGTGGATTTTTATCACTAACTAACGGATGCTCTAACGCGACTTCTTCTAAAATCCGTGTCACTCTTTGAGTATCAGTTCCATAAGCGACACCCACCGATAGAATAATTCTGCCTGTCAGGTTACCTTTTGTCCAGTTAGTAACAGAGCCTGATATTAGATCTGAATTTGGAACAATTACATCTTTACGATCAAAAGTCTGTATTACAGTAGCTCTTACTGAAATATCTTTGACAACCCCCATAGTGCCATTGACTTCAATCCAATCACCTTGACTGATAGGCCTCTCTACTAAAAGAATTATACCGGAAACAAAATTTGAAACAATTGTTTGCATACCAAACCCAATTCCAACTGAGAGGGCACCAGCAACAATTGCTAATGAAGATAAATCAATTCCAGCAGTGGAAATAGCTATAACAGCCGCCAAGAATATACCCAGGTAGCCTACCCCATCTACAACAGCATTCTGCCCACCAGCATCTAATTTTGTTTTAGGCAGAACTTGTTCTTTCAACATGTTCTGAATGGCTCTGGTAATAACGTATCCAATTACAAAAATTACAATAAATGCAATAAAGTCGGATGGTGTTATACGACTCTCTCCCATCTGAAACCCATTGGAGATCACTCCCCATAACTCCCACAAATCTGATGGACGAGCGCCCCAAATAATGGCTAAGAATGGGATTGCGCCAATGGCCGCCCCCAACCCTAGAAGAGTAGGGATTAAACCACTTACCTCATCAGAATTTCTGATTAGTACTGAAAAAATATCTCTTAAAAATCTTTGCAGGATTAATACAAACCCACCTACACCAAAAGTAAGAAGTGTAGAGAATAATATGATACCTCCAGCATACGAGTAGCCTACTAACGCTAAAATTGGGGAAACTAAAGTAACTGTGACACCCAACCTTAATACAAAGGAAATTAATGCTATCGACGAGTTCTCCAGGGTGGTATCACTAGACCTTGAGTGCTTAAGATGAGTACTTACGGCAGTTAAAAGTCTAAAAAGATAATAACTACCGATAGAGACTATAACGAAACTAATAACGGAAGTTGAGCTCTCCGAGAAGTAAGCATAACTACCCAGCGTTTGTGCCATCATATCTAGTGCGTATAAGAAACCTAGTATTGTAGATGTGAATATAGCAAATCTAAATTGGTTCTCAGGAAGATATGAAATAGATTGTTCAAGTCTTATGTTGGAATTAAAGAGGCGTTCACCTAACCATCTAGCCACATAAATTGTTATAGCCATACAGACTATTGATCCAACAAGTTGATTGCCCAACACTCCTAAAATGAATGAATTCTTAACAACATTTCCAAAGAGATAGAAACCTAGAATTGGTAATATAATTTTAACTAAAGATAGAAAAAAATCAACTATTCGTGCCAAGGCAATATTAGCTGAGAAGTATGTTAATACTGTACCCGAAATGCGTCTCATCCAACGAGCTGAACTGTAAATTATCACCAAACTAATAATCGATAAAATCAGAGTAGCTGGTAACTTATCCCATATCTTTGATCTAATTTCAGCATTCGCAAACGCAGCTGATACTTCTGAGACTAGTATTTTAACGATTAAGAGCTCTTCTTTAATAAGTGAGCTCCAATTGCCCAAACTCAGAGGCGAAGGTCCTAATTCCAAGATCTGATTAGTTTGCCTTGACCTAATTATATCATCGAGTTCAGCGATTAACCCATTAGATCTCAAGAATGCTTCATTAGCGAGAACTACTGGTAACATTGCAGAGTTTAAAGCTTGCTCGAGTGCAACTTTTCTTTTCAAAATTTCAGTTGAATTACTCTGATCGCCTAACTTTTGAAGATCTAAGGCACTTATCTGATCATTTATACGCTGGATTTTTTTAGCATTTGAATTCTTCACTTTAGAAAATAACGCTCTCCATTTAGCTAACTTATCTCGAGAGACATCTAAGCGAGAAGATGATAATTCCCCAGCAGAAATATCATTTTCTATTTCTATCGCAATGACATCCCAACGATTATAATCTGGTAATCCAGTTTCCTCATCAAGTGACTGCGCAAATGCTTTGCTATCGAACAGAACAAAGACTGTTAAAAATAATGAGCTTATAAGGAATGATTTTAAAAATTTCATACTACTTAAATACCTCAACGAATTCTTGTTCATTATTATTCATCCAGTCAGGTGTAGGCAAACCTTTACTCGCTAAAAAATCTGGATTCCACATCTTAGATTGGTATCTCATGCCATAATCACACAGAATTGTCACTATTGTGTGACCAGGACCCATATCTTTTGCCATTTTCATCGCCCCAGCAATATTTATCGCAGAGGAGCCTCCCAAGCATAATCCCGTATTCTTTAATAAATTAAAGACTATAGGCAAAGCTTCGGAATCAGGGATTTGATACTGATAATCAGGAGTAAATCCTTTAAGGTTAGCTGTTATTCTTCCCTGCCCTATTCCCTCAGTTATTGATGATCCCTCAGACTTAAACTCACCATTTTTGTAATAGTTGAACAATGCGGCCCCATTCGGATCTGCCAAACCAATCTTTACACCCTTTTTTTTCAACACTTCGCTTACTCCAGCTAAGGTTCCACCCGAACCTACTGAGCAAATAAAACCATTAACATTTCCGTCCGTTTGCTCCCAGATTTCAGGGCCCGTAGTTAACGCATGCGCATCTTTATTAGCAGTATTATCAAATTGGTTAGCCCAAATAGCACCATTTGGTTCAGATTTTTTTAACTCAATTGCCAGACGTTCCGAATAACGTACATAATTATTTGGGTCCCTGTAGGGCACAGCCGGAACCTCGATAAGACGAGCCCCTAACAACCTTATTTGATCTTTTTTCTCCTGGCTTTGAGTATCAGGAATAACAATCACAACCTTAAAACCAAAGTATGCGCCTATTAAGGCAAGTCCAATACCCGTATTACCTGCAGTACCCTCTACAATTGTTCCTGCCTTTTTTAATTCACCACTATCAATAGCATTTCTAACGATTTGAAGTGCTGTTCTATCTTTTACTGATTGACCAGGGTTTAAAAACTCTGCTTTTCCATAGATCTCACACCCAGTAAAATCGCTTGCTTCATCAAGTCTTAGTAATGGTGTATTTCCTATGAGTTCTATTAACGACTTCGTCATTAAAATTAATACCTCTATTTTTTAATCTTAGTTAAAACTTAGACTACCTTAACCTAACAGGATAGAAACGAAAAACGATTTAATTATAAAAATGAAGTTCGAAAGTAAGTAATTTATAAAAAAGTTGACATCTTAAATAATGTATTGGGAACTTACATTAGCTAAATATTTAGCTCGCTCTTCACCTGCTCAACACTCTTAACCCCATATTGAGACATGACTTTTTTTGCAAACTTATAGGTTTCCTTCGCTGATACCGTTTGCCACTCTGCTAAATCCCAATCTTCTTGAATTGGCTCAATACTATTTTGAGGCATATAAACAAAAGTAGATGCTGTTTGATTTAAGCTATTTACCTGAATTGGTTCCAAATAATAGTCAAATAATTGTTCATAAAAGTCTGCTCGTGCAATTGTTTCACTAGTAAGGTTGCTTAATAAAAGACCGTCTGCTTCTCCTTTGCTATCCTTAACCATTATGGGATAGACAGCACTTTGTACTTTCCATACGCTAAAACCAGGTGCTATTGCCGGAAAAACATCAATATTAGTCCCTAAAACAATTTCAAAAAGACCTCTATCTTTTAATGTACCAAATAAAAATAAACTGTCTATTAACAATTACTTAAGAACCTTATTTAATCTATTATTTTGGTTTGTTAATAGTGATCTGAGTAACATCACAATACCCTTGCATGAAAGTACCAGCACAGGACGTTAAATAGAAATCCCACATATTTTTAAAGCGTTTATCGAAACCCAGCCCTACTATATTATCCCACTGCTTATTGAACTCTGCATGCCATCTTCGCAATGTCGCGCTGTAGCTTTGACCAAACTCGATAGAGCCTTTCACTTGCAAACCTGCTCTGTGAACTTGTTCCTTTAAGACACTTGGGCAAGGCAACATACCACCTGGAAAAATATATTTCTGTATAAAGTCAACTCCTTTGCGGTAAGCCTCCCAACGGTTATCCGCTAAAGTAATAATTTGGAGAGTAGCATTACAACCAGGCTTTAAACGGTCTCTTACTGTTGAGAAGTATATTGGCCAATATTTCTCTCCAACTGCTTCAAACATTTCTATAGAAGCGATACCATCATACACACCAGTTTCATCTCGATAGTCCTGAAGCTTAATTTCTACTTTATCCGATAAACCTCCATCAGCCATCCGTTTGATCGCATAATCATATTGTTCTTGAGAGATCGTTAAGCCCGTTACCTTAATACCACGCTTTGCCGCCGCATATTCACAAAAACCGCCCCAGCCACAACCAATTTCCAAAATATGATCTCCAGGCTTCACTCCTAATTGATCAATAATACTCTCATATTTATTTTCTTGTGCTTTTTCAAGTGTTTCTGAGTCTTTCTTAAATAAGGCAGAGCTATATGTCATACTCTTATCTAACCACAGTGAATAAAATTTATTACCTAAATCATAATGATAGCTTATGTTTTTCTTTGCCTGTTTTCTTGAATTGGACCGAAGCCAAAACCTAACACGTTCATACAGCCGGACCAAACCCATTCCTGGGAATCCTGAGTACACGTCGTCATTATCTAAATGCATAAGATCCATGAATGCTTGTAAGTCTGGAGTTGTCCACCAACCATCTAAGTAAGCATCGCTAAAACCTAAATCACCCTCCCTAACTAACCTAGCAAAAAGATCGTCATTATGGACAGTAAACTCGGCATGGGGGCCTTCTGATTTCCCTTCTGCCCTAAAAATCCTTCCATCCTCTAGTTTTACATCCAGACAACCATTTTTTATTTTTTTTATTACACCAAAAGCTTGCGAAAAATATCGAGGCAGGCCTTTCTGATTAGATGTACTAGTAAGAAAATTCATGACAACTCCAACAATTACTAGAAATATAAACTAAAAACGAGTTTTCACTCAACAAATTTTTAATCAAAAAATTAATTTTTTTTAATTTCAAACTTTTTTGAAGAGTTTTTATGTAATTATTACAAGTAAAACACTGAACACATATTTGTCAGATAACATCATCTAATGTAGATATAAGATGGTCAACTTCACTCTTAGTGTTATAATGCACAAAAGAAAGCCGTAATACTCCAAGATCAGTATCGACATTCATTGCCTTCAAGGGTCTTCCACCATAAAAGTCACCTCCCGCTGCCATTACATTTCGTTTTGCTAACTGCGCTGCCAGGTCATTGGAACTTTCTTGAACCTCTAGCGAAACTGTGGGCGCCCTCCTCTGAGCATCCGCAGGCCCAATCAAGCGTACAGAGTTTTTGGCAGATACATAATCTAATAAAGGTTGCAAAAGTCTTGCCTCATGATCTCTGAAAAGATCGTGCACTACGTTAGCCCTGTTTATTCCTGAGGCATCTTTTATATGATGGCCTATAATATCATCAAAATATTCTGTGATACCTGCACATGCCGCTACTTGCGCATGATCCGGACCAGCAGGTGTAAATCTCGAGTATAAGGTTTTTTCATTAAAGTGATGACCTTGATTAGGAAGGGTAAAACCCAAGTCCTCCCTTATAACCATAATCCCTTGATGCGGACCAAAAGTTTTATATGCAGAGAATAAGTATATGTCAGTGTTTAGTGCACCCACATCCGGTAAACCGTGTGGCGCATAGCTAACTCCATCAACACAACTCACGGCACCAGCGCCATGTATTACATTAACTATTTTCTTAACATCATTAATCTCACCAATAACATTTGAACAGTGTGGAAAGCAAACCAACCTAACTTTATCGTCTAACAATCTCTCCAACTCAGGCACCTCTAAGGAACCTGTTTCAGAGTTTATACACCATTCCCGTACTTCTATACCTGCCTCTGATAGCCGTCTCCAAGGCCCAGAGTTTGCCTCATGATCCTGATTGGTTACAATAATGGCCTCGCCTGGTTTCATCCATTGCTTAAACGCTTGAGATAAGACGTATGTATTTTGTGTAGTTGACGGACCGAAACTTACTTCTTCCACCTTAACCCCCATAAAATTCGCTAAGCCCACACGCGCTTCATCCATTTCATTACCACCTAGAGTGGATGCCTCGTATGGATCATATGGCTGAACTTTCCTTTCCTCATAGAAGCGACTCAACCTGCTTATCACTTGCCTACAAGCGTAAGACCCGCCAGCACTCTGGAAAAAGGCCTGCCCGTTTAATTTAGCTGTCTGAAAAGCCGGAAATTGCTTTCGAACGAAATCAATATCTAAGTTCATATTTTCTCCAATAAAATTTTATAATTTAAAAATCCGGTAGACTAGATAATTATGGGCCTGACCATTCGATTGGGCAGATTTCTGCAGATTTTCCATCAAAATCCCAAACTCTACCATAATCTCTCACCTTTGATCTCTTTCCAACTGCAACTAAAACGTCTGAGCCCATCCAGTATTTCGTGTTAGATACCATTACAGGCTGGTCTGGAGACTTACCATCCACTAGCTCTATCTCACCTTGGATTTTACGACCGATATTAATAATACGTTTTCTTCCCTCACGAGTAATTTCAACTGGCGCTCTCTCTGCTCCTATGATTTCTGAAACAAGGAATGTGAAAAGCCCAGTTGTTCCACCGGCTGCACCAGAAAAGATTTTTAAAATACCGTTATAAGCCTTTTGTGTAGCGTTTTCGTCAACGTAAGCCGCAACTTTCCAATTCCCCTCGCCCATTCGGCCTGGAATATCGACGAGTAGACCCACATTCAAACCAGATAAGCTTTCCCCCTCAAAATGGCCATCATCAATAATGATTCCCATCCAGGCGTGACAATGACCCTCAGTTGGCGGATGTGCGCCAAGAGAAACAACGCATGGGCAAAAAACATCACACGAACAATTTAGGAATAATTCACCACTAATTTTCCAATCAGTGGGTTCCTTCCTACGCCTTTTAGAACTCATTCTGCTATCAATTTTCTGCATAACTTGAAGTTTATCAGAGGTCTTGCCAGTTTTTTTATTCATCATATTGTCCAGTCTAAGTTAAATTTACTACGGCAGAGCATATTCCTAACAGAATAAGAATACCACCCAAAGGTTTTTTTATTATAATACCTATTTGTGGAAGCTTTTCTAGAACAACAATTAAGGTAATCAACCCCATCCAAATAAAGTTCATGTAACCCATAACAAAGGCTAAAAGCATAAAGCCCCAGCAGCAACCGACACAAAAAATTCCTAAGCCAATACCCATCCTGAATCCACCAAGTAGACCTGATCGCCAATTACTCATAAAATATCCAAAGGGAGAATGGCAAACTTCGTGGCAAAAATCTTTTAAGACAGTAAATTGAAATACTCCTACGGCAACAAGTGCGAGTGAAATAATCCAATCTGATTGTATTATCCCTGCACTATTTAAAAAATCAACACTTGTAAGAGAGACTTGTAGTTGAGAAATCAGCAATGAGAACCCAATCCATATGACTATATAACCCACAAGAACTCCACTCCATCCCAACCATGAGCCCTCAGCAGTCTTTATTAAATCTTGATAGGTACGCAGAGTTGGCACCATAGCAGGTAACATCATGGCAATCATCATTATTGACCACATAGGAAATAACATTTTAAGAGTAGCCATGGATCCCATCTTCATGCCACCATCGGCCATAGATCCCATCTTCATGCCACCATCGGCCATAGATCCCATCTTCATATTGCCAAACCAATCTAATTTCATAGATGAGGACATTTGGAATACATAAACCCAGGAAATTAGTATTGTAATGAAAAAACTCAACCATAAGATTGAGCGAATAAAAGATTTATTGCCATCTTGCATTTTTAACTCCATAAAAGAATCCTAAACGCAATCCTGATGCCATGTTTTTAAATGTCTGACAAATGAAATCTCAAAATATAAATGTACCTGACCTTTCTACCGAGATCGCCGAAGAAATTAGGGCATCTATAAAGAATAATGAATTAGACATTGGATCAAGATTACCTTCAGAGACTGAACTTGCAGAACAATTCAAAGTAAGCAGATCAACCGTCAGAGAAGCTCTCAAAAGACTAGCAGCACAAAACTTGATAAGAACTCAACGCGGGGCATCAGGCGGAGCCTTCGTAAAGCAACTCAGTTTTGAGGAGGCTTACGATTATCAAATAACTACTTCTACTCTATTATTATCGATGAATGATGTTAGCTTTGAAATAGCTTGCGAGGCTCGCTTCAGTCTCGAGAGAGCATGCACATACTTTGCTGCAAGTCGTCGAACAAATAAGGATATAGCGTTATTAAATAGTGAGATATCTACTCAAACGAAGAAAAACCTGAGCGACGAAGATTTTTGTGCGTCTGATATTCGATTTCACCGCGTTTTAGTTGATTGCGCTAAAAATCCAGTTTTAAGTTATCAGCTTGCTGGAGCAATCGAAGCCATGCAACCATTAATGAATATGATAACATTTTCAGAACGATCTCGAGAAAAAATAATCTTGTTCCATCAAGAAATTTTAGAAGCAATTATTGCGAAAGATGGAAAGCTGGCGAATAATCGTCTTGAAACGCTCGAGCAATACACCAAAACACTTGGTCACAAATTATTTAAAAAATAAATAAAATTCATTCATCTCAAGTGTTTATTTATATATATTCAACTATGGTTACTTATTGCTTTTAAAGTCAGCTTTTTCCGCTATACTGTCTATTGTCTTTATTGACTATGGATATAAACGCGCTCGCAATAAGCGGATCGGACCCGGGGGCGGTACCCGGCGACTCCACCAAATATCGTTCATTTGACGATTATGGGGTCGAAATAGGATCGACGAACGTCTAAAGGAGTTAGCTTTATCTCGGTGAGATACCACCGTTATCGGTTCAATTTAAGCTAGTTGCAAATGACAACAG